>NZ_JBJURH010000001.1:0-674640 GCF_046098215.1 Streptomyces sp. Da 82-17
GGGGCGGCGGGTGGGGTGCGGGCATGGGGACGCTTTCTGGGGGGGGGCGATGTGGGCGGGCGGGTGCGGTTTCGCGCGTGCGAGCCAGGACGTACGGGACGACGCCGTCCAGCGCGTACAGGCCGACGCGTACGTACCTGGACCTACGGGCCGACGCCGTCCAGGGCGTACGTATCGACGCGTACCTTCCGGCCTGAACGGGCGGCCAGGGACGAAGAGTTGAGGGGCGCGGGCGCGCTCCCCGCGCTCAAGGCGCGATGGCCATATGAACCCCTCGGGGAATGCCGGTCCGCAGGTGCAGGGCAAGGTTGACGTCGTTGGCGTCGGGCCGGTCGCGGCCGCTGAGGTCGGCGATGGTCCAGGCGATGCGGAGCACGCGGTCGAGTCCGCGGGCGGTGAGGAGTCCGCGTTCCAGGTCGAGTTCGGCCTCGTGGAGCGCGCCGGGGGCCGGATGCCAGCGGGTGCGGAGTTCGTGGCCGGGGATGTGGCTGTTGGTGCTCCAGGGTGTGCCGGTGAGGCGTGCCGCAGCGCGCTCCCGGGCTTGGCGCACGCGGTCGGCGACCTGGCTGGTGGACTCGCCTCGGTGGACGGTGGCGGTGAGGTCGGCGCGAGTGACGGGCTCGATCTCCACCCTGAGGTCGACGCGGTCGAGGAGCGGCCCGGAGAGCCGGCCTTGGTAGCGGCGGATGGCTCCGGGAGTGCAGGTGCTGGTCTCGCCGTGAAGGGTGCAGCGGCCGCAGGGGCAGGGGTTGGCGGCGAGGATCATCTGGAAGCGGGCGGGGAGTTGGACGACTCCGGCCGCGCGGGCGACGACCACGTGCCCTGATTCGAGTGGCTGCCGCAGGGCGTCGAGGGCCTTGGCGCTGAACTCGGGGGCCTCGTCCAGGAACAGCACGCCGCGATGGGCGAGGGAGACGGCCCCGGGGCGCGGCAGTCCGGGCCCGCCGCCGACGAGGGACTGCATGGTGGCGGAGTGGTGGGGCGCGCAGTACGGCGGGGTCTCGACGAGGGGACGGCCGGGCGGGAGCGTGCCGGCGACGGAGTGGACGGCGGTGACTTCGAGGGACTCCTTCTGCGTGAGGGGCGGCATGATCGACGGGAGCCGTTCCGCGAGCATGGTCTTGCCCGCGCCCGGCGGTCCCTGGAGGAACAGGTGGTGGCCCCCGGCCGCGGCGACTTCGAGGGCGGTGCGGGCGGCGATCTGGCCCACGACCTCGGAGAGGTCGTGGTGGGCGGCCGTGCTGTCGGGGGTGCCGATGGTGGCGAGGGTGCCGCCGAAGCCGCCGGGGGCGGTGGTCGCGCTGCGGTTGGTGTCGGAGTCGGCTTCCTCTTCGGGGACGGGTTCGTCGGTGAGTACGGCGATGAGCTGGCGGAGGCTGCGGACGCCGAGGACGGAGACGCCGGGCACGAGTGAGGCCTCGGCCGTGGCGTTCTCGGGGACGACGACCTGGTCGTACCCCGCGTCGGCAGCCGCGAGGACGGCGGGCAGGACGCCGCGGACGGGCAGGACGCGGCCGTCGAGGCCGAGCTCGCCGATCATGACGACGTCGGCGAGGGTGCGCGGGTCGATGCGTTCGGCCGCGCCGAGGACCGCGCAGGCGACGGCGAGGTCGAAGCCGCTGCCGCCCTTCGGCACGGAGGCGGGGCTGAGCCCGACGGTGAGCTTCTTCTGCGGCCAGGCGTTGCCGGAGTTGACGACGGCGGCGCGGACCCGGTCGCGGCTCTCGGTGAGGCTCTTGTCGGGGAGGCCGACGAGGGTGAAGGCGGCGACACCGGGTTCGAGGTCGGCCTGGACCTCGACGACGACGCCTTCGACGCCGACGAGCGCGACGGAGCAGGTGCGGGCGAAAGCCATCAGGCCACCCCCTGCGCGTGCTCGACGACGGGCGCGCCGCGGCTGGGCAGCAGGATCCCGACGAGGTCGATGCGGACGCCTCCCGGGGGCGGTCCGCCGTGCTGGTGGAGCCAGCGCTCGGCGAGGATGCGCAGACGGTCGGCCTTGGCGGGGGTGATGGCCGCCATCGGGTGTTGGAAGGGCCGGTCGGTGCGGCCGGGGTCGGGGTGTCCTCGGCGGGTCTTGACCTCGCAGAGGACGAGGGTGTCGTGGTCGAGGGCGACGATGTCGATCTCGCCGCCGGGTCCGGACCGCCAGTTGCGGTCGAGGATCTTCATTCCGGCGGCGACGAGCTGCCGGGCGGCGAGGTTCTCGCCGTACTTTCCGAGTGCTCCGCGTGCGTTCATGGGGCACCACCTCCGAGGTCGAAGGTGGTGCATCGGCGCGAGAGTTGTGGATCTTGGTGGATAACCCGGCGGTTGTGGACAACTCCGTCACCCACAAGGGTCACACGGGCCACAAGACCCAGGGCCAGGGGCCTTCGGCTAGCTGCCCGGCAGCTCCAGATCGCTCTTGTTGAGCTCCTCGATGTTCACGTCCTTGAAGGTGAGGACGCGGACCTGCTTGACGAACCGGGCCGGCCGGTACATGTCCCAGACCCAGGCGTCCGCCATGGACACCTCGAAGAACACCTCGCCCTGGACGGAGTGCACCTGCATCTCGTAGTCGTTGGTGAGGTAGAAGCGCCGCTCGGTCTCGATCACGTATTTGAACAGCCCGACGACGTCGCGGTACTCCCGGTAGAGCTTCAGCTCCATCTCGGTCTCGTACTTCTCGAGGTCCTCGGCGCTCATGGCATGTTCCCCTTCAGCCGTGCGTCCCCCTATTGTGCGCCAGTCCGGTGCGTCGCTAGACGATTTCCGTGTCGAGGACTACGGGACTGGCCGGAGGTCCCTCGTCGAGCAGCGCCTTCAGCAGCCCAGCGAGTTTGGTCGGGTACACCGTCTCATGGGTGGCGGACAGTTCTTCACAGGTCCACCACCGCATTCCGGACACGCTGCGTTGTTCGAGCTCGGTGAGGCCCGGCATGTCCGCGGCGGTCCGCTGCGTGGGGGCGAGTCGTCCCGTACGGGCCAGGAAGTACCACTCGTCCTGGTTCCAGCGGCGGCCGGCGAACGGGAACGAGCAGGTGCGCCGCCACAGCACCGGGCCGAGCTCGGCGTCGGTGATCCCGGTCTCCTCGGCGAGCTCGCGCAGGGCGGCCTGCTCGCGGGTCTCGTCGCCCTCGAGGCCGCCGCCGGGCGTGAACCACCAGGTGTCGCCGACCGCCTCGGGGTCGTCGGGCTCGTGCCCGTACAGGAGGAGGATCCGGTCGTCGGGGTCGAGGAGGACGACCCGGGCGACCTTGCGCACCTCGTCCGCCGGGCCCTCGCCGGGCACGGGAGCGGGGACCGGATCGCCTCCCGCCTCCCCAACCGGCTCGGCGCCCGCCTCCCCGACCGACTCTGCGCCCGCCTCGCCGGGACCCGGAGCTCGCTCAGTGGACACCGGCCGGCTCCCTGCGCCGTCCCTGCTGTCCGCGCGAGCCCCGCTTGGCGAACGAGCCGTACGCGGCGCCGCCGAGGATGAGGACAGCGCCGAGGCCGATCGCGCCGACGACCAGCCGCAGCGGCCCGGGGTCGGACAGCCCGCCGGGCAGGTCGGCGAAGCCGGTGGGGCGTTCCAGCATGCCGTCGAGCGGCCAGGCGACGGCGTCCACGCGGGCGTCGACTGCGCTGCGCGGCACCGAGCCGTTGCCGGCCTCGTCGAGGTGGGCGCTGGAGTCGAGGGAGGTGCTGCGTTCGTCGCCGAGGAGGAACAGGCGGCCCTTCGGCACGGTGGTCGGCGGGATGCCGGTGTCGGAGGCCTTGACGCCCTCGGGGAGGTACGGCTCGTCGACGGCCTTGCCGTTGACGGTGAGGCGGCCCTGGTCGTCGCAGCAGGCGATCCGGTCGCCGCCGACGGCCACGACGCGCTTGACCATCGGCAGGTCGCCCCAGGACTGCTCGCTGAAGACGACGACGTCGCCGCGGCGCACCTCGCTGCCGTCGATGCGCTCGGCGAGGACGCGGTCGCCGGCGTCGATGGTGGGGGTCATCGACGCGGTGGGCACGGTGTAGGGCTGGTAGACGAGCGCGCCCCACACGAAGCCGCCGAGGAAGAGCACACAGCCGAGGGCCACGGCCAGGTTCGACAGTCTGCTGCCGAGCCCGCCGCGGCCCTCGTCCGTACGTCGTGTTCTGCTCATCCCAGCCCCACCTCGGTGCATCAGACCCGGTCCGGATCGGTCACGCGCGGGCGTGACCGGTCACACACGGAAGATCGGTGATCTGGGACGGCACCCTACCGGGCGGTACTGCCGCCAGAAACCCTGGAGTTGCCCTCGTCCGAAACCCCGGACGGCACTCCGGACGAGACCTCGGCCGGGCCCCCTGCGGGAACCCCCGCCGAAGCCCGCTCGCCGGTGAGCGAGCGGCGGCGCCACAGCACCAGCGGCACGGCCCCGGCGAGGCCCAGGGCGGCGGGCGCAGCGGCGGCGGCCGTGCTCAGGCCGGGCTGCTCGAAGGTCTCGGGCACGGGCAGCGTGCCCCAGCGGTTGATGGGCCAGGCCTTGACGAAGGCGCGCCCCACGACGTTGTCGACGGGGACGAAGCCGCCGCCCGGGTCCTGCTGGTGGTAGCGGGAGTCGAGGGAGTTCTGCCGGTTGTCGCCCATCACCCAGATCTTGCCGGTGGGGACGGTGACCTTGAACTGGCCGCCCTGGTCGTCGTCACTGCACGGAGTGGCCTTCATGTCGCCGAGCTTGTGGTTGACGTAGTCGCTCTCGTTGAGGGCCTTGCCGTTGACCTTCAGCGGGCCGGTGCCGTTGCACTCGACGGTGTCACCGGCGACGCCGACGACCCGCTTGATCAGGTCCTTCTCCTCGGCGGACGGCATGAGTCCGATGAAGCTGAGGGCCTGCTGCAGGATGTTCGGCTTGGGGGTCGGCTCGCCCTTCAGCCAGTTGCCCGGGTCGTGGAAGACGACGACCTCACCGCGCTCCGGCTCGGAACCGAACCACGGCGTCAGCTTGTCCACGAGTACCCGGTCGCCCTGCTGCAGGGTGTCCTGCATCGAGTCCGAGGGGATCGAGAACGCCTGCACCAGGAACGTCTTGATCAGCAGCGCCAGGAGCAGCGCGATGCCGATGAGCAGCGGCAGTTCCTTCCAGAAGGACCGGCTGCCGGAGCTCCGGCGGGAACCGCCGTCCTCGGGGTCCGTCTCGCCTGGCTCGGAGGCGCCGGAGCCGCCGTTGATCACGTCGCGTTCATCCTCGGGTTCGTCGTGTCCGGATCGTGCGCCGACGGCCAAATCCCCCACATCCACTCCTCGTTCCGTGCCGCCGCCTGTTTCGTACGAGATGTCGTACGCGATGCAGGCCTACCACTCCCATAACGAGCGGGAGTTCCGCAGGGGTCGGGAGGGGGACTTTTGCGTTCAGATTCTCGGGGGCCAGCCTATGCGACGGGCTGTCCGCGGCGTCCGCATCGCCGCCGCCGTCGCCCGCATCGGGGACGGACGCGTACGTGGAGCGTTGCTCCAGCTCGGCCCAGTGGTCGACGGGCCAGGCGATCACCTTGGCGGTGCCGACGACCTCGTCCTCGGAGACGGTGCCCTTGAAGGGGCTGTCGAGGTGGTAGCGGGAGTCGGCGGAGTCGGAGCGGTGGTCGCCCATCACGAAGTAGCGGCCTTCGGGGACCTTGACGTCGAAGCTGCGCTGGGAGGGGGTGTTGATGTCGTCGGGGTGCAGGTAGGGCTCGTTGAGGGCGACGCCGTTGACGGTGACGCGGCCGTCCTTGCCGCAGCACTTGACCCGGTCGCCGCCGACGGCGACGACGCGTTTGATGAGGTCCTGCTCGTCGTCGGAGGGCAGCAGTCCGATGAAGGTGAGGCCCTGCTTGAGCTGCTTGACGCCGACGGGGTCGTCCTGTTTCTTCGGCTGCTGCTCGGCGCGCAGCCAGCCACCGGGGTCCTTGAAGACGACGACGTCGCCGCGCTGGGGTTCGGCACCGAACCAGGGGGTGAGCTTGTCGACGAGAACCCGGTCGCCGATCTTGATCGTCTGCTCCATGGAGCCGGACGGGATCACGAAGGCCTGGACGAGGAACGTCTTCAGGACGAGCGCGATGAGGACGGCGACGCCGATGAGGAGCGGGATCTCCTTGATCGCGGAGCGCCTGCGGCGGCGTTTGATCTTACGGGCCAGCTTGCGGCGCTCGGCCCGCCCAGGCCGCGGACGGCCGCCGTCAGAACCCTGCGGGTCGACACCGGGGCGCGGAGGGGCGCCGCCGGGAGGCGGGGGTGTACCGGGGCCCCCGTCGGCGCCGGGGCCTATGCCGGAGGGGTGGCCTGAGCGGTGGCCGCCGGCGCCCGGAGGCGGTGAACCGGTCGCGCGGCGGCGGCCTTTCGGCTTGCCGCGGCTACCCATGCGCGCCGCCCGGCTTCGGCACCCGCGCGAAGGCGTCGGGCCGGTCGAGCGAGGTGGACCGGTCGAAGGGCAGCGCTATCCAGTCGGCGCGGCCGATCACGGTGTCGACGGGGACCATGCCGCCGCCCGGTGAGCCGAGGTGGTCGCGGGAGTCGCTGGAGTCGCTGCGGTGGTCGCCGAGCACGAACAGGGAGCCCTCGGGCACCACCACGTCGAACGGCACGGTCGAGGGCGCGTCCCCCGGATACAGATAGGGCTCGTCCACCGGCTCCCCGTTCACCTCGATCCGCCCCTGCGCGCCGCCCTGCTTGCCGCGGCAGGTCACCCGGTCACCGCCGACGCCGACCACGCGCTTGATGTAGTCGGAGTCGCCGAAGTATCCGCTGCCGTCGAAGACGACGACATCCCCGCGCTCCGGCTCGGCACCGAAACGGTACGCCAACTTGTTGACCAGGACACGATCCCCGGTGCTCAGAGTCGGTTCCATGGAGCTGCTGGGGATGAGGAACGGCTGCAGTACGAAGGTGCTGACGAGGAGCAGGAACACCAGGCACAGCGCGGCGAGCACCCCGGCCCGCCGCCAACGGCGCGCTCCCGGCGACGACTTCGCCTCGCGGGCCTCGGGTGCGGGCCCGGAAACAGCCGCGGAGCGCGACCCCTCCTCCGCCCGCTCGGTGTCGGCGGGTCCGGAGGAGCGATCGCGCTCCGTGTGCTGTGCTGCTTCGGTGTCCATCGGGGTCAGAGCCTATCCGGCCCGCCCCGAGGCTCCGGATCCGAGGAGGGATCCGGAACGCGAGATCAGTTCTCGCGCTTCTCCTTGATCTTCGCGGCCTTGCCGCGCAGCTCACGGAGGTAGTACAGCTTGGCGCGACGCACGTCACCCTTGGTGACGAGCTCGATCTTCTCGACGATCGGGGTGTGCACCGGGAAGGTGCGCTCCACGCCCACGGAGAAGGAGACCTTGCGGACCGTGAAGGTCTCGCTGACGCCGGCGCCCTGGCGGCGGATGACTACGCCCTTGAACTGCTGCACACGGGAGCGGTTGCCCTCGATGACGCGGACGTGGACGTTGACGGTGTCACCCGGGCGGAAGGCCGGGACGTCGGTGCGCAGCGAGGCGGCGTCGACGGAGGCGAGCAGGTTGCTCATGTTCGTCTGCTTTCTTCGCCGATGCCACAGGTCATCGGCGGGAGGTATGCGATGAGATTCGGTAGCTGATCGCGTCGGGCCGGCGTCGTTCCCCCTGTGGCAGGGGCGCAGGCTGGACGTACAGCAGCGGCCTATTCTTCCACGGCCTCGGGCGTTGGCCCAAATCGCCCGTCGGGGCCGGGCTTCCAGCCCAGGATCGAGAGCATTTCGCGGTCCTTCTTGTCGAAGGCCTTCGGGTCGGTGCGCTCGATGAGGTCGGGGCGATTCCGGACGGTGCGGCGCAGCGCCTCGTCGCGGCGCCAGCGGGCGATCTTGCCGTGGTGGCCGCTGAGCAGCACCTCGGGGATCTCCCGGCCGCGCCACTCGGGCGGCTTGGTGTAGACGGGCCCTTCGAGGAGGTTGGCCATGGCGCCGGGGGCGAAGGAGTCGTCCTGGTGGGAGGCGGCGTTGCCGAGCACTCCGGGCAGGAGCCGGGCGACGGCCTCGGTGACGACGAGGACGGCGGCCTCTCCGCCGGCGAGGACGTAGTCGCCGATGGAGACCTCGTAGACGGGCATGCGGGTCGCGTACTCGTCGACGACGCGGCGGTCGATGCCCTCGTACCGGGCGGGTGTGAAGATCAGCCAGGGCCGCTCGGAGAGTTCGACGGCGAGTTCCTGGGTGAAGGGCCGGCCGCTGGGGGTGGGCACGACGAGTACGGGGCCGCGGGCGCCGCCCTCGTAGCCGTCGGCGAGGGCCTCGTCGAGGCAGTCGCCCCAGGGTTCGGTCTTCATGACCATGCCGGGTCCGCCGCCGTACGGGGTGTCGTCGACGGTGTTGTGCCGGTCGTACGTCCACTGCCTCAAGTCGTGGACGTGGACGTCGAGTTGGCCGCGGGCGCGGGCCTTGCCGACGAGGGAGACGTTCAGCGGTTCGAGGTACTCGGGGAAGATCGTGACGACGTCGAGGCGCATTACGAGTCCTCGCCGGGGGCCTCGTCGGCGGCCTCGCGGGTGGACGCGATCTCGGCGCGGTCGTCGATGAGGCCGGGCGGCGGGTCGATGATCGCGCGCTGTTCCTCTAGGTCGATCTCGGTGACGATCTCCTCGACGAACGGGATCATGACCTCGGTGCCGTCGGGGCGTTCGACGATGAACAGGTCCTGCGCGGCGAGGTGGGAGATCTCGGTGATCCGGCCGACCTCCTGGCCGTCGACGGTGACGACGTCCAGGTCCATCAGCTGGTGGTCGTAGTACTCGTCCTCGCCCTCGGGGAGTTCCTCGGGGTCGACGTCGGCGATGAGCAGGGTGTTGCGGAGCGCCTCGGCGCCGTTGCGGTCCCGTACGCCCTCGAAGCGCAGCAGCAGGCGTCCGCTGTGGACGCGGCCGGCGGCGATGGTGAGGGGCCCGGTGGCGGCCGGGTCGGTGGCGAGGACGGCGCCGGGCGCGAGCCGCAGCTCGGGTTCGTCGGTGCGGACCTCGACGGTGACCTCGCCCTTGATGCCGTGGGCGCGGCCGATGCGTCCCACTACCAACTGCACGTTGCGTTCTCCTTCGTACGACGACGGGCCGGGGCGGGCCAGAAGCCCTCCCCGGCCCGTGCCGGTATTGCCTTGTGGTTCAGCGAACCTGGTCGACGTCGACGAGGTCGACGCGGACACCACGACCGCCGATGGCCCCTACGACGGTGCGCAGGGCGCGTGCGGTGCGGCCGTTGCGGCCGATCACCTTGCCGAGGTCGTCGGGGTGGACCCGGACCTCGAGGACGCGCCCGCGGCGCAGGTTGCGGGAGGCGACCTGCACGTCGTCGGGGTTGTCGACGATGCCCTTCACGAGGTGCTCGAGAGCCTCCTCGAGCATGCTCAGGCCTCGGTCGACTCGGCCGCGGACTCAGCCGGAGCGTCGTCCTTCTTCTCGGCCTTCTTCTTCTGGGTGATGGCCTCGCCCTTGGGCTCGTCCTCGGCGCTGACGGCCTCGAAGGTCGGGCGCGCGGCCTTCGGCTCCGGCTGCAGCAGCGGCGCCGGGGCGGGCTCGCCCTTGAACTTCTGCCAGTCGCCGGTCTTCTTCAGGATGGCGAGCACCGGCTCGGTCGGCTGCGCGCCGACACCCAGCCAGTAGGCGACGCGCTCGGCGTCGACCTCGATGCGCGAGGGGTTCTGCACCGGGTGGTACAGACCGATCTCCTCGATGGCCCGGCCGTCACGGCGGGTACGGGAGTCGGCGACGATGATGCGGTAGTGAGGCGAACGGATCTTGCCCAGACGCTTCAGCTTGATCTTGACTGCCACGGGAGTGGTGTCTCCTGGTCTTGACGTGGGTGGGCACAACGAAGATGCCGCGTGGGGTTGCGGTACTCGAGTGCCCGATGGACGCGTCAGCCGGAGGAGAGAGGGGTCCTGTGCGGCTGTCGAGTACAGCTGGCCATTCTGCCATACCTCGCGGGGGCGGGGTTCCTCGGGCCTGATCCTCGGCCTGCAGGTGGCCGTCGGCCCGGCCGAGGACGCGGGGCCGCGGTTACGCCGCGCCCACGACTTCCGGGATGCGGAACGGCTTGCCGCAGCCGCCGCACACGATCGGCGCCTGGGCGAGGACCGAGGGGACCACGCGGACGTTGCGCCCGCAGTCGCAGACCGCCTTGACGCGGACACCGCCGCCGGACGAGCCGTGCCGGGCGGCGGGCCCGCGGAAGCTGCGGGCGCTGTCCTGCGCGGTGGCCGCGGTGTGCGCCTTGAGGGCGCGCTGGAGACGCTCGATCGTCGTTCGGTACCGCTTTCTCGCCTCGGGGTTGAGCGTGACCAGGGAGAAGCCGCTGCTCGGGTGCGGCTCCTCGGGGTGGTCGAGGCCCAGCTCCTCGGCGATCGCGAGGAAACGGCGGTTGTGATAGCGGCCTGCGCGTGAGGTGTCGCGGACGCCGCGGGCGGCGGCGATGCCGTGGACTGCCTCGTGCAGCAGTCGCTCGAAGGAGAGCTCGGCGCCGCAGGCGGACGAGGACTCTCCGATCAGGGACTCGGGCGCGGCAAGGCTCGGCAGCTCGGGGTGGTGCCGCTGAATGTCGGCCCACGCCTGCGCCAGCTCTGCGGCGAGTACAGGTGGTGTCGTGCTCACGTCGTGACAACGAGCCGGGGGCCCTCGGTGTTCCTATTACGGGGCATCCCAAATAATTTGCACGTACCAGTCAGTTGCCGCTGATGCGTCCTGACGCGGGCGGGTGCGCCGATCTGCGCAGGAACGCAAGCGAACGCAACGGAACGCACAGGAACCTCACAGCTCACGCCAAGGTGAGGCGTAGCGGCACGTACGCCGCAGGAGGGCCGGGTCCGTCTCGATGCGTAGCCGGGCCCACCGCTCTCGGCGGACCGCGGGGCCGGGGCGACCGTACCGCGTCAGTCCGGGTGCTTGGTGAGGCGGGTGATGCCGGCGGCGCGGTAGGCGTCGTCCTCCTCCAGGGTCTCGTTGGCGAGGAGGGCCTCGGCCAGGGCGTCCAACTGGTCGCGGTGGTCGCGGAGTTGGCGGCAGGCGCTCTCGTAGCACTCGTCGACGATGCGGCGCATCTCGTCGTCGATGGTGTCGAGGGTGCCGGGGGCGGCGGAGAGGCCGTAGGCCTGCTGGGCGTCGCCGGGGAGGGCGGAGAGGCGGCCGACGCGTTCGCTCATGCCCCAGCGGCCGACCATGCCGCGGACGATGTTGGTGACCTGTTCGAGGTCGCTCTCGGCGCCGGTGGTGATGACGCCGAACACGACCTGCTCGGCCGCCATGCCGCCGAGCGCCCCGATGACGCGGCCGCGCAGGTACTCCTCCGTATAGGCATATTTATCGGCGTCGGGTGTGGACAACGTGACGCCGAGGGCGCGGCCCCGGGGCACGATGGTCACCTTGCGTACGGGGTCGGCGCCGGGCTGGAGCATGCCGAGCAGGGCGTGCCCGGACTCGTGGTAGGCGGTGCGGCGGCGCTCTTCCTCGGGCATGACCAGGGGCCGTTCGGCGCCGAGTTGGACCTTCTCCAGCGCGTCGGAGAGGTCGGGCCCGGTGACCTTCGGCTGACGGCGTTTGACGGCGAGGAGCGCGGCTTCATTGGCGAGGTTGGCGAGCTCGGCACCGGTCATCCCCGGTGTCGTACGGGCGACTTGGGCGAGGTCGACGTCGTCCGCGAGGGGGATGTCGCGGGTGTGGATGCGCAGGATCGCCTCGCGGCCCTTGCGGTCGGGCGGGCTGACGGTGACGGTGCGGTCGAAGCGGCCGGGACGGGTGAGAGCGGGGTCGAGGACGTCCGCGCGGTTGGTGGCGGCGATGACGACGACGCCTTCGGAGCCGGAGAAGCCGTCCATCTCGGTGAGGATCTGGTTGAGGGTCTGCTCGCGCTCGTCGTGGCCGCCCATGCCGGATCCGCCGCCGCGGGCCCGGCCGATGGTGTCGATCTCGTCGATGAAGATGATCGAGGGCGCCACCTTGCGGGCCTCCGCGAAGAGTTCCCGTACGCGGGACGCGCCGACGCCGACGATCATCTCGATGAACTCGGAGGCGGAGGCGGAGAAGAACGGCACGCCGGCCTCGCCCGCGACGGCGCGCGCGAGCAGGGTCTTGCCGGTGCCGGGCGGGCCGGCGAGGAGGACGCCGCCGGGCATGCGGGCGCCCATCTTCCGGTAGCTGTCGGGGTTCTTG
This sequence comes from Streptomyces sp. Da 82-17, assembly GCF_046098215.1. Taxonomy (NCBI): domain Bacteria; kingdom Bacillati; phylum Actinomycetota; class Actinomycetes; order Kitasatosporales; family Streptomycetaceae; genus Streptomyces; species Streptomyces sp. Da 82-17. The sequence continues at coordinate 12,128 of NZ_JBJURH010000001.1, forward strand.
AGGAAGTCGACGACGTCGTTGAGCTCGCCCTCGACCTCGTCGATGCCGGCGACGTCGGCGAACGTGGTGCGCTTGCCGGCCTCCAACTCGACCGGTTTCGGCGGCTGTTTGCGCCCGAGCATGCCGCCCGCACCGCCGCCCATGCCCGCGGCCATCCGGCGCGCCAGGAACACCCACAGGGCGACGAGCAACAGGATCGGCAGGAGGGAGAGCAACAGGTTGGTGAGGAGACTGGGCTCCTTGTAGACGGGCTCGGCGGTGACGGTGACCTTGGCCTTGGTCAGCTCGGCCCAGAGCTGGTCGTCGGCGAAGCTCGGCCGCTGCGTGGCGAACTTGTCGTACGTGCCCTTCCGGCCCTCCGGGGCGTCGACGGCCTTCTTGAGGTCGCCCTGGATCTGGTCGCCCTTGGCGTAGATCTTGGCGACGTTGCCGGCCGTGACCTGCTTGCTGAACTCGGTGTACGAGATCTTCGTGGGCGGTTCGTCGCCGAAGAGCGAGAGCAGCAGGTTGGTGAGGAGATAGACGAGCAGGGCGGTCCAGATGAGGCCGCGCCAGCTCACCTTCTTCTTGGGTGGCGGGGGCGGCGGTGCGCCCTCCGAGCGCCACGGCTGGTCGGTCCGGTCGCGGGGAGGCACAGGGCTGGTCACGATCGCCATTATTGGCGGATCGGACTTCTCGGGCATTTCGACCTGGGATGCCGTCCTGACCGGCCGCTTTTGTCCACAGGCGTTGGCAGTGGTCGGGATCCTGGTTACTGTCCGCTTCGCGCCGTGGGCGGTGCCGTACGAGGGTCCGCACGAGGTGCTGGCGGCTGGGTGTCATGCGATGGGAGGGCCGTGGACGAGCGGCTGGCGATACGGGTGCGGTTGTTCCGTGAGGGGGGTCAAGTGCGGCCCGAGGTGGTCGAGTTCGTGGTCGCGGAGCTGGCCGCGCTGGACGCGGAGGGGGCGCCGGTCACCGATGAGAGCGCGGGCCTGCTGACCAGCCATCTGATGTTCGCGCTCACCCGGCTCGTGGACGGCGAGCCGATCACGGAGTACAGCACGGACGCGCAGGTCGCGGCGGAGCTCGCGGACCACCCGGAGGCGCTGTGGCGGGCACGGGCCGTGGCCGCGCGGGCGCGCGAGCGGCTCGGGGCGACGCTGCCCGAGTCGGAGGTCAACTTCCTGGGGCTGCACCTGGCGGTGCTGGCCCGGCACGGCACGCACTGAGAGACGGCGGCACGGCCGCCCACCGAGCGGAGGGAAGCGGCATGGCGAAGATCCTCACCGGCGGCGTCGGCAAGGTCGAGGTGGCCGAGGCGGTGCGGCTGCTCGGCCTCGACGGCGTGGACGTGACCGTCTCCAGCGACATCGACGCCGCTCTGCTGCTGCGCGCCGGCCGCGCGGACTACTACCTCGGCACCTGCCACACCGGCGCCGGCGCCTCCCTCGGCGTGCTCGTCGGCCTCCTCGGGCAGCCGCTGTGCCACACGTTCGGGCGGGGCGTGCCGAGCGCGGACGAGGTGGCGGCGCTGCTCGGCGACGGCAAGCGGGTCTTCGGCTTCGCCCTCGACCGGGCGGAGGCCGTCGCTCCGGTGCTGGCCCGCGCGATCTCCGCGCGGGCGGAGTGAACGGTGGGCGGGCCGACCGAAGGGCGGGGTCCCGTCGCCCTGGCCGCAGGGCTCGATCTGTCGCTGTCGCAGCAGCTCACGGTCATCGCGCTCTGTGCGCTGACCGCGTTCGTGTCGCATCTGGCGCTCGCCGTGTTCAACGACGGCGTACGGCCGTTCCTGCTCGACTTCGTCCAGGGCCGCAGCACGCGCCCGGCCACCGCGGCCGTCTCGTTCGGGCTCTCGGCGGGGTTCGTCTTCGGGCTCGGCGCCCCGATGGCGCTCGCGTCCGGTGTGCTGAACCCGTGGCTGCTGTTCCTGCCCACCGACGTCCTCGGGCTGCTCGCGCCGAGGAAGTGGCTGGCGCCGCTGCTCGGCGCGGCCTGGGGCGCGGTCGTCGTGTTCGGCCTGGGCGGGGCGAACCGCCTTGCGCACGATCTGCCGGTCGACTTCCTGACGGCGATGCAGGAGATGTCGACCCCGATCCTGTACCTGTTCACGCTGTTCCCGGTGCTCGCCGTGACCCGGCAGTTCGGGCGGCTGCGCGGCGGCCTGGTCGGCCTCGTCGAACTCGCCCTGGTGGTCCTGACGTCGAAGCTGTGGCCGGACATGTTCGCGGGCGCCCTCGCCATGGCGGTGGGCGTGCTGCTGCTGATCGGCTTCGCGGTGGCCAGGGACGTACGGGAACGCAGAACCGCGCGTGCCGCGGCCTCGTCCGCGGCCGTGCCCGGTGCCGACGACCCCATGGCGTCGCTGTTCGGGGCGAGTGCGGCGCGGCTGCGGCGGCATCTGCCGCTGTTCATGCTGCTCGGCGCGGGGATCTGCGTGCTCGCCCAGCTGAAGGTGTTCGGCGGGGGCGAGGCGACGAGCTTCCTGATCGCGAAGGGGCAGTACGCGGAGGCCGCGCAGGTCGACTTCTACCGGATGTTCGGCTTCCTGCCGCTGATCGCGACGACGGCGCTGGCGTCGGGCGCGTACGGGATCGTCGGGTTCACGCTCGCGTATCCCGTCGGCTATCTGCTGCCGAATCCGCTGCTCGCGGCGGTGGCGGGGGCGGCGGTGTTCGCGGTGGAGGTGCTCGCGCTGTCGGCGATCGGGCGGGTGCTGGGGCGGCTGCCGAGCCTGCGGGACTCGTCGGAGCATCTGCGGGCGGCGATCGGGGAGGCGCTGGGGCTCGCGATCCTCTTCGGTTCGCTGCTCGCCGCGAACCGGATGGGCGGCGGGCTCGGCATTCTCCTCTGCGGCGGGCTGTATCTGCTGAACGAGGCGACGGGGCGGCCGGTGGTGCGGATGGCGGCGGCTCCGGCGGCGGTGATCGTCGGGGGTGTCGTCCTCAACTGCCTGTACTGGCTCGGCCTGTTCACTCCGGTCAAGGGCTGACCGGCGCATGCTGTCTTCGTCCCGGGAGCCTGCGCGTCCTCTGCTGCAGACGGTGCTCGGTCCCCTCTCCCCCGCCTACGTACGCGGTCCGGTCCTGCCGCACGAGCACCTGGTCCTCGACCTGGACCGTGCCGGGGACCGCGCGGCCGTCCTCGACCCGGCGGCGCACGGCCCGTACGTGACGGCCGAACTGGCGGCGCTGCGCGCCGAGTTCGGGCTCGGCCTGGTCGTCGAGGCGAGCTGCCGCGGCATGGGCCGTGACCCGCACGCCGTCGCCCGCATCTCGGCGGCGGCGGGCGTCCCGGTGGTGGCGGCCACAGGCTGGTACTACGAGCCGTTCCACCCACCGGAGGTCGCCCACGCCGATGTGGAGGAGCTGATGCGGGTGCTGTTGCTCGACATCGACGAGGGGATGGCGGGCGCGGAGGACGCGCAGGACGCGGAGGGCGCGGAGGGCGTACAGGGGGCGGCGCGCCTGTCGCGTGTCCGGCCCGGTGTCATCGGTGAAGTCGGCAGTCACGGCGACCGGCCCAGCCCCGTCGAGGCCCGGTGTCTGCGCGCCGCCGCCGGGGCCGCCCGGGCGCGGGGGCTGTCCGTCATGACGCATGCGCAGCTGGGCCGGGGCGGGCTCGCTCAGCTCGACCTGCTCGTCGGCGCCGGGCTCGCGCCGCACCGTGTGGCGGTCGGGCACCAGGATCTGCTCCAGGAGCCGTCCGTGCACCGGGAGTTGGCGGCGGCCGGGGCGTACGTCGCGTTCGACACCGTCGGCAAGGAGAGCTACCGCAGCGACGCCGACCGGCTGCGGCTGCTGCTCGCACTGCTCGACGCCGGGCACGCCGACCGGACCCTGCTCAGCTGCGACATCTCCCGGCACGCCTACCTGGAGGCGGAGGGCGGGCACGGCTACGGGCACCTCTTCCGGTCCTTCCTCGCCCGACTGCGCGCGGCGGGCGTGGACGAGGACCTGATCGACCTGATGACCCGCCGCAACCCGCTGCGGTTCCTGACCGGCGGTACGGGCGGGGCGAGCGCATGACGGCCCCCCGCGACCCCGCACCCACCCCCACCGCTCCCGGCGGGCCCCGGCTCCCGGTCACGTACCCGCTGCCCACCGTGCCGCTCGACGACGCGATCGCCCGGCAGTTCCGGCTGCTGGAGTGCACGGCGGCGCACTTCGACGGCCGGGAGCTGTTCGCGGCGGACGTGGGCGTCGTACCGGAATCGGGGCGACCGCGGACGACCGCGCGGGTGGAGGCCGTGCTCGCGGACTTCTTCGGGGCCGAGGACGCGGCGCTCGTGCAGAGCGCCGGCACGGGCGCGATCCGGGCCGCGCTCGACCAGGTCACCGTCCCCGGCGCCGGTCCCCTGCTGATCCACGACGCGCCGGTGTACCGCACGACCGAGGTGACACTGCGCGGCACGGACACGGTCCGGGTCGACCTCAACGACCCGGCAGCGCTCCAACGCGCCCTGTCGACCGGTCGGTTCAGGTGGGCGTACGTCCAGCACACCCGGCAGCGGCTCGGCGACGCGTACGAGCTGGGGGCGGTGCTCGCGGTGTGCCGGGCGGCCGGGGTGCGGAGCGTGGTGGACGACAACTACGCGGTGCTGCGGGTGCCGCACTGCGGGGTCGAGCTCGGCGCCGACGCCTCCTGCTTCTCGTTGTTCAAGCTGCACGGGCCGGAGGGCGTGGGCGTCGTGGTGGGCGCGGGCGACCTGGTCGGGCGGGTGCGGCGGGCGAACTACTCGGGCGGCGGGCAGGTCCAGGGCCACCAGGCGCTCGACGCGCTGCGGGCGCTGACGCACGTACCGGTGATGTGGGCGCTGCAGTCGCGGGTCGGCGCGGAGGTGGCGGAGCGGCTCGCGGCGGGCGAGGTCGCGGGGGTGGCCGAGGTGCGGATCGCCAACGCGCAGGACCGCTGTCTGCTCGTCCGCCTGAACGCCCCGGTGGCGCGGGCACTGCCGGAGGCGGCGGCCCGGCACGGCGCGGCGCCGTACCCGGTGGGCGCCAACTCCCGTTACGAGATAGCCCCGTTGGTCTACCGCCTGTCCGGCTCGTCCCTCGCCGACGCCCCGGAGCTCGCGGACTGGGCGGTCCGCGTCAACCCGATGCGGGCGGGCGCGGACCTGGTGGTGAACGTCCTGCGGCGCGCCCTCGCCGACCTGAACGCACGCGGCGACTTGGACGCACACGGGGGCCTCTGCCCGCCCGCGCCCGCCGCCCAGACCACGGAAGCCGACCCGAACACGCCCACCGCCCCGAACACCCACGCCGACCCGAGCACGCCCACCGACCAGCCCACCCCACCCGGAGGCCCCCCGTGTTCCTGACCTCCGTGCTCGCCCGCAACCCCGCGCTCGTCGGCGCCGCGGCCGACCTGCACCGCTCGGGCGCGATCCCGCCGGACACGTACGTCGTCGACCTGGACGCGGTCGAGGAGAACGCGGCGCTGCTCGCGGAGGCGGCCGGGCGGGCCGGGCTCGGGCTGTGGTTCGTGGTCAAGCAGATCGGCCGCAACCCCGAGCTGATCAGGGCGGTCGCCCGGCACATCCCCCGCAGCGCGGCCATCGACCCGCCCGAGGCGGACGCCCTGCACGCGGCCGGAGCCCGCCCCGGCAACCTCGGCCACCTCGTGCAGCTCCCGCGCCGTGCCCTGCCCGCGCTGCTCGCCCGGCGCCCCGAGGCGGTCACGGTCTTCGACGCGGACAACGCCCGCGCGGTGTCGGACGCGGCGCGCGAACTCGGCTTCGTACAGGACGTGTTGGTGCGGGTCGAGGGCGCGGCGGAGGCGACGTTCCCCGGGCAGGAAGGCGGTGTTCCGCTCGCCGGGCTCGACGCGTTCGCGGCGGCGGTGGAGCGGCTCGACGGGGTGCGGATCGCGGGCGTCACGGCCTTCCCGTGCCTGCGCTGCGACCCGTCGACGGGCCTCCCCGAACCCACGCCGAACCTCCGACTGGCCGGGCGCGCAAGGGAGTTGCTGTCCGCCCGGGGCCACGGACCACGGCTCAAACTCAGCGCCCCCGGCGTCACCTGCGCCGCCACGCTCGACCTGCTCGCCGCGCACGGCGCCACCCACGGTGAGCCCGGCCACGCCCTCACCGGCACGACCCCGCTGCACGCGGTCGACGCCCGGCAGCCGGAACGGCCCGCGTACGTGTACGTGTCGGAGGTCGCCCACACGCTCGCCGACGGCCGGCCCGCCCTGTTCGGCGGCGGCTTCTACCCGCGCGGCGGCGTCCGCTCGGCGCTGCTGCCCCGCACCGGGGAACGCCTCGCCGTCCAGGAGGCGCCGCCCGGCCACATCGACTACTACCGGCTGCTCGCCGCGCCGACCGGGCCCCGCGCACGCCTCGGCGACACGGCGGTGCTGGCGTTCCGTACGCAGATGTTCGTCACCCGCAGCACGGTGGCCGTCGTCGCGGGCCTGAGCCGCGCCGCGCCCCGCCTCGTCGGCCTGTACGACTCCTACGGGCGCCCGGCCGCATAGATCCGTACGACAGAGTCCGGGCCGCATAGATCCGTACGACAGAGTCCGGGCCGCCTGCGCAAGGCGACCCGGACTCCGGACGTGCGTGCTGCGAAGGGCTCAGCCCATGAACTTCTTGAACTCGTCGGGCAGTTCGAAGTCCTGGCCGCCCTGGCCGCCGGCCGGCAGGCCGAACGCGCCGCCGCCCTGCTGCGCCTGCTCGCGCCGCGCCGCGGCCTCCTGCTCCTCCTGCTTGCGCTTCATCGGGTTGCCCGAGCGGCGCTTGCCCTTGGCCTGCTTCTGCTTCTTCTTCTGCCGGCCGGGGCCGCCACCCATGCCCGGGACGCCCGGCATGCCCGGCATGCCGCCGCCCTGCGCCATCTTCGACATCATCTTGCGGGCCTCGAAGAACCGCTCCACGAGGTTCTTCACCGCGCTGACCTCGACACCCGAACCGCGGGCGATACGGGCCCGGCGCGAGCCGTTGATGATCGTCGGCTCGGCGCGCTCCGCCGGGGTCATCGACTTGATGATGGCCGCCGTACGGTCGACGTCCCGCTCGTCGATGTTGTTGATCTGGTCCTTGATCTGGCCCATGCCGGGCATCATGCCGAGCAGCTTGGAGATGGAGCCCATCTTCCTGACCTGCTCCATCTGGGCCAGGAAGTCGTCGAGCGTGAACTCCTTCGGGCCCTTCTGCAGCTTGGCCGCCATCTTCTCGGCCTCGGCCTGGCTGAAGGTCTGCTCGGCCTTCTCGATCAGCGTGAGCATGTCGCCCATGCCGAGGATGCGGGACGCCATGCGGTCCGGGTGGAACGCGTCGAAGTCGTCCAGCTTCTCGCCGTTGGAGGCGAACATGATCTGCTTGCCGGTGACGTGCGCGATCGACAGGGCCGCACCGCCGCGGGCGTCGCCGTCGAGCTTGGAGAGCACCACGCCGTCGAAGCCGACACCGTCGCGGAAGGCCTCCGCGGTGTTCACCGCGTCCTGACCGATCATCGCGTCGACGACGAAGAGGACCTCGTCCGGCTTGACCGCGTCGCGGATGTCCGCGGCCTGCTGCATCAGCTCCTGGTCGATGCCGAGGCGGCCGGCGGTGTCGACGATGACGACGTCGTGCACCTTCTGCTTCGCGTACTCGACCGAGTCCTGGGCGACCTTGACCGGGTCACCGACGCCGTTGCCCGGCTCCGGGGCGTAGATCCCGACGCCGGCGCGCTCGGCGACGACGCTCAGCTGGTTCACGGCGTTGGGGCGCTGCAGGTCACAGGCGACGAGCAGCGGCGAGTGGCCCTGGCTCTTCAGCCAGAGGCCGAGCTTTCCGGCGAGCGTGGTCTTACCGGCGCCCTGCAGACCCGCGAGCATGATCACGGTCGGCGGGTTCTTGGCGAAGCGGAGGCGCCGGGTCTCGCCGCCGAGGATGCCGATGAGCTCCTCGTTGACGATCTTGATGACCTGCTGGGCCGGGTTCAGGGCCTGCGAGACCTCGGCGCCGAGGGCCCGCTCCTTGACCTGCTTGATGAACGCGCGCACGACGGGCAGCGCGACGTCGGCCTCGAGGAGGGCGATACGGATTTCCCGTGCCGTGGCGTCGATGTCCGCCTCGGAGAGACGCCCCTTGCCGCGGAGGTTCTTGAAAGTCGCTGCGAGGCGATCGGAGAGAGTGTCGAACACGGCGGTCGCAGATCCTCAGGGTCGGGGGCGAAGACAGTCGCCCTCCAGGGTATCGGGCCCGGCAAACTGCTCCTGCGGCAGCTTCGGGGGCTGCGCCCCCGAGCCCCCCCGCCCCGTCGTTCGGCTCCGGCGGCCGTCGTGGCCCGTCGCGCCCCGCGCGGAGCCGCTGACGTCACGGCCCCGCGCCCCTCGGGGGCCAGCCCCCCGTCATTCGGCCGCCGCGCCGTCGTGGTTGCTCGCGCAGTTCCCCGCGCCCCTCAAAAGGCCAGCCCCTGTCGTTCGGCCGCCGCGCCGTCGTGGCCGATCGCGCCGTTCCCCGCGCCCCTCAAAAAACCGGCCCCGCCGTTCGGCTACCGCGCCATCGTGGTTGCTCGCGCAGTTCCCCGCGCCCCTCGGGGGGGCGGCCCCCGGGCCCGGCGGGGGGGCGTCTACCCCCGCAGCGCCTCCTCCACCCCCCGCGCGACCTCCAGCGCGACCCCCGCGGACAGCGGTTCCCCATCCGTGTTCGTGACATAGAACGCATCCACCGCGTTCGCCCCCAGCGTCGACGCGTGTGCGCTTCGTACCCGTACGCCCGAGGCCTCCAGGGCTCGGCCGATGCGGTGCAGGAGGCCGGGTGCGTCCTGGGCGCGGACCTCGATGACCGTCGCGAGCCGGGACCCCGCGGCGGCGACCGTGACCCGTGCGGGCGGAGCGGGCGCGCCGCGCCTGCGCGGGTAGGCCGCGTCGCGCTCGGCGAGGCGCCCGGCGATGTCGAGGGAGCCGTCGAGGGCGCGGACCAGGTCGGCGCGGAGGCGGGCGGCCTGCGGCAGGGAGCCGAATTCGGTGGCGACCCGCCAGTCGAGGAAGAGGACGGAGCCGTCGCCCGGCACGTCGGCGGGCAGGTCGAGGACGCTGACCTCGGCCGTGCGGACGGTGAGCCGGTGCACGGCGAGCACCCCGGCCACGGCGGGGAGCACGCCCGGCTGGTCGGGTACGGCGATCTGCAGCTCGACGCCCAGCGGCTCGTCGCCGTCCGGGCCGGACTCCGCCCCCTCCTGCTGCGCGCGCAGCGCGAGGACGGGCCCGCCGGTGCGGTGGGCCTCGACGACGAGGCGTTCCTGTTCGGCGGTGGCCGGCGCGGCGACTGGCTGCGGCGGCTCCTCGCCCGCGAGCACGGCGTCGACGCGGGCGACGAGGTCCGCGACGAGCGAGGCCCGCCAGGCCGACCAGGCGGCGGGCCCGGTGGCGAGCGCGTCCGCCTCCGTCAGGGCGTGCAGCAGTTCCAGGGCGGAGGAGGTGCCGACGGCTTCGGCGACGGACTCGACGGTCGCCGGGTCGTCGAGGTCGCGCCGCGTCGCCGTCTCGACGAGCAGCAGATGGTGGCGTACGAGCCGGGCGAGGACGGTGACGTCGTCCGCGTCGAAGCCGATGCGGGCGGCCACGTCCTTGACGATCACCTCGCCGGCGACGGAGTGGTCGCCGGGCCAGCCCTTGCCGATGTCGTGCAGGAGCGCGGCGACGAGCAGCAGGTCGGGCCGGCCGACGCGGCGGGTGAGGGCGGCGGCCCGTACGGCGGTCTCGACGAGGTGGCGGTCGACGGTCCAGGTGTGCACGGGGTTGCGCTGCGGGCGGCAGCGGACCCGCTCCCAGTCCGGCAGGAGGCGGCTGACCAGGCCTTCGGCCTCCAGGGCTGCCCACACGTCGACGGTTGCGGGCCCGGCGCCGAGGAGTGTGACGAGCTGTTCGCGGGCCTCGGCCGGCCAGGGCGTGGGCAGCGGCTTCCCGGCGGTGGCGAGGCGGCGTACGGCGTGCGGGGAGAGCGGGAGTCCGGCCTGGGCGGCGGCTGCGGCGGCGCGCAGCACGAGCACCGGGTCGCGGTCGGGCCGGGCGGTGCGGGCGAGGACGGCCTCGCCGTCCTGCTCGACGACGCCCTCGGCGAGCGGCGTCCGCTCCGGCACCGGCTTGCCGCCGCCGCGCCCGCCCCGCCCGCCGAGCAGGGAGCGCAGCCGCGGCCGGGCGGACCGGGCGCGCAGCACCCGGCCGACCTCGCGCCAGGTCACGTCGGAGGCGTACGACAGGGTGCGGGCGGCCTCGTACACCTGGCGGAGCAGGGTGTCGGGGTCCAACAGGCCGAGTTCTTCGGCGACTTGGGGCTGTTCCTGGAGGGCGAGGCGGTCGGTGGCGCGGCCGGTGGTGAGGTGCAGCGCGTCGCGTACGTCGAGGAGGCTGCGGCGGGCGTCGGCGAGGCCGGCGCGGGGGGCGTCGGCGAGCCAGGAGGCGGCGACGGCGCGCAGGGCGGTGGCGTCGCGGAGTCCGCCGCGGGCCTCCTTGAGGTCGGGTTCGAGGAGGAACTGCAACTCGCCCTGGCGCTCGGCCCGTTGCTCGCAGAGTTCGCGGAGTTCGGGGAGGCGTTTCGGGGCCTGGTTGCGCCAGTCGGCGAGGATCTGGGTGCGCAGGGCGGCGGTGAGGCCGAGGTCGCCGGCGACGTGCCGGGCGTCGAGCAGGCCGAGCTGGACCTTCAGGTCGTCGGCGGCGGTCCTGCGGGCCTCGGCGGGGGTGCGGACGGAGTGGTCGAGGGCGAGGCCGAGGTCCCAGACGGGGTACCAGAGGCGGTCGGCGAGCGCGGCCACGTCGGCCGGGTCGGCGCTGCCGTCGTGCAGCAGGAGCAGGTCGAGGTCGCTGCGCGGGGAGAGTTCGCCGCGCCCGTACCCGCCGACGGCGACGAGCGCGGCCCCCCGCATCCCGTCTGCTGCCGGGGCGAAGAGGCCGGTGAGCCACTCGTCGGTCAGCTCGGCGAGGGCGGCACGGCGCGGCGGCCCGGACCGCGCCTCCCCGCTCCTCAGGAGGCGCAGCCGGGCCGCCGCGTAGCCGCTGGGCTCGGGCTCGGGTTCTTCCGCCTTCGTGGTCACATCGACGCTCGTCACGCAGGAGCTCCCGTTTCCGTGGTGGTTCAGAGGGCGTCGGGCCCGCGCTCGCCGGTGCGCACCCGTACGGCGGTGTCGACGGGGACGCTCCACACCTTGCCGTCGCCGATCTTCCCGGTGCGGGCGGCCTTGACGACGACCTCGATCAGCTGCTCGGCGTCCTCGTCCTCGACCAGGACCTCGATGCGGATCTTCGGCACGAGGTCGACGGTGTACTCGGCGCCGCGGTACACCTCGGTGTGCCCGCGCTGCCGGCCGTAGCCGCTGGCCTCGGTGACGGTGAGGCCGTGCACCCCGAAGGCCTGCAGGGCTTCCTTGATCTCGTCGAGCCGGTGCGGCTTGACGACCGCGGTGATGAGCTTCATGCGTCCACCTTCTTGTTCTGCTCCGAGGGGGCCACGCCCTCGGCGGTCCTCGTCACGGGCGCGGCCTGGGTCGTACGGGGGGCGATGCCGCCGCCCGCGCCGCTGAAGTCGTAGGCGGTCTCGGCGTGTTCGAGCTGGTCGATGCCGGAGACCTCGTCGTCCTCGCTGACCCGCATGCCGATGGTCTTGTGGATGACCAGGGCGAGGAGGGCGGAGACGATCAGGGAGTACGCGAAGGTCACGGCGACGCCGAGGGCCTGCTTGCCGAGCTGTTCGAGGCCGCCGCCGTAGAAGAGGCCCTTGGCGTCGGACTGGACGCCGCCGGTGGCGAAGAAGCCGACGAGCAGGGAGCCGATGACACCGCCGACGAGGTGGACGCCGATGACGTCGAGGGAGTCGTCGTAGCCGAACTTGAACTTGAGGCCGACGGCCATGGCGCACAGGACACCGGCGATGGCGCCGACGGCGATCGCACCGAGCGGGGAGACGGAGCCTCCGGCCGGGGTGATGGCGACGAGGCCCGCAACAGCGCCGGAGGCGGCGCCGAGGGTGGTGAACGCGCCGTGCCGGATCTTCTCGTACGCGAGCCAGGCGAGCATGGCGGCGGCGGTGGCGACCTGGGTGTTGACGAACATCACGGCGCCGACGCCGTCGTTGTTGCCGAGCCAGGAGCCGGCGTTGAAGCCGAACCAGCCGAACCAGAGGAGCCCGGCGCCGAGCATGACGAGCGGCAGGGAGTGCGGCCGCATCGGGTCCTTCTTGAAGCCGACGCGCTTGCCGATGACGAGGATCACGCCGAGGGCGGCCGCACCGGCGTTGATGTGCACGGCGGTGCCGCCGGCGAAGTCGATGACGCCGAGCTCGAAGGCCCAGCCGCCCTCGCCCCAGACCCAGTGGGCGACGGGGAAGTACACGATGGTGGCCCACAGCGCGACGAACAGCGCCCAGGCGGTGAACTTCACGCGGTCGGCGAGGGCGCCGCTGATCAGGGCCGGGGTGAGGACGGCGAACATGAGCTGGAAGACGGCGAAGACGTAGACGGGGATGTCGTACGTGCCCCACAGCTCGGTGAGTCCGATGCCGCTGAGGCCGACGAAGTCGGACTCCCAGCCGATGACGGAGCCGGTGTCGGTGCCGAAGGCGACGCTGAAGCCGTAGAGCACCCACAGGATCGTGACGATCCCGAGGCTGATGAAGCTCATCATCAGCATGTTGAGGGTGGACTTGACCCGGACCATGCCTCCGTAGAAGAAGGCCAGACCCGGAGTCATCAGCATCACCAGGGCGGAGCAGATGAGCATGAATCCGGTGTTGGCGGCAGAGAGCTGCGGGGCTTCTGCGGCAAGCGTGATGCCTGGAGGCATCGGCGTCTCCTCGTCGTGTGCGGCCCGTGCGGGCGGAGCCTGTGCGGCCGTGAGGGGTGGGCCGGTTATGCGCCACGACATTGGCGCAGGCCGGTTTCCGCCGATGCCCCTCGGTGTTTCGCCGCAGTGACGAAGAGGTCCTGCGTGTTACGCGTGCATGAACTGCCGGATCACGCCGCGCGCCCGTGCTGGGCGGGCGGCGGTACGCGCGGCGGTGGGTGTGGGCGGTACGTGAACCGGCCGCGGCGGGCCATCCGGCTGACCTGGCATGGGGGAGCCGAGTCGGGCAGTCGAGGATGGTCCGGCCGCGGCCGGAGTTCGGGGGTGCGGGCGGCCGTGCTCAGACGGCCTCGGCGGATTCGGGCAGTTGGGCGGCGAGCTCGTCGGTGAGCCGGGCGACCTCGCTGACCTCGCCGAAGCTCCGCATCGCGGTGTCGACGGTCTTGCGGAGCCGGGTGTTGACCCGCTCGGAGCGCACTTTCTTGGCGATGCCGAGCGCCTTCCCTGCGAGCAGGCAGCTCTGCTCGGGCTCCTTCTGCAGCAGGTGGACGGTGGCCATGCCGATGAGGTTCAGCGCGTACGACCGCTGGTGTTCGGGGTCCTTGCTGAAGAGGTCGACGGCCCGCTCCATCACGGGCTGGGACAGCGAGGCGTACGTGGGGCTGCGGCCGGCGACGTAGGCCAGGTCGCGGTAGGAGTGGGCGTTCTCGCCGTTGAGCTCGGCCTCGGAGAAGAAGCGGATCCAGTCGGGCTCGCGCTCCTCGACGTCGTGCACGTCGGCGAAGGTGTCCTCGGCCATGCGCACGGCCCGCTTGGTCTTGCTGGGCTGGCCCATGTTGGCGTACGCCCGGGCCTCCATCGCATACAGCATGGCCTGGGTGCGCGGGGTGGCGCAGTCGCGGCTGCCGTACTGGGCGAGGTGGATGAGCTCCAGGGCGTCGTCGGGCCGCCCGAGGTGGATCATCTGCCGGCTCATCCCGGACAGGATGTACGACCCGAGGGGCTTGTCGCCGGCTTCCTTGGCGGCGTGCAGGGCGAGCACGAAGTACTTCTGGGCGGTGGGCTGGAGCCCCACGTCGTAGCTCATCCAGCCGGCGAGCTCGGCCAGTTCGGCGGCGATCTTGAACAACCGGCGTTCGGTGGCGGGGGGTTGGGGCTCCTGCAGCAGGTCGGTCACCTCGTGCAGCTGGCCGACGACGGCCTTGCGGCGGAGCCCGCCGCCGCACTGGGCGTCCCACTGCCGGAACATCGCGGTGGTCGACTCGAGGAGGTCCAGCTCGGGTTTGGAGAGGCGGGAGCCGCGGCGGATCGGGACGGCGGGCTCGGCGGCGCCGGGCGCGGCGCCGGGGCTGGGCACGAGCCAGCGCTGCATGGGCTCGATCAGGGAGGGTCCGGCGGCGAGGGCCAGCGAGGTGCCGAGGAAGCCGCGGCGGGCGAGCATCAGGTCGCTGCGGGAGAACTCGCTGATCATCTCGACGGTCTGGGCGCCGGTCCACGGCAGGTCGACGCCGGAGAGGGACGCCGACTGGTGCGCGGTGCGCAGCCCGAGGTCCTCGACGGCGACGACGGCGCCGAACCGTTCGGAGAACAGCTCGGAGAGGATCCGCGGGATCGGCTCGCGCGGCTGCTCGCCGTCGAGCCAGCGGCGGACTCTGGAGGTGTCGGTGGAGATGTGGTTGGCGCCCAACTGCCGGGCTCTGCGGTTCACTTGGCGGGCGAGCTCGCCCTTGGACCAACCACTGCGCACGAACCACGAAGTGAGTTGTTCGTTGGGGCGCTTGTCAGCGTTCGCGCCGCTGCCGCCGTTGCCGCCCACTGGAGCGCCCCCATCCCTCGTTCCGTTTGTGCGCCTCGTCACGCCAAGCCCTAACAGAATGCCGTGAGTTCGGGGAGCCGGTCTGCGGATTCTCACTCTTCGAACAAGAAACCGAGTTGCCTCCGGCATACCCACGAACGCGCGCTTTCCCGGCCTTCGTGTACTGAAAGTAGTCCTACGATCACCCTCCCGGCGAGGGCGTTCTCAGAATCGCCACCATTCGCCACCCCTTTGAATGAACTCAAGGACCGCTCCACACGATTGACTTGACTTCGAACAACCGGGAGCAGGCGGAACGGTGTGCGCCGGGGCGCATCCTTCCGCCCGCACCACCCCCGTGTCAGCCCTTGCACCATCGCACAACGACCAAGCGGAACAAGGGAGTTCACGGGACGAACCGGCGGCGACTCAGCGTCGCAGTTCCACTCCGCTTCGTAACCAGCGACGCGTCGGACCCGTTGGAGGGGGCATGGGCTTCACGATCGGCGGTAGCCGGGGCATCCGCGAAATCCGGCCTGTGCGCACCGGTTCACGGCGCCGCGGGCGGGCGTCCGACTGCACTGCGGTGGCGGAGTTCACGGGGCTGTGGGGCTGGGACGTCGCCCCCGGCGCCCGCGCCGCCGACGGCCAGTGCTCCTGCGGCAAGGCCGACTGCCCGGCACCGGGCGCGCACCCCTTGGACTTCGCGGCGTGCATCCCCGGCGGCGCGACGCTGAAGGAGGTCACCCGCGCCTGGGGCGAGTTCCCCGGCGCCGCGGTGCTGCTGCCGACGGGGCGCACCTTCGACGTACTGGACGTGGCGGAGGCCGCCGGCCGCCGGGCCCTGGTCCGCATGGAGCGCATGGGCATCCCGCTCGGCCCGGTCACGGTGACGCCCTCGGGCCGCGCCCAGTTCCTGGTCGCCCCGGGCGCCGCGGCCGAACTCCCCGCGCTGCTCTACCGGCTGGGCTGGGACGACGCCGACCTGGACCTGCGCGCACTCGGGCCCGGCGAGCACATCACGGCCCCGCCGTCGAACCGCACCCGCTGGCTCCGCGCCCCCGCGCTGGACTCGGCCACCAACCCCCCACAGGCCCGCCTCCTCCTCGGCACCCTGGCCTACGTAAGCCACCGCTCCCGCGTTTAACCCCTCCCACCCCGCACTGAGGGGCGCGGGGAACTGCGCGCCCAGCCACGACGACGCCGCACCCGAAAAACAACCGCCCCAGGGGGCCAGGGGGCGGAGCCCCCGAGCCGTCCGCAGGACTTTCGGGAAGGGGCGGGGAGGGGAAGAAAAAGACCGAGGCCCGGACAACCTCAGCTGTCCGAACCCCGGCCGAAAACAGGCGCGACGGGAACCTCCCGTCACCCCAAAACCCCGGTCACTCCCCGATGAGCGCGTCCACGAACGCCTCCGGCTCGAACGGAGCCAGGTCGTCCGCGCCCTCCCCGAGCCCGACCAGCTTCACCGGCACCCCCAGCTCCCGCTGCACGGCGACGACGATGCCGCCCTTCGCCGTACCGTCCAGCTTCGTCAGCACGATGCCCGTGATGTCGACCACCTCGGCGAACACCCGCGCCTGGACCAGACCGTTCTGCCCGGTCGTCGCGTCGAGGACGAGCAGCACCTCGTCGACCGGCCCGTGCTTCTCCACGACCCGCTTGACCTTGCCGAGCTCGTCCATGAGCCCGGTCTTGGTGTGCAGCCGCCCAGCGGTGTCGATGAGCACCACGTCGACGCCCATCTCCTTGCCCTCCTTCACCGCGTCGAACGCGACGGAGGCGGGGTCGCCGCCCTCGGGCCCGCGCACGGTGTACGCGCCCACGCGCTCGCCCCAGGTCTGCAGCTGGTCGGCGGCGGCGGCGCGGAAGGTGTCGGCGGCGCCGAGCACGACCGTACGGCCGTCGGCGACGAGGACGCGGGCGAGCTTGCCCGTGGTGGTGGTCTTGCCGGTGCCGTTGACGCCGACGACCATGACGACACCCGGGACGCCGCCCGCCTCGTGCCCGGTCTCCGTCTTCACGGCGCGGTCCAGGTCGGGGCCGACCAGCGTGAGCAGCTCCTCGCGCAGCAGGCCGCGCAGCTCCTCCGGCGTACGGGTGCCGAGCACCTTGACGCGTTCCCGGAGCCGCTCCACCAGCTCCTGCGTGGGGGCGACGCCGACGTCGGCGGTGAGGAGGGTGTCCTCGATCTCCTCCCAGGTGTCCTCGTCGAGGTGCTCGCGGGACAGCAGGGTCAGCAGGCCCTTGCCGAGCGAGTTCTGCGAGCGGGCCAGGCGGGCGCGCAGCCGGACCAGGCGGCCCTCGGTCGGCTCGGGCACCTCGATCGCGGGCGCCTCGACGGGCTCGGCCTCTTCGACCGGTGCTTCGGGTGCGGGGGCGGGCGCCTGCGCCTCGGGGAGTTCGACCTCCTCGATGGTGCGGCGCGGTTCTTCGTGCGGCTCCTCGGCCTCTTCGCCGACGTGCGGCTCGGCCGGGGGTGCAGTGATGGTCGGCGTGCTCGTCGGGGCCGACGGGGGCAGCTGCTTCTTCTTGCGGCCGCTCACCACCAGCCCGGCGATCGCGCCGATCGCGACGACGGCGATGACTACGGCAAGGATGAGGATGTCCATAACCCTGCCAGTATGCGGGAGACCCCCGGCGCGCGTGCGGGAGCGCACTCGGGCGCCCACACCGCGTATGGACACGGCTTCCGCACGGCGTACGGACACGGCTTCCGCACGGCGTACGGACACGGCTTCCGCAGCGCGTACGGACACGGCTTCGGCTCGTAGCTTCGACCAAGGGACCTTGGGCCCTATTTGCCATTTTTAGGGCGAACGTACGATAGTTGCGGTTCCCCCTCCCCTCCCCCACGGAGCTGCTGCATGCCCGCGTCCCCCACCGCCTCGGCCGAGGCCGCCGTCACCGAGATCGAGAGCGCGATAGAGACCCGTGGCCTCGAACCGGTCCCCGACAGCGAGCGCACCGGCAGGGTCCGCGAGCTGTTCCCGACCTGGGTCGCCGCCAACATCAGTGTGCTGCTGCTCACCATGGGCGCGGGCCTGGTCGTCTTCAACGGCCTGAACATCTGGCAGGTCCTGCTGGTCGCGGCGGTCGCCCCGATCGTCTCGTACGGGATCGTGGGTGTCATCTCGATCGCGGGCAAGCGCGGCGGCGCCCCCGGCATGGCGCTGTCCCGGGCGGTGTTCGGGCAGCGCGGCAACCTCTTCCCCGGCTCGCTGATCTGGGTGGCCCGCTGGGGCTGGGAGACGATCAACGCGGTGACGGGCGCGTACGCGATCCTCACCGTGCTCGACCTGCTCTTCGGTGTGAAGTCCAACACCGTCCTGATCGTGGTGACGCTGCTGCTCTTCGTGACCGGCACGTTCCTGGTGTCGGGGCTCGGCATCAACGCGCTGCGGGTGTGCAGCAAGTGGTCGACGTATCTGTTCGGTGCGTTCAGCGTGCTCGTGCTCGGCTATCTGGTCGTCGAGACGGACTGGGCGGCCGTCCTCGACAAGCCCGCGGGGTCGGCCGCGATGGTGGTCGCCGGCATCGGCATGATCGGCGCGGGCGGCATCAGCTGGGTGCCGTCGGGCCCGGACTTCACGCGCTACCTGCCGCGTACGGCCTCGTCGAAGAAGCTGGTCGGCACGACGATCGGCGGCGCCGGGATCGTCGTCCTGCCGATGGTCCTGATGGGCGCCGTGATGGCGGTGTCGACGCCGAACCTGGCGAGCGCGCAGGACCCGGTGGCGTTCATCGGCGAGCTGCTTCCGACCTGGATCGCGGTGCCGTACCTGCTGATCGCGCTGGTCGGCATGCTGCTCATCAACTCGATGTCGATGTACTCGGCGGGCTTCACCGCGCAGACCCTCGGCATCAAGGTGCCGCGCGCCGCGGCGGTCAGCGTGAACGCGGTGATCAGCCTGGTCTTCGGCTTCCTCCTGATGGTGGTGGCGACCAGCTTCATCGGCTCGTTCATCTCGTTCCTGACGCTGCTCGCGGTGGCGTTCTCGGCCTGGATCGGCGTCTTCGGCGTCGACATGCTGCGCCGCACGTCGTACGACGGCGAGGCGCTGCTCGACACCACGCGCACCTCGGCGTACTGGTACCGCGCGGGCTTCGCCTGGCAGGCCATGACGGCGTGGGCCGTCGCCCTGGTCACGGGTCTGCTGTTCACCAAGGTCGACTGGTTCGCGGGCCCGCTCGCCTCGTCCTGGATCGGCAAGCACGGCCTGGGCTGGCTGACCGGCATCGCGGTCTCGGCGCTGCTGTACGCGGTGCTGCCGCGCACCAAGTCCCCCGCGCCCGCGGGCACTTCGGCCGCCGAGGAGCGGGGGCAGGAGCAGGCGTCGGTGTCCGTCTGACCCGACCCGGCCGACCCGGCGCGACCCGACCCCTGTCCATCTGACGCCCCGTCAACTACCGTCCCCCTTCGCAAGGTCCACGGATCCGCTGCCGTGTTCCCGGTGAAGGGGGACGTCGTCTGTCATGGCCGTCACCGTCGTACGTTTCAATCTGGTCGACCCCGCGGCGACGCCCGAGTCGCTCTCCGCCCGCTACCGCGCCGCCGTCGAGATGGCCGCGTACGCCGACGACCGGGGCCTGACCACCGTCCAGACCGAGGAGCACCACGGCGCCGCGAACGGCTGGCTGCCGTCGCCGTTCGCGTTCGCGGGGGCGGTGTTCGGGGCGACGCGGCGCATTGCGGTGACCGTGTCGGCGATCATCGGCCCGCTGCACGATCCGCTGCGGCTCGCGGAGGAGATCGCCGTACTGGACCTGCTGAGCGGCGGCCGCCTGGTGACCGTCGCCGGGATCGGCTACCGGCCCGAGGAGTACGCGGCGTTCGGCGTGGACTGGGCGCGGCGCGGGGCGCTGCAGGACGAGCTCCTGGAGACGCTGCTCAAGGCGTGGACCGGCGAGCCCTTCGAGTTCCGCGGCCGCACGGTCCGGGTCACGCCCCGGCCGTACACGCAGCCCCACCCGCTGCTGCTCGTCGGCGGTTCGTCGAGGCCCGCGGCGCGGCGGGCGGCCCGGCTCGGCCTGCCGTTCTTCCCGAGCGCGCACCTGCCGGACCTGGACGCGTACTACCAGGAGAAGCTGCGGGAGTACGGCACCGAGGGCTGGACGATGATGCCGGGCGCCGAGACACCGCTGCTGCACATCTCGGAGGACCCGGACCGCACGTGGGCCGAGTACGGGGAGCACTTCCTGCACGAGGCGCGGACGTACGCCTCCTGGCAGTCGAAGGACATCACCTCGGCGGTCCGCTCGGGGGCGGGCAGCGTGGCGGAGCTGCGGGCCGAGGGCGTGTACCGGGTGCTCACCCCCGACGAGTGCGTGGCCCTGAGCGAGAGCGGCGGCCCCGACAGCCTGATCCTGCACCCGCTGTGCGGCGGCATGCCGCTCGACGAGGGCTGGCGCTCCCTGCACCTGTTCGCGGAAAGGGTCATGCCCCGGCTCAAGGACTGAGCCGGGGCACGACCGGACTGGAGAGAGGGCAGCGGGGTTTTAGCCCATCTCCTCCAGGGTCTTGCCCTTCGTCTCCCGCACGAACTTGAGGACGAAGGGGATCGACAGCGCGGCGAACGCGCCGTAGATGACGTACGAGCCGGTCAGCGACCACTCGGACATGCTCGGGAAGGTCTTGGTGATCGCGAAGTTGGCGAGCCACTGCGCGGACGCGGCCACACCGAGCGCGGCGGCGCGGATCCGGCCGGGGAAGATCTCACCGAGCAGCACCCAGACCACGACGCCCCAGGAGAGCGCGAAGAAGAGGACGAAGGCGTTGGCGGCGACGAGCGCCACGATGCCCTGCGTGTCCGGCAGCGAGACGTTGTCGCCGGAGCCGGACCGGTACGAGAACGCCCAGGCCATGGTGAACAGGGCGATCGCCATGCCGGCGGAGCCGATGAGCGCCAGCGGCTTGCGGCCGATCCGGTCGACGAAGATCATCGCGATGACCGTGCCGACGATGTTCACGATCGACGTCTCGAACGAGTACAGGAACGAGCTGGTCGGGTCGTGCCCGATCGACTGCCACAGCTGGTTCGAGTAGTAGAAGATCACGTTGATGCCGACGAGCTGCTGGAACACCGAGAGCCCGATGCCGACCCACACGATGGGCAGGAAGCCCACCTTGCCGAGCAGGTCCTTGAAGGTCGGCTTGTGCTCGCGGCGCATCGCGTCCTCGATCTCGGCGGCGCGCGCGTCCGCGTCGATGCCGGTGCCCTCGACCTCGGTCAGCACCTTCTTGGCGTCGGCGAGGCGGCCGACCGAGATCAGGTAGCGCGGCGACTCGGGGATCGCGAAGGAGAGCAGTCCGTAGAGGACGGCGGGGACGAGCATCACGCCGAGCATCCACTGCCAGGCCTCGAGCCCGGCGAGCTCACCGCGCTGGTCACCGTCGGCCATGTTGAGGATGCCCCAGTTGACCAGCTGCGAGACGGCGATGCCGATGACGATCGCGGCCTGCTGGAACGAGGCGAGCCGGCCGCGGTACGCGGGCGGGGCGACCTCGGCGATGTAGGCCGGGCCGATCACGGAGGCCATGCCGATGCCGATGCCGCCGACGAGGCGCCACAGCGTCAGGTCCCAGGCGGCGAACGGCAGGGCGGAGCCGACGGAGCTCGCGGCGAACAGCACCGCGGCGATCTGCATGCAGCGGATACGGCCGATGCGGTCGGCGATCCGGCCGGCGATGGCGGCGCCGAGGGCGCAGCCGAGCAGGGCGGTGGCGATGATCCAGCCGAGCATGTTCGCGTCGACGTCGAACCGGTGCTGGATGGCCACGGTCGCTCCGTTGATCACGGAACTGTCGTAGCCGAACAGGAAGCCGCCCATCGCGGCCGCCGCCGTAATGAAGATGACATGGCCGAGATGGTCCGGCTGCGGACTTCTGGCCGCCTGCGGGGCCTGCGATGTGCTCGTCACGTGTACTCCTCGGGCCACCGGCCACAGCGCCGGGGTGGGGGTAGAGGCACCTTCCAGTGGCGCACAACTTCAGGCCGCTCACCACTTGAAGGTAAAAACAACGTTGCAGAGACTATGCCTTCAAGTTTCGAAGTCAATAGGTGCAGAGCTATGAGTTTTTAAGCATGCGAGATCACTTCAAGTTCAAGGGTTGAACTTACAAAGGGGGAATCGGGCGGATCGGTCAGCCCGTGCGGGCGGCGGCGGCTCAGCTCAGCCGCTGACTGATCACCTTCGAGACGCCGTCGCCCTGCATCGATACGCCGTACAGCGCGTCCGCGACCTCCATGGTCCGCTTCTGATGCGTGATCACGATCAGCTGCGAGGACTCCTGCAGCTCCTGCATGATCCGGATGAGCCGCTGCAGATTGGTGTCGTCGAGCGCCGCCTCGACCTCGTCCATCACGTAGAACGGGCTGGGCCGCGCCTTGAAGATCGACACGAGCATCGCCACGGCCGTCAGCGACCGCTCGCCGCCGGACAGCAGACTGAGCCGCTTCACCTTCTTGCCCGGCGGCCGCGCCTCGACGTCGACGCCCGTGGTGAGCATGTTGTCCGGGTCCGTCAGGATCAGCCGCCCCTCACCGCCCGGGAAGAGCCGCGAGAAGACGCCCTCGAACTCCCGCGCCGTGTCGTGGTACGCCTCGGTGAAGACCTGCTCGACCCGCTCGTCGACCTCCTTCACCACTTGAAGCAGATCGGCCCGGGTCTTCTTCAGGTCCTCCAGCTGCTCGCTCAGGAACTTGTGCCGCTCCTCGAGCGCCGCGAACTCCTCGAGCGCCAGCGGGTTCACCTTGCCGAGCTGCTGGTAGGCCCGCTCGGCCGCCTTGAGCCGCTTCTCCTGCTCGGCCCGCACATACGCCGTCGGCCGGTTCCGCGGATGGTCCGGATCCTCGGGCAGCTCCTCGCCCTCGGCCGGCGGCGACGGCGGCACGGGCTGGTCGGGGCCGTAGTCCGCGACCAGCCCCGCGGGCTCCACGCCCAGCTCCTCCAGCGCCTTGGTCTCCAACTGCTCGATCCGCATCCGCTTCTCGGCGCCGAGCACCTCGCCCCGGTGCACCGAGTCCGTCAGCTTGTCGAGCTCGGCCTTCAGGTCCCGGCCGGCGTTCCGCTCCGCCGCCAGCTCCCGCTCCCGCTCCGCCTTGGCCGCCTCGGCCGCGACCCGCTCCTCCTCGGCCCGTACGACGGACACCTCCACGTGCGCAAGGAGCTGCCGGGCACCCGAACCGACCGCCGCCGCGACCGCCGCCTCACGCCGCAGCCGCGCCTTGCGCTGTTCGGCCCGCGCCCGTGCCTCGCGCTCCGCGCGCGCCGCCCGGTCCAGGCCGTCGGCGCGTCCAGCGAGCCCCTTCACCCGCTCCTCGTGCGTCCGCGCCTGCAGCCGCGCCTCCATCTCGGTCTGCCGCGCATTCGCCCCGTCCGCGGCCAGCCGGTCCCGTACGGACGTGTCGGGCTCCTCCTCGACCGGCAACTCCTCGGCCACGGCGAGCCGTTCGGCCAGTTCCTCGACCTCTTCGAGGGCCCGGTCCAGGGCCTCCTGCGCGCGGGCCGCCGCCGCGACCGACCGCTCGGCCTCGCCCGCCGCACCACGCGCCTGCCCGGCGAGCCGGCCGAGCTGCTGCGACACCGCCGACTTCTCCCGGTCCGCGGCCCGCCGCCGCTCCCCCAACTCCTCGACAAGCGCGGCACAGGCACGCCGCCGCTCCAACGCCCGGTCCTGCTCCTCGGCCAGCGCCTCGCACCGCAAGCCGAGCTCCTCCAGCTCGGCCGCCGCCTCGTCCACCGACGCCTGCACCTCGATCAGGCTCGGCGCCCCGGCCGACCCGCCCTGCGCGAAGTGCGCCCCGAGCAGGTCGCCTTCGGCGGTCACAGCGGTCAACTCGGGCCGCGCGTAGACCAGATCCTCGGCGTCCTCCAGCGTGCCGACCACGACGACCCCGCGCAGCAACCGCCGCACCGCGGGCATCAACTCCTCGGGCCCGCGCACCAGTTCAGCCGCGAACGGCGCCCCTTCGTACTGCTTCTCCGGTACGTCGTCGGGGGCGCCGCCGAGCAGGACGGCCGCGCGGCCCGCGTCCTGCTTGCGGAGCAGCCGGATCGCCTCGGCGGCCGTCGCCGGGGTGGACACGGCGACCGCGTCGGCCGCCGCCCCGAGCGCCGCGGCCACCGGCACCTCGAACCCCGGTGTCACGGTGAGGAGTTCGGAGGCCGGGCCGAGCAGTCCGGTGAGCTGTTCCTTCGCCGCGAGCAGGGCGCCCGTACCGTCCTTGCGCCGCAGGCCCAGGGCCAGCGCCTCGTGCCGGGCCGCCGTCGCCGCCCGCTTCCGCTCCGCCGCCGTGGCCGCCTCCCGGGCCGCCGTCAGCGCCGCCTCGGCGTCGGCGAGGTCCCGCTTCGCGGTGTCGTGCCGCTCGCCGAGCTCGGAGTCGTCGGCGTCGAGGCCGTCCACCTCCGCCTTGAGCTGCTCGTACTCCTCCTGAGCCGCGGCCGCCCGCTCCTGCGCCTCGTCCCGCGCCGCCGCCAGCCGGTCGATCTCGGCCTGCGCCGAAGCGGCCCTGCTGCGGGCCGCGTTGACCTGACCGTTGAGGCGCGCGAGACCCTCACGGCGGTCGGCGATCGCCCGCGCCACGTCCTTGAGGCGGGCCTCCTCGCGCGCCAACTCCCGCTCCAGCTCGGACCGGTGGGCGACGGTGTCCTCCAGGGCCCGCTCGGCCGCCTCGAGCGCGGCCTCCAACTCGGCCTCCTGCTCGCGGATCCGGGCGGCCTCGCGCTCCATGTCCTCCGGGTCGCGGCCGCGGCGCTCCTCGGCGGGCGCGGAGGTCGCGCTCTTCACGCGGGCGTCGGCGAGCGAGATCGTGCCGCGCACCCGCTCGGCCAGCTGGGACAGCTCGTACCAGGTCTGCTGGGCCCGCTGCAGGCGCGGGGCGAGCCGGCGCACCTCGCCCTCCAGCTCGGCCTCCCGCGCGAGCGCCGCCTTGAGCCGCGTCTCGGCCTCCTCCTTGCGCCGCTTCAGCTCCGCCTCGTCGGCGACCTCGGTGCGCAGCGCCTCCCGCAGCGTGACCAGGTCGTCGGCGAGCAGCCGCAGGCGGGCGTCGCGCAGGTCGGCCTGGATGACCGCGGCCCGCCGGGCGACCGCGGCCTGCCGGCCGAGGGGCTTGAGCTGCCTGCGCAGCTCGTCGGTGAGGTCCTGCACACGCGCGAGGTTGGCCTGCATCGCGTCCAGCTTCCGCAGCGCCTTCTCCTTGCGCTTGCGGTGCTTGAGCACACCGGCGGCCTCCTCGATGAAGGCGCGGCGGCCCATCGGATCGGCGTGCAGTACGGAGTCGAGCTGGCCCTGTCCGACGATCACGTGCATCTCGCGGCCGATGCCGGAGTCGGACAACAGCTCCTGGATGTCGAGGAGTCGGCAGGTGTCCCCGTTGATCTGGTACTCGCTGCCGCCGTTGCGGAACATGATCCGCGTGATGGTGACCTCGGCGTACTCGATGGGCAGCACGCCGTCGGAGTTGTCGATGGTCAGCGACACCTCGGCCCGGCCGAGCGGGGGCCGCCCGGTGGTGCCGGCGAAGATGACGTCCTCCATCTTCCCGCCGCGCAGCGACTTGGCGCCCTGCTCGCCCATGACCCAGCTGAGCGCGTCCACCACGTTCGACTTGCCGGATCCGTTCGGTCCGACGACGCACGTGATGCCCGGCTCGAAGCGCAGTGTGGTCGCCGAGGCGAAGGATTTGAACCCGCGCAGGGTCAGGGCCTTGAGGTGCACGCCGCCGGACTTTACCTTTCGGGCTCGCCCCGACTCCATGAACCGCCGCGTCTCAGAGCATGAACGCGCGGTTTCACCGCGGAAGGTGCAGGGCACATCAGACGTTGAGGGGAAAACGAAGGGGGCTGGGGACAGGGCAAAGAAAAAGGGACGCCGAAGCGTCCCTTGCAGATCTTCTCAAGCGGCTGACACGGGCAGCCCCGAGTGATGCCTCACGCGGCAGCAGCTCAGGTCAGCGCAGGCTCCGCCTGGGGTACGTCGATGCTCTCCAGGAACGAGTCGCCTTCGTGAGAAGCGGCAGCAGTGGACAGCGCGTCGTTCTCGGCCTGGATCCGCACGAGCTCGGATTCCAGGTCCTGGACACGCTGCTGGAGCCGTCGCATCTCGGCGAGGAGTCGCGGGTCGGAGCCGCCGACGTAACCGAGAAGCGCCTTTGCCATGATGGATGGTCCTCCACACTGAGTGACCGACCGAATCGGTGTGGGTCGTGAGGGAAGCACCCGCGGTGAATGGCACTGCATGTTTTTACTGCGTTCCCACATGCCAAACAGCTAGGGTGCGCGGGGACTTCCAGAGTCTCACCAAAAAGTTTGACGGTCAACACGATCACACCCCGTATTGGCGGGCGACCCGGGGGCGCGCGGCCTGGGAACGGGCGGCGCTGCTCTCCTTCGGGGCCCTGGGGGCGTGGAGATCATTCTTATCCGCGCAGCCTGGCACGACAAGCCTTTATTGGCAACCACCAGGCCGTTTCCGTCCGCGACTTCGGCAACTGCGGCTCCCGGGCGTCGCGCCGGACGCCCGGTCGCCGCCCTCCCTCACCGGATGGCGAAGGTGTCGTAGATGCCCCGGGGCGTGTCCCAGATCTCAGTGACTCCGGCGACCTCGCCGGGTGTGTCGCCCTCGCGAAGCCAGTCGAGCAGTGCGTCACATCCCTTACGGGTCCCCTCGGCGACGACCTGTACGCGGCCGTCGGCCAGGTTGAGGGCGAAGCCGACCAGTCCGCCTATCTCGAGTGCCTTCGCCCTGGTGAACCAGCGAAAGCCCACTCCCTGTACTCGTCCGCGTACCCAGGCGGTGAGCCGTACCTCTTCGTTCATGTGGGAAAGCTAACCGGCCAATTGCCGCTGAGGCACTTCGCCCCCACATTCTCTTCACGTACAGTCGCGAAGGCTTGGCCTCACTCGTACGGGTGAGTCACACGGACCTCAGGGATCAGGAAGGCCACGAAGATGGGACGCCACCGACGCGTCGGCGCCGCGGGCGCGGGCGAAGAGCAGCACTCGGCGGACCCCGCACGCGCGGGCGCCGGGCACTCGCACCGCCGCGCGAAGCGGGCAGGCGTGCCGGTGCGCACCGGCCTGCTCGGTGTCTCCGCCGCCGTGGCGATGGGCGCCGTGGCCGTCGCCTCCGGGCTGATACCCGGCGACGCCTTCACGGGCGGGGACGACAGCGGGTCGAGCCGCGTCCAGTCGGCGAGCAGCCCGTCCGACCTGGCGACGCAGGGCGAGTCCACCGAGAGCCCGGACCGTACGGAGAGCCCCGCGAGCCGCGGCTCCGAGCGCCCCGAGCCGTCGAAGACCTCGTCGTCGCCGTCCCGTACGGCGAAGCCGTCGAAGACCCCGTCGCCCGAGAAGTCCACGCCGGCCGGCGGTACGACGGAGAAGAAGACCACCGAGCCGACGACCGAGGCGCCCGCCAAGCCCGAGGCGTCCGTGCCGGCCAAGCCGTCGCAGTCCCCGGACGACGGCCAGGGCGCCGAGGCCGAGGTGCTGTCCCTGGTCAACCAGGAGCGCGCGCAGGCCGGTTGCAGCCCGGTCAAGGCCGACCCCGCGCTCGCGGACCTGGCCGCCGACTTCAGCCAGGACATGGCCGAGCGCGGCTTCTTCGACCACACCGACCCGGACGGCAACACCCCGTGGGACCGCGCCGAGAAGGCCGGTGTGTCCAACCTCGGCGGTGAGAACATCGCCCGCGGCCAGGCGAACGCCCAGTCCGTCATGGACTCGTGGATGAACAGCCCGGGCCACCGCGCGAACATCCTGAACTGCGAGTACAAGACCCTCGGCGTGGGCGCCCACTTCGCGTCGGGCGGCCCGTGGTGGACCCAGGACTTCGGCTTCTAAGAGGTACGGAGCCGCTGACGCGCCGGCCGCGGCGGGCGCTGGCAGCGCGGGCAGAAGTAGCTGGACCGGTTCATCCACGGGCGGCGGCGCATCGGGGTGCCGCAGCGCCGGCAGGGCTCGTCCTCCCGCCCGTACGCGTCGAGGGACCGCTCGAAGTAGCCGGACTCGCCGTTCACGTTCACGTACAGGCTGTCGAAGCTGGTGCCGCCCACGGCGAGCGCGGCGTTCATGACGTCGCGGATGTGGCCGAGGAGTTCCGTCGTGCGGGGGCGCGTGAAGGTGGCCGTGGGGCGCTCGTAGTGCAGCTTGGCGCGCCAGAGCGCCTCGTCCGCGTAGATGTTGCCGACGCCGCTGATCAGCGACTGGTTGAGCAGCGCCCGCTTGATCGTCGTACGGCTGCGGCGCAGGCCCTGGTGGAAGGCCTCCTCGTCGAAGGCCGGGTCGAGCGGGTCGCGGGCGATGTGCGCGATGACGTCGGGCAGGCCGTCGGCGGTGGTGCCGTGCAGGGAGAGCCCGCCGAAGGTCCGCTGGTCGACGAAGCGCAGCTCGGTGCCGAGGTCGTCGTCGAAGCGGACGCGGATCCGCAGGTGCTTCTCGTCCGGCGCGTCCTCCGGCTGCACCAGGAGCTGGCCGCTCATGCCGAGGTGCGCCAGGATCGCGTTCGGCGAGTCGGCCAGCGGCAGCCACAGGTACTTGCCGCGCCTCCGGGCCTCGCCGATCTCGTGCCCCTTGAGCCGGGCGGCGAAGTCGGGCCCGCCGGCGAGGTGGCGGCGCACGGCCCGCGGATGCAGCACGTCGACGTCGGTGACGACGCGGCCGGAGACCCAGCGCTCCAGTCCGCGACGGACGACTTCGACCTCGGGCAGTTCGGGCACGGGTCCTCCCCGGTACGTGTGCGGATGCACGGCGATACGTGTCGGCGACACGTGTGGATGCAACGGCCGACGGCCCGCCCCGTGCGACACGGGACGGGCCGTCGTACAGCCTGTCTGCGGAAGGCCCGCGGCTCGGTTCGGGCGTCAGGCCTTGGCCGATTCGGGGGCGCTGTCGGCATCCGCCCCTTCGGCCGCCGCCTTGGCCCGCTCGTCCGCGGCGGCGCGAATGGCGCGCCAGGCGGACTCGGCGGCCTGCTGCTCCGCTTCCTTCTTGCTGCGACCGGTGCCGGTGCCGTACGAGACGCCTCCGACGCGGGCGGCAGCGGTGAAGGTCTTCTCGTGGTCGGGGCCGGTCTCCGAGACGAGGTACTCGGGCACGCCGAGGCCCTCCGTCGCGGTGAGCTCCTGGAGGCTGGTCTTCCAGTCCAGTCCGGCGCCGAGGTTGGAGGACTTCTCGATCAGCGGGTCGAAGAGCCGGTGGACCAGCTCGGACGCCGCGTCGAGGCCCTGGTCGAGATAGACGGCGCCGATCACCGCTTCGAGGGTGTCGGCGAGAATCGATGCCTTGTCCCGGCCGCCCGTGCCCTCTTCGCCCCGGCCGAGCCGGATGAAGGCGCCGAGGTCGAGCCCGCGGCCCACCTCCGCCAGCGCACGCGAATTGACCACCGCGGCCCGCAGCTTGGCCAGTTGGCCTTCGGGCAGGTCGGGGTGGGTGCGGTACAGCGTGTCCGTGACGACGAGGCCGAGCACGGAGTCCCCGAGGAACTCGAGGCGCTCGTTCGTCGGCAGGCCGCCGTTCTCGTACGCGTAGGAACGGTGGGTCAGTGCACGCACCAGAAGGGCGGACTCGAGCTTGTACCCGAGCCGCCCTTCCAGAAGCGTGTGGGACGAGGCCGTGTTCTCCGCCTGCTTCTTGGCGTTCGCCGTTTTGCCGGCATCCGCCGTTTTGTGGCTAGACACGGTGCCTCTCACCAGCCGCTCAGACCTCGAGGACCTGGCGCTTGTTGTAGGTGCCGCAGCTCGGGCACGCGATGTGCTGCTGCTTCGGCTCCTGGCAACGCTCACACGAAACCAGGGGGGTGACCGCAGCCTTCCACTGCGACCGGCGGTGGCGCGTGTTGCTGCGCGACATCTTCCGCTTCGGAACAGCCACGGCTACTTCTCCTGCTTCTCGTCGACGCCAGCTTCCGCTTCGGCGCCGCTCATCTCGTCCTTCTCGCCGTCCTGGAG
This sequence comes from Streptomyces sp. Da 82-17, assembly GCF_046098215.1. Lineage (NCBI taxonomy): Bacteria > Bacillati > Actinomycetota > Actinomycetes > Kitasatosporales > Streptomycetaceae > Streptomyces > Streptomyces sp. Da 82-17. Next base: position 41,621 of record NZ_JBJURH010000001.1, read on the forward strand.
CGAATCAGCGAGTCCCTGCAAAGCCGCCCAACGAATGTCGACGGCGTCGTGGTGGTGGTCCGGGTCGTCAGCGAGCCGCACACCGCATTCGGCGCACAGACCCGGGCAGTCGTCCTGGCACACCGGCTGCATCGGCAGTGCGAGCACCACCGCATCGCGCAGCACGGGCTCGAGGTCGAAGAGTCCGTCCTCGAGGGGGGTCATGTCCTCGTCCTCGGCGTCGTCGGCCGGTTCCGCCTGCTTGCTGCGGCCACGGTCGTCGGCGTCGGGGTACGTGAACATTTCCTGGAAGTCCGCTTCGAGCTCACGCTCCAGCGGCTCCAGACACCTTACGCACTCCCCCTCGACCCGTGCACGGGCGGTGCCTGTGACAAGCACCCCTTCCATGACGGACTCGAGCCGCAGCTCGAGCTCGACCGGAGCGCCGCCGGGCACTCCGATGACTCCCTGGATCCCGAAGATCGCGTCTCCGGAGGGGGCGTCGATCGTGCGGGTCAGCCGCTGGAGCGCACCGGGACGCCGACCCAGCTCGTGTGTGTCGAACACGAGGGGGTTGCGGTGGTCGAGGCGGGCGTTCAGGGCTCTTCCTGCTTTCGATCATCGAAGTCTCGGGGAGGCTGACCCCGCGTTCTGAGCGGCCAGCCGGGTCGCGGGCGTGGAAAACCGACGCAGCGCACGCGCGACCGAAGAGCCAGGATACTGGACCTTTCGCTGTCGGCCCAATCCACCCTCTCCTGGCTGGCCACGGCCGTTCACTGCCCCGGGCCGCGCCCCTGCTCGTACTCCCGCAGCTGGTCGACGCTGATCATGCTCGTGTCGAACAGGCTGGTCTCGTCGAGCGCGGGCGCCTGCTGCTGCGCCGGGTCCGCCTGCTGCGCGCCGTCCTGGTAGATCCCCTGCGCGGACCCGAGCGGCCCGAAGTCCTGCTGCCCCGGCTGCTGATATCCGTACGGGTCCTGCTGCTGGTACGCGTACGGATCCTGCTGCGCGTACTCCTGCGGCGCCTGCCGGTACGCGTACGGGTCCGGCTGCTGGTAGCCGTACGGGTCCTGCGGGGCGTACTGCTGCTGCGCCGGGACGGGGGCCGGGGCGGCCGGGGGCGGCGGGGGCGGGGTCTGCGGCTGGGGCGGCTGGTACTGCGGGTGCTGCTGGGGCTGGTCCGGGACCTGGTGGGACTGGGGCTGGTGGGACTGGGGCTGGTGGTTCAGCTGGTCCGGCAGTTGCTGCTGCTGCGGGAGTCGGGGCTCGGCGAGGTCCGCGAGGTAGTCGGCGTCGCTGGCGAGGTGCTGGTGGCCGCCGTGCTCGTCTACGGGGCCGAGGTGGCCGAGGTCGTCGGTGGCGACGCGGCCCTGGAGCTTCTGCCGGCCACGGCCGACCGCCTCCAGGGTCTTCGACAGGACGGCCTCGAAGGCGCCGAGCTTGACGTCCACATACGCGTCCGCGCGCTGGCGCAGGGTCTCCGGGTCGTGGCTGCGCTCGGGGGCCTCGGTGAAGTCCGGGTCCTCGTACCCCTGGGCGTCCAGGCCCTGGCCGGTGCCGAGGAGTTTCTCGCGGCCCCGGCCGACCGAGCCGAGGGTCTTGGTGAGGACGACCTCGAAGTTGGCGAGCTTGGAGTCGACGTACTCGTCGGCCTCCTGGCGGATCTCCTCGGCCTCGGCACGGGCCTTGGCGAGGATGCGGTCGGCCTCTTCCTGGGACTGGCGGGCGACGGCGGTGTCGGAGATCAGCGAGCCGCGCTCGGCGCGGGCCGACTCGATGATGCGGTCGGCCTCCTGCCGGGCCTGTTCGACCAGCTGCTCGCCGCTGCCGATGACCTGCTGGGCCTGGGCGAGGGAGCCGGGGAGGGCTTCGCGGACCTCTTCGAGCCGACCGAGCAGCTCGGCCCGGTTGACCACGCACGAGGCCGACATCGGCATGGACCTGGCGCCCGCGACCGCTTCGACGATCTCGTCCAGCTTCTTCTGCACGTCCACCGTGTGCTCGCCACTCTCTGCCTGCTAGGTGTCTCTGCCCGGTTGGGAGACGGACAAGGCGACTGTAAGGGCAGCGGCCGTCCCACCGACACCGACTGACGGTACGTCAGCTGTGCGGGGGCGGTCCGGGACCGTCCGCCCAGGTCCTGGGCGGGGGTGGTCAGTTCTTGTGGGCGAGGCGCTCGCTGAGGGCCGTGTGCACGAGCGGCGGCACGAGGTGCGAGACGTCACCGCCCCAGGCCGCGACCTCCTTCACCAGCGAGGAGGAGAGGAAGCTGTACGTCGGGTTGGTGGGGACGAAGAGGGTCTCGACGCCCGACAGGCCGTTGTTCATCTGGGCCATCTGCAGCTCGTAGTCGAAGTCGCTGACGGCGCGCAGGCCCTTCACGATCGCCGGGATGTCGCGCTGCTTGCAGAAGTCGACGAGCAGGCCGTGGAAGGCCTCCACCTCGACGTTGCCGAACTCGGCGGTGACCTGGCGGATCAGCTCGATCCGCTCCTCGATCTCGAACAGGCCCTTCTTGGACTGGTTGATCATCACCGCGACGTGGACCACGTCGTAGAGCTTGGAGGCGCGGGCGATGATGTCGAGGTGTCCGTTGGTGATGGGGTCGAACGACCCCGGACAGACGGCGCGGCGCAACTGAAGTCCCTCGCTCTCGGGTCCTGACGATGCCTTCATGAGGTGGTGTCCTCGCTGGTCGAGGCGGCGCGACCGTACCAAAACGTGCCCTCGCCGTAGCGCCGGGACCTGAGCCCCTCGAAGCCGTCCGGCCAGCCGAATTCCCCGCCTCTGGTACTGCGCTCCACTGTGATGAGCGCTTGCTCAGCGAGCCAGCCCTGGGCACGGAGTGTGAGCAGGATCTCCCGAAGATCGTCGTCGCTCACCGCGTACGGCGGGTCGAGGAACACCAGGTCGTACGGCTCCTGCGGGGGCGGGCCCGCGATGACGGACGCGGCCTTGCCGGCCCGCACCTCGGCGCCGGGGAGGGCGAGCGTCCTGACGTTCTCCCGGATCGTGCGGACCGCGCGGGCGTCCGTCTCGACCAGGAGCGCGTGGCCCGCGCCGCGCGACAGGGCTTCGAGGCCGACGGCGCCGGAGCCCGCGTACAGGTCGAGGACGCGCTCGCCTTCGAGGGGGCCGCCGAGGAGCGACTGCCAGGTGGAGAACAGGCCCTCACGCGCGCGGTCGGAGGTGGGCCGAGTGCCGTTGCCCGGTGGTACGGCCAGTCGGCGTCCACCGGCGCGGCCGGCGATCACGCGGGTCATCTGCGTCCTTCGAGGTCAGAGGGGTGGGGAGGGGTCGGGGAAGGGGTGGTTCCACGATAGGCGGGGGTGGTTGTCAGCCCTTGTCCAGGTACTCCTCCCGGTCCTTGTCGAGGAGGGCGTCCAGGGCCGTGCGGAGCGCGGGGAGGCGGGTGAGCTCCGGGTCGGCGGAGACGATCCGGACGGCCTCCTCGCGGGCCTCGGCGATGATCTCCTCGTCGTCGATGACCGCGAGGACCCGCAGCGAGGAGCGCACGCCGGACTGCGCCTGGCCCAGCACATCGCCCTCGCGCCGCTGTTCGAGGTCGATACGGGACAACTCGAAGCCGTCGAGCGTGGCGGCGACCGCGCCGAGGCGGGCGCGCGCGGGGCTGGCCTCGGGCATCTCGGAGACGAGCAGACAGAGCCCGGCGGCGGAGCCTCGGCCGACGCGGCCGCGCAGCTGGTGCAGCTGGGAGACGCCGAAGCGGTCGGCGTCCATGATCACCATGGCGGTGGCGTTCGGGACGTTCACCCCGACCTCGATGACCGTCGTCGCCACCAGGACGTCCACCTCGCCCGCCGCGAAGGAGCGCATCACCGCGTCCTTGTCCTCGGGAGCCATCCGGCCGTGCAGCACTTCGACGCGCAGGCCCTTCAGCGGGCCCGCGGCGAGCTGCTCGGCGACCTCGACGACGGCGAGCGGCGGGCGCTTCTCCGCCTCGTCCTCGGCGGACTTCTTCTTGGCCGACTTCTCGTCCAGGTCGTCCCCGATGCGGGGGCACACCACGTACGCCTGGTGGCCGTTCTCGACCTCCTCGCGGACGCGTTCCCAGGCGCGGGCCAGGAAGTGCGGCTTGTCGGCGGCGGGGACGACGTGGGTGGCGATCGGCGAGCGTCCGGCGGGGAGTTGGTCGAGCACGGAGGTCTCCAGGTCGCCGAAGACCGTCATCGCGACCGTGCGCGGAATCGGGGTCGCCGTCATCACCAGGAGGTGCGGCGGCTGTTTGCCCTTGCCGCGCAGGGCGTCGCGCTGCTCGACGCCGAAGCGGTGCTGCTCGTCCACGACGACCAGGCCGAGGTCGTGGAACTGCACCTTGTCCTCGATCAGGGCGTGCGTGCCGATGACGATGCCGGCTTCCGCCGTGGCCAGGTCGAGCAGGGCCTGGCGGCGGGCGGCGGCGCCCATGGAGCCGGTGAGGAGGACAACCTTGGTGGCGTGCTCGGCGCCGCCCAGCATGCCTCCCTCGGCCAACTCCCCCATCATTTCGGTGATCGAGCGGTGGTGCTGCTGGGCGAGGACTTCGGTGGGGGCGAGCATGGCGGCCTGCCCGCCCGCGTCCACGACGGCGAGCATGGCGCGCAGGGCCACCATCGTCTTGCCGGAGCCGACCTCGCCCTGCAGCAGTCTGTGCATGGGGTGTTCGGTCGCGAGGTCGTCGAAGATCTCCTTGGAGACCCGCTGTTGGCCGTCGGTGAGCGTGAAGGGCAGCTTGGCGTCGAAGGCGTCGAGCAGGCCGTCCGGCGTGGGGCGGCGGGGCACCGCGGGCAGTTGCGTCTCGGCGAACCGGCGCCTGGCCAGGGCGACTTGGAGGACGAAGGCCTCGTCCCACTTGAGGCGGTCCTTGGCGTCGGCGACGTCCGCCTTCGAGTGCGGCCGGTGGATCTTCAGGAGCGCCTCGGGCAGCGGGACGAGGCCCCGGCCCTGCCGCAGCGAGGGCGGCAGCGGGTCGACGGCGTCCTGGGCGCTGGGCAGCACCGCGTCCACCGCCTTGGCGATCTTCCAGGACTCCAGCTTCGCGGTGGCGGGGTAGATCGGGATGAGCGCTCCGGCCCAGGACTCGACGGCGTCCTCGGCCTCGGCTCCGCTGCCGCCGCGCAGGAGTTGGTACGCCGGGTGGGCGAGCTGGAGCTTGCGGTTGAACGCGGAGACCTTGCCGGCGAACATCGCGCGGGTGCCGGGCAGCAGGTCTTTGTGCGGCTTGTGGATGCCGCGGCCGAAGAAGACCAGCTGGAGCTGGCCGCTGCCGTCGGTGATGGTGACTTCGAGGCGCTGCCCGCGGCCGTTGTTGAACTTCAGGACGCGGGCGCTCGCGACCTGCGCGACGACCGTGACGTGTTCGTCCAGGGGCAGGTCGGACAGCGTGGTCAGCTCGCCCCGCTCCGCGTACCGCCGGGGGTAGTGGTGGAGGAGGTCGCCGACCGTGTGCAGGTCGAGGTGCTCGGCCATCACCTTCGCGGTGGCGGGGCCGAGCGTCTTCTTGAGGGATTCTTCGAGCGCGGGCACGAATCCATTGCACACCACGCCACCGACAACGCGCTCAGCCTGTGGACAACCCGCCGCGCCGAACCGGACGCTCCCGTTCCCCGCCCGGCAGCCCCGCTGCTCGGCGGCCCCGCTACTCCACGCCGATCAGCATCAACGGCGACCGCCGCCCGCCCCGGTACACGACCGTGTCGACGGCGAGGTGGTGCTCGCGTACGTGCTCCGCGAGGGCGTCCGAGACCTCTTCGGGTACCTCGTCGCCGAGGACGAGCGTGACCATCTCGCCGCCCGCCGACAGCATCCGGTCGAGCACGGCGGCCGCCGTGGCCGTGACGTCGGCGCCGATCACCGCGACGTCGCCGTCGATCAGCCCGAGCAGGTCGCCGGCCTGGCAGATGCCCGCCATGGTCCACGACTGCCGTTCCGCGACGGCCAGTTCGGCGTACCGGGTCGCGCCGGCCGCCGACGTCATGCCGACGACGTCCTCGTCGAAGCGCCGGTCCGGCTCGTGCACGGCGAGCGCCGCGATGCCCTGCACCGCGCAGCGCGTCGGGATCAGCGCGACCCGTACGCCCTCGGCGCGAGCCTGCTCGGCCGCTGCGGCCGCCGTGTACCGCAGCTCGGGGTCGTTGGGCAGAAGCACCACCTCGCGCGCGTGTGCCCGCCTGATCGCGTCGACCAGCTCGCCGCTCGCGGGGGGCTCGCCCGGCCGCGCGAGCACCGTCGTCGCCCCGGCCTCCCCATACAGCTCGGCCAGGCCCTCGCCGGGGACGACGGCCACGATCGCGCGCTGGGCCCGCTCGCGCTGCTGCTTCGGGCGCCCGGCGCTGTGCGCGTCCTGCGCCCCGAAGTGCGTGATCCGGATCCGGTACGGGCGTCCCGCCTCGACGCCCGCCTCGACCGCGGCGCCGGCGTCGTCGACGTGCACGTGGACGTTCCACAGCCCGTCGCCGCCGACCACGACCAGGGAGTCGCCGAGGCCGTCGAGGCGGGTGCGGAGGCGGTCCACGGCGGCGTCGTCCGCCTCGAGGAGGTAGATCACCTCGAACGCGGGCCCCGCGCCCGCCGCCTCGCCCGCGCAGTCGACCGAACCGGCGGCGGCGTCCTGCGGGTCGGGCCCGGCGTCCGCCGCAGCGGCGAGCGGCTCGGCGTGCTCCACGCGCGCGTGCTCCGGGCGTGCACCCTCCACGCGCGCGTGCTGCCCGATTCCGGCCCCGCCCACCGACTGCGCGGGCGCCCGCCCCGAGAGCGTCTGCACCAGGGCGCCGAGCACCGCGACCAGGCCCTGGCCGCCCGCGTCGACGACGCCCGCGCGGCCGAGGACGGCCAGCTGCTCCGGCGTCGACTCCAGGGCCGCGGCGGCGCCCTCGTACGCGGCGGTCGCGACCGCGGTGCAGTCCCCTGCCGCGCCCTGCGCCGCGTCGGCGGCGGCGGTGGCGACGGTCAGGACGGTGCCCTCGACGGGATGCGCCACCGCCCGGTAGCCGGATTCGGCGGCCCGCCGCAGCGCCAGCCGCAGCAGAACGGCACCGTCGAGACCCGCACCCCCCGCTGCGCCCTCCGTGCCCGGTCCGCTGTGAACCGCACCACTGTCCGCGCCCTCGACCCCCGCAGCCTCGGCCAGTACCTGAGAGGTACCCCGCAACAGCTGCGCCAGGATCGTGCCGGAGTTGCCGCAGGCCCCGATGAGCGCGCCGTGCGCCAGCGCGCGTACCGCCTCCGCGAGCGAGGGGCGGGTGGTGGAACCGGCCGCCTCGTGGGCCGCGAAAACCGCCTCCACCGCGCGTGCGGCCGATTCCACGGTCAGGTACAGATTGGTACCGGTGTCCCCGTCGGCGACCGGGTAGACGTTGATCGCGTCGATCTCCTCGCGGGCCTTCCCCAGCGCGCGGAGCGCCAGTCCGCACCAGGTGCGCACCACCTCGGCGTCGGGGGTCTGGGGCACCGGCTGCCTCCTTGCTCAGGGATCGTCTCGCAGCGTAGCCCCCGGTACGGAGGCCGCCCGGGGCAGGCCCCCGGGCGGTCATGGTAGTTTCGTTGTACCGAAGCGGCCGTTGTATGCTGCTTCGGTTGCCTGACGAGAGTCAGGCCGACCTTCCCCCTGGCAACGCCAATCAGATCACTAGATCCCGGCATGCCGGGATTAACCGTAAGTGCATCTGAAGTCTTTGGAGTGACCCGTGGCTGCCAACTGCGACGTCTGCGGCAAGGGGCCGGGCTTCGGCAACAACATCTCCCACTCGCACCGCCGTACGCCCCGTCGCTGGAACCCGAACATCCAGCGCGTGCGTGCCGTGATCGGTGGGACGCCGAAGCGGCTCAACGCCTGCACCTCGTGCATCAAGGCCGGCAAGGTCTCGCGCTGACGAACGTGTAGCGCGGCCACCTGCTGGTTGCTGAAGAGCCGGTCCACCCTCGGGTGGACCGGCTTTTTCATGCCCTCGGACAAGCCGCGGACCTACGCCCCCCGGAACCGCCACCCGTGGTCCACCGGCCCGATCCCGCCGCCCAGGGCGAAGCCCGCGGCGATGGCGCCCGTCACGTACTCCTTCGCCGCGCGCACCGCGTCCGGCACCGTGAGCCCCTTCGCGAGGCCCGCCGCGATCGCGCTGGCCAGCGTGCAGCCCGTGCCGTGCGTGTGCCGGTTGTCGTGCCGCGGGGCGCGCAGCCAGTGCTCATCGGCGCCGTCCGTGAGCAGGTCCACGGCGTCGCCCTCCAGATGCCCGCCCTTGATCAGCGCCCAGCGCGGCCCGAACTCCAGCAGGGCCGCGGCCGCCCGCCGCAGGCCGTCATCCGACTCCACGTGTACGCCGGTGATCTGCGCGACCTCGTCCAGATTCGGCGTCGCGACCGTGGCGACCGGAAGCAGCTTCGTGCGTACGGAATCCAGGGCGGAGGCGGCGAGCAGGGAGTCGCCGTGCTTGGAGACGCCGACCGGGTCGACCACCGTGGGCGCGTCTGTCCCGGCGAGCAACTCCGCGACCGTCTCGACGAGTTCGGCGGACGCCAGCATGCCGGTCTTCACGGCCTGGACGCCGATGTCGTCGACGACGCTGCGGTACTGCGTGCGGACCGCCTCCACCGGCAGCTCCCAAGCGCCTTGCACACCAAGGGAGTTCTGTGCGGTGACCGCGGTCAGGACGCTCATGCCGTGCGTGCCGAGGGCCAGCATGGTCTTCAAGTCGGCCTGGATGCCCGCCCCGCCGCCGGAGTCCGACCCGGCGACGGTGAGCACGCGCGGAGGCGCCGTACCCGCGGTCACGACTCGATCTCCCCGAAGTGGTCCCAGCCGCTCTTGCTGGTCCAGGGCGCCCCGTCGACCGTCACCTGCGGCAGCGCCGACGGGTTGAGGACCTCTCCGATCACCTTCCAGCGGGCCGGGAGCTGCACGTCCGGCGGGAAGGTCGCGACGATCGCGTGGTCCTCGCCGCCGGTCAGCACCCACTGCAGCGGGTCGACGCCGACGGCCTGGCCGATGTCGTTCATCTGCGAAGGGATGTCGATCGAGGCCGACTTGATGTCGATGCGGACCTTGCTGGACTCGGCGATGTGCCCGAGGTCGGCGATCAGACCGTCGCTCACGTCGGCCATCGCGGTCGCGCCGAGCCCGGCCGCTGCGGGGCCCGCGTGGTACGGCGGCTCGGGCCTGCGGTGCGCCTCGACGAACGCCCGCGGCGACCGGAAGCCGCGCGACAGCACCGCGTGCCCGGCGGCGGACCAGCCGAGCCAGCCGGTGTACGCGACGACGTCGCCGGGCCCGGCGCCGGCGCGGGTCACCGGCTCGTGGTTGCGCAGGTCGCCGAGCGCGGTGATCGACACGGTGATCGTGTCCCCGCGTACGACGTCGCCGCCGACCACGGCCGCGCCCGCCACCTGGCACTCGTCGCGCAGGCCGTCCATCAGCTCGCTCGCCCAGGTCACCGGCAGCTCGGCGGGCACGACGAGGCCGAGCAGCAGCGCGGTCGGCACGGCGCCCATGGCGGCGATGTCCGCGAGGTTCTGCGCGGCGGCCTTGCGGCCCACGTCGTAGGCGGTGGACCAGTCACGGCGGAAGTGCCGCCCCTCCAGGAGGATGTCCGTGCTGGCCACGACCCTGCGGTCGGGTGCGGCCACGACCGCGGCGTCGTCGCCGGGGCCGAGGCGTACCGCCGGAGTGGTGGTGAGCCGGGACGTGAGCTCTCTGATGAGCCCGAACTCCCCGAGCTCGCCCACGGTGCCCTTCATCGAGTCTCGCCTCTTCCTGTCGTGCAGAGTGTCGTGCCGAGTGTGGTGCCGCCTGTCCCGGTCCGCTCGCGGTCGCGGGGCTCCTCGGCCGCGGGTACCGTCAACAGGTACGTCAACTTCGCTTCTCCGTACGCCCTGGTGCGCGCGCCACAGGCCCCGCGGGTCTCCCCGCGACGGACGGTGACGCGATACCGTGGCGCCCGCTCGTCTCCCGCCGGCGCCCTTCTGTGAGGGCGCTGCAGCTCGCAGATCCCGTTCCCCACCCGATCCTCGACGGCCGTCCTGGAGGTTCCGTGGTACAGGCGTACATCCTGATCCAGACCGAGGTAGGCAAGGCGTCCGTGGTCGCCGAGCTGATCGGCAAGATCCCCGGAGTGATCCAGGCCGAGGACGTGACCGGTCCCTACGATGTCATCGTGCGCGCCCAGGCGGACACGGTCGACGAACTCGGTCGCATGGTGGTCGCGAAGGTCCAGCAAGTGGACGGCATCACCCGCACCCTGACCTGCCCGGTCGTGCACTTGTAGCCCCCGTCTACGCTTGGCCGGTGAACGTTTTCCGCCGCCGGCTGATCTGTCTGCCCGCCCTCGGCCTGCTGTGGGCGACCGCGGGCTGTTCTTCGACGGACGACCGGGCGACGGCCCCGGTTCCCTCCCCCGACGCGAGTACGGCACGACTGTGCCAGAACCTGCACGCGGAGCTGCCGGACCGGATCGACGGACTCGACCGCGAGGATCCGGAGCCGCGTTCCGAACTGACTGCCGGATGGGGAGGCTCGGCGATCATACTGCGCTGCGGTGTACCCCGCCCCGCCGAGCTCGCGGACCCCGAGGCGTACGGCGCGGAGGTCAACGGCGTGGGCTGGCTGACCGAGGAGCAGAAGGACGGTTCGTACCGCTTCACGACGACGCTGCGCGAGGCGTACGTCGAGGTCACGTTCGACGCGGAGCACGCGCAGCAGGGCGCCGGCTCGCTCACCGACTTCGCGGGGCCGATCAAGAAGACGGTGCCGGAGGGCATCGCGAACTGAGCCCCCCCGGGGGCGCGCGATCCCCAACTGCACGACAGGGCCCGGCCGTTGACGACGGCCGGGCCCTGTGACGTACGTACGGCTGCGGGCTAGCGCAGTCCGGTGGGGCGGCGGAGTGCGGCCTGGACGAGGCGGTCCACCAGCTCCGGGTAGCTCACGCCGGTCTCCTGCCACATCCGCGGGTACATCGAGATGGGCGTGAAGCCGGGCATCGTGTTGATCTCGTTGATCACGAAGCGGCCGTCCTCGGTGAGGAAGAAGTCGGCGCGCACCAGACCCTCGCAGGACGCCGCCTCGAAGGCCTCGACCGCGAGCCGCTGCACCTCGGCGGTCTGCTCCTCGGTGAGCGGGGCGGGCACGATGCCGGAGGCCGAGTCGATGTACTTGGCCTCGAAGTCGTAGAAGGCGTGGTCGGAGACCGGGGGGATCTCGGCGGGGACGCTGGCGCGCGGGCCGTCCTCGAACTCCAGGACGCCGCACTCGATCTCGCGGCCGCGCAGCAGCGCCTCGACGATGATCTTCGGGTCGTGCCGCTGCGCCTCCTCGATGGCCTCGTCCAGGCCCTCCAGGGAGTCGACCTTGGTGATGCCGAAGGACGAGCCGGCCCGCGCGGGCTTCACGAACAGCGGCCAGCCGTGGTCACCGGCGAAGCCGACGATCTTCTTCCGGGCGGCGGCCGGGTCCGTCTCCCACTCGCGCGGCTTGATCACCACGTACGGGCCGACGGGCAGCCCGAAGGAGGTGAACACCCGCTTCATGTACTCCTTGTCCTGCCCCACGGCGGAGGCGAGGACGCCCGAGCCGACGTACGGCGTCCCGGACAGCTCCAGGAGGCCCTGCAGGGTGCCGTCCTCGCCGTACGGGCCGTGCAGGACGGGGAAGACGACGTCGACCTCGCCGAGTGCCTTGGGCACCGATCCGGGCTCGGTGACGACGACTTCGCGGTTGAACGGGTCGACGGGCAGCACCACGGCGCCGTCCACGGACTCGGCGAGCTGCGCCACGTCCGGGACGGTGCGGTCGGTGATCGCCATCCGCTCGGGGTCGTCGGCGGTGAGCGCCCAACGGCCGTCGTGCGTGATGCCGATGGGCAGGACGTCGTACTTCTCGCGGTCGATGGCGCGGAGCACTGCGCCGGCCGTGACGACCGAGATGCCGTGCTCGGAACTGCGTCCGCCGAAGACGACCGCGACGCGCGGCTTGCGGGATTCCCCTCCTGGCTGGGAGGGGACCGGGCTCTGGGAGGAGGTCTCGCTGCTCATATCGCGTCGAGCGTACCTGCTGGTAGTGACCGAGTCAGCGTGCGTGCGGCGCCGAGTCGGTGCGCGGGCCCCAGCGGTGCGTACGCAGGGTGCGTGCGCGGGGTGCGCGCACCCTGCTCAGCGGCGCTCGGGCTTCGCGCTGCGCCCCATCAGCTCCTTGAGCGCCACCAGCGGCGGCTTGCCCTCGTGCACGATGCCGACGACGGTCTCCGTGATGGGCATGTCGACGCCGTGCCTGCGCGCCAGATCGAGCACGGACTCACAGGACTTGACGCCCTCGGCGGTCTGCTTGGTGACCGCGATCGTCTCCTCCAGCGTCATGCCCTTGCCGAGGTTGGTGCCGAAGGTGTGGTTCCGGGAGAGCGGCGACGAGCAGGTCGCGACGAGGTCGCCGAGCCCGGCGAGCCCGGAGAAGGTCAGCGGGTCGGCGCCCATGGCGTGCCCGAGCCGGGTGGTCTCGGCGAGGCCGCGGGTGATCAGGGAGCCCTTGGCGTTGTCGCCGAGGCCCATGCCGTCCGCGATGCCGACGGCCAGACCGATCACGTTCTTGACGGCGCCGCCGAGCTCGCAGCCGACGACGTCGGTGTTGGTGTACGGCCGGAAGTACGGGGTGTGGCAGGCGGCCTGCAGGCGCTGGGCGACCGATTCGTCGGTGCAGGCGACGACCGCGGCGGCGGGCTGCCGGGCGGCGATCTCCCGGGCGAGGTTGGGTCCGGTGACGACGGCGACGCGTTCGGCGGGCACCTTGGTGACGTCCTCGATGACCTCGCTCATCCGCATCGCGGAGCCGAGTTCGACGCCCTTCATCAGGGAGACGAGCACGGTGTCGGGGGCGAGCAGCGGCGCCCACTCGGCGAGGTTGCCGCGCAGCGTCTGCGACGGCACGGCGAGCACGGTGAAGTCGGCGCCCGCGGCGGCCTCGGCCGGATCGGTCGTCGCCCTTACCCGCGCGGGGAGTTCGACGCCCGGGAGGTAGTCGGGGTTGGTGCGCGTGGAGTTGACGGCCTCGGCGAGCTCGGGGCGGCGGCCCCACAGGGTCACGTCGCAGCCCGCGTCGGCGAGCACCATGCCGAAGGCCGTACCCCAGGAACCCGTGCCGAAGACGGCTGCCTTCACCGGCGGTGTCACTTGCTGTCCTCTCCGGCCGTGCCGGTCTGTTCGCCGACCTTGCCGGCCGTGTCCTGCTGGGCGGTCTTGCTCTGCTGTGCGCTCTTGCTCTGCTGTGCGGTCTTGCGGCGCTGCGCGATGCGTGCCTGACGCGGGTCGAAGGGCGTCGCGGGGGCCTTCTCGCCGCGGATCTCCTCGAGGAGCGCGGTGACGGCGGCCATGATGACTTCCGTTGCCTCCTTGAGGAGTTCGGGCGTCATCTCCTTGTCGTAGAACCGCGCGAGGTCGACCGGCGGACCGGCGAGCACGTGGTGCGTCTTGCGCGGCAGGATGTGCGGCTTCTTCGCGTACGGCGGCAGGAGTTCGTTGGCACCCCACTGCGCGACGGGAATCACCGGGCACTTGGTCTGCAGGGCCACGCGGGCGGCGCCGGTCTTGGCGGTCATGGGCCAGAGATCGGGGTCGCGGGTGAGTGTTCCCTCGGGATAGAACGCGACGCATTCACCGCGTTCCACCGCGTCGATCGCGGCGCGGAACGCACTGAGTGCGTCGGTGCTCTCGCGGTAGACGGGGATCTGTCCGGTGCCCCGCATCACGGCGCCGACAAATCCGCCCTTGAATAGCCCGTGCTTCGCCAGGAAACGCGGCACACGTCCGGTGTTGTACTGAAAGTGTGCGTACGCGAAAGGGTCGACATGGGAATTGTGGTTCACCGCGGTGATAAATCCGCCGTCGGCCGGAATGTGTTCCACACCACGCCAGTCGCGCTTGAGGAGAACCACCAGCGGCGGTTTAGCGATGACCGCCGCCAGGCGGTACCAGAAGCCGATTCTGCGGCGGGGCACTCGGACACCTTCCTCTGCTGACTTGTCACGCGCTGGTGCGCCGCACATTGTCGCCCCAGGTTCTTCGTCTGTCGAGAACACCGTATGCCAAGCCCTTCGGGCCGTTCGTCCACAGGGCCGGGCGGCGACTGTCCACAGGCCCGTACGCCGGATCGGCCGACAGGCAAGAATGGGCGGCGATGCGCACTCAAGCCGACCGTGCCGAGCCGTTCGCGTGGAGCCTGGTCATCCCCCTGAAGCCGCTGACGCGGGCGAAGAGCCGCCTCGCGGCCGCCGCGGACGCCCTGCTTCGCCCCTCGCTGGCCCTCGCCTTCGCGCAGGACACGGTGGCGGCCGCGCTCGCCGCCCGCGCGGTCCGGGATGTGGTGGTCGTCACGGACGACGCCCGCGCGGGGCGCGAGTTGGCGACCCTGGGCGCCCGGGTCGTACGGGACGAGCCGGGCGGCGGGCTCAACGCCGCGCTGTCCCACGGCGCCCGCGCGGCCCGGGCGCTGCGCCCCACGGCCGCGGTCGCGGCGCTGAACGCGGACCTGCCCGCACTGCGCCCACCGGAATTGACCCGAGTTCTCGATTACGCCCGCGCATTTCCGCGCGCATTTCTCCCGGACGCCGCCGAAATCGGTACGACACTGCTGTGCGCCGCTCCCGGAGTTCCGCTGGCCCCGGAGTTCGGCGGCGCGTCGCGGGCCCGGCACACGGCGTCGGGCGCCGTGGAGATACCCCTGCTGGACGTGGCGAGCGTCCGTCAGGACGTGGACACCCCGGACGACCTGGCCGCGGCCCTGGCCCTCGGCGTCGGCCGGTATACGGCGGCGGCCGCCGCCCCGGGCCTGCTCAGAAGGTCTGCAGCGTCACCAGAGTGATCCGCCGCTCCCCCGCCGTCTCGTCGAGCTCGATGCGTACGCGCTGACCGGGCCGCAGCAGCCGCAGCCCGCCCGCGTCGAAGGCGGCGCCGTCGAAGGGCACCGGAGTGCCGTCGTCCAGAAGCACACTGCCGCTGCGGGTCTCGGGGTCGTACGTGTACGCGGTGGCCTGCATGCCCGCAGCGTATCGGGCACCGCGCCCCACCGCTCCCCTCGCCCCGTACGGCCAACTCCCCCGCGGCCGACGACCGGACGCCCGCCGGACACACCGCGGGACACACCGCGGGCCGGGCTCCCCGAGGGGAGCCCGGCCCGGCGCGTGAGTGAGCCCTGCCGGCCGTTACCTCTTCCTGGCCGTGGTCTTCTTGGCAGTGGTCTTACGCGCCGTCGACTTCTTGGCGGGCGCCTTCTTGGCCGTCGCCTTCTTCGCGGGAGCGGTCTTCTTGGCGGTGGCCTTCTTGGCCGTGGTGGCCTTCTTGGCGGTGGTCTTCTTGGCCGGAGCGGCCTTCTTCGCCGTCGCCTTCTTGGCCGTCGTCTTCTTCGCCGTGGTCTTCTTCGCGGTGGTCTTCTTCGCCGCGGTCTTCTTCGCGGTGGTCTTCTTGGCCGCCGCCTTCTTGGCGGTGGTCTTCTTCGCCGCGGCCTTCTTGACCGTGGAGCGCGTCGAAGTGCCGCCGGAGAGGCTGCCCTTGGGCGCCTTCTTCACCGCGACATCGTTCTTCGGGAGCTTCTTCGAGCCGCTCACCAGGTCCTTGAAGCCCTGCCCCGCACGGAAGCGCGGAACCGAGGTCTTCTTCACCCGCACGCGCTCCCCGGTCTGGGGGTTGCGTGCGTAGCGGGCCGGACGGTCGACCTTCTCGAACGAGCCGAAGCCGGTGACCGAGACCCGGTCGCCACTGACGACTGCGCGGACGATCGCGTCCAGGACCGCGTCGACGGCGTCGGCGGCCTGCTGACGGCCACCGACCTTGTCGGCAATCGCTTCTACGAGCTGCGCCTTGTTCACGTCTTCCCCTTCGGAGACATTGCCAGAACCAATGTGTTCAAGCTTTTTCGCACGTTAGGCAGATGTATACCGCAAATCAAACACGAAACGGGCTAATCACCCTTGTGCCGCAACGAACCGGGAGCTTCAGTGAGTTCCGTCAGTTCGGCCCTGTTCGGCATCCGCGGAAAGGCGCTCCGAGTCCAGTTCGATCATGAACTGGTCCAGACGCTTGGCCGCGTCGGTGAGGTCGTGTTTGGCCGCGGCCGTAATGACCAGCAGCTTCCGGGTCAGCGCCATCCGTACGCCCTCCGGGACTTGCAGTGTGCGCACCTTCGCGTGCGCTTCTTTCAGCCGGTCCGCGACGAGCCCGTAGAGCTCGAGTTGGCTGTCGCGGTCCATGCACTGATTGTGCCATCTAGGGCGAGTTGTCGCCTCGCGAGGTCTCAGCGTGCCGCCCAAATGGGGTTTTCGGGCTCCTCGCGACCCTTAAGTCGTGCTGGCCACGCGCTTGTGACCGTCTCCTTCCCAGAACCCCAACTCGTATACGTCGTCGGCGTGTTGGGGCTTGTCAGCGCTGGTCGGGGGCGAACGCGCGAACCGCGGCCTGCAAGCAGACCGCGGTTCGGATGAGGTGGTGGATTCAGTTGCTCGAATGGCCGATTCAGACCTGGACGGTGCGCGGCTTGTGTGCAGGGCGCTTGGTCTCGTAGGCCGCGATGTCGGCTTCGTTCTGCAGCGTGATGCTGATGTCGTCAAGGCCGTTCAGCAGCCGCCAACGGGAGTTCTCGTCCAGCTCGAACGCGGCGGTGACGCCCTCGGCGCGCACCTCGCGGGCCTCCAGGTCGACCGTGATCTCGGCCTGCGGGTCCTGCTCGGTGAGCTCCCACAGCCGGTCGACGACCTTCTGGTCGAGGACGACCGTCAGGAGGCCGTTCTTCAGCGAGTTGCCGCGGAAGATGTCGGCGAAGCGGGACGAGATGACGGCCTTGAAGCCGTAGTTCTGCAGCGCCCACACGGCGTGCTCGCGGGAGGAGCCGGTGCCGAAGTCGGGGCCCGCCACCAGGACCGTGGCGCCTTGCCGCTCAGGCCTGTTGAGGACGAACGACTCGTCCTTGCGCCAGGCCTCGAAGAGCCCGTCCTCGAAGCCGTCGCGGGTGACCTTCTTCAACCAGTGGGCCGGGATGATCTGGTCGGTGTCGACGTTGCTGCGGCGCAGCGGGACGGCCCGGCCGGTGTGCGTGGTGAATGCTTCCATGGCTGTTCAGACTCCAGCGGGCGTCGGGGCGGCGTCGGTCAGGTCGGCGGGCGCTGCCAGGTGGCCGGTGACCGCGGTGGCGGCGGCGACCTGCGGCGAGACCAGGTGCGTACGACCGCCCTTGCCCTGCCGGCCTTCGAAGTTGCGGTTGGAGGTGGACGCGGAGCGCTCACCGGGCGCCAGTTGGTCGGGGTTCATGCCGAGGCACATCGAGCAGCCCGCGTGCCGCCATTCGGCGCCGGCCTCCTTGAAGACCTTGTCCAGGCCCTCCTCGACGGCCTGCAGACCGACCCGGGCGGAGCCGGGAACGACCAGCATCCGTACGCCGTCGGCGACTTTGCGGCCCTTCACGATCTCGGCGGCGGCGCGCAGGTCCTCGATGCGGCCGTTGGTGCAGGAGCCGACGAAGACGGTGTCGACCTTGATGTCCCGCAGCGGCTGCCCGGCCTCAAGACCCATGTATTCCAGGGCCTTCTCGGCGGCCAGGCGCTCCGAAGCGTCTTCGTACGAAGCAGGGTCGGGGACGTTCTGCGACAGGGGCGCGCCCTGGCCGGGGTTGGTGCCCCAAGTCACGAACGGCGACAGGGAGTCGGCGTCGATGACGACCTCGGCGTCGAACTCGGCGTCGTCGTCGGTCTTCAGCGTCTTCCAGTACGCGACGGCCTCGTCCCAGTCCGCACCCTGCGGGGCGTGGGCGCGGCCCTTGATGTACTCGAAGGTGGTCTCGTCGGGGGCGATCATGCCCGCGCGGGCGCCGGCCTCGATCGACATGTTGCAGATGGTCATCCGGGCCTCCATCGAGAGCTTCTCGATGGCGGGGCCGCGGTATTCCAGGATGTAGCCCTGGCCGCCGCCGGTGCCGATCTTCGCGATGATCGCCAGGATCAGGTCCTTGGCCGTCACGCCCTCGGGGAGTTCGCCGTCGACCGTGATGGCCATGGTCTTCGGGCGGGCCATCGGCAGCGTCTGGGTGGCCAGCACGTGCTCGACCTGCGAGGTGCCGATGCCGAAGGCCAGGGCGCCGAACGCGCCGTGCGTGGAGGTGTGCGAGTCGCCGCAGACCACGGTGGTGCCGGGCTGGGTCAGTCCCAGCTGCGGTCCCACCACGTGGACGACGCCCTGCTCGACGTCGCCCAGCGGGTGCAGCCGTACGCCGAAGTCCGCGCAGTTCTTGCGCAGCGTCTCCAGCTGGGCCCGCGAGACGGGGTCCGCGATGGGCTTGTCGATGTCGAGGGTCGGGGTGTTGTGGTCCTCGGTGGCGATGGTGAGGTCGAGCCTGCGCACCTTGCGGCCGCTCTTGCGGAGGCCGTCGAAGGCCTGCGGGCTGGTCACCTCGTGCAGCAGGTGCAGATCGATGAAGAGGAGGTCGGGCTCGCCCTCGGCGCGCCGGACGACGTGGTCGTCCCAGACCTTCTCCGCGAGTGTCCTACCCATCGCTTTCCCTCCGGCCGGCAGGTGTGCGCCCGGCCACAACTAGAGATTGAGCGGAAACGTCCGTACCCCTCGTACCGAACGTGGTCCGCTGGGCCCGTTGGTCTTCGGGCCGCTGTCCGTACAGGGTGACAAGTTCCCCGGTAAATTGAACTTGCGTTTCACAGAGTGAGACGCGAGTATCGACGCATGGACAACTCTAGCGGCGTCGGCGTCCTGGACAAGGCAGCCCTTGTCCTGGGCGCCCTGGAGTCCGGTCCGGCCACCCTCGCGGGTCTGGTCGCGGCCACCGGGCTCGCACGACCTACTGCACATCGTCTCGCTGTGGCCCTCGAGCACCACCGCATGGTGGCGAGGGACATGCAGGGCCGGTTCATCCTCGGCCCGCGGCTCGCCGAGCTGGCGGCCGCGGCCGGCGAGGACCGCCTGCTCGCCACGGCGGGCCCGGTTCTGACCCATCTCCGTGACGTGACCGGCGAGAGCGCGCAGCTCTACCGCCGCCAGGGCGACATGCGCATCTGCGTCGCCGCGGCGGAGCGGCTGTCCGGACTGCGGGACACGGTTCCGGTGGGCTCGACGCTCACCATGAAGGCCGGTTCGTCGGCGCAGATCCTGATGGCCTGGGAGGAGCCGGAGCGCCTGCACCGCGGCCTCCAGGGCGCCCGCTTCACGGCCACGGCCCTGTCCGGCGTACGGCGCCGTGGCTGGGCCCAGTCGATCGGCGAGCGGGAGCCGGGCGTGGCCTCGGTGTCGGCGCCGGTGCGCGGCCCGTCGAACCGCGTGGTGGCGGCCGTCTCGGTCTCCGGGCCGATCGAGCGCCTGACGCGGCACCCGGGCCGGATGCACGCCCAGGCCGTGATCGACGCGGCGGGCCGCCTCTCCGAGGCGCTGCGCCGCACGAGCTGAACTCCCTTTGTACGCAAGCTTGGTACGCGTTGCCGGACCCGCCTCAACGCCGCGGCGGGTCCGGTCGGCAGGGCGCGCACGCTGTCCATCGCGCGCCCTTCAACGACCTGCCGTGCTCCGGGAGTTGGCGTCTTCGTACGCGAACGTCCCGGGGCCGGACGGAAGTTGGCCGTGTCACTGCTTCTGCTTCACCTGTGGCAACGCGAAGAGGCCCTCCGCATTTCTGCGGAGGGCCTCTTCCTCGCGTACCCCCGACCGGATTCGAACCGGCGCTACCGCCTTGAGAGGGCGGCGTGCTAGGCCGCTACACAACGGGGGCATGATCGCGTGTTTCCACGTGATCAGCTGGCCTACCAGGACTCGAACCTAAACTAACTGAACCAGAATCAGTCGTGCTGCCAATTACACCATAGGCCACTGGTTGTCTAGACCAGTTGGTACCCCCGACCGGATTCGAACCGGCGCTACCGCCTTGAGAGGGCGGCGTGCTAGGCCGCTACACAACGGGGGCCCTAGCGATCCTGCATCAGGAACAGTGGGTGCGACCCGATCTGTTCCCGCGGGAAGGATCTGTACCCCCGACCGGATTCGAACCGGCGCTACTGCCTTGAGAGGGCAGCGTGCTAGGCCGCTACACAACGGGGGCTTTGCAGATGAGCTCTGCGAGCTGGCCTACCAGGACTCGAACCTAGACTAACTGAACCAGAATCAGTCGTGCTGCCAATTACACCATAGGCCACCAAAACGCAACCCCCGAGGGGATCTTTGTTCGGCTTGCGCTTTCCGTTCGGACCGTTGGTCCGGCGGGCGGCGCAGAAAGAACATTACCCGAAGGTGGACGGCGCTCCAAAACGGGTATCCCCGGCCAGCAGCTCGGGCAGCTCCGCGAGGCCCGTGATCCGCCGTACGCCGGGCGGGACTTCGGTGCTCGGGGGCTCGGCTGCGCTGCGGTCGAGCCAGATGCCGAGGAGGCCCGCGTCGTGGGCGCCGCGGGCGTCGATCTCGGGTTGGTCGCCCACGTACGCGACTTCGGCGGGGGCGAGGGCGAGGGCCGTGCAGGCGGCGTGGAAGGCCTCGGGTGCGGGCTTGGCGACGCCGAGTTGGGCCGCGCACAGCAGCACCTCGAAGCGGTCGCGCACGCCCAGGAGGCGCAGCTTCCGCTCCTGCTGGTCGGCGTGGGAGTTGGAGAGGACCGCGTGCCGGTAGCCGTCGGCGAGGGCGTCGAGGGCGGGCAGGGTGTCGGGGAAGAGGGCCCAGGCGGCTTCGTAGTGACCGATGTAACGGTGGAACCAGGCGTCGGACTCGGGGTCCGTGAGGGCCGGGTCGTCCAGGAAGTCCCGTACGCGGTCGCGGCGCTGGGTGAGGAAGTCCGCCTCGCCGCGGCTGAAACGGGCCCAGTGGCGCTCTGTGGCGGCCTTCCAGCGGGCGAGCGCGGCCTCGGCGGTCCCGTATCGCGCGAGCGCCCCTTCGGCTGCGAGATGCGCCCGCATGCCGGCCGTGTCCGCGCTCGCGTAGTCGAAGATCGTGTCGTCGATGTCCCAGAGGACGGCTCTGATGGGCATGGGGCGACGGTACGACGAAGGGCCCGGCAGCCGGGTGGCTTCCGGGCCCTTCGGGGCGTACGCGGAGAAGGCTCAGGCGGTGAGCTTCGCCAGCGCGGCGTCGATGCGGGCCAGGGACTTGTCCTTGCCCAGGATTTCCAGGGACTCGAAGAGGGGCAGGCCGACCGTGCGGCCGGTGACGGCGACGCGGACCGGGGCCTGGGCCTTGCCGAGCTTCAGGCCGTGCTCCTCGCCGGCGGCCAGGACGGCCTCCTTGAGGGCCTCGGGCGAGCTCCAGTCGGCGGTCTCCAGCTTGGCGCGGGCGGTGGTGAGGAGGGCCACCGGGTCGCCCTTGCCCATGGCCTTGGTCCAGCTGGCCTCGTCCTCGACCGGCTCCTTGAGGAACAGGAAGTCGACGTTGGCCGTGATGTCGGAGAGGACCGTGAGGCGGGTCTGGGCGTGCGGGGCGATGGCCTCCCACTTGGTGCGGTCGAAGTCCTCGGGCGCCCAGTTGGCGTGCGGGGCCTGGAGCCAGGGCTCGCAGGCGGCGGCGAAGTCCTTCACGTCCAGCATGCGGATGTGGTCGGCGTTGATCGCCTCCGCCTTCTTGAGGTCGAAGCGGGCCGGGTTGGAGTTCACGTCGGCCAGGTCGAACTTCTCGATCATCTCCTTGATCGTGAAGACGTCCTGGTCGGCGGAGAACGACCAGCCGAGCAGGGACAGGTAGTTGAGCAGTCCCTCGGGCAGGAAGCCGCGCTCGCGGTAGAGGTTGAGGCTGGCCTGCGGGTCGCGCTTGGACAGCTTCTTGTTGCCCTCGCCCATCACGTACGGGAGGTGGCCGAAGGTGGGGATCTCCTTGGCGACGCCGAGCTCGATGAGGGCCTTGTAGAGGGCGATCTGGCGCGGGGTGGAGGAGAGCAGGTCCTCGCCGCGGAGGACGTGCGTGATGCCCATGAGCGCGTCGTCGACCGGGTTCACCAGGGTGTACAGCGGGGCGCCGTTGGCGCGGACGATGCCGTAGTCCGGGACGTTGTCCGGGGTGAAGGTGAGCTCGCCGCGGACCGCGTCGTCGAAGGTGATCGGCTCGTCGGGCATGCGGAAGCGGATGATGTGGCTGCGGCCCTCGGCCTCGTACGCCTGCTTCTGCTCGGCGGTCAGCGTGCGGCACTTGCCGTCGTAGCCGGAGGGCTTGCCGGCGGCGCGGGCGGCCTCGCGGCGGGCGTCCAGCTCTTCGGTGGTGCAGTAGCAGGGGTAGGCGTAGCCGCCGTCGACCAGCTTCTGCGCGACGTCCTTGTAGATGTCCATCCGCTCGGACTGGCGGTACGGGGCGTTGGGGCCGCCGACCTCGGGGCCCTCGTCCCAGTCGAAGCCGAGCCAGTGGAAGGAGTCGAGGAGCTGCTGGTACGACTCCTCGGAGTCGCGGGCCGCGTCCGTGTCCTCGATGCGGAAGACCAGCTTGCCGCCGGTGTGCCGGGCGTAGGCCCAGTTGAACAGGGCGGTGCGGACCAGGCCCACGTGGGGGTTGCCGGTCGGGGAGGGACAGAAACGGACGCGGACGTCTGCGTTAGCCACGCTTGATCACCTTGTTGGTGAGAGTGCCGATGCCTTGGATGGTGACGGCGACCTCGTCGCCGACGTTGAGGGGGCCGACGCCTGCGGGGGTGCCGGTGAGGATCACGTCTCCGGGGAGGAGCGTCATCGCCTCGGTGACGTTGACGATCAGGTCCTCGATGGAGTGGATCATCTGGCTCGTGGAGCCGAGTTGGCGCTGTTCGCCGTTGACCGTGCACTGGATCGCGAGGTCGCTCGGGTCGAGTTCGGTCTCGACCCAGGGGCCGATGGGGCAGGCCCCGTCGAAGCCCTTGGCCCTGGCCCACTGCTTCTCGCGGCGCTGGACGTCGCGTGCGGTGATGTCGTTGGCGCAGGTGTAGCCGTAGATGACGTCCTTGACGCGCTCGCGCGGGACTTCGCGGCACATGCGGCCGATGACGACGGCGAGTTCGGCCTCGTGGTGGAGTTCCTGGGTGAACCCGGGGTACACGATGGGGTCGCCGGAGCCGATCATCGACGTGGTCGGCTTGAGGAAGGCGAAGGGGGTCTCGGGGACCTCGTTGCCCAGCTCCTTGGCGTGGTCGGCGTAGTTCCGGCCGAAGGCGACGATCTTGTTGCCGAGCACCGGGGGCAGGAGGCGGACCTTGCTGAGCGGGACCTTGACGCCGCTGAGCTCGAAGTCGGCGTACGGAATGCCCTTGATGATGTCGAGGACGAGTTCGTCCGTCGCGGTGGAACTGTCGCCCTCGACCGCGCCGAAGGCGACATTGCCGTCGATGGAGAACCTGGCGATGCGCACGGAATGCGGGCCCCTCTGCTTGCTTAGCCTGGAGACTCACGCCTCCAGGCGGAGACTGACGCTCCAGGCTAACGCGCTGGGCCCTGGTGCGACCTCGCGGTATTACTCCGCGGCCGCCGTGACGGGGGCTTCCATGAGGACCGTGCGGCGCGGGTTGGCCGTGTTGGTCGGGAGCTCCGCGAGGTCGGCCTGCGGCTGCTCGGGGGCCGCCTGCAGTTCTTCGGCGTCCTTCAGGTGCGCCAGGGTGGTGCGCCGCGGGTTGGCTATGTTGCGGAACATCATCGTCGTCTTCACGGCGGCTTCGACCTCTTGTGCTCTCTGTTGACCGGGGGTTGACGGCTGAGCCATCCCTGTAAAGCGTCAGGCTAAACATTCGAATTCCCCGCAAAGGCGGGAACTCCCCTTGATCTTCATGTGAGTTTGCTCACGAGCGAGCGGACGAAGCGGGCAGAACGGACGAGTTGCGGGTTCGGCCGGAACGGACATTCCGCCACCGAAGGTTCGATTCCGCTCCCGATCATGGCGACTGGGACACCGCTCGCCCACAACTCGTACGTAGGGAAAAGTCCGTTATGGACGAGATGCTGCTCGACACCTCGTAACACCCTCGTCACCGGCTGTCACAGACGTCACAGCCGGGCGGCAGGGCTTGTTGGAGATCCGGCACTGTGCTGGAATTCCCGGAACCGCCGCAGGTATGAACCGGCGCGCACGGGCGCAACGCAGCGTCGAGTTGGCGGTGGGAGAGGGGGAGACGCGCCGGTCACTCACGACCACCAGGAGCCCGGACGGGCTCCACGACGCCGACACCGTCCCATCGTCATGCGCGAGGGGACGCCTGGTCCAGAGGTTGCGACGCTAGTGCAGGGACGTTTCAAGAGGGAAGGCAGCGCCGCGGCGGAGCCGGAGCTGCGCGGCGGTACTGGCCCCGTGCCCGGCAACTCCTCACCGACCGACGCCGCGGGCTCCGACGGCGGCGGCCGCGGCAAGGGCACCGGTGTGCCCGGCGGCGCTCCGACAGCAGCTCCCGCGAGCGCGAAGAAGCCCTCGTCGGCCGGCTCGCGAATAGCCCTGCGCAACTGGCGCATCTCCACGCGTCTGGTCTCCCTGCTCGCGCTCCCCGTGGTCGCCGCGACCTCGCTCGGCGCCATCCGCATCAGCGACTCCGTCGACGAGATGGAGCAGCTGGACCGGATGAAGCTGCTCACCGACATGACGAAGGAGGCCACCGAGCTGGCCGCCGCGCTGCAGGACGAGCGCGACCAGTCGGCGGGCCCGCTCACGCACGGCGCCAAGGCCTCCGACTTCACCGTCAAGGGCGCCCGCAGCAAGACCGACCGCGCCCGCGACTCGTTCCTGCAGGGCACCTCGGACATCGACGACGCCCGCGGCGACCAGGCGATCGACAGCATCCGCGAGAACGTCGTCCAGATCTCCACCCAGCTGCGCGTCCTCAAGGACATCCGGCGCGACGCGTACAAGCAGGGCCTGCCGACCTCGCAGACCGTCTCCAGCTACAACCAGCTGATCGAGCAGCTGCTCGGCCTCTCCCGGGACATGGCGCTCGCCACCAGCAACCCGGAGATGATCCAGCGCACCCGTACCCTCGCGGCGTTCTCGTCCGCCAAGGAGTACGCGTCGGTGCAGCGCGCCGTGATCTCCGCCGCGCTCCCGCCGAACAAGACCGAATTCGGCAAGCTCTCCGACAACGACCGGCTGTACGCCCTCTCCGCGCTGCGCAACGAAGAGGCCGAACTCACCAGCTTCCAGCGGGCGTACGAGGGCACCGGCGGCAACGCGGCCGAGCTGATGAAGCCGCTCGACGACTCCAACGCCGTCATCAAGGACGCCAACGACTACGCGGCCCGCGTCCTGGAGAGCCCCAGCGGACTGAAGAACCGCGAGAAGCGCTCGTACCCGGACTGGAACGACGCGGCCACCACCAAGCTGCGGCAGATGGCGCTGATCGAGACCACGCTCCTGAACGACATGGAGCAGGAGGCCCGCAACCTGCGCGACGAGTCGCAGCGCGAGGCGATCATCAACGGTGCGCTGATCCTGCTCGTCCTCGGCGTCTCGCTCGTCGGCGCGTTCGTCGTGGCCCGGTCCATGATCCGCTCGCTGCGCCGGCTGCAGGACACCGCCACCAAGGTCGCCCAGGACCGCCTGCCCGACCTGGTCAAGCAGCTCTCCGAGTCCGACCCGCAGGACGTCGACACCTCCGTCGAGTCCGTCGGTGTGCACTCCCGGGACGAGATCGGCCAGGTGGCCACGGCCTTCGACGACGTGCACCGCGAGGCCGTCCGCCTCGCCGCCGAGCAGGCCCTGCTCCGGGGCAACGTCAACGCGATGTTCACCAACCTCTCGCGGCGTTCCCAGGGCCTCATCCAGCGTCAGCTCTCGCTCATCTCCGAGCTGGAGTCCCGCGAGGCCGACCCGGACCAGCTGTCGTCGCTGTTCAAGCTCGACCACCTCGCGACCCGCATGCGCCGGAACGGCGAGAACCTCCTCGTCCTCGCCGGTGAGGAGCCCGGCCGCCGCTGGACCCGCCCGGTCCCGCTGGTCGACGTGCTCCGCGCCGCCGCGTCCGAGGTGGAGCAGTACGAGCGGATCGAACTGGCCGCGGTGCCGAGCACCGAGGTCGCCGGTCGCGTCGTCAACGACCTCGTGCACCTCCTCGCCGAGCTGCTCGAGAACGCCACCTCGTTCTCCTCGCCGCAGACCAAGGTCAAGGTCACCGGTCACGCGCTGCCCGACGGCCGCGTCCTGATCGAGATCCACGACACCGGCATCGGCCTCTCCCCCGAGGACCTCGCCTCCATCAACGAGCGGCTCGCCTCGCCGCCCACCGTGGACGTCTCGGTCTCGCGCCGCATGGGTCTGTTCGTGGTCGGCCGCCTCTCGCAGCGCCACGGCATCCGCATCCAGCTCCGCCCCTCCGACTCCGGCGGTACGACGGCGCTCGTCATGCTGCCCGTCGACGTCGCGCAGGGCGGCAAGAAGGTTCCGGGCAAGGGCGGTGCGCCCGCGCCGTCCGGCGGTCCCGCCGCGGCCCAGGCCGCCGCGGGTGTCGCCGCCGCGCGCCGCGGTGCGCAGGGCGGCGGCGCCGCAGGCCGTCTCGGTACGGCTCCGGGCCGCGGCCAGGGCGGTCTGGCCGCCGGGTCGGGCCCGCGTGCCGCGCTGCCGAGCCGGGGCAACGGTCCCGGCGCCGGCGGCCCGCAGGGCGGTCCCGGTCAGGGCGGTCCCGGTGCCGGACAGCCGCAGGGCGGTCCCGGTGCGGGTCAGCCGCAGGGCGCCCCTGCCGGGCAGCCGCAGGCCGGCCCCTCGCGTGGCGCGCAGGGTGCCCCCGGGCTGCCCACGCGGCCCGGCGCCGGTGAGCCGCCGCAGCGTCCGGGCGACCCGCAGGGCCGGCCCGGCGTGGGCGACGCGCTCAACGGCGGCCAGCGCTCCGACGTCTTCGGCGGTCCGCGTACCGCGCAGCCGACCGGTGCCGCGGGCGCCGGTCCGGCCGGTGGCCCCGTCGGCGGTCCGGCCGGTGGCCCCACGGCGCCGCGGCAGCGCGGCGACCAGGGGCAGGGCGGCCGGCCCGAGGCCGGTGCGCCGCAGCTGCCGCCGCGCGGCGGCCCGCGCGCCGAGCTGCCCGGGGGCAGTTCGCAGCCGCAGACCACCTCGTGGGGCAAGGCCGAGCTGCGCCCGTCCGTCGACGCCGCGCGCGAGCGCCACGACTCGGCGCTACGCCACGACTCGGCGCCCGCCGTCGACTCCACCGCGCAGCTCGCCCGGGTCGAGGCCGACGACCGCCAGGGACCCGGCTCCACCGCCGAGTTCGCCCGCCCGGACTTCGACGCCCCGCGTCCGGAGGCGGCGGGCCCCCGTTCCGTACCGCAGCAGCCCGACGCGCGTGCCGCCGAAGGCGCCGGTTCCACCGGGCAGTTCGCGCGGCCCGAGCTGCCGCAGGGTCCGCTCGGCGGCGGTGCGCGCAACGGCGCCCGGGACACCGGCGAGCACCACGTGCCGCGCGCCCCCCAGCAGCAGCCCGAGGCCCCGCGCCGACCGGCCCCGCAGCAGCAGCACGACGCGCTGACGGGCCCGGTCGACCTGCCGCCGGACGACGGCCGCACGCCGCTGTACGACACCCTCGAGACCAACTGGTTCCACGGCCAGCAGCAGGGCCGTCAGGCCCAGCAGGCCCCGCGGGACGACGCGCAGAACGGCGCCCGCCAGGCCGCACCCGGCGGGCGTCCCGAGCAGCAGGCGCCGCCGATGCCGCCCGCGCCCCCGGCCGGGCCGAGCAACTGGCGTACGTCCCCCAACGACGAGCTGGGCCGCCAGGCCGAGCGCGTCAAGCAGCCTTCGGCGGGCGGGATCACCACGTCCGGCCTGCCGCGCCGGGTGCCGCGAGCGAACCTCGTGGCCGGAACGGCACAGCAGCAGCAACAGCAGCAGGGCGGCCCCCAGGTGTCGCGCGCGCCCGACGACGTGCGCGGCCGGCTGACCAACCTCCGCCGCGGAATCCAGCAGGGCCGCGAGGCCGGCTCGGGCCAGACCGGCACCTTCCGCAGCCCCTCTCACCCGCAGGAGCGTTAGTTGAGTCCGATGAGCCAGGCGGCGCAGAACCTGAACTGGTTGATCACCAACTTCGTGGACAACACCCCCGGGGTGTCCCACACGGTGGTGGTGTCGGCCGACGGGCTGCTGCTCGCGATGTCCGACGGCTTCCCGCGTGACCGCGCCGACCAGCTGGCGGCGGTCGCGTCCGGCCTGACCTCCCTCACCGCGGGCGCCTCCCGCATCTTCGAGGGCGGCCCGGTCAACCAGACCGTGGTGGAGATGGAACGCGGCTTCCTCTTCATCATGTCCGTCTCCGACGGTTCCTCCCTCGCCGTACTGGCGCACCCCGAGTGCGACATCGGCCTCGTCGGATACGAGATGGCGCTGCTCGTCGACCGGGCGGGCACCGTGCTCACCCCGGACCTGCGCGCCGAGCTCCAGGGGAGCCTGCTGCACTAGCCGCCACCGCGCAGCGCGCCCCGCCCACCCGTCCGGCCCGTCCCCCACCGGCCACGTCAGACGGCTAGCCGACCACTTGCTGTCCAGCCCGGAGGATCCATGACCCCGCCCACCGCCCCTCACGATCCGTACGGAGCCCAGTCCACGTACGGACCGGAGGGCGACCAGCCACTGGTGCGTCCGTACGCGATGACCGGTGGCCGGACCCGGCCGCGCTACCAGCTCGCCATCGAGGCGCTGGTCAGCACGACGGCCGACCCGGCCCAGCTGATGGGGCTGCTCCCCGAGCACCAGCGGATCTGCCACCTGTGCCGTGAGGTGAAGTCGGTGGCAGAGGTCTCCGCACTTCTGGGTATGCCGCTCGGGGTGGCGCGGATCCTGGTCGCGGACCTCGCGGAAGCGGGACTCGTGGCCATCCACCAGCCCGGCGGCGACGAGAACGCCGGCGGACAGCCAGATGTGACACTGCTCGAAAGGGTGCTCAGTGGACTTCGCAAGCTCTAACGACCCCGTCTCGTCGGGTCGTTCCACCACGTCCGCGAAGATCGTGGTGGCGGGCGGCTTCGGCGTGGGCAAGACCACGTTCGTCGGCGCCGTCTCGGAGATCAACCCGCTGCGCACCGAGGCCGTGATGACGTCCGCGTCGGCCGGCATCGACGACCTGACGCACACCGGCGACAAGACCACCACCACGGTGGCCATGGACTTCGGCCGCATCACGCTCGACCAGGACCTGATCCTGTACCTCTTCGGTACGCCCGGTCAGGACCGGTTCTGGTTCATGTGGGACGACCTGGTCCGCGGTGCGATCGGCGCCGTCGTCCTCGTCGACACCCGCCGGCTCGCGGACTGCTTCCCGGCCGTGGACTACTTCGAGAACTCGGGCCTGCCGTTCGTCATCGCCCTCAACGGCTTCGACGGACACCAGCCGTACCAGCCCGACGAGGTCCGCGAGGCGCTGCAGATCGGGCCCGACACCCCGATCATCACGACCGACGCCCGGCACCGCGCGGACGCGAAGTCGGCCCTCATCACCCTGGTCGAGCACGCGCTGATGGCGCGCCTCCGCTAGTCACGTACGCCTCAAGTCGGATACGGCGTAAGGAAGTTGCCGTAGCCGTCACGGAGCGGGCTGTGTCCTTTGACACGGCCCGCCCGGGTGTTCATAACGTTTCGACAGAGAATTCCTCCGCGGCCAACACGGCTTGCGTTCAAGCGATATCACTGCGCTCATATCGCGCTCACCATTTGCCGGGCCCCTCTATTTATGCCCGTTTTATCTGCGGCTCAGGTCACCGGAAACAAGCTCTCCCTACTGTTTGGAAGAGCCACCGCTGACGTGCTGAAATTCGCTGAACTGCCCAGTAGCTCAGGGCAAGCAGACGAAGCGGCACGACGCAGGTGCCCTCGCCGAGAGGTTGTTGGTCGAGTGAGGCGAAGCAAGAACAGCCCCGAGCCGCAGGAGCGGGGCAACTTCACCCCGCCGTCGCGCGGAGCTGCAGCAGCACCCGCCCCGGCGCCGGTGGCCGACGTGCCGCCGCCCGCCGGCAGCGGCAGCAAGCTCTCGCCCCGCAACTGGCGTGTGCCCACGCGCCTGAACGCGATCCTCCTCATACCCGTGGTCGTCGCCATCGTGATGGGGACGTTCCAGGTCAAGGGCTCCATTGACACGTGGAGCGAGGCCGAGGACGCGGAGAAGACCGCCCTCATCGTGCGCGCCGCCGAGAACTACGGCCAGGCGCTGCTCAACGAGCGCGACCTGTCCGCCGCCCCGCTGCTCAGCGGCAAGGGCGACGGCGGCGCGGTCGACAAGGCCCGCGACGCCACGGACGCCGCGAAGGCCGCGTTCGACGAGGCCGTCGAGGACATGCCGGAGAAGCAGGGCCTGGAGCGTCGCCTCGACCTCTTCAAGGAGAACGAGTCCAAGCTCGCGGGCCTGCGCAAGACGGCCTACACCCGGGCCATGGACCCGGTGAAGACCGAAGAGGGCTACGTCCAGGTCCAGCACTCCCTGATGGAGTTCGCCAACGAGCTCGGCCTCGGCACCGGCAACATCACCAGCTACGGCCGGACCGTCTACGCCGTCTCGCTCGCCAAGGCCGCCGTCTCCCTGCAGCGCTCCATCGGCACGCACCTCATCGTCCGCCCGAGCTCCGAGCGCGCGACGCTGGAGGCCCAGGCCACGGCGTTCAGCTCGTACGCGTACCTGGAGAACATCGCCATCGGCGAGTACGTCTCCGCCGGTACCGAGCAGGACTACGAGGACCTCAAGTCCGTGCTGCGCGGCAAGCAGGCCGACGGCAAGAAGAAGCTCGCCGCGGCCGCCAAGGAGGCCCGCGCCAAGGGCCTGGAGTTCACCCCGCCGCCGTCGCCCGAGAAGATGATCAAGCTGATCGGCAGCGGCGCCCGGCCCAGTACGCTGCGCGCCCAGGGCGTCACGCCCGAGGCCTGGTTCGCCGCCACCACCGCGAAGTTCGACGGCTACCGCGAGATCGAGACCCAGCTGATCGACAAGGCGGTCGACGAGTCCGCCGCGATCGCCGACGACGCCGAGCAGGACGCGTACATCAACGGCGCGATCGTCGTCGCCGCCGTGCTCGCCGCCTTCCTCATCGCCGGCCTCATGGCCCGCCAGATGAGCAACAACATGCGCCGGCTGCGCACCGCCGCCTTCGGCATCGCCGAGCAGCGGCTGCCGATGCTGGTCGACCAGCTCTCCCGCACCGAGCCGGGCCGGGTCGACACCCGCGTCCAGCCCATCCCGATCGACACGCAGGACGAGATCGGCGAGGTCGCCCGCGCCTTCGACCAGGTGCACCGCGAGGCCGTCCGGCTCGCCGCCGAGCAGGCCCTCCTCCGGGGCAACGTCAACGCGATCTTCACCAACCTGTCACGCCGCAACCAGTCGCTGATCGAGGGCCAGTTGACCCTGATCACCGACCTGGAGAACAACGAGGCCGACCCGGACCAGTTGGAGAACCTCTTCAAGCTGGACCACCTCGCGACCCGTATGCGCCGCAACGGCGAGAACCTCCTGGTCCTCGCCGGCGAGGAGCCCGGCCGCCGCTGGGACCAGCCGGTCCCGCTGGTCGACGTGCTCCGCGCCGCCTCCTCCGAGGTGGAGCAGTACGAGCGCATCGAGCTGTCCGGCGTGCCCGAGGCCGAGATCCACGGCCGGGCCGTGACCGACCTCGTGCACCTGCTCGCCGAGCTCCTGGAGAACGCGACCACGTTCTCCTCCCCGCAGACCAAGGTTCGCGTGACCGCAACCCGTCTCCCCGACGGTCGGGTCATGATCGAGATCCACGACAAGGGCATCGGCCTCACCGCCGAGGACTTCGCGGACATCAACCACAAGCTGGCCAACCCGCCGACCGTGGACGCCGCGATCTCGCAGCGCATGGGCCTGTTCGTGGTCGGCCGCCTGTCCGACCGGCACGGCATCCGGGTCCAGCTGCGCCCCTCCGGCGAGCAGGCCGGCACGACGTCGCTCGTGATGCTGCCCGACGCCATCACCCACGGTGGCAGCGGCAACGACCTGCCGGAGGACGAGTTCACGGTCTCCCGGATCGTGCCCGAGCAGTCGCAGGCCCCGGCCTTCGAGGCCCCGCCGCTGCGCACGGCCGCCGAGCTCGGCTTCGACGACAGCCGGTACGCCGAGAACGCCGCGGACGCCGCGAACCTCGACCCCGTCGGCCGCTCCCTGTTCCGCGAGGAGCGCCGCGCGGCCCTCGAGGAGCGCTCCGCCGACCGCCCGCTGTTCCGTGACGAGGTCGCCCCGCACCCCTACGACCAGGGCGAGCAGGACGGCCAGGACCAGCAGGCGTTCGAGCAGCAGGGCGCGTACGAGGACCAGCAGGCCGCGTACGAGCAGCAGGGCGGCTACGAGCAGGGCTACGAGCAGCAGGACGGCTACGCCCGCCAGGGCGGCTACGAGCAGGGCTACGCGGCCCCGCACAGCGCCCCCGACGGCTACCCGGAATCCGGCTATGCGGAATCAGGCTTCGACGGCGCAGCGGCCGCCCAGAACCTCGCGCAGGACGGCTACGCCGACTTCAACGGCCAGCCCCAGCAAGGAACTTGGCAGAATCAGGGCCAGTCACCCGATACCTTCGGCAATGGCTTCGAGCCGGAACCGGAATCTGCCCCCAGCGCTCCCGAAGCCGAGCAGGAGCGCGTAGGCTTCGACCGTCAGGGACCTGCGCCTTCCGCGGTGCACGAGCTGACCGACGCAGGCCTGCCCCGACGCGGCAGCGGTGCCGCCGGCAACGGGCACCGGGACGCGGCGGGCGAGCAGTGGGCGCCGGGGCCGGTCCAGGACAGCACTCCCCCGCACCCCCAGGCGGAGGACGCCCCCGCAGGAGCGGACGGCGACGGTGCCGGTGACGACGCTTGGCGGTCCGCCAACGACGTGCGCTGGCAGCGCGCCGAGCAGCTCCGGCGACCCAGTGCCGGCGGGGTCACCTCGTCGGGACTGCCGCGCCGCGTCCCCAAGGCCAACCTGGTCGAGGGCACGGCGGAGCAGACCCCGCAGGGCGGGCCCCAGGTCTCCCGCGCACCCGAGGACGTCCGTGGCAGGCTGAGCAATCTGCGCCGCGGTGTCCAGCGGGGACGCGACGCAGGAAGCGACTCGAACGGCCAGGGCTTCGGTCCTGGTGGCAACTACAACCAGGAGCGTTAGTGTGAGCCCGATGAGCCAGGCGGCGCAGAACCTGAACTGGTTGATCACCAACTTCGTGGAGAACACCCCCGGTGTTTCCCACACGGTGGTGGTCTCCGCCGACGGACTCCTTCTGGCGATGTCCGAAGGGTTCCCCCGCGACCGCGCCGACCAGCTGGCGGCCGTCGCGTCGGGTCTGACCTCGTTGACCGCGGGCGCGTCCCGCATCTTCGAGGGCGGCAGCGTGAATCAGACAGTTGTGGAGATGGAGCGAGGATTTCTCTTCATCATGTCCATTTCCGACGGCTCTTCTCTCGCCGTACTCGCACACCCGGAAGCGGACATCGGTCTCATCGGGTACGAGATGGCGCTGCTCGTCGACCGGGCGGGCACCGTGCTCACCCCCGACCTGCGCGCCGAGCTTCAGGGAAGCCTTCTCAACTAGTTCTCAACTAGCAGACAGGCAGTGCGTATTCGCGTTCCGTGGCCGTAAAGTTCGGGGCGCGGCACCACTTTGATGGATGCCCGGCACAGTCGGAGGAGGAAGCACGTGGCAAGTGGCGCAACACCCCCAGAGGGTTCGTCTTCGGCCAACTGGTCTTACGGCCAGGCCCAGGGCGGCCAGGGCGGCGAGGGCACGCCGAACCGCTACAACTTCCCCTCCGCGCCCAGCCGTCGGCAGCAGCAGCCGTACGCACCGCCCCCGCAGCGCCCACAGCAGCCGTACGACCAGCAGCGCCCGCCGGCGCCGCGCGCGCCGTACGAGCAGCAGCAGGGGCCGCGCATCCAGCCCGTGCAGCCGCAGCCGCGCCCCGCGGAGCAGCAGCCGGCCGGGGGCGCGCACAACCCGCTCGTGCGTCCGTACGCCATGACGGGCGGACGCACCAGGCCGCGGTACCAGCTCGCCATCGAGGCGCTGGTGCACACCACGGCGCAGCCGCACCAGCTCCAGGGGCAGCTCCCCGAGCACCAGCGGATCTGCAACCTGTGCCGGGAGATCAAGTCCGTCGCGGAGATCTCGGCACTGCTCTCCATCCCCCTCGGGGTGGCCCGGATCCTGGTCGCGGACCTCGCGGAAGCGGGACTCGTGGCCATCCACCAGCCCGGCGGCGACGAGAACGCCGGCGGACAGCCAGATGTGACACTGCTCGAAAGGGTGCTCAGTGGACTTCGCAAGCTCTAGCGGTGCGTCCCGCTCTACCACCAGCGCGAAGATCGTGGTGGCGGGCGGCTTCGGCGTGGGCAAGACCACGTTCGTCGGCGCCGTCTCGGAGATCAACCCGCTGCGCACGGAAGCTGTGATGACGTCGGCGTCGGCGGGCATCGACGACCTGACGCACACGGGCGACAAGACGACGACGACCGTCGCGATGGACTTCGGCCGCATCACGCTCGACCAGGACCTGATCCTGTACCTGTTCGGTACGCCCGGTCAGGACCGGTTCTGGTTCATGTGGGACGACCTGGTCCGCGGTGCGATCGGTGCGGTGGTCCTCGTCGACACGCGTCGGCTCGCGGACTGCTTCCCGGCCGTGGACTACTTCGAGAACTCGGGCCTGCCGTTCGTCATCGCGCTGAACGGGTTCGACGGGCACCAGCCGTACAACCCGGACGAGGTCCGCGAGGCGCTGCAGATCGGGCCCGACACCCCGATCATCACGACCGACGCGCGGCACCGCGCGGACGCGAAGTCGGCGCTCATCACGCTCGTCGAGCACGCGCTGATGGCCCGCCTCCGCTAGACGCTCCGCTTCGGTTCTCCGGTCCCGCGCCCCTGGTTGGGGGTGCGGGACTTTTGTTTCCCCTCCCCGCCCCTTCCCGAAAGTCCTCAGCGGACAGCTCTGGGGGCTGCGCCCCCAGCCCCCGCCCGGGGCTGCCGCCCCTGGCCCCCGCTTCGGGGCTCCGCCCCGGACCCCGCTCCTCAAACGCCGGAGGGGCTGGATTCACGTGCCCCGAAAGGGGCTCGGGGAACTGCGCGAGCAACCACGACGGCGGGTCAGCCGAACGAACAGCGCCGCAGGCTTTCGGGAAGGGGCGGGGTGGGGAAAAGCAGGAGCCCCCGCCACGACGATGCGTGACGGGGGCTCGGAAGCCTCAGAGCGGCGCTCAGCCCTGCCAGCTGTGCGGGGCGCGGAAGCCCGGCGTGCGCTCCAGGCGGCGCCAGCCGGCCTTCGTACGACCACGGGAAGGAGCGGGTGCAGGCTGCGCGGCGGCGCGTGCCATCAGGACGGCGGTGATGGCCGCCAGCTCCTCCGGCTCGGCGTGGCCCTTCTCCACCCGCAGCAGATGATCGGTGGGAGTACTCATGAGTTCGGGGTCTCCGTAACGTGAGAGTCGGGACGGAAAGTCGGAGTCGAGGTCACTGCGGCGGGTTGCCGTGCTTGCGGGACGGCAGGTCCGCGTGCTTGTTGCTGAGCATCGCCAGCGAGGCGATGAGGACCTCGCGGGTCTCGGCGGGGTCGATGACGTCGTCGACGAGGCCGCGCTCGGCCGCGTAGTACGGGTGCATCAGTTCGGCCTTGTACTCCTTGACCATGCGCGCGCGCATCGCCTCCGGGTCCTCGGCCTCGGCGATCTGCCGCCGGAAGATCACGTTCGCGGCGCCCTCGGCGCCCATGACCGCGATCTCGTTGGTCGGCCACGCGTAGGTCAGGTCGGCGCCGATGGACTGCGAGTCCATGACGATGTAAGCACCGCCGTACGCCTTGCGCAGGATGAGCGAGATCCGCGGGACCGTCGCGTTGCAGTACGCGTACAGCAGCTTCGCGCCGTGCCGGATGATGCCGCCGTGCTCCTGGTCGACGCCGGGGAGGAAGCCCGGCACGTCCAGGAGGGTGACGATCGGGATGTTGAAGGCGTCGCACATCTGGACGAAGCGCGCGGCCTTCTCGGAGGCCTCGATGTCGAGTACGCCGGCCAGGGACTGGGGCTGGTTGGCGACGATGCCGACGACCTGGCCGTCGAGCCGGGCGAGGGCGCAGACGATGTTGCGGGCCCAGCGCTCGTGCACCTCGAGGTAGTCGCCGTCGTCGACGAGCTCCTCGATGACCTTGTGCATGTCGTACGGCCGGTTGCCGTCCGCCGGGACGAGGTCGAGGAGGACGTCGGAGCGGCGGTCGGCGGGGTCGTCGGAGGGGACGACCGGCGGGTTCTCGCGGTTGTTCTGCGGGAGCATCGACAGGAGGTAGCGCACCTCGGCGATGCAGGTCTCCTCGTCGTCGTACGCGAAGTGCGCGACGCCGGAGGTCTCCGCGTGGACGTCGGCGCCGCCGAGGCCGTTCTGCGTGATCTCCTCGCCGGTCACCGCCTTGACGACGTCCGGGCCGGTGATGAACATCTGCGAGGTCTCGCGGACCATGAACACGAAGTCGGTGAGGGCGGGGCTGTAGGCCGCGCCGCCCGCGCACGGGCCGAGCATGACGCTGATCTGCGGGATCACGCCGCTGGCCTTGGTGTTGCGCTGGAAGATGCCGCCGTACCCGGCGAGCGCCGAGACGCCCTCCTGGATACGGGCGCCCGCGCCGTCGTTGAGGGAGACCAGCGGGGCGCCGGCCGCGATGGCCATGTCCATGATCTTGTGGATCTTCGTGGCGTGGGCCTCGCCGAGGGCGCCGCCGAAGATCCGGAAGTCGTGCGCGTAGACGAAGACCGTGCGGCCCTCGACCGTGCCCCAGCCGGTGATGACACCATCGGTGTGGGGCTTCTTGTTCTCCAGGCCGAAGCCGGTCGCGCGGTGCCGGCGCAGCTGCTCGACCTCCCTGAACGAACCCGGGTCGACGAGGAGCTCGATCCGCTCGCGCGCGGTCAGCTTGCCCTTGGCGTGCTGGGCGGCGGTGGCCTTCTCGCTGGGGCCGGCCGTCGCCTGGGCGCGGATCTCGTGCAGCTCGGCCACGCGGCCGCGGGCGTCTGCCGGCTCACCCGGGGTTTCGTCCAAAACGGTCATGTAGCGACCTTACGAAGCGGAGCAAGGAAAACGGGCCGTCGACTCCTCACAGTCTCCGACCCGTTTTCCTGGTACCCCCGGACAGAACCGGGGCGCACCCCTTCTGCCGTGCAGCTGAAGTGACTGCTCAGGGGGGCGTGCCCTTGTGGGGGTTCCACAAATGGGCGCCGCGGTTCAGCTGAGAGTCACCTCACAGTGGTGGCCGCGGCCGGCGGTGCCCGGGGTGATCCGCAGGCGCAGTTCCCGGCCGGTGGCGAGGACCTCCACCGACGGGTCGTGGGCGGTGACGCGGGCGGCGCGGTGGTGCCAGACGACCTCGAAGGGGCGCCCGGTGCGGGTCGGCTCGCTGACGGTGAGGTCGGCGGTGCGGTCCCGCTGCCGCAGCAGCACACTGGACGGCCCGGTGACGGTGAGGTCCTTCACCGTACCGGGCGTCCAGAAGTTGGCTGCGGTCAGGCCCAGGGAGCGTACGGCGACGGCCTGGCGGTCGGCGTCGTTGGCGAGGACGGTGAGCCAGCCGCGGTCGGCGGCGCGCTCGGCGAGCTGCTGCCGGGTGGCGCCGGGCATGAGGAGGTACGCGTACGTGGCGTCGGTGGGGTCGGTGCCGTGGTCGAACCACAGGGTCTGCCAGCGGCGGGTGCGGCGTTCGGTGGAGCTGGTGGTGTTGATGTCGGACCAGGCGCCGGTGCGGTCCTCGCGGAGCGTGCGAAGCCGTGCGCCCGCGGAGCCCGCCGTGTCCGTGGTGCCCGTGCTGCCCGCGGCGCCCGCCGGGAAGACCCAGCCGCCGTGTCCTTCCAGGTGGGCCCAACCGGGTTCCACGGTGAGGGAGTTGGTGCCGGACTCGCCCAGGTTGCGGTTGTCCACGATCGTCTCGACGGGGACGCCGTCGCGGGCGGTGATGCCCGCGCCGAGGCAGATCACCGCGTCGGCCACGCAGAACCACGACTTGCGGGCCTCCAGGGTGGAGCCGAGGCCCTTCAGGTGCTGCCCGACGGCGGCGAACTCGCCGTCGGTGGCGCCGCCGACCCACTTCACGGCCGGCTTCGGCACGCCCCACTCGCCGCCCGCCTTGTCGGCGAGTCGCTTGGTGGACACGGTCGTTCCGGGCAGCCGGTAGAAGTCGACGGTCGGCCAGAACCAGTCCGTGTACTGGTCGGTCCTGCCTTCCGGACCCCACCAGTAGAGCATTCCGGCGCCGGTGTGCCAGCCGCGCGGGTTCTCGCCGTTGCCGCACTCGTAGTACGAGATCCGTTCCGAGGCCATGGAGATGTTGGCGGCCCAGCCGGTGCGGCGGTGCACGGCCCGGTCCATGGCGGTGAACAGCTTGTGCCCGACGGGTTCGGGCGCGGCCGGTACGGGCGCCGCCTGGACGGCGTGCAGCCGGGCCAGGTCGTCGGTGCCGAACTGGCGGCCGGTGAGGATCGGCGTGACCGTGTCGCGGGCGATCCAGCCCTTGACCATGCCGTGCCAGCGGTCCCGTTCGGCGGGGCTCGCGCCCTGGGCGAGCAGGGCGATCGCGGCGATCAGGGCCTGGCCGTGGAAGTGGTCGGAGCGCATCACCTGCCGGTCGTCGGATTTCAGGTAACCCCGGCTGATGGCACGGCCGTTGACGCTGTCCATCATCAGGCCGTCGTGGATGAGCGGCGCGAAGGCGTGCTCGACGCTGTCCAGGACGATCTGCTTCTTCGGGTCGACGACTTCCCAGGTGGACCCGGCGAGCAGGGCGAAGAGCCGCCCGAGCCCGTCCATCAGGACCTGCCCGTACGTCCCCGAGTACGCGACCCAGGTGTGCTGCACGAACGAGCCGTCGGCGTAGAGCCCGTCGCCCTTCGTGACGTACGGGAAGACCGGGGAGAGTGCGTCGCGGGCGAGGGCGAGCTTGGCGGGGCTGCGGCCGACGACGCCGCGCAGGGCGACCGAGCGGCACAGGTCGACGCGGTTGGCGCCGGTGGAGGTGCCGGTGTAGTCGCCGAGCATGCTGTCGGGGATGAAGTGGTCGACGGCCGCGCAGGCCGCCTCGCGCCGGTCCTCGGTGAGCTGGTCGTGGAGGGTGGCGACGATGTCGAGGAGCAGGCGCGGGGAGCCGATCTGCCACTCCCACCAGTTGCCGTAGCGGGTGGTGGACGGGTTGTAGACGGTGGCGGAGAGGTGGTCGAGGCCGCGGACGATGTCGGCGAGGAGTCCGCTGTCGCCGGTGAGCCCGGTGCCTTCCTGGGCCCAGGCGCGGGTCATGGTCCAGAGGCGGCTGTAGCTCTGGGTGATGCCGGCGGGCGGGTCGAAGGGGTGGCCGGACCAGAGGGAGTTCGCGGTCGGCGCCATGGTGGCGCGGAAGCCGCGGGCGAGGTCGCCGGTCTCCTTGAGGCGGGCGGCGAAGGGTTCGGCGGCCGGGTCGTATCCGGTGCCGAGCTGGATGGTGAGCCAGCGGGCTCTGAGGGTGTCGAACTCTCCCCCGGCCTCCGGCCGGGAGGTGCCCCCAACGGCCGCGGCAGCCGGTCTCGTGGGTCCGAGGACCGTGAGCGCGGCCCCGGTGGTCGTCGCTGTCAGGAACGTACGGCGTGTGGTCGGCACGTCTCAACCTCCGCAGTGGAAACGGGCGTTGCCCCAGTCGGCGTGGTCATTACCGTTGCCGTCGCCGCCGTCCCCGACAAGGAGTTCGACGTACTTGGCTCCGGTGACGTCGGCCGTGAGCGAGTGTGCCGGGTCGGCGGCCTTCAGCACGGGAGACTCGGCCCTGGCGGTTCCGTCGGCGGTGACGCGGAACTGGACGCTGCCGCGGGTGGCCTGCGCGTCGTCCACGCCGACCTGGGCGGTGAAGGACGTGCACCTGCCGCCGAGGTAGTAGCGGACCTTGGCGGGTGCGTGCGTGCCGAGGCCCTTCTCGTACGTCACTCCGCCGATCTTCAGCGGGGTGCCGTCGCCGCTGCCGGTGCCGCCGTTGGACAGGTCGCGCTCGACCGGTCCCCAGCCGCTCTCCGCGCTCACCCAGTCCAGGTCGCTCGCCCAGCTGTCGGCGGCGGGCGGGGGCGGCAGGGTGCGCACGGCGGTCGTGGCTCCGAGTTCCCGTGTCGCACCGCCGGTCGTGTACGTGCCGCGAGCTGCGAGCTCGTACGTCCGGTACGGGGCGTCGGCGGGCGGGGTGACCTGCCAGGTC
Organism: Streptomyces sp. Da 82-17; assembly: GCF_046098215.1. Lineage (NCBI taxonomy): Bacteria > Bacillati > Actinomycetota > Actinomycetes > Kitasatosporales > Streptomycetaceae > Streptomyces > Streptomyces sp. Da 82-17. The sequence goes on from NZ_JBJURH010000001.1 coordinate 81,668, forward strand.
GCGGTGGCGCGGGCACCGGGGGCGACCGGGTCGAGGGCGACCGGGTCGGCGGGCTCGGCGGTCCAGCCCTCGGGGAGGGTGAGGGCGAGCCGCGCGTTCTCGGCGGGGGTCTGCTCGTGGTTGGTGAAGGTGGCGGTGACCTCGTTCGGCTGCCCGGGTTCCAGGACCTCGGCCTTCGGGCGCACCGCGAGGGTGGCGCAGGCGGCCTGTTCGGCGGCGGGTCCGAGGTCGGTGACGGTGAAGTCGTCGAGGACGAAGTCGGCTTCGTCCGGGGCGTCCTGACGCATCCTCAGGCCGGTCCAGGTGTCGCCGCAGCCGGCGGTGACGCGCTCCTCGAAGTGGCCGGTGGTGCGCTGCTGCGGGACGGGGGTGCGCCGGGTCTCGACGGACTCGGGCTTTCCGTCGGCGAGTTGGTCGTATCCGGTGACCCATTCGAAGGCCCCGGCGTGCGAGGACTGGTAGTCGAACTCGACGCGGTAGGCGTGGCCGTCCTTCATCGGCACGGTCGCGGGCGCGGTGCGGTAGACGAGGCCGTGGTTGCCCTCGTGCGTCTTCAGCGACTCGGCGCCGCCGAGCACGTCGTCGACCAGCTTCCCGTTCCAGCCGGACTGGGTGTACGGGGCGTGCTTCTGGGCGATGTGGGTGCGCGGGTCGTTGGCGCCGCCGGCCGGGCCCTTGAGGAACGGCCCCCAGCCCTGGTCGACGTCCTCGAAGTCCTCGTGGGCGACGGCCCCTCGGACGGTGCTCGGATCGTTGGCGACGACGCGCACGTCGTCCACGCGGACCGTGCCCGTGCCCTTGGCGGCGGCGATGCGCAGCGTCGTACGGCCGTCGGCGGGCGCCGTGAAGCCGACCTTGGCGCGCTGGAAGTACGTGCCGTGCCAGTCGCTCGCGCCGATGGTGTTCTCGACGGTGGACCGTTCGACGGTGACGTCCTCGCCGCCCGCGGTGAGCGTGGTGGGCCGGGTGCGGCCGGGCTCGACCTCGATCCAGGCGGAGGCGGAGTACCGCTTGCCGGGCTCAAGTCCCTTGATCTGCTGGGTGATCGAGGCCTCGGCCGGTCCGTCGAGCCTGCCGCTGGTGCGGCCGAGCGCGTCGGTGTCGCGGGCGACGTCGCCGCTTCTGGCCCAGCCGTCGAGCCCCCGGTCGTTGAAGCCGGGGTCGGCGACGGGCGTGCCCTCGCCCCACGCGGGTGCGGTCCGCTCGGGCGCACGGCCCGCCGGGTACAGGACGTACGCCTGGCCCTGGTCCGCCGTCAGCGTCACCTTGCCGTCGGCCGCGGTGACGGTGCCGACCTCGACGCGGCCGTTGTCGGTGAGCTTGTGGACGGTGTACGCGGAGCCGGGCACGGCCCAACTCGTCGTGCCGCCCGCCTTGTTGTAGTGGTACAGCTTCTTGCCGCCGTCCCAGGGCAACAGGTAGGCGTCCCCGTCGAGGACCTTGCGGCCGTCCTCGTACAGCGTCCGCGTGCCGTTCTCGACGGTGCCGTGGACGCCGCCGGAGAAGTCGATGCGGTCCTTGGTCCACTTCTGGATGGCGTGGTGCTGGAGGTACTTGGCGGGGAGGTTCTTCTGCCAGACGTTGGCGGTGAACGCCGTGAAGTCGTTCTCGCCGGTCCAGCCCTCGAAGTCGACGAGGGAGGTCTGGCCGAGGATCGGGTGGTCGTTCCAGACGTCCTTCTCGCCGTTGCGGATGAACCGGATGATCTGCGAGTTGAGGCCCTTGTTGGTGGCGCCGCCGTAGTCCAGGTCGTTGGCCCAGTGCGACCAGAGGGAGCCGCGCTCGAACTTGTCGGCCCACTCGGTGGCGACGTTCCAGCCCTGCCGCTGTACGGCCTTCAGGGTCTGGTCGGCGATCCAGCCGTGCGTGTAGTACACGTCGATGTAGAGCAGCGACAGGTTCGGGTCGGTCTCGTCCCGCAACTCCTGGAATCTGCGGGCGAGTCGGCCGCTGTTGAGGTCCCGGCGCTGGTCGATGTAGTAGCTCTGGTTGAGCCAGTTCCAGCCCGGCTTGGACTTGTCGACCAGCTGCTCGTCGAAGGCCTTGGCCTCCGGGTAGGCCTCGGTGGCGTTGACGTGCACGCCGAAGGTCGCGCCCCACTTCTTGCCGCCCCTGAGCAGCTTGTTGAGGTCGGCGAGGCCGCCGGCGCGCTGGTTGTGGTTGCCGCCGTAGTCGGGGTGCGCGGAGTCGTGGCCCTCGGAGCCGTAGCCCTTGAGCAGCGCCAGCTGGCCGAGCCCGTCCGTGGCGAGCGAGATCCGCTTGACGTCGTCGAGGGTGCGCAGGAAGGGGTGCGTGGCCTGGCTGGCGAAGTTGAACGGGATGTGGGTGATCACCCGGTCCGGCGTCTGCTCGCCGCCGGGCGCCTGCACGGCGATCTTCCGGAACGCGACGGCCCCGTCCTGCCAGTCGACGGCCCCGTCCCCGTTGGCGTCGGGCGTGACGACGACCTTCGCCCACGGCAGATCGTCCTTGCCGACGTCCGGCGCGCCCTCGCCCCGGTACGTCCACTGCCCCGACCAGACGCCGACCCTCGTCCCGCCGTCCTCCTGCTTGCGCGCCTGGTGCCAGAACCGGGCGTCGTCCCCGCCGGTGGCGCCGCTCGGCCTGTCGTACGTCGAGTTGGACTCCACGGCGGCGGCGAGCTGCCCGGTGTTGACGATCGCGTACGAGGCGCCGACCGGGGCGCTCTCGGCCGGGGTGTCGGCGCCGACCTTCGCGAAGACGTCGGCGGTCCTGGTGGAGTCGGGGTCGAGCCGGGTGAACGCGGTCTCGGCACCCCGGTCGGCGCTGCCGACGGAGACGAGGTCGTGCCCGGGGATGTCGATCGTGCCGACCCGGAAGGCTTCGGTGTCGCGGACGGCGGTGACGCGGAAGGAGGTGGCCCGCCCGTCCACGCCGAGCGCGGCGTCCAGCTCGACGCCGGGCAGGTCGGGGAAGGCGAGCGTGTACGCGGCGGTGGCCCCGGTGACCTCGGGCGGCGCCGCGACCCGTACGGCGTACGCCTTGCCGTTGAGCACGACCTCGGTGACCGGGCGGGTGGAGCCGAGCAGGCGAGCGCCCGTCGCCCGGTCGGTGTACGAGAGGACGCGGGGGAAGTCGGCGGCGACCTCGACGTCGAGCTGCGGGGAGGAGAGCACGGGGGCGGCCTGGCGCGCGGGGGCGTCGGGCACGGCGACAGCGGCGCCCGGGAGGGCCACGGCGAGGGATGTTGCGGCGGCGAGCGCGGCGCACGCCGCGCGGAATCTTCGCGACATGGTGCGTGGGTAGCGGCGCACCGCGTGCGGGGTCAACGGCGCGGGGGTTTCCTGGGTGAGGCAGTCCAAGAAGCGTGCTCGTAAGTCCAAGGAGCACCGCTCGCGCACACCTTCGGGGCACCGCCACGCAGAAAAGGTTGAAAATTGAACTTGATGGGTCTACAGTGAGTCTCGTTGAACATTCAACCTCCTGCTTCGGAGCCTTCCGGAGCCCGTCCCCCTCAGGAGCAGTCATGGGCATCTTCGGCCGCAAGAACGACACCACCGCCCCCGCAGCCCCCGCCGCGGTCAACCCCGAGCTCGCCGCGCTGACCGGTGCGTACACGATCGACGCCTCGCACTCCAAGCTCGGCTTCACCGCGCGGCACGCCATGGTGACCAACGTGAAGGGCGCCTTCACGGAGTTCGAGGGCAAGCTGCACCTGGACGGGTCGAACCCGGCCGCGTCCACGGCGAGCCTGGACATCGCCATGGACAGCGTCGACACCGGCTCCGCGGACCGTGACGGTCACCTCGCGAGCGCCGACTTCTTCGACGTCGAGCAGTTCCCGATGATGACGTTCCGCTCCACCTCGGCCGAGGCCCTCGGCGGGGAGGACTACCGGATCACCGGCGACCTCACCATCAAGGGCGTCACCAAGCCGGTCACCATCGACCTGGAGTTCAACGGCTCGGCGAAGGACCCGTTCGGCAACGAGCGCGTCGGCTTCGAGGGCAAGGCGGAGATCCTGCGCTCCGACTGGGGCCTGACCTGGAACGCCGCGCTCGAGACGGGCGGCGTGCTGATCTCCGACAAGATCAAGCTGAGCTTCGACATCTCGGCCATCAAGCAGTAAGGCCCCGCCCCGGGAGCCCCACTCGGGGAGCCCGACCCGGGAGCCCACTCGGGGAGCACGCCTCCCCGCCCCATGAGCTGCGCCCGCCCTCCGGAATCCCCCGTCGGAGGGCGGGCGCTCATGCATGGCCGTCCGCCCTCCGTCACGCCTGCCCTTCCCCCGCGAGCCGGGTCATCGCCCTGCGCAGCGCGGACGCGCGCTCCTCCGACGTACGAGCCTTGAGCAGCGGGAGTAGGACCAGATACGCGTCCGTACGGCCCAGCTTCTCGTACGCCCGTCTCGCCGCCGGGTCCGCGTCGAGGGCCGCCCGCAGGTCGTCCGGGACCGTCGCGTCCTTCTGCGATGCGTACGCCGCGTCCCAGCGGCCGTCCGCCTCGGCCGCCGCGACCTCCGCGAGGCCGGGGGCGCGCATCCGGCCCTCGGCCGCCAGCTCGGCGACCCTGCGGACGTTGACCTGCGACCACTGGCTGCGGGCGCGTCTCGGCGTGATCCTCTGCAGGTAGTACGACGCGTCAAGTCCCTTGCGCTGGCCGGTGATCCAGCCCCAGCACAGCGCCGCGTCGTTCACCTCGCCCGCCGTCACCGACGGGATGCCCGAGCCCTTCTTGGCGACCTTCACCCACAGCCCCTCGGGCACGCCGTGGTGCTGCTCCAGCCAGGCGTCGAGGGCCGCGAAGTCGGCGAATTCCAGGGTCTGCGTCATGCCACCGAGCCTGCCACCCGCCACTGACAATCAGCCGCCGACCACCCGAAGAACCGGAGGGGCCGGGCCTTGCGGGGCTCGCCCGCGCCGCCCGACCCCTCCGGGGCTCGCCGCACCCCGGCCCGGCTAGAAGCCGCCGCCGAAGTCGCCGCCGCCGAACCCGCCGCCGTCGCCGAAGCCGCCGCCGAAGTCGCCGGAGTCGAAGTCGGAGCCGGAGACGTCGCCGCCCTCCATGCCGCCCGTGCCCGCGCCGTAGTCCGTGGCCGCGTAGGCGGGGCTGGCCATCATGTGGCCGAGCATGGTGCCCATCAGGAGCCCAGGCAGCAGGCCGCCGCCGAAGTAGCCGCCCGCCCACGGGCCGTACACCGGGCCCGCCTCGTAGTAGGGGCGGCGCCCGTACGGGGTGTCCACCGTGCGGACGTCGGGGCTCTGGCCCTCTTCGATCCGCACCCGGTCCGCCTCACAGACCGGCACGTCTCGCGGCGTGCCTCCCTCGGGGGCCCAGGACGCGTCCGCTACGGCGGGGCCGTGGCGCGGATCGAAGAAGCACGGCGGCCGACGGGCCGGCAGTTCACGGCCCTCGCGGCGCGCGGCCAGGACGGCGAGCGCGAACCGGCCGTCCTCCAGGGCCTCGGTCACCCCGCGCACGTCCTCGGGCCGTTCCGCCTTGCCCATCAGGGACTTGGCCCGGTCGTACGCGTCGAGGGCGTGCTCGTAGTCGCCCAGCATCTCGTCCGTCGCGCCGGGCTCGCCCGGGTGGAAGTCGAGGCGGTCCAGCTCCTCGCCGAACGCGGTGATGTCCTCGTCGACGACGACCCTCAGCTTGGCGAGCGCCGCCCACTCGGCCTCGGCCTTCCGCTTCCGGTTCCGCCGGACCAGCGCGTACGCCCCGGCGCCGCCGGCGAGCGCGACCGCGCCGAGCCCGATCAGGCCACCGGCGTCGAAGTCGTCGGCGGCGGTGTCCCAGGAGTCGGGGGCGGAGCCGGAGGCGCTGGTGACGGCCAGGCCGACGAAGCTGTCGAGGCGGGCCGCCGGGTCGTCGCCCTCCATGGCGACCGTCAGGTTCTGCACGGCACTGCGGGACAGGACCGATCCGTCCGCCCGCGCGTCGAAGTCGTTGCCGACCTGGACGCCGTAGAGGCCGGTGACACCGGTCTGGGCGCGCAGCTTCTGGAAGAGGTCCGTCTTCGGGTAGTCCTCAGGCAGCACGGCCACGAACACCGGCTTGTCCGCGTCCTCGATCTTCGTGGCGAGGGTGTCCGCCTGCGCGTCGGAGAGCAGGTCGGAGGCGGCCGGGTCGACGTAGACAGGGCTCTTCTGCAGGGCCTGCGCCACTTCGGACACAGGCGTCTCGGCCTGTGCCCCGGGCGCCACGGCGAAGGCGGCACCCAGGGCCAGGAGCAGTGCGAGCAACGCGCGCACCATGATCCGTACCGATATGAGATGCCTCATACCTCGACGGTAACTCTGTCCGGGTCCATCCGAGTGGCCCGGAAGCGTGCTATTCCGTCGGCTCGACCCCGGCGCGCAGCAGCCCGTAGGTGTACGCGTCCACCAGGGCCTGCCAGGACGCGGCGATGACGTTGTCCGCGACGCCGACCGTGGACCACTCGGCGACGCCGTCCGACGTGGAGATGAGGACGCGGGTCGTGGAGGACGTGCCGTGCTTGCCCTCCAGGATGCGGACCTTGTAGTCGACCAGCTCGAACTTGGCGAGCTGCGGGTAGAACCGCTCCAGGCCGACGCGCATCGCCATGTCCAGGGCGTTGACCGGGCCGTTCCCCTCGGCCGTGGAGACGATCCGCTCGCCCTTGGCCCACAGCTTCACGGTCGCCTCGTTGGCGTGGGTGCCGTCGGGGCGGTCCTCGGTGATGGCGCGCCAGGACTCGGTGCGGAAGTAGCGGCGCGGACGGCCCTCGGCCTCCTCGCGCAGCAGCAGCTCGAAGGAGGCGTCGGCCGCCTCGTACGAGTAGCCCTGCAGCTCGCGCTCCTTGACCCGCTCGACGACGCGGCCGACGAGCGCGCGGTCGTCGCCCAGGTCGACGCCGAGCTCCTTGCCCTTGAGCTCGACGGAGGCGCGGCCCGCCATGTCGGAGACCAGCATCCGCATGGTGTTGCCGACGAGTTCGGGGTCGATGTGCTGGTACAGGTCCGGGTCGACCTTGATCGCGGAGGCGTGCAGGCCCGCCTTGTGCGCAAAGGCCGAGACGCCGACGTACGGCTGGTGCGTGGAGGGGGTGAGGTTGACGACCTCGGCGATGGCGTGCGAGATCCGGGTCATCTCGGCGAGCGCGCCCTCGGGCAGGACGGTCTTGCCGTACTTGAGCTGGAGGGCGGCGACGACGGGGAACAGGTTGGCGTTGCCGACGCGCTCGCCGTAGCCGTTCGCGGTGCACTGGACGTGGGTCGCGCCCGCGTCGACGGCGGCGAGGGTGTTGGCGACCGCGCAGCCGGTGTCGTCCTGGGCGTGGATGCCGAGCCGGGCGCCGGTGTCGGCGAGCACGGTGGCGACGACGGCCTGGACCTGGGCGGGGAGCATGCCGCCGTTGGTGTCGCAGAGGATCACCACGTCGGCGCCGGCCTCGGCGGCGGTGCGGACGACGGCCTTCGCGTACGTGGGGTTGGCGCGGTAGCCGTCGAAGAAGTGCTCGCAGTCGACGAAGACCCGGCGGCCCTGCTCGCGCAGGTACGAGACGGTGTCGCCGATCATCGCGAGGTTCTCGTCGAGCGTGGTGCGCAGGGCGAGTTCGACGTGCCGGTCGTGGGACTTGGCGACGAGCGTGACGACCGGGGCGCCGGAGTCCAGGAGGGCCTTGACCTGCGGGTCGTCGGCGGCCTTCGCACCGGCCCTGCGGGTGGCGCCGAAGGCCACCAGCTGGGCGTGCTTGAACTTGATCTCCTGCTGGGCGCGGGCGAAGAACTCGGTGTCGCGGGGGTTGGCGCCGGGCCAGCCGCCCTCGATGAAGCCCACGCCGAAGTCGTCCAGGTGCCGGGCGATGGTCAGCTTGTCCGCGACGGTGAGGTTGATGCCCTCGCGCTGCGCGCCGTCGCGCAGCGTGGTGTCGAAGACGTGGAACGAGTCGTCGGGATGCCCCGTGCTTGCCGTCATGCTGATCTGGCTCCTGTTTTCGGATCTCGGCCTACCGGAATGACCGGTTCCACCGTTCCCCTATGATCCCTCGCGCTCCGCTCCCGGTGTGCGGTGGGCCGGGAAAACAGAAAAACCTCTCGCGGGTGCGAGAGGTCTGCGCGCGGGTCTGGGACGACGGTGTCCGCCCGTACGGTCTTTTCGTACGTGACGGTCACTGCGGACCGGCGCGCTCGCTGCGAATAATCATCGCTTTGCGGAACACCCGGCGAGCTTTGCACAAGTTGCCCCTTCTTGGGGCGGGGGTCTCACGATGCGGTCGCCCGGGGGCGTGGTGTGCGTCACCCCGGGCCGACCGCCTGGGCCGGATCAGGAGACCTTGGCGTCCACCGGGGCGGGAGCAGGGGTGTCCGTGCCCTTGCCGACCCGGTTCAGGTCCAGGTCCTTCGTCTCGCGCATCGTCAGGTACACCACCAGGCTCACCGCCGCGCAGCCCGCCACGTACCAGTAGAAGCCGGACTCGATGCCGCCGTCCTTGAACCAGAGGGCCACGTACTCCGCCGTGCCGCCGAAGAGGGCGTTGGCGATGGCGTACGGGAGGGCGACGCCGAGGGCGCGGATGCCGGTCGGGAAGAGCTCGGCCTTCACGCAGGCGTTGATCGACGTGTAGCCGGTGACCACCACGAGGGCGAGGAGCGAGAGGCCGAGGGCCGGCCAGAAGGAGCCCGCGTGCTGCAGGAGCGTCATGATCGGCACGGTCAGGAAGGTCGAGCCCACCGCGAAGGTGATCAGCAGCGGGCGCCGGCCGATGCGGTCGGACAGCATGCCGGCGAGCGGCTGCAGGCAGGCGAAGACGATCAGGGCGCAGAAGGAGACGAGGGTCGCCGTCTGCTTGGGCAGGCCCGCGGAGTTGGAGAGGTACTTGGTGAGGTAGGTCGTGTACGTGTAGTACGCGACCGTGCCGCCCATGGTGAGGGCGATGACCAGGAACGCCTCGCGCTTGTGCCGGAGCAGCGCCTTGATGGTGCCCTTGTCCTCGGCCGCGGTGTCGTCGGCGGACTCCTCGTAGACGTCCGTCTCCAGCATGTTGCGGCGCAGGTAGAAGATCACGGCCGCGCCGAGGGCGCCGATGACGAACGGGATGCGCCAGCCCCAGCTGTGCAGCGCGTCCTCGGACATGGTGCGCTGCAGCACGATCTGCAGGCCGAGGCCGAGGATCTGACCCGCGGTCATCGAGACGTACTGGAAGCTGGAGGCGAAGCCGCGCCGGCTGGGGTCGGAGGCCTCGGTGAGGTACGTCGCGGAGGCCGCGTACTCGCCGCCGACCGACAGGCCCTGGAGGAGCCGGGCGACGAGCAGGACGGCGGCGCCGCCGTAGCCCGCGACCGCGTAGGTGGGGGCGACGGCGATGAGGACGGCGGAGGCCGACATCAGGGTGACGGTCAGGGTGAGTGCGGCCTTGCGGCCCTTGCGGTCACCGACCCGGCCGAGGAGCCAGCCGCCGACGGGGCGCATGAAGAAGCCGACCGCGAAGATGCCCGCGGTGTTCATGAGTTGGGCGGTGGGGTTCCCGCTGGGGAAGAAGGAGGCCGCGAAGTACGTCGAGAAGCTGGCGTACACGAACCAGTCGAACCACTCGACCATGTTGCCGGCCGAGCCGACCCAGATCTTCTTCCACTGCTGTTTCTGCATGCCGCACACGCTGCCGGAATGATCGCTTCCGAGACAAGCTGGCCCATACAACGATCCGGCATCGGGAGCCCCCGAGAGACCCTTCGCGCGGCCCCCACCTGGGTCGGGGCACAAAACCTCCACGCGTCGCTGCGGTGTTCAGGGCCAGGTACGAACCTATGATGCATGCGCTTTCTGTTGTGAACACGACACCGATGTCAGCCCGGCGCCCCGCCGGAACGACTCCCCCACACCCTGTCGGGAGGCAGCACGTGAAGCGCACTCTGGCCACCGCCGCGACCCTGGTCGCACTCCCCCTCACCCTCCTACTGCCCGGCTCCCCCGCCGCCGCGGACGAGCCCTCCCCCACCCCCGGCGTCCGCGCCGGCGCCGACACGTACCAGCGCAACGCGGACCTCGCGCGTGAGCTGGGCGGGCGCAGCGCGGGCAGCTATCTGGACGCCCGTACGGGCGAACTGGTCACCACCGTCACCAAGGAGGCGGACGCCGAGCTGGTCCTCAGCCGCGGCGGCAAGCCGAAGCTGGTCGAGCGCAGCGGCACCCAGCTGGCGGCCGCGACCGCCGCGCTGGAGAAGGACGCGAAGATCCCCGGCACCAGCTGGGGCGTCGACCCGAGACGCAACCAGGTCGTCGTCGAGGCCGACTCCACGGTCTCGGAGGCCGAGCTCGCCAGGATCGAGCGGGTCGCCGTCGGCCTCGACGGAGCGGTCCAAGTCACCCGCGTACCGGGCGAGTTCAAGCAGGAGGTGGCCGGCGGTGACGCGATCTACGGCGGCGGCTCCCGCTGCTCGGCCGCGTTCAACGTGTCCAACGGCGCGACCCGCTACTTCCTCACGGCCGGGCACTGCACCGACTCGATCGCCAACTGGAGCGCCTCCTCCGGCGGCCCGGTGATCGGCACGCGCACCGGTTCGAGCTTCCCGACCAACGACTACGGCATCGTCAAGTACACCGACGGCTCGACGCCCGCCGGGCATGTGAACCTCTACAACGGCAGCTACCAGGACATCACCTCGGCCGCGACCGCCGTGGTCGGTCAGGCGATCAAGAAGTCCGGCTCGACCACCAAGGTCACCACGGGATCCGTCACGCAGACCAACGTCACCGTGAACTACGGCAACGGCGACTACGTGTACGGCATGGTGCGCACCAACGCCTGCTCGGCCGGCGGCGACAGCGGCGGCGCGCACTTCGCGGGCACCACGGCCCTCGGCATCCACTCCGGCTCCAACGGCACCTGCGACAACGGCGTCGGCTCGGCCGTGTTCCAGCCCGTCCAGGAGGCCCTGACGGCCTACGGGGTCAACGTCTACTGATCCGATCCCGTACCGAGAACGGAGAGCGGCGCACCCCTTGAGGCCGGGTGCGCCGCTCTCTGCTGTCACTGCCCCAGCGCGTCGTCCAGGAACTCCCGTACGTGCGCGAGGACTTGGGCCCGGTCCGTGCCCGGCAGGCCCACCGCCACATGCAGCGAGAAGCCGTCGAGCAGGGCGCGCAGCCGGGCCGCGAAGCGCTCCGGGTCGACCGTGCGCAGCTCGCCCCGGGAGACGCCCTCGGCGAGCAGCGCCACCAGGTCGCGGTGCCAGGCCTTCTCGATGGCGGCCTGCCGGACCCGCGACTCGGCCTCGGCGTCCGCGTACTGCGAGCGGTTCCAGACCTCAAGCCACAGCGTCCAGTGCGGGTCGCGGGGCGCGTCCGGCACGTACAGGTCGACGTACGCGTCCAGGCGGGCGCGGGCCGGGCGGGTGGAGTCGAGGAGGGCGCGGCGCTCCTCGCCGAGGCGGCCCTCGCTCCACTCCAGGGTCTGCAGGAGCAGCTCGTCCTTCGTCTTGAAGTAGTAGAGAAGGTGGCCGCTGCTCATGCCGACCTCGCGGCCGAGCGCCGCCATGGTGAGCCGGTCGAGCCCGCTGTCCGCGATCATCGCCATGGCCGCGGAGAGCACCTGGTCACGCGGCGGTGCGTTGCGGCGCGCGCGGGCTGCCGGGGCCATGCGGGTCTCTCCTCGGGTCACACCTTGGGCTGCTGCTGGGTGATGCAGTGGATGCCACCGCCTCCCGCGAAGATCGTACGGGCATCCACCAGGGTGACGGTCCGGTCCGGGAAGAGCCGGCGGAACGTACCCGCCGCGAGCTCGTCGCGCGGGTCGTCGAAGGAGCAGAGCACGACGCCGCCGTTGCAGAGGTAGTGGTTGATGTACGAGTAGTCGGCCCAGCCGCCGTCCTCCTCGCGGATCCTGGTGGGCGCCGGGACCTCGACGACCGTGAGGCGGCGGCCCCTGGCGTCGGTCTGGGCGCGCAGGAACTCGACGTTCTCCTTGCACGGCTCGTGGTCCGGGTGCTCCGGGTCGGGCTGGGTGTGCGCGACGACCACGCCGGGCCCGGCGAAGGCGGCGACGATGTCGACGTGGCCGAGGGTGCCGTAGCCGTGCGGCGGGTAGTCGGCGGTGAGGCCGCGCTTGAGCCAGATCGCCTTGGTCGTGCCGAGCTTGGCGTGTATCTCCGCCTCGACCCGCTCCTTGGTCCAGCCGGGGTTGCGCTCCGGGCCGAGCTGCACGGTCTCGGTGAGGAGCACGGTGCCCTCGCCGTCGACGTGGATGCCGCCGCCCTCGTTGACCAGCGGCGAGCTGTGCACGGGCACGCCCGCCAGGTCGGCCACGTACGAGGCGATCTTCGAGTCGTGCTCCCAGCTGGCCCAGTCCTGCGCGCCCCAGCCGTTGAACACCCAGTCGACGGCGGCGAGTCGGGTGCCGTCGGTGACGAAGGTCGGGCCGATGTCGCGCATCCAGGCGTCGTCCAGCTCCCGCTCGACCAGCTCGATGTCGGGGCCGAGCAGGGCGCGCGCGGAGGCGGACTGGCCGGGGCCGTGGACCACGGTGACCGGCTCGAAGCGGCGCACGGCACGGGCCACGGCGGCCCAGGCGGCCCGGGACTCGGCCAGCTCCTCGGAGGAGGAGAACGTGGTGTTGGGGCCGGGCCAGGCCATCCAGGTGCGCTCGTGCGGGGCCCACTCGGCGGGCATGCGGAACGTCATGGGGAATCCTTCGCGTACGACAGTGAGTTGAGGGAGCGTCAGAGGCGGAGCTCAGAGGAAGTACAGGCGGTTCAGGGACGTCGACTCGGCCGGGTCGGAGCGCATCGGCTCGCCGTCGAGGGTGACGAGGCCGCTGCGCGCGTCCACGTCGACCGCGCCGATCCGGGAGTTGAGGCGCAGGTCGGCGGGGCCGATGCCGCGGGTGCCGCGCACGGCGACACGGCGGCGCCGGGTCGGCATCAGGTCGTGGCCGCGGTCGACGGCGGCCTGCGCGACGAACGCGACGGAGATCTCCGCGGGCGTCGCCCCGTGCGCCCCGAACTGCGGCCCCAGGACGAGGGGTTCGCAGGTGTCGGTGGCGGCGTTGGGGTCGCCGGTGACGCCGTACGCGGGAAAGCCGGACTTGAGGACGAGCTGCGGCTTGGCGCCGAAGAACTGCGGCGTCCACAGCACGATGTCGGCGAGCTTGCCGACCTCCAGGGAGCCGATCTCGTGCGCGAGGCCGTGCGCGATCGCCGGGTTGAGGGTGAGCTTCGCCATGTAGCGCAGGACGCGGGCGTTGTCGTCGTGCTCCCCGTCGCCCTCCAGCGGGCCCAGCTCGGCCTTCATCTTCCCGGCCATCGCGAACGTACGGCGTACGGTCTCGCCGGCCCGGCCCATGCCCTGCGCGTCGGACGAGGTGATGCCGATCGCGCCCAGGTCGTGCAGGACGTCCTCGGCGCCCATGGTGCCGGCGCGGATGCGGTCCCGGGCCATGGCGGCGTCGCCGGGCAGGTCCGTCTTCAGGTCGTGGACGGAGACGATCATGCCGTAGTGCTCGGCGACCGCGTCCCGGCCGAAGGGCAGGGTCGGGTTGGTGGACGAGCCGATGACGTTCGGGACGCCCGCCATCTTCAGCACGTTCGGGACGTGCCCGCCGCCGCAGCCCTCGATGTGGAAGGCGTGGATCGTACGGCCGTCGAGGACGCTGAGGGTGTCCTCGACGGAGAGGCACTCGTTCAACCCGTCGCTGTGCAGGGCGACTTGGACGTCGTGCTCCTCGGCGACGCGCAGCGCGGTGTCCAGGGCGCGGGTGTGCGCGCCCATGTCCTCGTGCACCTTGAAGCCGGAGGCCCCGCCCTCGGCGAGCGCCTCGACGAGCGGCGCGCCGTCGGAGGACGAACCCCGCGCCAGGAAGCCGATGTTGACGGGCCAGGCGTCGAAGGCGCCGAAGGCGTTGCGCAGCGCCCAGGGCGAGTTGACGCCGACGCCCCAGACGGGGCCGAACTCCTGGCCGATGATCGTGGTGACGCCGGAGGCGAGGGAGGCCTCCATGACGCGCGGCGACAGCAGATGGACATGGGTGTCCACGGCGCCGGCGGTGGCGATCATGCCCTCGCCGGAGACGATGGTGGTGCCGGTGCCGACGACGACGTCCACGCCGTCGAGGGTGTCCGGGTTTCCGGCCCGCCCGATCGCGGAGATCCGGCCCTCCCGGATGCCGATGGACACCTTCCGGATGCCCTGCACGGCGTCGATCACGAGCACGTTGCTGATCACGACGTCGCAGGTCTCGCGCACGGCGGCGGCCTTGAGGTGCAGTCCGTCGCGGGCGGTCTTGCCGAAGCCGGCCAGGAACTCGTCCCCGTGCTTCTGCGCGTCCGACTCGACGCGGACGACGAGCCCGGAGTCGCCGAGCACGACCCGGTCCCCGGCGCGCGGGCCGTGCACGGAGGCGTACTCGCGCGGGTCGATGCGCCCGCCGCTCGGCGGCGTTCCGTGCGGGCTGTGCTTGGTGGGCCGGCTCATCGCTCAACTCCCAGGTATCCGCAGGCGGCTGCGCGGCGCAGCGCCTCTTCCTTCGCGCCGGGCGCGTCCAGTTCCCCGTCGACGAGCCCGGCGAAGCCGATGGCCACGCGCGCGCCCCCGATGGGCACGAGCCCGACCTGCGCCTCGCCGCCCGGGTCGAAGCGGAACGACGCCCCGGCGGGGATGGCGAGCCGCATGCCGTACGCGGCCGAGCGGTCGAAGTCGAGCCGCGGGTTGGCCTCGAAGAAGTGGAAGTGCGAGGTCACGCTGACCGGCACGCTCGCCGTGTTCCGCACGAAGACGTGCAGGGCCGGCTCGGGCTCCGTGTGCGCCGGGCCGGGGAGCACGGCGCCGGGGGCGGCGTCGCCGAGGGAGCCGCCCTGCAGCGGGTCGGAGACGACGGCGAGGCGGGAGCCGTCGTCGAAGACGGCCTCCACGTGCACCTCGGTGACGACGTCGGCGACGCCGGGCAGCACGTCGTCGGGGCCGAGCACGGCGCGGGCCCGCTCGATGGCCTCGTTCAGCCGCAGCCCGTCGCGGGCGGCCTCGCAGACGGTGTCGGCGATCAGGGCGGTCGCCTCGGGGACGTTGAGCCTCAGGCCGCGGGCGCGGCGGGCGCGGGCCAGCTCGGCGGCGTTGAACAGCAGCAGCCGGTCCCGTTCGGTGGGGGTGAGTCGCACGGGCACTCCCTCGCTTCCAGTTAGTACGGCACTCTAAACCCATCTCAGCGCTGTGCAAAAGATTACGCAGAAACCTTGACGGCCACGCCGGTCTGCACGGTAGATGGTTTAGAGCGTTGCTCAAAACTCACTGTGCCTTCCGTCCACGCTCGTCGCCCACCCGCCCACCTGCCACCGACAGGGACCGCCCATGCCGATAGAACAGCGCGGAGTAGACACCATCCCGGAAGCGGAACGCACCAGCGGCCCGCGCGACCTCGTCTCGATCCTGCTCGGCTCCAACCTCTGCCTCGGCGTCATCGTCTTCGGCTGGCTGCCGCCGTCCTTCGGGCTCGGCCTGTGGCCGTCCGTCACGGCGATCGTCGCGGGCACCGCCGTCGGCGTCCTCGTCACCGCGCCGCTCGCCCTGATCTCGCTGCGCACCGCCACCAACCTGTCCACCTCGAGCGGCGCCGCCTTCGGCGTCCGCGGCCGCCTCATCGGCTCCGTGGTCGGCCTGCTGCTCTCCCTCGGCTACACCGCCCTGACCCTGTGGATCGGCGGCGACGTCACCATCGGCACGCTGACCCGGCTGCTCGGCCTCCCGGACGGCGGCCTGGCGCACACCCTGGTCTACGCGCTGCTCGCGGGCGCCACCGTCGTCGGCGCCGTCTTCGGCTACCAGCTGCTGCTGCGCCTCAGCAAGGCGCTCGCCGTCGGCATGACCGTCCTGCTCGCCCTCGGCCTGGTCGCGTACGCGGGCGACTTCACCACCTCCGCCCCGCCCGACACCCCGTATCTGCTCGGCTCGTTCTGGCCGACCTGGCTGTTCGCCGCCGTCGCCGCCGGGCTCAGCGGACCGGTCGCGTTCATCACCCTGCTCGGCGACTACTCCCGCTACATCTCCCCCACCAAGCACACCCCCCGCACCGTCCTGCGCGCGACCGGCCTCGGCCTGACCGTCGGACTGCTCCTGCCGCAGCTGTTCGGCACGTTCACGGCGCTCGCCGCGCGGGCCGGACTCGACTACGCGGGCCCGCTGGTCGACGCGGCGCCCACCTGGTACCTGGTGCCACTGCTGCTCGCCGCCACCGCGGGCACCGTCGGCAACGCGGGCCTGATGCTGTACTCGATGGGCCTCGACCTGGACGCGATCGTCCCGCGCGCCAGCCGTACGCAGGCCACGGTGATCGTCGCCGTCGTCGCCACCGCGTTCGTCTTCCTCGGCCACTTCGCCTGGGACGCCCAGTCGGCGATGACGTCCTTCGTGCTGCTCCTGACGGCGATCGGCACGCCCTGGGCGGTGATCACCCTCGTCGCCCACCGACGGCTCGGCGGCACGTACGACCCTGAGGCCCTGCAGGTCTTCAACCGCCGCTCGCGGGGCGGGATCTACTGGTTCCGCGCCGGCTGGGAGCCCCGCGCCACGGCGGCCTGGGCGGCGGGCGCGGCCGTCGGCCTCGCCTCGGTCTCGACCCCGCTGTACGAGGGCCCGCTGCTGCCCCTGACCGGCGGCGTGGACTGCAGCTTCGTGCTGTCGGGGCTGGTGGGCGGCGTGGTGTACCTGGCCCTGAAAGCGCCCGTGCCCGCACCGGAGACGTCCGGTGCGGGCACTGAGTCGGGCACTGACACGGGTACGGCGGAGGTACGCGCGGGCGTGATCCCCTAGCCCAGCACGTGCATCCAGCCGTGCCGGTCCTCGGACTTGCCGCGCTGGATGTCGAGGAGCGCGTCCCGGAGCTTCATGGTGACGGGGCCCGGCTCGCCGTTGCCCTGGGTCCATTCGGTGCCGTCGGTCTTGACGGTGCCGACCGGGGTGATCACCGCGGCCGTGCCGCAGGCGAAGACCTCGGTGAGCGTGCCGTTCGCGGTGTCCTCGCGCCACTGGTCGATGGAGACGCGCTCCTCCGCGGACTCGAAGCCGAGGTCACGGGCGACCTCCAGGAGCGAGTCGCGGGTGATGCCCTCCAGGATCGAGCCGGTCAGGGTCGGCGTCACGATCCTGGGCTTCGAATCAGACGCAGCGCCGTACACGAAGTACAGGTTCATGCCGCCGAGTTCCTCGACCCACTTGTGCTCGACCGCGTCCAGGTAGCAGACCTGGTCGCAGCCGTGCGCCGCGGCCTCGGCCTGGGCGAGCAGCGAAGCGGCGTAGTTGCCGCCGGTCTTGGCGTCGCCCATGCCGCCGGGCACGGCGCGCACGCGGTCCTGCGAGGCCCAGATGGAGACGGGCTTCACGCCGCCCGGGAAGTACGCGCCGGCCGGCGAGGCGATCACCACGAAGAGGTACTCGCTCGCCGGCTTCACGCCGAGGCCGACCTCCGTGGCGATCATGAACGGCCGCAGGTAGAGCGACTCCTCGCCGCCGTGCGCCGGCACCCACGCCTTGTCGTGCTGGACCAGCACGTCGCAGGCCTCGACGAAGGTCTCGACGGGCAGCTCCGGCATGGCGAGCCGGCGCGCGGAGGCCTGGAAGCGGCGGGCGTTGGCGTCGGGGCGGAACGTGGCGACGGTGCCGTCGGGCCGGCGGTACGCCTTCAGGCCCTCGAAGATCTCCTGGGCGTAGTGCAGGACGTTGGTCGCCGGGTCGAGCGACAGCGGGCCGTACGGCACCAGCTGGCCGTCGTGCCAGCCGCGGCCTTCCGTCCACTTGATCGTGACCATGTGGTCGGTGAAGTGGCGGCCGAACCCGGGGTTGGCCAGGATCGCGTCTCGCTCCGCGTCCGACAGCGGGCTGGAGGAGGGCTTGAGCTCGATCGTGGGCGTCGTCATGAGTGCTTGTCCTTCACCGTTTCGTGTGTGTCGGACCGCGCTCACGCCGCCCTGAGGCGACTGTCTCGTACTCGCTTACCCGCATTCCGCGGCCCAGGGTCCGATTATCGCTCGGGCAGGGCTGTGACTGAAACGGTGTGATGGCGGTCCGGATGTCGATGGTGGCACCCGGCGGCGCATACGAGAAGCCGCCGGGTGCGGATGCGACCCGGCGGCTGGGGGTTTCCCTCGGTTGGAACCGGCCGGGTCAGCCGGCTACTCGCGCGGCGAGCGCGTCGCCGATCTCGTCCGTCGTACGGGAGTTGGCGCCGCGTTCGCCCAGGTCGGCGGAGACGGCGTCCTCGATGCGCACGGCCTCGGCCTCGTACCCGAGGTGGCGCAGCAGGAGCGCGACGGAGAGGACCGTGGCCGAGGGGTCGGCCTTGCCCTGACCGGCGATGTCCGGGGCCGAGCCGTGCACGGGCTCGAACATGGACGGGTAGTCGCGGCTCGGGTTGATGTTCCCGGAGGCCGCGACGCCGATGCCGCCGGAGACGGCCGCGGCGAGGTCGGTGATGATGTCGCCGAAGAGGTTGTCGGTGACGACCACGTCGAAGCGGCCCGGGTCGGTGACGAGGTAGATCGTCGCGGCGTCGACGTGGATGTATTCGGTGGTGACCTCGGGGAACTCCTGGGCCACGCGGTTGAAGACGTCCGTCCACAGGTGACCGGCGTACGCGAGCACGTTGTTCTTGTGCACCAGCGTCAGCTTCTTGCGCGGGCGGGCCTGGGCGCGGGCGAACGCGTCCCGGACGACCCGCTCGACGCCGAAGGCCGTGTTCACGGAGACCTCGGTGGCGACCTCGTGCTCGGTGCCCTTGCGGATGGTGCCGCCGTTGCCGGTGTACGGACCCTCGGTGCCCTCGCGTACGACGATGAAGTCGATCTCGGGCTGGCCCGCGAGCGGGGTGGCGACGCCGGGGAGCAGCTTGCTCGGGCGCAGGTTGACGTGGTGGTCGAAGGCGAAGCGGAGCTTCAGGAGGAAGCCGCGCTCCAGGACGCCGGACGGGACGCTCGGGTCGCCGATCGCGCCGAGGAGGATCGCGTCGTGCTGCTTCAGGGCGTCGATGTCGGCGTCGGTGAGGGTCTCACCGGTGGCGTGGTACCGCTTGGCGCCGAAGTCGAACTCCTTCGTCTCCAGCTTCACATCCTGCGGAAGCACGGCGGAGAGGACCTTGAGCCCCTGGGCCACGACCTCCGGGCCGATGCCGTCGCCGGGGATGACTGCGAGATTGATGCTGCGAGACATGATTTTGAGGGTACGCGGTTGTCTTACCCGGTGACATGAACCGTCCGCTATATGGACGCACCGCCGGAGGCTGCCCCGTCGGTCGGCCGTCTGCGGCGCCGCGATGGCTGGTTGCGCGGTTCCCCGCGCCCCTTTCGGGGACGCGGGGCGGAGCCGGGGAAGAACAGGCGCTCAGTGGCCCGTCTCACCGCCGTTGTCCCTGCGGTCGAGGGCGCGCTGGAGGGCGGCGGCGGCGTTCTTGCGCTCGGTCTCACCGATGCGCGGGGCGCGACGGACTCGGCGGGCGGCGACGGTCGTCTCGGTCATGAGGAATCGACTCCTTGAAGGCAGGACGGAGTGCGGAGAGGGGTTTTCTACGAGACGCCGGAAGGCAGGCGGGGAGCCCGGGGCCCGCAGGGGTTGCCTGCGTGAGGGCCGGCTCACGACCGCCATTCGCTGGATCGAGCGAGACGTTCGGCTCCTACAAAGCTAAGCGAGCATCGAGCTGCTGTCTCCACAATTACTCGGACTTCCTACTATCTGAGACGCGATCATCGACGGGAGTCACTTCCGGCGCCTCTCCGCACACCCGTGCTCTCCCGCCCCTCAGCCCTTGAGCTGCCTCAACTCCCTGATCAGGGCGCGTACGGGCGCCGTTCCGGCGAGCTCTGGGGTGGTCACGTAGCCGATGGAGCGGAACGGGCGGTCCGGGCCGAGATCGGTGATCTCGACCGAGAGCGGTGCTCCGGTGAGGGACAGCTCGGGCATGATCGCCATTCCGTGACCGGCGCTCACCATCGAGAGCACTGCTCCGTCGTCCTCGGTCTCGACGGTCGCCTGCGGGATCCAGTCCTGCTCGCTCCACCAGCGCCGGGTGTACGAGCCGCAGTTCTCCCGCCAGTCCACCAGCGGCAGCGAGCGCGGATCGGGGTGCCCGGCCGGGTGCACGAACGCGTACCGCTCCTCGCGCAGCACGTCCCCGACGAGTCCGGGCGGGACCGGCGAGGTCTGCCCGATCGTGGCGATCCCGACGTCCGCCCGCCCGGCCAGCACCTCCCCGGCCGTGCCCGCGCCCACTTCGCGTACGACCTTCACGCGGGCGTCGACGTCCGGGTGCCGTTCGCGGAGCCGGCGCAACGGCTCGGGCAGCAGATGCAGGGCCGCGCTGCGGAAGGCGGCGATGCGCAACGGCCCCGCGGTACGGCCGAGTTCGGCGCCGCGCACCTCGGCGGCCATCGCGTCCAGCAGGTGCAGCACCCGGCGCGCGTAGGCCACGGCCCGCTCCCCTGCCGCCGTCGGCGCCGCTCCCGTACGGCCGCGGGTGAACAGGACCGCGCCGAGCTTGCGTTCGCTGCCGCGCACCGAGTGCGAGACCGCCGACTGGGTCAGGCCGAGGGCCACGGCCGCGGCGGAGAAGCCGCCCTCCTCGGCCACGGCGACGAGCGTCCGCAGTTCGTGCGGCGCCAGCTCCTGCGGCGCGCTCTCCCGCTCGGCGGCCATCGCGTCGCCCACCCCTCTCACCTCGGCCTATGAGCACCGTTCATGCCCGGCGGCGTTCCATGAGCCCAACCCTCTGCCCGGCCCGGGGATTCCCTCCTACGTTTCCGGGCATGACGAACGACACCGCCCTCACCGTCCACCAGACCGCCCGCCCGCACGGCTTCCCCACCCCCGACCACTTCGCGTTCGTGGAGTCGGCGGTTCCGCGGCCCGCGCCCGGAACGGCCCTGGTGGAGAACCTGTACTGGTCCGTGGACCCGTACCACCGCGAGCTGATGGACGACGTGCCCGGCGGGAACGCGCTGCACACACCCCTGGAGGGGCGGGCGGTCGGGCGGGTCGTGGAGTCGCGCCGACCCGGCCTGAAGGAGGGCGAGTTGGTGTTCCACCGGCAGGGCTGGCGCACGCACGCCGTGGTCACGCCGGACGAGGTCCGCCGGCTGCCGCACCTCGACGGGGTGCCGCTCTCGGCCCACCTCGGCATCCTCGGCGGCACGGGCCTGACCGCGTACGTGGGCCTGACCCGGATCGCGCGCCTGCAGGAGGGCGAGGACCTGTTCGTCTCGGCCGCGGCGGGCGGCGTCGGCACGGCCACGGCACGCCTCGCGCGGCTGCTCGGCGCGGGCCGGATCGTGGGCAGCGCGGGCTCGGCGGCGAAGGTCGCCCACCTCACCTCGGAGGTCGGGTACGACGCGGCCTTCGACTACCACGACGGGCCCGTCGCCGAGCAGTTGGCGAAGGCGGCGCCGGACGGCTTCGACGTGTTCGTCGACAACGTCGGCGGCGAGCACCTGGGCGCGGGGATAGCGGGGCTGCGGGAGTACGGCCGGGTGGTGCGGGTCGGCACGGTCAGCCAGTACAACGACCCGGCGGCGCCGCCCGTCCGGTTCAACCACGCCGACGTCGTGGAGAAGTCGCTCCGCCTGGAGGGCTTCCTGGTCCGCGACCACCGGGACGCGCAGGACGAGTTGTACGCGTTCGTCGTACCGCATCTGCAGAGCGGGCGGGTCGGCCTGGACGAGACGGTGACGGTGGGGTTCGAGTCGATCGTGGGGGCGTTCCTGGGGATGCTGCGGGGGGCGAACGTCGGCAAGACCATCGTGCGGGCGGCGCACGCGAGTTGAGGCCGCGCCGACGGCCCCCGGGGAACGGTGTACGCGGCCGAGGACCGCCTGGTCCGGTGCCGTGCCGGGCGGCAGACTCGCCGTATGACCGAGACTGCTGACGCCTGGGCCCCGGCCCACGGAGAGCCCTACCGGCCCGTCCCCTACCGCCCGGCGCGGATGCCGCGCGCCGAGTCGCTCACCCGCGCCGCCGAACTGCGCGCCCGGATGCAACAGCGGCGCACGGTACGGCAGTTCGCGCCCGACCCGGTGCCCGAGCAGGTCGTGCGGGACGCGGTGGCGTGCGCGTCGACCGCGCCGTCCGGGGCGCATCAGCAGCCGTGGACGTTCGTGCTCGTCCGCGACCCCGAGGTGCGCCGGCGGATCCGTGAGGCCGCCGAGCACGAGGAGCGGATCAGCTACGACGGGCGGCTCGGCGAGGAGTGGCTGGCCGCCCTCCGGCCGCTCGGCACGGACGAGGTGAAGGCCCATCTGACCGACGCCCCGGCCCTGTTGGTGGTGTTCCAACAGCGCTACTGGCTCGGCGAGGACGGCACCAAGCACAAGCACTACTACGTCGACGAGTCGGTCGGCATCGCCGTCGGCATGCTGCTGTCCGCGCTGCATCTGTCGGGGCTCGCGGCGCTCGTGCACACGCCGAGCCCGATGCGGTTCCTGTCCCAGGTCCTGAACCGGCCGGAGAACGAGAAGGCGTTCGCGGTGATCCCGGTCGGTTATCCGGCCCCCGACTGCCAGGTCCCGGACCTGGTGCGGAAGTCCCTCGACCAGGTGCTCGTCGAGGTCTGAGGCCTAGGTCCTGGCCGCGCGCTGTTTTCTTCCCCTACCCGCCCCTTCCCGAAAGTCCTGCGAACGCCGGAGGGGCTGGATTGTGCCCCGACAGGGGCGCGGGGAACTGCGCGACCAGCCACGACGGCGCGGCAGACGCACATAAGCGCCGCAGGCTTTCGGGAAGGGGCGGGGTGGGGAAGAAACACCGCCCCCGTCCGGCGAACGGGCCGTACGGGGGCGGGTGTTCAGGTGGCCCTGAGGCCGGGTGGGGGTCAGCCCATGTGCGGGTAGCCGTACTCGGTCGGCGGGACCAGGGACTCCTTGATGGCGCGGGTCAGCGTCCAGCGCATCAGGTTCTGCGGCGCGCCGGCCTTGTCGTTGGTGCCGGAGGCACGGCCGCCGCCGAAGGGCTGCTGGCCGACGACGGCGCCGGTCGACTTGTCGTTGATGTAGAAGTTGCCCGCGGCGAAGCGGAGCTTCTCCATCGCGTCGGCCGCGGCCGCACGGTCACCGGCGATGATCGAGCCGGTCAGGGCGTACGCCGAGACGGACTCCATCTGCGCCAGCATCTCCTCGTACTTCTCGTCCTCGTAGACGTACACCGCGAGGATCGGGCCGAAGTACTCGTCCTTGAAGACCTCGTTCTCCGGGTCGGTGCACTCGATGACGGTCGGGCGGACGAAGTAGCCCTCCGAGTCGTCGTAGGTGCCGCCCGCGATGATCGTGCAGGACGGGTCGGCCTTGGCGCGGTCGATCGCGGCCTTGTTCTTCGCGAAGGAGCGGTCGTCGATGACGGCGCCGATGAAGTTCGACAGGTCGGTGACGTCACCCATCTTGATGCCGTCGACCTCGGCCGCGAACTGCTCCTTGAAGCCGTTGTTCCAGATCGAGGCGGGGACGTACGCACGCGACGAGGCGGAGCACTTCTGGCCCTGGAACTCGAAGGAGCCGCGGGTCAGCGCCGTCTTGAGGACCGCCGGGTCGGCCGACGGGTGGGCGACGACGAAGTCCTTGCCGCCGGTCTCGCCGACGATGCGCGGGTACGACTTGTACTTCTCGATGTTGTTGCCGACCGTCTTCCACAGGTGCTGGAAGGTCTTGGTCGAGCCGGTGAAGTGGATGCCGGCGAGCTCCGGGTGCTCCAGGGCGACCTCGGAGACCGCGAGGCCGTCGCCGGTGACCAGGTTGATGACGCCCTTCGGCAGCCCGGCCTCCTCCAGGAGCTGCATGAGCAGCACGGCGGCGTGGGTCTGCGTCGGGGACGGCTTCCACACGACGACGTTGCCCATGAGGGCGGGCGCGGTCGGCAGGTTGCCCGCGATGGCCGTGAAGTTGAACGGCGTGATCGCGTACACGAAGCCCTCGAGCGGGCGGTGGTCCAGGCGGTTCCAGACGCCCGGCGCGTTGGCCGGGGGCTGCTCGGCGAGGATCTGGCGGGCGTACGAGACGTTGAAGCGCCAGAAGTCGATGAGCTCGCAGGGGGTGTCGATCTCGGCCTGCTGGGCGGTCTTCGACTGGCCGAGCATCGTCGAGGCGGCCATGGTCTCGCGCCACGGGCCGGAGAGCAGCTCGGCGGCGCGCAGGATGATCGCGGCGCGGTCGTCGAAGGACATCGCGCGCCAGGCCGGGGCGGCGGCGAGGGCGGCGTCGATGGCGTCCTGCGCGTCCTGGGTGGTGGCGTTGCGGGCGGTGCCGAGCACCTTCTGGTGGTTGTGCGGCTGGACGACCTGGAAGGACTCGCCGCCGCCCATGCGACGCTCACCGCCGATGAAACAGGGCAGGTCGATCGGGTTCTCGGCCAGCTCCTTGAGCTTGGTCTCGAGGCGGGTGCGCTCGGGCGAGCCGGGGGCGTAGCCGTGCACCGGCTCGTTGACGGGAGTGGGGACCTGGGTCACAGCGTCCATGAGTTCCTGAACTCCTTTGGTGAGGGGTGTCGTATCTGCCGGGGTGGGGCTCAGCCCTTGGTGAGGATGGAGCGGCCGAAGAAGAGGAGGTTCGCCGGCTTCTCCGCGAGGCGCCGCATGAAGTAGCCGTACCAGTCGGTGCCGTACGCGGTGTAGACCCGCATGCGGTGTCCTTCGGCGGCGAGCCGGACGTGCTCCTCGCTGCGGATGCCGTACAGCATCTGGAACTCGTACTCGTCCAGCTTGCGGCCGGCGCGGCGGGCGAGT
Organism: Streptomyces sp. Da 82-17; assembly: GCF_046098215.1. NCBI lineage: Bacteria > Bacillati > Actinomycetota > Actinomycetes > Kitasatosporales > Streptomycetaceae > Streptomyces > Streptomyces sp. Da 82-17. Next base: position 106,320 of record NZ_JBJURH010000001.1, read on the forward strand.
TCCTGGCTGATGGCGATGAGGCGCGGGTCGTGGGACCCGATCATCGGGTAGCCCTCGCCGTCCATGAGGATCTTCAGGATGCGGACGTACGCCTTGTCGATCTCGGCCTTGTCCTGGTACGCGACCTCGGCCGGCTCCTTGTAGGCGCCCTTCACGATCCGGACGCGGCTGCCGTTCTCGGCGAGGCGGCGGGCGTCGTCCTCGGTGCGGAACAGGTAGGCCTGGATGACGCAGCCGGTCTGCGGGAAGTCCTTCCGCAGCTCCTCGTGGATGGCGAACATCGAGTCGAGGGTGGTGTGGTCCTCCGCGTCCAGGGTGACCGTGGTGCCGATCGCGGCGGCGGCCTCGACGACCGGGCGGACGTTGGCGAGGGCCAGCTCGTGGCCGCCCTCCAGCGCCTGGCCGAACATCGACAGCTTCACGGACATCTCGGCCTTGGTGCCGAGGCCGAGGCCCTTGAGGTGCTCGATCAGCTCCAGGTACGCGTCCCGCGCGGCGGCGGCCTGCTCGGGCGTGGTGATGTCCTCGCCGACGACGTCCAGGGTCACTTCGAGGCCCTTGGCGACGGCGTCCTGCACGACCGGCACGACCTGGTCGACGGTCTCGCCGGGGATGAACCGCTCGACGACCTGCTTGGTGCCCGGCGCGGCCGACACGAAGCGGCGCATCTTGTCGCTGCGCGACGCGGCGAGAATCACGGGAGCCAGCACGGGGCACCTCCAGAAATGATGTGAAGGGGTCCGAACCCGAACGATCGGGGATCGACAGGGATCGGCACGGAGAACCACCGTGAAACCTAAGGTTCGCTCCGATCCTGAACCATCGACAGGTGTCACGCATCCGTGCCCTGCATCTCAGACATCTGTATGGGACACCTCTTCGGGTGCCGCACAATGGCCCCGTGAAGGGCGATTACCAGGACCTGGTCGACGAGATCTCCGCACTGCTCGGCGCCCCGGCCACCTTGGAGAACCGGGACTTCGAGCTGATCGCGTTCGGCGCGCAGGACAGCGACGGCATGGACGAGCTGGACCTCGACCCGGTGCGTACGCGGTCGATCCTGACCCGGAAGTCCACGGCGGCGGTGCGGGCCTGGTTCGAGGGCTTCGGCATCACCCGCGCGGAGGGCCCGGTGCGCATCCCGGCGGCCCCGGACGCGGGCGTGCTGCGGGCCCGCATCTGCCTCCCGGTACGCCACCGGGGCGTGGTCCACGGGTATGTGTGGCTGCTCGACTCCGAGCCGGGCCCGACCGCCGCCCAGCTGGACGCGGCCCTCCAGGTGACGGAACGGATCGGGGTGCTGCTCGCGGCGGAGGCCTCGGCGGGCGACGACGTGGCCCGCGAGCTGCGCGCCCTGCTCACCGCACCGGCAGGCTGGCAGCGCGAGGCGGCGACGACGGCGCTGCGGGACGCGCTCGGCGCCGCGGCCGACGAGCTGCACGCCCTGGTGTGCGTGGCGCCGTGGCCCGCGTCGGCGTCGCCGGGTGCGCGGCGCGCGCCGGGCACGGTCGCGGTGTGCACGGTGCCGGGCGCGCCGGGGGCGACGGCCGGGGCGCCGCCCGCGCCGCAGACCCTGGCGGCGCTCGTGCGGCTGCGCTCGGCGGAGGTGCTCGGCCCGGCCCGTACGGTGGCGGGCCGGCTCGTGGACGCGGTGGGCGGTGCGGGCACGGCGGGGATCGCGGTGCCGCGGCCCGGCCTCGCGGAGCTGCCGGCCGCCTGGCGGGAGGCCTCGGCGGCGGCCCGGGCGGCGGCGGCCCGGCGGGCGGCGGCGACGAGCGGCGGCCCGGGCGGTACGGCGGTCGGGGCCGAACGGGTCGCGGAGTGGGCCGAGTTGGGCCCGTACCGGCTGTTGACCGCGCTGCCGGTGGAGGCCGCGCACGACCCGGTGGTGGAGCGGCTGCTGGCGCGGCCCGAACTGGCCCGCACCGCCGAGGTGTTCCTCGACCAGGCGGGCCAGGCGGGGCGTACGGCGACGGCGCTCGGCATCCACCGGCAGACGCTCTACTACCGCCTGTCGCGCGTGGAGCAGCTCACCGGGCTCGACCTGGACGGCGGCGAGGACCGGCTGCTGCTGCACATGGCGCTCAAGGCGTCCCGCCTCTGAGGCGAGCGGTCGGCCCCTCGCCCCGGTGACGGCCTTCGGCCCTCGCCCCGGTGACAGCCTTCGGTCCTGCGTCCGGTGACAGCCTTCAGCCCTGCGTCCCGGTGACGGCCTCCGCCAACTCCCGGAGTCCCTCGGCGAGTTGGTCGGCCGTCGGCGAGAAGCCGGGGTCGAAGGTGTGCTGGGAGACCAGGCCGAGGACGAGGACCGAGAAGAACTTGCCGAGGGTGTCCACGCTCGGGTCGCCGTCGGCCGGCTCCTCCCCCATCACCATGCCGATGAACCCGCTCCCGGCCCGCCGCTGCGCGGCCGACACGTACTCCCGCACGGCCGGCAGCTTGTCGCCCATCGCCACGAGTTCGACGCTCAGGTGCCAGATGGAGTCGGGCTTGCCGAGGCTGTCGGTGATCCCCGCCATCACGGCCCGGAACCGCTCCAACGAGCCCGGCGCGCCCGGGAGTTCATCGGGTTCGCCCCACTCCTCGGAGGCGTGCTCGGCCAGGTCGACGTAGGCCTGCGCGAGCAGGGCGTCCTTCGAGCCGTAGTGGTAGCCGATGGACGCGAGGTTGGTCCCCGACTCCTTGACGATGTCGCGCGCGGTCGTGCGCACGAAGCCCTTTTCCAGGAGGCAGCGCTTGGCGCCCTCCAGCAGATCCTCGCGATGTCCCATGCGCCCACCTTATACGGAAGTTCTAGACGCACGTATTACACAGCCGTTCTAGACAACCGTTTAATACGCGCGTACATTCACCGGCATGACGACGAACCCGACGAGCAAGACCCTCGCCGCGTCCCCGCCTCCGTCCCCGTCCGGCCGGGCGGGGCGCAAGGAGTGGACCGCGCTCTGCGTGCTGATGCTGCCGCTGCTCCTGGTCTCCATGGACGTCTCGGTGCTCTACTTCGCGGTCCCGGCGATCAACGCGGACCTCGCCCCGAGCAGCACCCAGCAGCTGTGGATCTTCGACATCTACGGCTTCGTGCTCGCCGGGCTGCTGCTCACCATGGGCGCGCTCGGCGACCGGATCGGCCGGCGGCGCCTGCTGCTGTTCGGGGCGGCCGCCTTCGGCGCGGCCTCGCTCGCCGCCGCGTACGCGCAGAGCGCCGAGATGCTGATCGCGGCCCGCGCGGTGCTCGGCATCGGCGGGGCCACGCTGATGCCGTCGACGATGGCGCTGGTCCGCAGCATGTTCACGGACGCGGGCCAGCGCGCGAAGGCCATCGGCATCTGGTCGGCCGTGATGACCGGCGGCGTCGCCCTCGGCTCGGTGCTCAGCGGCGTCCTCGTCGAGCACTTCTGGTGGGGTTCGGTCTTCCTGGTGAACCTGCCGGCGATGCTGCTACTGCTCGCCCTCGCCCCGGCGCTCATCCCCGAGTCCCGGTCCGAAGCCCCGGGCGGATTCGACCTGTTGAGCGTGCCGCTGTCGATGGCCGCGGTGCTTCCGCTCGTCTACGGCGTCAAGGAGACCGCCGCCGAGGGCGTCGGGACGTCGTACGTGATCGCCGTCGCCGTCGGCCTGTGCTTCGCCGCGCTGTTCGTGCACCGGCAGCGCACGACCGCGTCCCCGATGGTCTCCCCCGAGCTGTTCCGCGGCCGGGGCTTCGGCTCGGGCGCGGCCCTGAACCTCGTCGCGGCCTTCGGGATGATGGGCTCGGCGTACTTCACCACGCAGTACCTGCAGTCGGTCCTCGGCAAGAGCGCGATCGAGGCCGCGCTGTGGGCGCTGCTGCCCTCGGTCCTGATCGGTTTCGCCGCGCCGGCGGCCACGGCCCTGGTGCAGCGCGGGGTACGGCGCGCGCACGTCGTCGCGGGCGGCTTCGGCACGGCCGCGGTCGGGTACGGGCTGCTCGTGCCGGTCGGCGCCGACTCGCTGTGGCTGGTCCTGGCGGGATGCGGGGTGCTGGCCGCGGGCATCGTCACCGTGATGTCGCAGCTCACCGATCTGGCGTTGAGCGCCGTACCGGTGGGGCGTGCCGGTTCCGCCTCCTCACTTCTGGAGACGGGCCAGGAGTTCGGCGGCGCCCTGGGCATGGCCCTGCTCGGCTCGATCGGTACGGCGGTCTACCGCACCCAGCTGCCGTCGTCCGCACCGGACCAGGCCCGGGAGACGTTGGGCGGCGCGCTGGCGCTGGCCCACGGGGAGGGCGGCGCCGCCCTCGCCCGCGCGGCCCGGGAGGCGTTCACGTCCGGCATGCAGGTCGCCGCGCTGGCGGGGGCGGTGGTGCTGGCCGGGGCGGCGGTGGTGTCGGCGCGGGCGCTGCGGGCCCCGAAAGGGGCGCGGGGAACTGCGCGACCGGCCACGACGGCGCGGTAGACGAACGAACAGCGCCGCAGGCTCTCGGGAAGGGGCGGGCAGGGGAACACAAAGCGGGGCCCGGGGCACGCAACCGCACCCTGGACCCCGCCCAACTTCCGTACTACTCCGCCAGGTTGACCGAGCGGGCCGACGTCGCGCCGATCTCCGCCGCCAGCTCCGTCAGGACCTGCGCCGGAACCGTGTCGTCGACGGTGAGGACCGCGAGCGCCTCGCCCCCGGCCGCCGCACGCGACACCTGCATGCCGGCGATGTTCAGGCCGCCCTCGCCGAGGACCCGGCCGACCGTGCCGACGACGCCGGGGCGGTCCGCGTACCGCAGCACGACCATGTGGTCGGCGAGCGCCAGGTCGATGTCGTGCTCGCCGATCGCGACGATCTTCTGCAGGTGCTTGGGCCCGGCGAGCGTGCCGGACACCGCGACCTCCTCGCCGCCGGAGAGCGTGCCGCGCACCGTGACGACGTTGCGGTGGTCGGGCGACTCGGACGTGGTCGTCAGCCGCACCTCGACGCCGCGCTCCTGCGCGAACAGCGGGGCGTTCACGTACGACACCGTCTCGTCGACGACGTCCTCGAACACGCCCTTGAGCGCGGAGAGTTCGAGCACCTTCACGTCGTGCTGGGTGATCTCGCCGCAGACCTCGACGTCCAGGCGGACGGCCACCTCGCCGGCGAGCGAGGTGAAGATCCGGCCGAGCTTCTCGGCGAGCGGCAGGCCGGGGCGGACGTCCTCGGCGATGACACCGCCCTGGACGTTGACCGCGTCCGGCACGAGCTCACCGGCGAGGGCGAGGCGCACCGACTTGGCGACGGCGATGCCCGCCTTCTCCTGCGCCTCGTCGGTGGACGCGCCGAGGTGCGGGGTGCAGACCACCTGGTCGAACTCGAACAGCGGCGAGTCGGTGCAGGGCTCCTTGGCGTACACGTCCAGGCCGGCGCCGGCGACGCGGCCCTCCTTCAGCGCCGAGTACAGCGCCTCCTCGTCGACGATGCCGCCGCGCGCGGCGTTGACGATGCGGACGCTCGGCTTGACCTTGTGCAGCGCCTCGTCCCCGATGAGGCCGAGGGTCTCCGGGGTCTTGGGCAGGTGCACGGTGATGAAGTCGGAGACCTCGAGCAGCTCGTCGAGCGAGAGCAGCTTGACGCCCATCTGCGCGGCCCGCGCGGGCTGGACGTACGGGTCGTACGCCACGACCTTCATGCCGAAGGCCGACATGCGCTGGGCGACCAGGACGCCGATGCGGCCGAGGCCGACGACGCCGAGGGTCTTCTCCGCGAGCTCCACGCCCGTGTACTTGGACCGCTTCCACTCGCCGTTCTTCAGCGCGGTGTTGGCCTGCGGGATGTTCCGCGCGGTGGCGACGAGGAGGCCGCAGGCGAGCTCGGCGGCGGTGACGATGTTGGACGTCGGGGCGTTGACGACCATCACGCCGGCCTTGGTGGCGGCGGAGACGTCGACGTTGTCCAGGCCGACTCCGGCGCGGGCGACGACCTTGAGCTTGCCGGCGGCGGCGATGGCCTCGGCGTCCACCTTGGTGGCGGAGCGGACCAGGATCGCGTCGACATCGGCGATCGCGGGGATCAGCTCGGCGCGGTCGGCGCCGTTGCAGTGCCGGATCTCGAAGTCCGGACCCAGCGCGTCCACGGTCGCGGGCGACAGCTCTTCGGCGATGAGTACGACGGGTTTGGCGGGGTTCGAGCTCACGTGTGTCCTCACAAGTCCAGTGCGGACGGCCGTCCCGACGGCCGCAGGCGGTGGAGGGGGGAAGCGGCGCCGGGGAGCGCACCCTCCCGGTGTCGCGGAGCCGCGTGGAAGACGCACGACGCTGTGGGCCTGACGCGTATGTAGTACGGCAGTGTAGTGCCGCTGCGGAGGGCGTCTTACGCCTCTGCGGAAGGATCACCCGTCCGTGTGGGACGGGGTGGACAACGGGGCCGGACCCGAAGGTCCGGCCCCGTGCCGCTGAGGCTTACGCCTCCTCGTTCACCCAGCTCATGAGCTTGCGCAGCTCCTTGCCGGTGGTCTCCAGGAGGTGGTTCTCGTCCTGGGACTTGTACTCGTTGTACTTCTTCAGGCCGCCGTGGTACTCGTCCATCCAGTTCTTGGCGAACGTGCCGTCCTGGATCTCCGCGAGGACCTTCTTCATCTCGGCCTTGGTGGCGTCGGTGATGATCCGCGGGCCGGTGACGTAGTCGCCCCACTCGGCGGTCTCGGAGATGGACCAGCGCATCTTCTCCAGGCCGCCCTCGTACATGAGGTCCACGATGAGCTTCAGCTCGTGCAGGCACTCGAAGTACGCGATCTCCGGCTGGTAGCCGGCCTCGGTCAGGGTCTCGAAACCGGCCTTGACCAGCGCCGCCGTACCACCGCAGAGGACGGCCTGCTCGCCGAACAGGTCGGTCTCGGTCTCCTCGGTGAAGGTCGTCTTGATGACGCCGGCGCGGGTGCCGCCGATGCCCTTCGCGTACGACAGGGCCAGGGCGAAGGCGTTGCCCGAGGCGTCCTGCTCGACGGCCGCGATGCACGGGACGCCGCGGCCCTCCTCGTACTGGCGGCGGACCAGGTGGCCCGGGCCCTTCGGGGCGACCATGCAGACGTCGACGCCAGCCGGGGGCTTGATGAAGCCGTAGCGGATGTTGAGGCCGTGGCCGAAGAACAGCGCGTCGCCGTCCTTCAGGTTGGGGGCGATGTGCTCCTCGTAGACCTGGGCCTGGATCGGGTCCGGGACCAGGATCATGATGACGTCGGCCTCGGCGGCGGCCTCGGACGGGGTCACCACGCGCAGGCCCTGCTCCTCGGCCTTGGCCTTGGACTTGGAGCCCTCGTGCAGGCCGACGCGGACGTCGACGCCCGAGTCGCGCAGCGACAGCGCGTGGGCGTGGCCCTGGCTGCCGTAGCCGATGACCGCGACCTTGCGGCCCTGGATGATGGACAGGTCGGCGTCGTCGTCGTAGAACAGCTCGGCCACTGGGGTTCTCCTTGGTGTGCTGGTTGTGCGACCCACCGTACGGCGGGCGTGGGTTGGATGGTCGGCGGGTCTCGGTATCCGAGAGGGCGCGGCGGTGCGCGCCGGGGCTCAGGCGGAGCGGTCGAGCGCGCGCAGCGAGCGGTCCGTGATGGAGCGCGAGCCGCGGCCGATGGCGATCGTGCCGGACTGGACGAGTTCCTTGATGCCGTACGGCTCCAGCATCTTGAGCATCGCCTCCAGCTTGTCGCTGGATCCGGTGGCCTCGATGGTGACGGCCTCGGGCGAGACGTCCACGGTCTTGGCGCGGAACAGCTGGACGATCTCGACGATCTGCGAGCGGGTCTCGTTGTCGGCGCGGACCTTGGCGAGGACCAGCTCGCGCTGGACGGCCTGGCCGGGCTCGAGCTCCACGATCTTCAGGACGTTGACGAGCTTGTTCAGCTGCTTCGTGACCTGTTCGAGGGGAAGGTCCTCGACGTTGACCACGATGGTGATGCGGGAGATGTCGGGGTGCTCGGTGACGCCGACGGCGAGCGAGTCGATGTTGAAGCCGCGGCGCGAGAACAGGGCGGCGATCCGGGCCAGGATGCCAGGGGTGTTCTCGACGAGAACGGAGAGCGTGTGCTTGGACATGGTGTCTGTTCCTTCGTCTCTCTCGGTTCTCAGTCGTCGGCCATGTCGCCGAAGTCGGGGCGGACGCCCCGGGCGGCCATGACCTCGTCGTTGGAGGTGCCGGCGGCGACCATCGGCCACACCTGGGCGTCCTCGTGGACGATGAAGTCGACGACGACCGGGCGGTCGTTGATGGCGTTGGCCTCCGCGATGACCTTGTCGAGGTCGTTCGGGTCCTCGCAGCGCAGCGCGACACAGCCCATGGCCTCGGACAGCTTCACGAAGTCCGGGACGCGGGTGCCCTTGCGGGCGGAGGTGCTGGCGCCGACCTGGGAGCCGGTGTTCTCGTGGCCGGTGTCGTCGGCGTGCAGGACGGTGTTGGAGTACCGGCCGTCGTAGAACAGGTTCTGCCACTGGCGGACCATGCCCAGGGCGCCGTTGTTGATGACGGCGACCTTGATCGGGATGTTGTTCAGGGCGCAGGTGGTCAGTTCCTGGTTGGTCATCTGGAAGCAGCCGTCGCCGTCGATCGCCCAGACCGGGGCCTCGGGCCGTCCGGCCTTGGCGCCCATGGCGGCGGGGACCGCGTAGCCCATGGTTCCGGCGCCGCCGGAGTTGAGCCAGGTCGCGGGCTTCTCGTAGTCGATGAAGTGCGCGGCCCACATCTGGTGCTGGCCGACGCCGGCGGCGAACACCGTGCCCTCCGGGGCGAGTTGGCCGATCCGCTGGATGACCTGCTGCGGGGCGAGGCTGCCGTCCTCGGGCAGGTCGTAGCTGAGCGGGTAGGTCTCGCGCCACTTGTTCAGCAGCTCCCACCAGGCGGCGTACCCGTCCCGGGCGGCCTCGCCGGCGTTGCCGTCGGCGGTCTCGGCCTGGACGGCCTGCACCAGGTCGGCGATGACCTCGCGGGCGTCGCCGACGATCGGCACGTCGGCGGCGCGGTTCTTGCCGATCTCCGCGGGGTCGATGTCGGCGTGCACGACCTTCGCGTACGGGGCGAAGGAGTCGAGCTTGCCGGTGACGCGGTCGTCGAAGCGGGCTCCGAGGGCGACGATCAGGTCGGCCTTCTGCAGCGCGGTGACGGCGGTGACCGCACCGTGCATGCCCGGCATTCCCACGTGCAGCGGGTGGCTGTCGGGGAACGCGCCGAGCGCCATCAGTGTGGTGGTGACGGGCGCCCGGGTGAGTTCGGCGAGGACCTTCAGCTCGGCGGTGGCGTGCGCCTTGAGCACTCCGCCGCCGACGTAGAGGACGGGCCGCTTGGCCTGGGTGATGAGCTTGGCCGCCTCGCGGATCTGCTTGGCGTGCGGCTTGGTCACCGGCCGGTAGCCCGGAAGGTCGGTCTGCGGCGGCCAGTTGAAGGTGGTCGTGGCCTGCAGCGCGTCCTTGGCGATGTCCACCAGGACCGGGCCCGGACGGCCGGTGGAGGCGATGTGGAAGGCCTCCGCGATCGTCTTCGGGATGTCCTCGGCCTTGGTGACGAGGAAGTTGTGCTTGGTGATCGGCATGGTGATGCCGACGATGTCCGCCTCCTGGAAGGCGTCCGTGCCGATGGCCTTGGAGGCGACCTGGCCGGTGATCGCGACGAGCGGCACGGAGTCCATGTGCGCGTCGGCGATCGGCGTGACGAGGTTGGTGGCGCCGGGGCCCGAAGTCGCCATGCAGACACCGACCTTGCCGGTGGCCTGCGCGTAGCCGGTGGCCGCGTGGCCGGCGCCCTGCTCGTGCCGGACCAGGATGTGACGGACCTTGGTGGAGTCCATCAGCGGGTCGTACGCCGGCATGATCGCGCCGCCCGGGATGCCGAATACCGTCTCGGCCCCGACTTCCTCGAGAGAACGAATGAGGGACTGCGCGCCCGTCAGCTTCTCGGCGGGGGCGGTCTGCTGTCCAGAGGGTCGGGGCCGCGGCTGCGGATGGGACCCGGTGGCCTGCTCGGTCATCGGCTTCTCTTCTCGGAGCTAAGAGGGTGTTTTGTGAGGGTATGTGAGGTGCCAGTGCAACAAAAAACCCCTCGTGCCGGAGGCAAGCGAGGGGAGCGCGTCGGTGCCGTTCGCGCTGAGATTCCTGCGGGGGTCCGCAGTCTCAGCTTCAGCCGACGCGCTTTCCAAGTACGAGAATTCGGGTGCGCATGGCACTGACCTTCCCCCTGACCCCAGGGGACTGTCAAGTGGGTGGGACGGCAGTCTCATTATGTGAGCGAATCCGGGTGCTTCTGCTAGCGCCGATCACGGCCCCGCCCACGAACACCGGCTCGGCCTGCGGCTGCGGCTGCGGCACCGGATAGTGCCCGGCCGCGAGCGCCCGGCGCAGCCTGTACTCCTCGATCGGGCCGGAGAACGCCATGCCCTGCCCGTGCGTGCAGCCCATCTCGCGCAGCGCGACGACCTGCTCGGGCAGGTCCACCCCCTCGGCCACGGACTGCAGGCCGAGGTCGTCCGCGATCCTCAGCAGCCCGCTGGTGATCTTGTGCAGCCTGGCCGATTCCACCACTCCCTCGATCAGGGAACGGTCGAGTTTCAGTACGTCCACGGGGAGGCGGCGCAGCGCGTTGATCGCCGCGTGGCCGGTGCCCAGGCCGTCCAGGGCGATCCGGACGCCGAGGCGGCGCAGCGCGGCCAGGCGGCGCTCCAGTTCGTCGAGCGGGGTGCGCGGGTCGCTGTCGGCCAGCTCGATGACGAGGGCGCCGGAGGGCAGTCCGTACCGCGTCAGGAGCGCCTCGATGGAGCCGAGGGGCAGGGAGCGGTCCAGGAGGTCCTTGGCGCTCATCCGGACCGTGACGGGGACGGCGTGCCCGGCCCTGCCGCGCTCGGCGGCCTGCTCGACGGCCTCCTCCAGGAGCCAGCGGCCCAGCTCGGCGGCGCGCTCGTGGTCGTCGGCCACGCGCAGGAACTCGGCGGGCGTGAACAGGATGCCCTGCGCCGAGCGCCATCTGGCCTGCGCGGCCACGGCGGTGACGTCCCCGGTGTCGAGGGACACCACCGGCTGGTGCAGCAGCACGAACTCGCCCTCGTGCAGGGCGCTGCGCAGCCGCGTGGCCAGCTCGGCCTTGCGGACGACCTCGGCCTGCATCTGCGGCGCGTACAGCACCACGCGGCCCTTGCCTGCCGCCTTCGCGCGGTACATCGCGAGGTCGGCGTTGCGCAGCAACTCCCCTGCCGTGACGCCCGGTTCGGCGAAGGAGACGCCGATGGAGGCGGCCACGCGCACGTCCTGGTGGCCGTCGATGGTGTACGGCTCGGAGAGTCTGAGCCGGAGCCGGTCGGCCAGCTCGAAGATGTGCCGTTCGCGGGCGGCTCGGTCGCGGGTGCCGTCGCCGACGATGAGGGCCGCGAACTCGTCGCCGCCGAGGCGGGCCGCGGTGTCCCCCGAGCGCACGGATTCGGCCAGTCTGCGGGCGGCCTGGACGAGGAGTTCGTCGCCGGCCTGGTGGCCGATGGTGTCGTTGACGCCCTTGAAGCCGTCGAGGTCGATGAAGAGCACGGCCGTGCCGCGGTCCCCGATGCGTCTGCCGCCGAGGGCGCCCGCGACGCGCTTGGTGAACAGGGCGCGGTTGGGCAGGTCGGTGAGCGGGTCGTGCTCGGCGTTGTGCTGCAACTGGGCCTGCAGGCGCACCCGTTCGGTCACGTCGCGGCTGTTGAAGATGAGGCCGCCGTGGTGCCTGTTGACGGTCGACTCGACATTCAGCCAGGCGCCGCTGCCGGAGCGGAAGCGGCACTCGATGCGCGTGGTCGGCTCGTCCTGCGGTCGTACGGCGAGGAAGCGGCGGATCTCGTGGACGACGCGGCCGAGGTCGGCCGGGTGGATCAGCGCCGCGAGCTCGGAGCCGACCAGCTCGTCCGCGTCCCGCCCCCAGACTCCTGCGGCGGCCGGGCTGACGTACCGCAGGATGCCGTTCGGGGCGGCGATCATGATGACGTCGCTGGAGCCCTGCACCAGGGAGCGGAAGTGGTTCTCCTTCTGGGCGAGTTCCTGGGTGAGCGTGATGTTGTCGAGGAGCATGATCGCTTGGCGCACGACCAGGGCGAGCACGACCGTGCAGGCCGTGAAGAGCACGACGCGGTCGACGCTGCGGCCGTTGAGGGTGTTGTAGAGGATCCCCAACGTGCAGACGGCGGCGGCCAGATACGGGGTGAGCGCGGCGAGCGAGCCCGCGATGGGCCGCGGCGCCCGCCCGACGGCGCGCCGCCCCGCCACGCCGTCCGTGCGTCGGCCCTCGGGCCCCGGTTCGGCCTCGGCCTGCTCGCGGGGCGCGACCCACGGGGCGTACGCGAGGAGCAGGGAGCCGGCGAACCAGCCGGCGTCGAGGATCTGGCCCGAGCGGTACGACTCCCGCAGCAGCGGGGACGTGAACAGGGCGTCGCACATCACCGTCAGGGCTATCGCGGCGATGGCGGTGTTGATCGCGGAGCGGTTGGTCGCGGAGCGCCGGAAGTGCAGCGCGAGGACCATGCTGATGAGCGCGATGTCGAGCAGCGGGTACGCGAGCGAGAGCGCGGCGCGCGAGACCGTGAGGTCGCCGAACTCGGCGGTGTGCGCGAGGGCGAGGCTCCACGCGAGGGTGAGCAGCGAGCCGCCGATCAGCCAGGAGTCGAGCCCGAGACAGACCCAACCGGCGCGTGTGACGGGCCTCTTGGCGAGCACGAGCAGCCCGACGATGGCGGGCGGCGCGAAGCACAGGAAGAACAGGTCGGCGACGCTCGCGCTCGGCACGGGCTGCTCGAGCACCACCTCGTACCACCCCCAGACGGCGTTGCCGAGGGAGGCCATCGCGGAGGAGAGCCCGAAGAGCAGCCAGGCGGGCCGGAAGCGGCTGCGCCTGCTGCGGGCGTGGAGGAAGCACGACACGGCGGCGGCCGCGGCGGCGGCACTGAGGCCGAAGTCGCCCATGACGTACGCGAGTCGGTCCGAGCCCCAGCCCAGGGCGGAGCCCGCCGCGTACGCCGCGCAGACCCCCGCGAACAGCAGCTGGTTGCGCTGGCTGCGGCGTGGGTCGAGGAGGCGGGTCTGCCATGCTCCCGGCGCGCTCACCGGGCCACCCACCTCGGGCGGGGCCACCGGGCCTTCGCGTCCCCGGCCGGCGCGGTCCTGCCGCGCAGCGCTCGGGCGTACGGAGTCCTGGCGCGCGGTGTTCCGGCGCGGCATGCCCTGCGCTCGCTCGCGGCGGCCGGCACGCATGCCTGCCGCCGCCGGCGGCCCCGCCGCGTCGGTGTGTTGGTCCATCGGCCGTGCATCGCCCGTCGCCCCCCTCGTCCTCTGCTGTCTCCCCGGCGCCGAACTGTGCCTGGCGCAGCCCCTGTCGGGACGATACACCAGTCTCGTCACTCAGGGACATAGTCTCTCTACGCTCCGTGACGACCAGCGGCGATGCAAGCACGGGGCGCACGCGGGCGATGGCGGAGCGTGCGCAACAGCCCTGAGAAATGGCCGAGTTGAGGCGTTTATGCGGTGGTGTGTACGACGTTGTCCACGGGGTCACCGACGGCGAACCGGTTCAACTGCGCCGTGAGCAGCCGCTTGGCGCGCGGCAGAAAGGCCGAGCTGCTGCCGCCGACGTGCGGGCTCACCAGAAGGTTGGGAGCATGCCACAGCGGGTGCCCGGCGGGCAGCGGTTCCGGGTCGGTGACGTCGAGCGCCGCGCCGATCCGCCCGGACTTCAGTTCGGCGACCAGCGCATCGGTGTCGACGACAGGGCCGCGGGCGACGTTCACGAGGAGGGCGCCGTCCCGCATCCCGGCCAGGAACTTCGCGTCCACGAGCCCTCTGGTCTGTTCGGTCAGGGGCGTGCAGAGCACCACGACGTCGGCCTCGGGCAGCAGGGCGGGCAGGTCGGCGAGCGGGTGCACGGGGCCGCGCTCCGTCGTGCGGGCGGAGCGCGCGACGCGTACGACCCGCGCACACTCGAAGGGGGCGAGCCGGTCCTCGACGGCGGCGCCGATCGAGCCGTACCCCACGATGAGCACGGACTTGTCGGCCAGGGCCGGGTAGAAGCCGGAGCGCCACTCCTCCTTGCGCTGCCCCTCGACGAAGCCGGGGATGCCGCGCAGCGACGCGAGGATCAGGGCGAGCGCGAGCTCCGCGGTGGACGCCTCGTGCACACCGCGCGCGTTGCAGAGCCGTACGCCGGGGCCGAGGTCGGCGACGCCGGGCAGCATGTGGTCCATGCCCGCGGTGAGGGTCTGCACGACCTGCACGGACGTCATCGCGGCGAGCGGGCGGACGCAGACCTCGGCGGGCTTCATGTACGGCACGACGTAGAAGGCGCAGTCGGCCGGGTCGGCGGGGAAGGCGTCCTCGCCGTCCCAGGTCCGGTAGTGGAAGCCGTCCGGCAGTCCGGGGACGGTGTCGGGCGCGAAGGGGAGCCATACGTCTCGGGCGGTGGCGGTGGCGGTCATGCCCAGGAGGCTAACTGCCGTGCCCGCACGGGGGGGGGATGCGGTGTTCGGCATGCGGTACGCGGGCCTGGGAGGGGTGTCGGGGCGGGGTGCACGCGCGCGTGGAGAGGGTTTTCGTCGCAGGGTGCACGCGCGCGTGGAGGCGGTTTTCGGGGTGGGCCTCGGGGCGGAGCGGTGCGGGTTCCGGCCGGTGCGGTGGCGGGTTTCGGGGTGCTGCTGTGGCGGTTTCGGGAGTGCGGTACGCGCGCGTAGTGGGCGGTTTCGCGGTGCCTGTGGACCGGGCTGTGCGCGGTGGGGTGCGCGGCAGACGTTAGTTTGGGGCGCGGTTCTACTCGTGGGGAGGAACGGGCAGGTGGAGCGCAGGACGATCGGCGCGGGGGCGCTCGAAGTGGGCGCGGTCGGCCTCGGCTGCATGCCGATGAGCTGGGCCTACACCGGCTCGCAGCAGCGGGGGGACGAGTCGCTGCGTACCGTGCACGCCGCCCTGGACGCCGGCGTGAGCCTCCTGGACACCGCCGACATGTACGGGCCGTTCACCAACGAGCTGCTCGTCGGCCGGGTCCTGAGGGAGCGGCGCGGGGACGCGTTCGTGTCGACGAAGTGCGGGCTGCTCGTCGGCGAGCAGCACATCGTGGCCAACGGGCGGCCCGGCTATGTGAAGCGGGCCTGCGACGCCTCGCTGCGCCGCCTGCAGACCGACGTGATCGACCTCTA
Organism: Streptomyces sp. Da 82-17; assembly: GCF_046098215.1. Classification (NCBI taxonomy): domain Bacteria; kingdom Bacillati; phylum Actinomycetota; class Actinomycetes; order Kitasatosporales; family Streptomycetaceae; genus Streptomyces; species Streptomyces sp. Da 82-17. The sequence continues at coordinate 121,423 of NZ_JBJURH010000001.1, forward strand.
CCAGCTGCACCGCGCGGACCCCGAGGTTCCGATCGAGGAGACCTGGGGCGCGATGGCGGAACTGGTCTCGGCGGGCAAGGTGCGCACGCTCGGGCTGTGCGCGGTGGGCGCGCGGGCGCAACGAAGCGCACAGCGGGGCACACCCGCGGCCGGCCGCCGCCGGGGTGCACGGGGGCGCGGGCCGGGAGCGGCGCTGTACGAAGGAACGATCCGGCAGCTGGAGCGGATCCAGCAGGTCTTCCCGGTCAGCGCGGTCGAGGCGGAGCTGTCGGTCTGGTCGCCGGAGGCCCTGGACACGCTGCTGCCGTGGTGCGAGGCGCGCGGGGTCGGCCTGCTCGCCGCGATGCCGCTGGGCAACGGCTTCCTGACCGGCACGCTCACGCCCGGGCAGGGCTTCGAGCCCGACGACCTGCGGGCCCGGCACCCCCGGTTCACGGCCGAGACGATGGCGGCCAACCAGTCGATCGTGGTGGGCCTGCGCCGCGTCGCCGAGCGGCACGGGCCCGAGGTCACACCCGCGCAGGTGGCGCTCGCGTGGGTGCTGACGCGCGGCCCGCACGTGGTGCCGGTGCCGGGCACGAAGCGGGCCCGGTGGGCGGCCGAGAACGCGGCGGCGGCCGAGCTGCACCTCACGGACCGCGACCTGCGCGAGCTGGCGGAGCTGCCGCTGGCGCTGGACTCCTGGGAGTAGCCCCGGGCGCACGGCGGAAGGTCGCGGAGTGACCCGATGCGGTCGCCGTACGTGATTCCTGTTGCGGGGAACTTCCGGGGCTGCTGCGGTGTAGGAACAGGTGAAGCGTGAAGTGGGTGAAGCCGGCTCCGTCGAAGGGATGCCCGCCGTGCAACGATCAGCTGTGGCCGCCGCGTTGGCCCTCTCCGCCCTGCTCCTGACCGGGTGTTCCGGCGCCGGGGACGGGTCGGGCGGCGACGGGCGGGAGCGCGGCACGGAGTCGGCCGCAGGCAGCGGCACGGGCAGCGGCGAGGGCTCCGGCCGGGCCACCGACGACGCGGCGCCGCCCGACAAGGGCGAGGTGAAGGTCGCGGGCACGCTCACCGAGGACCTGAAGTCGCCGTGGGGCCTGGTCGCGCTGCCGGGCGGCGATCTGCTCGTGTCGTCCCGCGACGAGGGCACGATCACCCGCGTCGACGGCAGGACCGGCGAGAAGACCCGCCTCGGCTCCGTACCGGGCGTCGCGCCGGGCGGCGAGGGCGGCCTGATGGGCCTCGCGATCTCCCCGGACTTCGGCTCGGACCGCATGGTGTACGCGTACTTCACCACCGAGTCCGACAACCGCATCGCGCGCCTGCTCTACGACGAGAAGAAGCCCGCGGGCGAGCAGCTCGGCGCCCCCGACGTCGTGCTCAGGGGCATTCCCAAGGGCACGATCCACAACGGCGGCCGGATCGCGTTCGGCCCGGACGAGATGTTGTACGCGGGCACCGGCGAGACCGGGGACACGAGTCTCGCGCAGGACAAGGAGTCGCTCGGCGGCAAGATCCTGCGCATGACCCCGGACGGCCGCCCCGCCCCCGGCAACCCGGACGCCGACTCTCCGGTCTACTCGTACGGCCACCGCAATGTGCAGGGCCTCGCCTGGGACTCCGAACAGCGGCTGTGGGCGGCCGAGTTCGGGCAGAACCGGTGGGACGAGCTGAACCTGATCAAGCCCGACGGGAACTACGGCTGGCCCGAGGTCGAGGGCAGGGGCGAGGGGGACGACGCGTCGACGTACGTGAACCCCGTCGCCCAGTGGACCACCGACGAGGCCTCCCCCAGCGGGATCGCCTGGGCCGAGGGCTCGATCTGGATGGCGGGCCTGCGCGGCGAACGCCTGTGGCGCATCCCCCTCGACGGAACGAAGGCGTCCGCGGAGCCGCAGGCCTTCCTGAACGGGAAGCACGGCCGGCTGCGCACCGTCGTCGCCGCGGGCGGCGCCAAGCTGTGGCTGGTCACGAGCGAGACGGACACCCGCGGGACGCCGGAGAAGGGCGACGACAAGGTGCTGCGTCTCGAGGTGAAGTAGCCCCCTCCAGGTGCTCCCGCGCGCTAGCCCTGCGGGAACAGCCGCAGCCGGTGGGCGAGCGCTGCCGCCTCCCCTCGGGCCGATACGCCCAACTTGGCCAGGATGTTGGAGACATGGACGCTCGCCGTCTTCGGTGAGATGAACAGCTCCTCGGCTATCGACCGGTTGCTGCGGCCGAGCGCGACGAGGCGCAGCACGTCCCGCTCCCTGCTCGTCAGGCCCAGCTCACCGGCCGGGTCCACGGGCGGCCCGGGCCGCTCGGCCGGCGGCTCGGGTTCCGTCAGCGGTACGCGGGCCCGCTGGGCGAGCAGCGCGACGTCCTCCGCGAGCGGCCGGGCCGCCAACTCCTCGGCCGTGGCCCGCGCTTGCCGCAACAGCTCGGCCGCCCGGGCGCGGGCCGACTCGTCGGGGCGGGCGGCGAGCAGGGCCTCCGCCGTGCGGTGCCGGACCTGCGCGAGGTCGAAGGGCCGGTCGAGCCCCTCGAACGCGGCCAGCACCTCCGCCCAGTGCGCAGGGGTGTCCGCGCCCTCCGCCCGCGCGAGTTCGGCTCTGACCCACAGATCGTGCGCACCCCACACCGGCACCGGCGTGGCCAGCGACGTACGGACCTTGCGCAGCAGGTCGAGGGCGTCCGCGCGGCCCGGCTCGGCGGCGGGCAGACCGCGCGCGTCCGCCTCCGCGGTGACGGCGGTGAGCACCAGCGGCCAGCCGTACCGCTGCGTGCCGGGCGGAAGTCCCGCCTCCGCGAGCCGCCGCAGGGCCGACCGGACGTCGAGGACGCGTCCCTCGCGCGCGGCGATCCCGATCTCGACGGTGACCAGCGGCAGCTCGTACTGCGGCTGCGGGTCGTACGTCCCCAAGTGCTCGCGGTACGACGCCAGTTCGCGGCGGGCGGTGGTGAGGTCGCCGCGGTGGAGGGCGAGGCGGGCGACGCGTTCGGCGGCCGAGGCGCGGGGTTTGGAGCTGAGGGCGCTGCGGCGCACCTGCTCGACCGCGGCCAGCGCCTCGTCCCACCGCCCCAGGCTGATCTGCGACTCGGCGAGGTTCGCCCAGACCCAGCCCGCCGTGTCGAGCAGCCCGAACTCCCGGCAGAACGCGATGCCTTCGGTCGACGTGAGCACGGCGTCGGCGGAGCGGCCCACGCCCTCCAGGGCCGACGGCAGGTTGATGTGCACCCGGCCCAGGTCGGTGATCATGCCGCGCTCGACGACCAGCTCCCGCACCTCGTACATCTCGGTCAGGCCCTGCTCCACCGAGCCCGCCTCGACGAGGAGGCCCGCGCGGGTGAGGCGGGCGTTCAGCTCGATGTCCTCGGCGGCCACCATGCGCGCGTACTGCACCGCGCGTTCGGCCGCGGCGATGGCGTCCGGGCCCGGCTCGTGCAGGGAGGCCCAGGAGGCGAGGTGGGTGAGGACGTCCGCGTGCACGACGGACGGCGGCAGTCCGCGCAACAGGTCCTCCGCCCGGGCGAGTTCCTTCCGGCCGTCGCCGCGGCCGAGCGTGGAGACCAGGCGGGAGCGCTGGTTCCAGAACCAGGCGGCGCGCAGCGGGTCGCCGTCGTCGCCGAGGAGTCTGAGGGCGCGCTTGGCGATCTTCAGGGCGGTCTCGCGCTCCCCGCACAGCCGGCCCGCGACGGCGGCCTCGGCCATCAGGTCGAGGTAGCGCAGCGGCCCGCGCGACGCCTCGGCGGTCTCGGTACCGGCCCCTGCATCGGCTTCCGTATCGCCTGCCGCCTCGGCCTCCCCCTGGGTGCTGTCCCGGTCCTTGCGGGACTCCAAGTCGCCCTTACGGGACAGCGGGCCGCCCCTGCCGGTCGGCGGAGCGTCCCTGCCGGGCAGCAGGCCGTCCTCGTCGGGCAGCGGCGGCCGGAATCCTTCCGTCAGGTCGGAGGGGCGCAGCCGGGCGTGGACCTCCTCCGGAACGTCGTCCCACAGCTCCATCGCCCGTTCCAGGAGCCGGAGTTGCTCGGCGTACGCATGGCGGCGGCGGGCCTCGACCGAGGCGTGCAGCACGGCGGGGAGGGCCTTGGCCGGGTCGTGCGCCGCGTACCAGTAGCTGGCCAGGCGGGTGGCGCGCTCGTCGGCGCGGACCAGGCCGGGGTCGGCTTCGAGGGCCTCCGCGTACCGGCGGTTGAGGCGGGAGCGCTCGCCGGGCAGCAGGTCGTCGCTGACGGCCTCGCGGACCAGGGAGTGGCGGAAGCGGTAGCCCGCGCCGTCGGCCGAGGCGAGCAGCAGGTTCTCCCCGACGGCCGCGCGGAGCGCTTCGAGCAGGTCGTCCTCAGCGAGCCGGGCGACCTCGGCCAGCAGTTCGTACTCGACCGTGGAGCCGCCCTCCGCGACGATCCGGGCGACCCGCTGCGCCTGCTCGGGTAGTGCCTCCACGCGGACGAGGAGCAGGTCCCGCAGGGAGTCGGGCAGCGGTCCCGGGCCGTCGTCGTCGCGCGCGCAGACCAGCTCCTCCACGAAGAACGCGTTGCCGTCGGAGCGCTCGAAGACCATGTCGACCAGCGCCTCGTCCGGCTCGGAGGCGAGCATTCCGGTGACTTGGCGGCGCACCTCCTCGCGCGTGAAGCGGGGCAGTTCGATCCGCTCGACGGTGCGCAGCCGGTCCAGCTCGGCGAGCAGCGGGCGCAGCGGGTGGCGACGGTGCACGTCGTCCGCGCGGTACGTGGCGATCACGACGAGGCGGCCGCCGCGGAGCGTCCGGAACAGGTACGCCAGCAGGTGGCGGGTGGACGCGTCCGCCCAGTGCAGGTCCTCGACGACCAGGACGACCGTGCGCTCCGCGGCGATCCGCTCCAGGAGGCGGCCGGTCAGCTCGAAGAGGCGGGCCATCGCGTCCTCGTCGCGACGCGTCACCGAGGGCCCGCCGCCGGGCCGTCCCGCGCGCACCGGGGCGGCCCCCGGCCCGGCCGGCGCGGCCAGCTCGGGCAGCAGCCGGGCCAGCTCCTCCTCGCGCCCGGCGACGGCGGCCGCCACCTCGTCCGGCAGCGTCTCGCGCAGGGCGCGCAGGGCCGCGGAGAACGGGGCGAAGGGCAGTCCGTCCGCCCCGATCTCGACGCAGCCGCCCACCGCTACGACGGCCCCCGCACGCCGCGCCTCCGCGCCGAACTCCTCGACGAGCCGGGTCTTCCCGACCCCCGCCTCCCCCGCGAGCAGCAGCGACTGCGGCTCCCCCACGGCAGCCCGCGCCAACGCCCGGCGCAGCACGGCGAATTCACCGGTGCGCCCGACGAACACGGGACTCAACGACCTGATCTCCACGCCACCGAGCATCGCACGCGGGTACGACAACGCCGCCCGCCCGACCTCACTCCGCCCCACCACCGGAATTCCGCTTCCCACCCCGGCGAGCGCCGCCAACTCGACGGCCCCGGGGCGAGGTTGAGCCCGTACGACCAACTCGGATGTTCCGCTTACGGGTTGAGCGGGACTCGGGCCCGATGCGAGGGAGCCTGCGCTTCCGCTCAGGGGGTGGGACGGAGCAGTCGATTCCGCGGCTCCGCTCACAGGGTGCGAGGGAACGGTCGATTCCGCGGCTACGCTCACGGGGCACGAAGGAACCGTCGATTCCACGACCCCGCTCACAGGGCGCGAGCAAACCGTCGATTCCGCGGCTCCGCCGCCAGGACGTCGAGGCATCGCCGTTCACGCCGCCCGCGTGAACCCGGACCGATCGGGGCGCCCGGACCGCCCAGGAGGCCCAGGCCATCCGGGACGCCCCGGACGCCGCTCGTCCGCCTCGTCCGCCCGGCCGCCCGCGGTCCGACGCCCGCCCGCGCTCCCGGACCTGCGCCCTCGCGCGGCCGCCCGCGCCTGGGCCGCGAGACGCTGGGCCTCCGCCTCCGCGATCAGCTCCTCGCTGCGCATCCGCAGCAGCTCGTAGTCGTACACCGGGTCCCTCCCGATCGGCTCGCGGCACCGGAATCGGCGCCGTGGCCTCACCCTTCTCGCCCAGGTGGCCGGGCCGCATCGGGAGTTCGCCGGATCTTGCGCATGCCGAGGGCCTCAGACCGCGCGAGGAGGGGACTTACGCGGTCCGAGGCCCTGGTCCATGAGGCGCCGCCCCATCACAGGGAACGCGATACGCGTCAGGACGCGGAGGGGAGTCCGAGGATCAGGTCCGTGTACTTGGCGACGGCGAGCAGCAGCCCGATCACGCCGAGCCCGACACCCGCCCAGGCGACGGACTTGATCCACGGCGCCTGCACCCGGCCCGGCGTGCCGAACGCGGGCCGCACCAGGACGGCGACGCCGATGACGACGGCGAGCAGCGCGAACGCCCCGCCGATCAGCGCGGTGAGGTGCCACTGGTTCCCGTACAGCGCCTGGATCTGGTCGGCGACGCCCGCGGTCTGCGCGGTCTCCAGCTGGCCGACGAGGTTGGAGCGGGCGGCGGCCACCGTGCCGACCCAGCTGCCGGTCAGGGACACGACGCCGAGCCCGGCGGCGACCACGGCCGCGGCGCCCTGCCCGACGCCGAAGGACGCCTCCCGTCGTACATCCTCGGAGTCGGCGCCGTTGTCGGGGTCGTTGTCGGCGTTGTCGGCGTTGTCGGCGTTGTCCGTGTCGAGCTCGGTCTCGGAGGGCGCTCCGGCCTCGGCGTCCCGCTCGACGGCCGCTGCGGATTCCTGTGCCTCGGCCGCCTCCGCAGCGTCCTTCTTCTCAAGGGTGCCGGTCTTCTCAGTCGTCTCAGTGCTCATCTGGCGCACGCTAGGTGCCGCGTCTGAGAGCTGTCTTAACGCGCGGAAGGTGCCGTGGCCCGTTCAGCGGCGTTCGCCGGAAAGGGCGCCCCGGTCCTCCGCGCGCTGGCCCGGTATGGCGGCCGCGGCGCACTCCGGGGGCTCGATGCTGATACGCGGGAGCCAGCGGTCGACGCGGCGCGGGAGCCACCAGTTGGCGCCGCCGAGCATGTGCATGAGGGCGGGGACGAGAAGGGTGCGCAGGACGAACGCGTCGAGCGCGACGGCCGCCGCGAGGGCGATGCCGAACATCGCGATGACCCGGTCGCCGCTGAGCACGAAGGCCAGGAAGACCGAAATCATGATCACGGCGGCGGAGTTGATCACCCGGCTGGTCTCGGCGAGCCCGACCCGCACCGCGCGCCGGTTGTCGCCGGTCTCCAGCCACTCCTCGTACATCCGGCTCACCAGGAACACCTGGTAGTCCATCGAGAGCCCGAACAGCACGGAGACCATGATCACCGGGAGGAAGGGCTCGATCGGCCCGGCCCGGCCGAGGCCGAGGAGCTCGCTGCCCCAGCCCCACTGGAAGATCGCGACGACGACGCCGAAGGCGGCGGCGACCGCGGCCACGTTCATCGCGGCGGCCTTGAGCGGAATGCCCACGGACCGGAACGCGAGCAGGAGCAGCAGACAGCCGAGCCCGATCACCACGCCCACGAAGAGCGGCAGCTTGCCGACGATGACGTCCGCGAAGTCGTCGTACCCGGCGGTGACGCCGCCCACGTGCACGTCCAGCGACGAGCCCGACTCGGCCCGCGCCTCCGGCAGCACTTCGCCGCGCAGCCGGTCGACGAGCTCGCTGGTCGCCTCCGACTGCGGCGCGGAGTCCGGCACGACGGTGAGGAAGCCGACCTCGCCGCGTTCGTCGTACGTCACCGGGGTGACCGTCGCGACGCCGTCGGTGCCGCGCAGGGTGGCGGGCAGCTGGTCGAGGGCGACCCGGTCCTCGGCGTCGTGGATCTCGGCGACGAGGGTGAGCGGACCGTTGACGCCCGGCCCGAACCCGGAACCGTCGCCCTGGGCGTCCCCCGCGAGGAGGTCGTACGCCTGCCGGGTCGTGGACGTCGTCGGGTTGTTGCCCTGGTCGGACGTGCCGAGGCGGAGCGAGAGGGTGGGCAGGGCGAGGACCGCGATCACAACGAGGGCGAGGGCGCCGAGCAGCTTCGGGTGCTTCTCGACGAACGCGGACCAGCGGGCGGCGAGCCCGGTCGGCAGTTCGGGCTGCGGCCCGTGCTCGTCGAGGGCGCGGCGCTCGCGGCGGGACAGGGCGCGCATCCCGATCCAGGACAGCAGCGCGGGCAGCAGCGTCACGGACGCGGCCACGGTCAGGACGACGGTGAGGGACGCGGCGACGGCGACGCCGTTGAGGAAGTTCAGGCGCAGGATCAGCATGCCGAGCAGGGCGATGCACACGGTGGCGCCCGCGAAGGCGACCGCACGGCCGGTGGTGGCGACCGCGTTCTGCGCCGCCTCCGCCACGGACAGTCCGCGCTTCAGGCCGCGCCGGTGCCGGGTCACGATGAACAGCGCGTAGTCGATGCCGACGCCGAGGCCGATGAGCAGGCCCAGCATGGGAGCGAAATCGGCCACTGTCATGACGTGGCCGAGCAGCACGGTCCCGGCGTACGCGGTGCCGACGCTGACCAGGGCGGTCGCTATCGGCAGCAGGCTCGCCGCGAGGGAGCCGAACGCGATGAGCAGGACGACCGCCGCGACGGCCACGCCGACGGCCTCCGCGATGTGCCCGCCGGGCGCCTCGGTGAGGCCGACGGCACTGCCGCCGAGCGCGACGGTCAGATCGCCGGAATCGGCCGCACGCGCGGTGTCGACCACGGCCTGCGCCTGTGCCGGTTCGATGTCGTGGACTGGCCCGTCGAACGTCACGGTGGCGTACGCGGTGTGCCCGTCGCGGCTGATCTGCCCGGCGCCGTCGGCGTGGTACGGGCTGACGACGTTGGCGACGCCGGGGAGCTTCGCGATCTCGTCGAGGGTCCGGGTCATCGTCTGCTGCACGCCGGCCGCGTTTATGGTGCGGTCCTCGGTGTGCCAGACGACGGTGTTGCTGTCACCCGCCAGCTCCGGGAATCCGGACTCCAGCAGCTCGGTCGCGCGACCGGACTCGGTGCCGGGCACGTCGTAGTTGTTGGAGTACGCGGTTCCGGCGAAGGTGGCGGCGGCGCCGGCGCCGACGAGGGCGAGCAACCAGAGCAGGACGGCTACGAGACGGTGCCTGATGCACCACCGAGCGAGTGCTGCCACTGAGCTGCTCCCTGGATGTCTCGCGGATCCTTTTCGGGAACGGCCCGCAATGAACACTTACCCGATACATATCCGACATCGGGCCCCACTTCGAGCAACTCTGACAGCTGGTGGAGATCGTTTGCCCCTTTCGTGGCCATCCTCACAGCGCCGCTGACGGCACAGGGAACGGCGAGGACGGCCACGAAATGGCACACGGAAGCGGACGGAAGCCGGCCCGGACCGAGCCGGGCCCGAGCCCCGGTCAGCCGGACACGCTGTCCTTGCCGTTCTCGATGTGCCCCATCAGCCGCCGCCGGAACGGCTCGTCGCCCGCGGCCACGATCTCCAGGTCGTACCAGCCGTGCGCCTCGCCGGTCTCGTACGCGACCGTCCGGCTCTGGCCCGCGGCCACGCGGACGGTGCGCGGCGCGGCGTCCGTGTAGGCCAGCGGGCGGAGCGTGAACGTCAGCGCCGCACTACCGGTGTTGCGCAGCGTCACCTGGACGGCACGCGTGCGTGCGTCGATCCGGGTGGCCACCGCGGCGGTCCCGTCGGCCCGCCCGGCGAACTCGCGGCGGAACCCGTTGGGCCCGGTCACCGTGAACTTGTACGCGCCGCCGGTAAGGGGCACGCGCAATTGTGCGGCGCCCCTTACATCGAAGTGCTGCGGAACCTCGTACTCCCCGGCGTACGGGTAGAGCGCGAAGTGGGCGCTCGACGGGCCGGTGTTGGTCAGGCGCAGCTCGACCCGGCGGCCGTCGCCCGCGACCGTGCCGTGGGCGTCCGGCTGGTACGGCAGCGGGCGGGCGGGGCGGCGGCCCGGCTCCTGCTCGGGCATCCGCTGGTCCTTCGGCGGTTCGGGGCGCCAGCGGCCGGTGAACGGCGGCACGGGCCCGGGCTGCTCGACGTCCGGCTGCGGCCGGCCGCGTGTGAAGTCGAAGGCGCCGGTGAGGTCGCCGGTGACCTGGCGGCGCCAGGCGCCGATGTTGGGCTCCTCGATGCCGGTCCACTTCTCCAGGAAGCGGATCACCGAGGTGTGGTCGAAGACCTCGGACGAGACGTGCCCGCCGACCGTCCACGGCGACACCACCAGCATCGGCACCCGTATCCCGAGCCCGGTCGGGTGGCCCTGCCAGTGTTCCTCGGTGACGTCGGCGGACGGCACGGGTGGCGGCACGTGGTCGAAGAAGCCGTCGTTCTCGTCGTAGTTGATGAACACGGCGGTGTGCCGCCAGACCTCGGGGTGCGAGGCGAGGGCGTCCAGGACCTTGTAGACGAGGGTGGCGCTGTGGATCGGCGAGGACGAGCCGGGGTGCTCGGAGTCGAGCGCGGACGGCACCAGGTAGGACACCTCGGGCAGCTTGCCCGCGGCGATGTCGCGGCGGAACTCCGCGGCGAGCTCACCGGTCGGCACCCGGCGGAGGGCCCGCTCGAACAGCGAACGCTCCTTCGCGTCCAGGGACTTCACGCCCTCTTCGAGCACGGCGAGCAGCTTCTCCCGCTCGGCCTCGCTCGACGCCTCCCGCACCTGCGCGTAGAACGCCTCCATATAGGTGTGCTCGGTCTTGGCGAGGACCTTGCGGGCGATCGCCTTGAACGTGGTGAAGAACTCGATCTGGTTGTCGGTGAAGTTCTCCCACTCGGTGTACGTGCGCCAGCTGCGCCCCGCCTTCTCTAGGCGCTCGGCGTACGTGCCCCAGTCGTAGCCGGGGTGCGTGCCCTCCGCGTAGGCGTCGTTGCCGACGGCGCGGTTGCCGTTCGCCTCGTCGCCCGTCTTGCCGCTCCACAGGTGGTTGCGGTTGGGGCTGGTGGAGGTGTGGATGGACGAGTGGTACGCGTCGCAGATGGTGAAGGTGTCCGCGAGCTCGTAGTGCAGCGGGATGTCCTCGCGCGTGTAGTACGCCATCGTCGCCGCCGACTTGGCGGTGATCCAGTTGTCCATCCAGCCCTTGTTCCAGGCCTTCGCGCCGCCCGACCAGGAGTGGTCGAGGTCGCCGATGTACTGCAGGTCCTTCTGCTGCGCCTCGGCCGCCGCCCGCACCGGGAAGGGCAGCACGGTCCGGCCGAGCGGCGCGGGCTGCTCGAACACCGGCTTGCCGCCCGGGAGTTGGATGGCGTTCCGGTCGCCGAAGCCGCGTACGCCGCGCAGCGTGCCGAAGTAGTGGTCGAAGGACCGGTTCTCCTGCATGAGGATCACCACGTGCTTGACCGCGTCGAGGCCTCCGGGCGCCGGTTCGGCGGCGAGCGCGGCCTGCAGCGAGGGCGGCAGCAGCGAGCCCGCGGCGGCCGCGCCGAGCGCACCGCCGCCGAGCGCGAACAGCCTCCGCCGTGAAAGCCCTGCGCCAGATGTGTCCGTGGTCAACTGATCCTCCCGAGTCCGGTGTGACGGTCGGGAAGCTATGCAGCACGGATGGATCAGGGAAGACGTACGACCGTACCGGCGGTGAACGGTCCAAGCACCGGCCCGCGTTGTCCAAACCGGAGCTGAACGCCAAGGGCGGGACCGGAAGTTCCGGTCCCGCCCTCGTCAGCGTAGGAAACGGCGCGTCAGCCCTCGACGCCCAGCTTCTCCAGGATGAGCTCCTTGACGCGGGCCGCGTCGGCCTGGCCGCGGGTGGCCTTCATGACCGCGCCGACCAGGGCGCCGGCCGCGGCCACCTTGCCGCCACGGATCTTGTCCGCGATGGCCTGGTTGCCGGCGATGGCCTCGTCGACGGCGGCGGTCAGCGCGCCCTCGTCGGAGACGACCTTCAGGCCGCGCTTCTCGACGACCGTGTCCGGGTCGCCCTCGCCCGCGAGCACACCCTCGATGACCTGGCGGGCCAGCTTGTCGTTGAGGTCGCCGGCCGCGACGAGCGCGGTGACCCGGGCGACCTGCTCCGGCGTGATCGCCAGCTCGTCGAGCGCCTTGCCCTGCTCGTTGGCGTGCCGGGCGAGCTCGCCCATCCACCACTTGCGGGCCTGGTCGGCCGGGGCGCCCGCGTCGATCGTGGCGACGATCGGGTCGACCGCGCCGGCGTTGAGGATCGACTGCATGTCGTGCTCGGTGACGCCCCACTCCTCGCGGAGACGGTTGCGGCGCACCCGCGGCATCTCGGGCAGCGCCGCCCGCAGCTCCTCGACCCACTCACGGGCCGGGGCGACGGGGACGAGGTCGGGCTCCGGGAAGTACCGGTAGTCCTCGGCGTTGTCCTTGATGCGGCCCGAGGTGGTCGAGCCGTCGTCCTCGTGGAAGTGGCGGGTCTCCTGGACGATCGTGCCGCCCGAGGAGAGCACCGCGGCGTGCCGCTGGATCTCGAAGCGCGCGGCCCGCTCGACGGAACGCAGCGAGTTGACGTTCTTCGTCTCGCTGCGGGTGCCGAACTCCTTGGTGCCGTTGGGCCGCAGCGACAGGTTCACGTCGCAGCGCATCTGGCCCTTGTCCATGCGCGCCTCGGAGACGCCGAGGGACTTGATGACCTCGCGCAGCTCGGCGACGTACGCCTTGGCGACCTCGGGGGCCCGCTCGCCCGCGCCCTCGATCGGCTTGGTGACGATCTCGATGAGCGGGATGCCGGCGCGGTTGTAGTCGAGCAGGGAGTGGGACGCGCCGTGGATACGGCCGGTGGCGCCGCCGACGTGCGTCGACTTGCCGGTGTCCTCCTCCATGTGGGCGCGCTCGATCTCCACACGGAAGACCTCGCCGTCCTCCAGCTGGACGTCCAGATAGCCGTCGAAGGCGATCGGCTCGTCGTACTGCGAGGTCTGGAAGTTCTTCGGCATGTCCGGATAGAAGTAGTTCTTCCGGGCGAAGCGGCACCACTCGGCGATCTGGCAGTTCAGCGCGAGGCCGATCTTGATCGCGGACTCGACGCCGGTCGCGTTGACCACCGGCAGCGAGCCGGGCAGGCCGAGGCAGGTCGGGCAGGTCTGCGAGTTGGCGTCCGCGCCGAGCGCGGTCGAGCAGCCGCAGAACATCTTCGTCTTGGTGCCGAGCTCGACATGGACCTCGAGGCCCATGACGGGGTCGTACGACGCGAGCGCGTCCTCGTACGACACCAGGTCAGTCGTGACAGTCACGGTGAAACTTTCCCTCTCAGCCCAGCAGGACGTCGTCGTCGCCGAGCCGCTTCAGCTCTCGGTAGAGGATGGCCAGGCCGGTGACGATGGCGGCGGCGGACACCGCGGCGTCCGCCAGACGCAGCATGTCGTTGTCCTGGCGGGCCATCTTCGCCTGCTTCGCGACGCTCAGCGCGCCGAAGGCGGTGCTGGCCAGCGAGACGTAGACGCCGGTCTTGGACTTCTTGAAGTTCTTGGCCTTCTTTGCCATGGCAGTCACAGCGACGGAGCCTCCTCAAGCAGCGGGTGACCCCACTTTTCCACGAAAGCGGCCTCGACGGCGGCGCCCACCTTGTACAGGCGGTCGTCCTTCATGGCGGGGGCGATGATCTGCAGACCCACGGGCAGGCCGTCCTCCGGCGCAAGGCCGCAGGGCAGCGACATGGCGGAGTTGCCCGCGAGGTTCGTCGGCAGCGTGCACACGTCCGCGAGGTACATCGCCATCGGGTCGTCGGCGCGCTCGCCGATCGGGAAGGCGGTGGTGGGCGTGGTCGGCGACACGATGACGTCGACCTGCTCGAAGGACTTCGCGAAGTCCTGCGTGATGAGCGTGCGCACCTTCTGCGCGGAGCCGTAGTACGCGTCGTAGTAGCCGCTCGACAGGGCGTACGTGCCGAGGATGACGCGGCGCTTCACCTCGTCGCCGAAGCCGGCCTCGCGGGTCAGCGCGGTGACGTCCTCGGCGGACTTCGTGCCGTCGTCCCCGACGCGCAGGCCGTAGCGCATGGCGTCGAAGCGGGCGAGGTTGGAGGAGCACTCGGACGGCGCGATCAGGTAGTACGCCGCGAGCGCCAGGTCGAAGGACGGGCAGTCCAGCTCGACGATCTCGGCGCCGAGCTCCTTCAGCAGCTCCACCGACTCGTCGAAGCGCTGCAGCACACCGGCCTGGTAGCCCTCGCCGCGGAACTGCTTGACGACGCCGACGCGCATGCCCTGCACGCTGCCGTTGCGCGCGGCCTCGACGACCGGCGGGACCGGGGCGTCGATCGAGGTGGAGTCCATCGGGTCGTGCCCGCCGATGACCTCGTGCAGCAGCGCGGCGTCGAGGACGGTACGCGCACAGGGGCCGCCCTGGTCGAGCGAGCTGGAGAAGGCCACCATGCCGTAGCGGGAGACGCCGCCGTAGGTCGGCTTGACGCCGACGGTGCCGGTGACGGCGGCGGGCTGGCGGATGGAGCCGCCGGTGTCGGTGCCGATGGCGAGCGGCGCCTCGAACGCGGCGAGCGCGGCGCTGGAGCCGCCGCCGGAGCCGCCGGGGATCCGGGTCAGGTCCCAGGGGTTGCCGGTCGGGCCGTAGGCGCTGTTCTCCGTGGAGGAGCCCATGGCGAACTCGTCCATGTTGGTCTTGCCGAGCACCACGACGTCGGCGGCCTTGAGCTTCTTGACCAGCGTCGCGTCGTACGGCGGGAGCCAGCCCTCGAGGATCTTCGAGCCGACGGTCGTCGGGACGCCCTCGGTGGTGAAGATGTCCTTCAGCGCGAGCGGGACGCCGGCCAGCGGGCCGAGCTTCTCGCCGCCCGCGCGCTTCTCGTCGACGGCGCGGGCCTGCGCGAGAGCGCCCTCACGGTCGATGTGGAGGAACGCGTGGACCTTCTCGTCGACGGCGTCGATCCGCGCGAGGTGCGCCTCGGTGACCTCGACGGCGGTGAGTTCGCCGGAGGCGATCTTCGCGGCGATCTCGGCCGCGGTGAGCTTGATGATGTCCGTCATGACTTCTTAGTCCTCCCCCAGGATCTGCGGCACCTTGAAACGCTGCTGCTCCTGGGCCGGGGCGCCGGAGAGCGCCTGCTCGGGGGTGAGCGACGGACGGACCTCGTCGGCGCGCATGACATTGGTCAGCGGCAGCGGGTGGGAGGTCGGCGGTACGTCTTGGTCGGCGACCTCGGAGACGCGCGCTACGGCGCCGAGAATGTCGTCGAGCTGGCCGGCGAAGTGGTCGAGCTCTTCGGCCTTCAGCTCCAGACGCGCCAGCCGAGCGAGGTGGGCGACCTCCTCGCGCGTGATGCCAGGCATGCGGATCCTCACTGGGATGAGCGTGATGTGTCTGGCCCAATCCTATGGGGCCCGGCCCCATGCCCGTGAAACGGTTTGCCGGAGGGGGTACGCGAGTGGGGCGGGCCCACGGGCGTACGTACCGCCCTGGGCTGTCGCGTACCCGCAGGACCGTTACTTCACCACGTGCCCGGAGGGGCGATCCGCGTCCTCCTGGGTGTCGGGGTCCGTCTCGGCGGACAGCTCCGCGGGGCGGCGCCAGCCGCGCGAGCCGCGGGCGCGCAGCCAGGACGTGGTCTCCACTGCGGGCATCGCCGCCGCGACCAGCCAGCCCTGCACCGCGTCACAGCCGAGGTCCCGCAGCCGCTCCCAGGTCTCGTCGTCCTCGACGCCCTCCGCGACGACGAGCAAGCCGAGGGAGTGGGCGAGGTCGACGGTGCAGCGGACGATCTCCGCATCCTCGTTGTCGACGGCGAGGCGGGCCACGAACGAGCGGTCGATCTTCAATTCGCTGACGGGCAGCCGCCGCAGATGGACGAGCGACGAGTACCCGGTGCCGAAGTCGTCGAGGGACATCTTCACGCCGTGCCCGGTGAGCCCGGCGAGGGTGTCGGCGGCCCGCTGCGGGTCCTCGAGCAGGACGTGCTCGGTTATCTCCAGCTGGAGCGCGCCCGCCGGGACGCCGTGCCGGGCGAGGCGGGCGGCGACCGCTCCGGCGAAGCCCGGGGTGTGCACGTCACGCGGGGAGACGTTGACCGCGACGGGGACCTTGAGGCCCTGCTTGTGCCAGCGCGCGACCTGGGCGAGGGCCGTCTCCAGGACGTACTCCGTCAGATGCGGCATCAGGCCGGAGGACTCGGCGATCGCGATGAACTCGTCCGGCGGGACCTTGCCGCGCTCCGGGTGCACCCAGCGGACCAGCGCCTCCAGGCCGGCGACCTGGCCGTCGAAGCGGACCTTCGGCTGGTAGTGCAGCTCGACCTCGCCCGCGTCGAGCGCGCGCCGCAGGTCGCCCAACAGGCCGAGGCGGTCCGGGGTGTTGGAGTCCCGCTTCGACTCGTACACCTCGACGCCGGTGCGGTCGCGCTTCGCCTGGTACATCGCGACGTCGGCCCGGCGGAGCAGCCCCTCCGCGTCCAGGGCGTGGTCCGGGAAGACGGCGAGCCCGGCGCTGGCCTCCAGGACGAGGGTCAGTCCGTCCAGGTCGAGCGGGGAGCTGAGCTCGGCGACCAGGCCGCGCGCGACGCGCTGCGCGCTGGTCGTGGAGTCGCAGGTCGGCAGGAGCACCGCGAACTCGTCGCCGCCGAGCCGCGCGGCCTCCGCTCCGCGCGGCAGGGCGTGCCGGAGCCGGTCGGCGATCTGCAGCAGCAGCCGGTCGCCGGCGAGGTGGCCGAGGGTGTCGTTGACGGAACGGAACCGGTCGAGGTCGATCAGGACGAGCGCGGAACGCGCGCCGACCCGCTCGGCCTCGTCGAGGGCGGTCCAGGTGCGCTCCAACAGCCACTGCCGGTTGGGCAGTCCGGTGAGCGGGTCGCGCAGCTGCTCCTCGGCTCTGGCGCGGGCGATCCACAGCGTGGAGTCGAGGGCGATCAGCGGGACCGCGAAGAGCGGCAGCAGGATCGGCTGGGCGGTGGCGACGACGCAGATCAGCGGGGCGATGCCGAGCAGCGCGACGCCGACCAGGGCCTGCCGGAGCAGCGCGGTGCGCGCGACCGTCGGCAGGCCGGCGCCGTGCGGTGTGTTCACGTACCAGAGCAGCAGCCGGGTCACCAGGAGGTACGCGGCGGCGACGAGGACGATCTCCGGGGCGCTCCAGACGTTCCAACTGTCCGGGTCCCAGGGGCTCTCCACGGACGGGGCCTGGCCGAAGGCCGCGAGGACCAGGGCGCCGGCGCAGATGCCGAGGATGTCCACCGCGCCGTGCATCAGGCCCTGGACCCAGCGGCGTCTGCGGGCGGCGGCGACCAGGACGACGACGGTGAGGCTGACCATGCCGGCGGGCACCCAGCCGTACAGGAGGAGCACGGCGAGAGTGAGGGCGGCGCCGGAACCGGTGCCGCCCCACCAGCGTTCGCGGCCGAGGGCCACGAGATGGCCGACGATGACGCCGGTGAGCACGGCGAGCGACCAGCCGACGACGCCGCTGGGGAAGAGTGCGTGCTGATCGGTGAAGGCTCGGACGAACCCCGCTGCCAGGACCACTGCCGCGGTGGCCGCGATCGCGGCCGGCAGTGCGGGCACCATCAACCGGCGCAGCCCTGACACCGGATCGGCGCTTTCGGTCGGTTTCATTCCCGTCCCTCTCACAGCCGGCGGTGCCCACGCCACGCGGCCCTCGTGTTCAGAAGTCACCGCGTCTGAACCCTTCCCCCTGGCTCCCGAGGAGCAGGGACCACCCCTTCGCAGCGGGGCACGGCAGGCGCACTCCTCAACAGTAGGCCGCGGAAGGCTTCCACGGGCAGCGGTCGACAACGGTTGCCCGAATGCGACCCGGCCACCCGTATGCATCTGGTATGCGCTGAACGGGTGGCCTTCAACCGCTACTCCTCGGCCGAAAGTGCGACTTCCCGCGCGGCGTCCGGCCCTTGATCCAGGAGCACGGCGAAGCCATCTTCGTTCAGAACCGGGACTTTGACCTGCATGGCCTTGTCATATTTCGAACCCGGATTCTCACCAACCACCACAAAAGACGTCTTCTTGGAGACGGATCCGGTCACCTTGGCTCCAAGACGCTGTAGGGCCTCTTTTGCGCCATCTCGCGTATATGTCTGCAGCGTTCCGGTCACGACGACCGTCAGGCCCTCCAGCGGACGCGGCCCTTCGTCGGCCGCGCCCTCCTCCTCCATGCGGACGCCCGCGGTCCGCCAGCGGTCGATGATCTCGCGGTGCCAGTCCACCTCGAACCACTGCTTGAGGGAGGCCGCGATGGTCGGGCCGACGCCCTCGACGGCGGCCAGCTCCTCCTCGCTCGCCTGCTCGATCCGCTCCATGGAACGGAACTCGCGGGCCAGCGCCTCGGCGGCGACCGGGCCGACGTGCCGGATCGACAGGCCCGTGATGACGCGGGCCAGGGGGCGGTCCTTGGCCTCCTGGATGTTCTTCAGCATCGCCAGGGTGTTGGCCTTCGCCTCGCCCTTCTGGTTGGCGAAGAACGTGACGACCTTCTCCTCGCCGGTCTTCGGGTCCCGCTTGGGCAGCCCGGAGTCCTGGTCCAGGACGTACGACTTGATGGGCAGGAGTTCCTCGACGGTGAGGTCGAACAGGCCGCTCTCGTCCTTCAGCGGCGGCTCGGCCGGCTCCAGGGGCTGGGTGAGGGCGGTGGCCGCGACATAGCCGAAGTTCTCGATGTCCAGGCACTTGCGGCCCGCGAGGTAGAACAGCCGCTCGCGCAACTGGGCCGGGCAGGAGCGGGAGTTGGGGCAGCGCAGGTCGATGTCCCCCTCCTTCATGGGCCGCAGCGGCGTGCCGCACTCGGGGCACTCGGCGGGCATCACGAACTCCCGCTCGCTGCCGTCCCTGAGGTCCGCGACCGGGCCGAGGATCTCCGGGATGACGTCACCGGCCTTGCGCAGCACGACCGTGTCCCCGATGAAGACGCCCTTGGCCTTCACCACCTCCTGGTTGTGCAGCGTCGCGAACTCGACCTCCGAGCCCGCGACCGTGACCGGCTCCACCTGCGCGTACGGAGTGACGCGGCCGGTGCGGCCGACGCCGACGCGGATGTTGACCAGCTTGGTGTTGACCTCCTCCGGCGCGTACTTCCAGGCGATGGCCCAGCGGGGCGCGCGGGAGGTGGAGCCGAGGCGGCCCTGCAGCGGGATCTCGTCGAGCTTGACGACCACGCCGTCGATCTCGTGCATCACCGAGTGGCGGTTCTCGCCGTAGTACGCGATGAACTCCCGCACGCCGTCGACGTCTTCGACCACCCTGTTGTACTGCGCGGTGGGCAGGCCCCACTCGCGGAGCAGATCGTAGGCATGGCTCAGGCAGTCGATGTCGAAGCCCTCGCGGGCGCCGATGCCGTGCACCACCATGTGCAGCGGGCGGGTGGCGGTGACGCGCGGGTCCTTCTGGCGCAGCGAACCCGCCGCCGCGTTACGGGGGTTGGCGAACGGCTTGTCGCCCTGCTCGACCAGGCGGGCGTTGAGCTCCTCGAACTTCTCCATCGGGAAGAAGACCTCGCCGCGGATCTCCACGAGCTCCGGGATGCGCTCGCCCTTGAGGCGCTCCGGGATGTCCGCGATGGTGCGGACGTTGGGCGTGATGTCCTCGCCCGTGCGCCCGTCCCCGCGGGTGGCGGCGCGCGTGAGCCTGCCGTGCTCGTACGTCAGGTTCACCGCGAGGCCGTCGACCTTCAGCTCGCACAGGAAGTGGTACTCCCCCGAGCCGACCTCCTTCGCCACGCGGTCGGCCCACGCGGCCAGCTCCTCGTCGTCGAAGGCGTTGTCCAGGGACAGCATCCGCTCGCGGTGCTCGACCGCGGTGAACTCCGTCTCGTACGACCCCGCGACCTTCTGCGTCGGGGAGTCCGGGGTGCGCAGCTCCGGGTGCTTCTCCTCCAGGGCCTCCAGGGAGCGCAGGAGCTTGTCGAACTCCGCGTCGCTGACGACCGGCTGGTCCTTCACGTAGTACCGGAAGCGGTGCTCCTCGATCTGCTCCGCGAGCTTCGCGTGCTCCTCGCGCGCTTCCGCGGGCACGGAGCTCGCGGTCGAGGCGGTCTGTGCGTCCTTGTCGCCGGCCACCGTCTTCGTCCTCCCGTAACGGTTACTCAGGGTTGTCCGCGAGTGACCTCGCCGCCGTGACACAGTGCGCGAGCGCCTTGCGGGCGTACGCGGGAGAGGCCCCCGCGAGTCCGCACGACGGCGTGACCACGACCGATTCCGCGAGCGACCCCGGATTCAGCCCCAGCCTGCGCCACAGCGTCCTGACACCACTGACGTTACTGGCAGGGTCCGACAATGCGGCGTCGGTGGACGGCACGACGCCCGCGAACAGCTTCGTGCCGCCCTCGACGGCCTCGCCGATGGCGTCCTCGTCACGTTCGGTGAGGAGGCCGAAGTCGAAGGAGACGCCGGCGACTCCGGCTCGGCGCAGCAGCGCGAACGGCACGTCGGGAGCGCAGGAGTGGACCACGACGGGGACGCCCGCCGCCTCCATGACCGAGCGCAGCGTGCCCTCGACGATCTGGCGGTCCACCGCGCGGTGCGTGCGGTAGCCGCTGGCGGACTTGATCTGCCCGCGCAGCACCGCGGTGAGGGACGGCTCGTCGAGCTGGAGCACGGGCGTGGCGCCGGGGACGCGGCGGCGTACGTCGTCGAGGTGCCGGGCGAGGCCCTCGGCCAGGGAGCCCGCGAGGTCGCGGCAGGCGCCCGGGTCGGACAGCGCGGCCTCGCCGTTCTTCAGCTCCAGGGCGGCGGCGAGCGTCCACGGGCCGACGGCCTGGACCTTGAGCGGGCCCTCGTAGCCTTGCGTGTACTCCTCCAGGGCGTCGAGGTCCTCGCCGAGCCAGGACCTGGCGCGGCGGGTGTCCATGCCGGGGCGGTCGCCGATGCGCCAGCCGCTGGGCTCCACGCGCGCGTAGACCTCGACGAGGAGGCCGGCGGTGCGGCCGATCATGTCGGCGCCGGGTCCGCGCGCGGGCAGCTCCGCCAGGTACGGGAAGTCCTCGAACGACCCGGTGACGGTTTTCGCGGCCTCGCGGGCGTCGCCTCCGGGCATCGAACCGACGCCGGTGGCGGGGCCGAAGACGTGCGCGCTCATCGGCCGGGCCGCACCGTCAGGTCGTTGACCTCCGCGTCCCGCGGCAGGTCGAGGGCCATGAGGATGGTGGTGGCGACGGACTCGGGGTCGATCCAGCGGGCCTCGTCGTACTCCTTGCCCTCCTGCTGGTGCACCTTGGCCTGCATGGGGCTCGCCGTGCGGCCCGGGTAGACCGTGGTGACGCGCAGGCCGTTGGGCTTCTCCTCGTGGCGCAGGGAGTCGGCGAGCGCCTTCAGGCCGTGCTTGGACGCGGCGTACGCCGACCAGTCGGCGTGGGCGTTCAGGCCCGCGCCGGAGTTCACGAACAGCACGTGGCCCTGGGCGACGCGGAGTTGGGGCAGGAAGTGCCGGGTCAGCTCGGCGGGGGCGATGAGGTTCACCTCCAGCTGGTGGCGCCAGATCTTGGGGGTGAGGTCACCGACCCGGCCGAGGTCGACGACGCCCGCGATGTGCAGCAGCGAGTCGACCCGGTCGGGCAGCGTCTGGTGCGAGAACGCCCAGGAGAGGCGGTCGGGTTCGGCGAGGTCGCCGACGAGGGTGCGGGCGCCCTCGTACCGCTCGGCGAGTTCCTTGGCGCGGCCGGCGTCGCGCGCGAGGAGGACGAGTTCGTCGCCGCGCTCGTGCAGTCGCCGCGCGACGGCGGCGCCGATGCCGGAGCCCGCTCCGGTGATCACATGGGTAGCCATGCCGGACATTCTCGCAAGCCGCGGGTCAGCGGGTGCCCATGGACTCCTCGAGGTAGGCGAGGGCGCCGACCGGCTCCTCCGCGAAGAACACCAGGTCGGTGAGAGGGACGGGCAGGAAGCCCTCGTCCTCCATGCGGCGGAACTGGGTCTTCAGGCCGTCGTAGAACCCCGCCGTGTTCAGGAGCACCACGGGCTTGGTGGTGTGGCCGTGCTTCTTCAGCTCCAGGATCTCGGTGGCCTCGTCGAGCGTGCCGGTGCCGCCGACCATGATCACCACGGCGTCGGCATGCTCCAGGAGCGCGGCCTTGCGCTCCGCCAGGTCGGCCGTGACCAGCATCCGGTCGGGCTCGGTGACGGGCCTGGCCTTGGCCTCCAGGAACTCCACGGAGACGCCGAGGAGCCGGCCGCCCGCCTCCTGCACGCCGTCCGCGACGACCTTCATCAGGCCGACGTCGGAGCCGCCCCACACCAGCGTGTGGCCCGCCTTGCCGAGGAGTTCCGCGAACTCGCGGGCGGGGCGGGTGTAGCGGTCGTCGAGGTCGGCGGCGGAGAGGAAGACACAGATGTTCATGCAGCCACCGTACGGGCCGCCGCCGACAGTCCGGCCCGCCCGGATCAGGTCAACTGCACGCGCGCGTGCGGCACATCCGGCGCCGCGCGTGTGCGGCGGGAAGATCCGGCACCGCGCGTGTGCTGTACGAAGTGACGCGGAACACGACGCAGTGCACGACCGGACTCAGGGAGGCCGCCGTGGCCGAGGGACACGAGATCACCGTCGAGCAGAGCGCTCAGCACGTGCGCGTGGTGCGGGACGGGCAGGTGATCGCGGACAGCTCCCGCCCGCTGGTGCTGCGCGAGACCGGGTACCCGGCGCGCTACTACCTGCCGCCGCAGGACGTGCGCACGGAGCTGCTCACGGCCTCGGAGACGCACACGTACTGCCCGTTCAAGGGCACCGCCTCGTACTGGTCGCTGCCGGACGCGCCCGACCTGGTGTGGGCGTACCCGGAGCCGAAGCCTCAAGTGGCCGCGATCAAGGACCACTTGTGCTTCTACGAGACCGAGGTGGTCGGCGACTGACGGCCGGGGGCAGGCCGCGGCCGTCGGCGACTGACGACTGGCCCTAGGCCGCGGCCGGCGCCTTCTGTGTGGTGGCGATCGTGGCCGAGCCGACCACGCGCGTGCCGTCGTAGAGCACGATCGCCTGGCCGGGGGCGACGCCGCGGACGGGCTCGGCGAAGGAGACGCGCAGCTCGCCGTCGACTACCTCGGCCGTCACCGGGGTCTCGTCGCCGTGGGCGCGCAGCTGGGCCGTGTACGCGCCCGCGCCGACGGGGGCGGTGCCGCACCAGCGGGGCTTGATCGCGGTGAGGGCGCCGACGTCGAGGGCCTCGACCGGGCCGACCGTCACCGTGTTGTCGACCGGCGAGATGTCCAGGACGTACCGCGGCTTGCCGTCGGGGGCCGGGGTGCCGATGCGCAGGCCCTTGCGCTGGCCGATCGTGTAGCCGTACGCCCCTTCGTGGGTGCCGAGCTTCGTGCCGTGCTCGTCGACGATGTCGCCCTCCGCCTTGCCGAGGCGGTTCGCGAGGAAGCCCTGGGTGTCGCCGTCGGCGATGAAGCAGATGTCGTGCGAGTCGGGCTTCTTGGCGACGGCGAGGCCGCGGCGCTCGGCCTCCGCGCGGATCTCGTCCTTGGTGGTGACGGTGTCGCCGAGCGGGAACATGGCGTGCGCGAGCTGCCGCTCGTCCAGGACGCCGAGGACGTACGACTGGTCCTTCGCCATGTCGGAGGCGCGGTGCAGTTCGCGGTTGCCGTCGGCGTCCGTGACGACCTGGGCGTAGTGCCCGGTGCAGACGGCGTCGAAGCCGAGGGCGAGGGCCTTGTCGAGGAGCGCGGCGAACTTGATCTTCTCGTTGCAGCGCAGGCACGGGTTGGGGGTGCGGCCCGCCTCGTACTCGGCGACGAAGTCCTCGACCACGTCCTCGCGGAAGCGGTCGGCGAGATCCCACACGTAGAAGGGGATGCCGATGACGTCGGCCGCGCGGCGGGCGTCGCGGGAGTCCTCGATCGTGCAGCAGCCTCGGGCGCCGGTACGGAAGGACTGCGGGTTCGCCGAGAGCGCCAGGTGCACTCCCGTCACGTCGTGCCCCGCCTCGGCGGCGCGGGCGGCGGCGACGGCCGAGTCGACCCCGCCGGACATGGCGGCGAGGACACGGAGGCGGCGCTGGGGGGCGGCGGGGATCTCACTCATAACTCCTCCAGGGTAGTCGGAACCTTCGGGGACCCTTCGCGCGTTTCTACGATCACGGGGAGCACGGGGAGGTAGCGGTGGCCGACGAACAGTCCGGCGGCGAGAAGCAGGAGCGGTCCGGGCGGGGCGTCAGCCGCCGCGGACTGCTGATCGGCGGTGCGGCCACCGTCGGCGCGGGCGTCGCGCTGTTCCACGAGGAGCTGGGCCGGCTGTGGTGGCGGGTGCCCGGCATCGACAAGCAGCGCAACGACGGGGACGTGGACCAGGCGGGCGCGCAGTGGATCGCGGCCTCGGAGGCCAACCTCCGCTATGCGGACCGGCCGGCGGACTTCACGATCGACCGCGTGATCGTCCATGTCACGGAGGGCAGTTACGCGACGGCGGTGCGGGTCTTCCGCGATCCGCTGCACGCCGCGGCGGCGCACTATGTGATCCGCGCGAAGGACGGTCACATCGCGCAGATGGCCCGCGAGCTGGACGTGGCGTTCCACGCGGGCAACCGCGAGTTCAACGAGCGCAGCATCGGCATCGAGCACGAGGGCTTCGTCGACAAGCCGGAGACCCTGACGGACGTCATGTACCGCTCGTCGGCCCGCCTGGCGGCGGACATCTGCGCGCGGTACGAGATCCCGGTCGACCGCGAGCACATCATCGGCCACAACGAGGTCCCGGGCGCGACGCACACGGACCCGGGCCGCCACTGGGACTGGGACAAGTACATGCGGCTCGTCCGGGAGGCGGCGAAGAGACCGGCCTAGCTGAGCCCCGCCGACCGGGCCCGTTCCACCGCCGGGCCGATGGCCTTCGCGACGGCCTCGACGTCGGCGCGGGTCGTGGTGTGCCCGAGGGAGAAGCGCAGGGTGCCGCGGGCCAGGTCCGGGTCGGTGCCGGTGGCGAGCAGGACGTGGCTGGGCTGGGCCACGCCCGCGGTGCACGCGGAGCCGGTGGAGCACTCGATGCCCTGGGCGTCGAGCAGCAGCAGCAGCGAGTCGCCCTCGCAGCCGGGGAACGTGAAGTGCGCGTTGGCGGGCAGCCGGCCGAGGACGCCGGGCCCGGCGGGTTCCGGGTCGCCGCCGAGGATCGCGTCGGGTGCGGCGGCGCGGACGGCGGCGATCAGCTCGTCCCGCAGGCCGCCGATCTCCCGGGCGAACCACTCCTGCCGCTCGGCGGCGATCCGCCCGGCGACGGCGAACGCCGCGACGGCGGGGACGTCGAGGGTGCCGGAGCGGACGTGCCGCTCCTGCCCGCCGCCGTGCAGCACGGGCACGGGGCTGTACTCACGGCCGAGCAGCAGCGCCCCGATGCCGTACGGGCCGCCGACCTTGTGGCCGCTGACGGTCATCGCGGCGAGCCCGGAGGCGCCGAAGTCGACGGGGAGCTGGCCGAAGGCCTGGACGGCGTCGGCGTGCAGCGGGACGCCGAACTCGGCGGCCACGTCGGCGAGTTCGCGTACCGGCATGACGGTGCCGATCTCGTTGTTGGCCCACATGACGGTGGCGAGGGCGACGTCGTCGGGGTTGCGGACCAGGGCCTCGCGCAGCGCCTCGGGGTGCACGCGGCCGTACGCGTCGACGGGCAGGTACTCGACGGTCGCGCCCTCGTGCTCGCCGAGCCAGTGCACCGCGTCGAGCACGGCGTGGTGCTCGACGGGGCTGGCGAGGACGCGGGTGCGGGCGGGGTCGGCGGCCCGGCGGGCCCAGTAGAGGCCCTTGACGGCGAGGTTGTCGGCCTCGGTGCCGCCGGAGGTGAGGACGACTTCGCTGGGGCGGGCGCCGAGCGACTCGGCGAGGGTCTCGCGGGCCTCCTCGACGGTGCGCCTCGCCCGCCGTCCGGCGGCGTGCAGGGACGAGGCGTTGCCGACGACGGTGAGCTGCGAGGTCATCGCCTCGACCGCCTCCGGAAGCATCGGAGTGGTCGCGGCGTGGTCGAGATAGGCCATGGTGCGGTCGATTCTACGAGCCGTGCGGAGGGGGCACGGCGGGCGCAGGGTGGCACGACGGGGTCCGGCGAAACGGTGGCGCCGGATGTCAGTACCAAATAGCCTTACGCTCATGACATCTCATCGGGCACCTGACACGGACTGGGCACTCGACCGCACCTTCCGCGGCTCTTCCGGCGAAGTCCGCTGGGCCGCGCTCGGCGCACCGGAGGCGCCGCCCGTCGTACTCGTCCACGGCACCCCGTTCTCGTCGTACGTCTGGCGCTCCGTGGCCCGCGCGCTCGCGCCGAGCCACCGGGTGTACGTGTGGGACCTGCCGGGGTACGGCGCATCGGAGATGCGGGACGGTCAGGACGTCACCCTCCGGCAGCAGGCCCGTGTCTTCGCGGAGCTGCTCGACCACTGGGGCCTGGACGCGCCCGCCGTCGTCGCGCACGACTTCGGCGGCTGCGTCACGCTGCGCGCGCATCTGCTGCACGGGGCGCGGTACGAGCGGCTCGCCCTGGTCGACCCGGTGGCGCTCGCGCCGTGGGGCTCGCCGACGTACCGGCTGCTGGGGGCGAACGCGGAGGTGTTCGCGCAGCTCCCGGCGCCGCTGCACGCCGCGCTTGTGCGGGAGTACCTGAGCTCGGCGAGCCACCGCGGGCTGCATCCGGCGGTGCTCGAGCGGCTGCTCGCGCCGTGGTGCACCCCAAAGGGGCAGGCGGCGTTCTACCGGCAGATCGCCCTGAACGACCAGCGGTTCACGGACGAAATCCAGGACAGGTACGCGGAGTTGGAGCTTCCGGTGCTGGTCTGCTGGGGCGTGGAGGACACCTGGATCCCGGTCGCGAAGGGCCACGAGCTGGCGGCGGCGATCCCGGGAGCGGAGCTGCGTCCGATCGAGGGCGCGGGCCATCTCGTACAGGAGGACGCGCCCGCGCAGCTGACGGCGGAGCTGCTGCGGTTTCTCGGCTGAGCCCGGAACGCCGCCGCGAGGTCAGCCCAAGTTCCAGGCCACCGTGCCGTTCGCGGCGGTCAGGGCGGCGAGGACGACCAGGTCGGCGACGCCCAGGCCGAGCCCGAGGAACGCGCGGCCGCGCCGGGAGGTGCCGCCGCGGAGGGCGAGACAGGCCAGGGCGACGGCGATCGGGCCGAGGACGACGTTCAGGACGAGCAGTCCGACGAGGCCGAGGACGAAGGACGCGACGGCCATGGCGTCGGGGCGCGAGGTGACGCCCGCGGGCCCAGGCGTGCGGACGGAAGGCTTCCGGTCGACGGCCGGCACAGACGACGTGGACACAGGACTCACTCCGAACGGTGGCGCGCGAGCTGCTCGCGCACGGCGAAGAGGGCCAGCCAGCCGGCGATCACGGCGGCGGCCACGAGGGAGACGGAGAACGGGAGTTGGGCGACCGAGCCGAGCAGCACGCCCAACAGCAGAAGTGCGGCGACAAGTGCGATCACGATGCGCCTCTCAGAATTTCAGCGTACGACTGTTCACTGACTCCACAGTCTAAAGGCTCGCGGTGTCCCGTACGGCGGAGAACAGTTGTTTACTGAATGCCATGAGTCACACCGCCGAGCCCGCCGGATCGCGACAGGCACAGAAGTTGAGGACCCGCCAGGCCCTGCTGTCCGCGAGCCTGGAGCTGCTGGAGCGGCAGAGCCTCGGCAGCCTCGGCCTGCGTGAGGTGACCCGCGCGGCCGGCCTCTCCCCCGCCGCGTTCTACCGCCACTTCGCCGACATCCCCGCGCTCGGCGTGGCCCTGGTCGACGAGGCCCTGGAGAGCCTGCACGGCATGATCGGCGCGATCCTCGCGGAGACCGGGGACACGGAGCGGCGGATCGAGCGCAGCGTGGAGCTGATCGCCCGTCATGTCGCCGAGCAGCCCGCCCACTTCCGCTTCGTCGCCCGCGAACGGTACGGCGCGGTGGAGCCGGTGCGTACGGCCATCGCGGCCCAACTCGACCGGTTCGCCGAGGAGTTGACGCGCGTCCTGGCGGCGGACGCGGGGGCGCACGGCTGGAGCGGGGCGGACCTGCGGATGCTCGGCGGGATGTACGTGGACCTGATGGTGATGACGTCCTCGGAGTTCCTGGAGGCGACCGGCCCCGGCCCCCGCGCCGAGGCCGCCCACACGGCCCGCCGCCGCCTGCGCCTCCTGGCGGTCGGCAGCGCGCACTGGCTGGACGAGGACTGAGGCCCGGCACGTTCGTCTGCCGCGCCGTGGTCGCTGGGCGCACAGTTCCCCGCGCCGCCTTACGGGGCGCGCGAGTCGGCGTCGTCGTACAACGACACGATCGAGGCCGCCGCCCTCGCCAGTTCCTCCCGCACCTCCCTCGGGGAGAGGACCTCGGCGCGGTCGGTGAAGGCGAGGAGCTGGCGGGACTCGCGGATGTCGCCGAAGGCGAGGCGGACCGGCACCCACTCCGAGTCGGACGAGCCGGGCGGCTCCGTCATGTACGCGCCGTTCATGCGGACGAACATGTCGAGCCACGGCCGCCGCACCCGCGCCTCCACGGCGATCGCCCCCGCCCGGTCCTCCACCCGGCGCCGCAACTCCGCCCAAACGTCGGCGAGTTCGACGCCGTCGCGCCTGCGCACCGGCTCGTCCGTCACGGCCGCCGCCTCGACCCGGTCGACGCGCAGGAGCTGGGGCGCGCCGTCCCGGTCGGCGACCAGGTACCAGACGCCGGCCTTCGAGACGAGGCCGTACGGGTCGACGGTGTAGGCCCGGGCAGCGGAGGCGCCGCTGTGCCGGTACCGCACGTGCACGCGCCGGTCGCTGAACACCGCGTCCTGCAGCGCCTCCAGGTCGACGGCGGGCTGCGGTCCGCCGAGCCAGCGCACCGGGTCGACGAGGATGCGCCGCGCGGCCAGCTCGGCGGCGGGCCGGTGCGGGGCGGGGAGCGCGGCCATGACCTTGCGCAGCGCCGAGCCGATCGCGGAGTCCAGGCCGAGCGCGGCGTGCGTACCCTCCGCGGCGAGCACGAACAGGGAGCGCGACTCGTCGGCCGTGAGCCCCGTGACGTCCGTGCGGTAGCCGGGCAGCAGCGCGATGCCGCCGTGCCGCCCGCGCTCCGCGTACACCGGGACGCCGCTGCCGGAGAGCGCCTCGACGTCGCGGTAGATGGTGCGTACGGAGACCTCGAGGCGCTCGGCGAGCTCGTGCGCGGGTACGCGGCCGCGGGTCTGGAGCAGCAGCAGGATGGAGAGCAGCCGTTCGGACTTCACGCCACCCAGGATCGCCTACGGCCCAAGAGCCTCAGCGGGCGAGGACGGTCCTGGCCAACTGGCGGGACTGGGCGACGAGTCGGCCCGCGCTGTCCCAGACCTCGGCGTCCTCCTCCAGGAAGCCCCCGGCGAGGTTGCGGGTGGAGATCGCGACGCGCAGCGGCCCGGGCGCGGGACGGCAGCGGACGTGCACGGTCAGCTCGACGGTCGGCACCCAGCCGGACAGGCCCAGCTCGAACGCGGTCGGCGGCAGCGCGTCCACGGCGAGGAGCAGCGAGAGCGGGTCGGCGTCGCGGCCGTCGGCGAGCCCGAACCAGGCGCGCATCTCCCCCTTGCCGGAGGGCGCGCCGAGCGCCCAGCCGAGGGTGGCCGGGTCGAGCTTCAGCCAGAGCCGCTCGGCGATGGCGGTACTGCCCTGCACGGGGGCGTCGTCCGGCGCGTCCTGCGGGCCGAAGCACTGCTCGATCGGCGGGATGGCCGGGGGCTCGGCGGAGGTGCGGACGTCGTCGGGCAGGGCGTCCAGGTCTCCGTACGAGGCGATGACGCGGATGCGTTCGACCTCGGTGCCGTCGGCCTCGTACTGGAACAGGGAGGCCTGCCCGTTGGAGAGAGTGCGGCCGGCGCGGACCGTCTCCGTGCGGATCACGGCCGGACCCGGCTGGGAGGCGGTGAGGTAGTGCGCGGAGATGGTGAACGGGTCGCTGTGCGGCAGGGCGTCGGCGAGGGCGCGGCCGATGACGGCGAGGAGATAGCCGCCGTTGACGGCGTTGATGATGGTCCAGCCCGCGGACAGGTCGATGTCGTAGACGCCCGGTTCGCGGCGCACCACGGCGGTGTCGCGGTCGAACTCGCTGTCGCCGATGACGGCCGAGCCGTCGCCGATGGCGGCCGAGGTCGCGCTCGGCGCCGCGTCCTGTGTCGTGCCCTGAGTCATGGCCAGCACGGTACAACAGGAAACTACTGAGCGGTAGCTTTTTCTTCGACGGCGGACCGCCGGTTCCAGGCGCGCGGGGCCCGCCAGTGCCGCGCCATGGCGAGCAGCCGCAGGACGAACGCGGTGACGACGGCGATCCCGCTGGTCAGCGGGTTGAGCGCGTCGAAGCGGATGCAGAGGACGACGATGCCGGCGCCGACCATCGCCGGCACGGCGTACAGGTCACGGTCCCAGCGCAGCAGCGACGGGACCTCGTTCGCGAGCACGTCGCGCAGCACACCGCCGCCGACCGCCGTGGCCAGGCCGAGCGCGGCCGACGAGGTGAGGCCGAGCCCGTACTCGTACGCCTTCACGGTGCCCGTGACGCAGAACAGGCCGAGGCCGGCCGCGTCGAAGACGTTCACCGCACGGTTGATCCGCTCGACCTCCGGGTGCAGGAAGAAGACGAGCGCGGCGGCGAAGAGCGGCATGACGAAGTAGCCGAGGTCCGTGAAGGCGGCCGGGGGCACGGCGCCGATGATCACGTCCCGGAAGATTCCGCCGCCGAGCGCGGTGACCTCGGCGAGTACGGCGATGCCGAAGACGTCGAAGTTCTTGCGTACGGCCAGTAGGGCCCCGGAGATGGCGAAGACGAAGATTCCGGCCAGATCGAGGCTGTGCTGGACGGAAGGGGTGAAGAGGTCCTGGAACACGGGGTGAATTGTGCACGGTCCGTGCAGGTGCGGCTCGCCACGCCCACCCCAGGGGGCTCCGCCCCCGGGCCCCCGCTCCTCACACGCCGGAGGGGCTCCTCAGGGGCCGTCGTTCGGCTTCCCCACCGTCGTGGTGACCGCTGTGCCCACCCGTTCCGCCCTGCGGAACGCCTGCCCACAGCGGGGGGCGGGGGGGAGGGTGGGATCCCGCCCCAACCCCACCCACCCACAGCGGGGTGCGGGGGCCCGCCCTCGTCCCCGCCCACCCGCGGCGGGGCAGGGGGCAGGTGGGGACGTGCCCCGATAGGGGCGCGGGGAACTGCGCGACCAGCCACGACGGCGGAAAAGCCGACAACGAACCCCGCTAGCCCCTCCGGCGATTGAGGAGGCGGGGGGCCGGGGGCGGAGCCCCCTGGGGGTCAGGACTCGTCCGTGGTGGGGGTCGCGTTCTCCGGAACCTCCACCCCCGCCGTCTCCGCCGCCTTGACCGCCGCGGTCAGCAGAACCGTGTCCTGCGGCGCCTGGTCCGCCGCGTTCTCCGGGTGGTGGCAGGCCACCTGGTGCCCCGTGGCCAGGGAGAGCAGCGGCGGCTCCGCCGTCTTGCAGATCTGCGTCGCCTTCCAGCACCGCGTGTGGAAACGGCAGCCGCTCGGCGGGGCGATCGGGGACGGCACGTCACCGCGGAGCAGGATCCGCTCGCTCTTCGCCGCCCGCCGGCGCGGATCCGGTACCGGCACCGCGGAGAGCAGCGCCTTCGTGTACGGGTGCATGGGCGACTCGTACAGCGACTTGCGGTCCGCCAGCTCGACGATCTTGCCGAGGTACATCACCGCGATCCGGTCCGAGACGTGCCGGATGACCGACAGGTCGTGGGCGATGATCACGTAGGTGAGGCCGAGCTCCTCCTGCAGGTCGTCGAGGAGGTTGACCACCTGGGCCTGGATCGACACGTCGAGCGCCGAGACCGGCTCGTCGGCGACGACCAGCTTCGGCTTGAGGGCCAACGCCCGGGCGATGCCGATGCGTTGCCGCTGGCCGCCGGAGAATTCGTGCGGGTAGCGGTTGTAGTGCTCGGGGTTGAGGCCGACGACCTCCAGGAGGCGCTGGACCTCCTTCTTGACGCCGCCCTCGGGCGTGACGCCCTGCAGCTTGAACGGCGCCGAGACGATCGAGCCGACGGTGTGCCGCGGGTTCAGCGACGAGTACGGGTCCTGGAAGATCATCTGGACGTCGCGGCGCATCGGCCGCATGCCGCGCACGCCGAGGTGCGTGATGTCCCGGCCCTCGAACTCGACCGTGCCTGCGGTCGGTTCGAGCAGGCGCGTGATCAGACGGCCCATGGTGGACTTGCCGCAGCCGGACTCGCCGACGACGCCCAGGGTTTCCCCCGAGCGCACGTCGAAGTCGATGCCGTCGACGGCCTTGACCGAGCCGACCTGCCGCTGCAGGACGCCCTTGCGGATGGGGAAGTGCTTCTGCAGTCCGCTGACCTTGAGCAGCACCTCGCCGGGCGCGGGGTCCGCCACGGTCGACACCGAGCCGGTCTCGGGCGCCGGCGGACGGTCCTCGTTGTTCTCGCGCATCTCGCGGAGTTCCCCGTCGTCGGTACGGGCTTCGCTACGGTCTTCGCTTCGCTCTTCGCTCACAGCTTGGGCGCAATCTCTTCGGTCCAGATACGTTCCCGCTGTTCCCGCGTGAGGTGGCAGGCGCTCCAGTGGCCGGCGTCGCTCTCGGCCAGCTCGGGGCGGACCGTGCGGGTCACGTTGTCCTTGGGCAGGTCCGCGTACGGGCAGCGCGGGTTGAAGGCGCAGCCGGACGGGATGTTGATCAGCGAGGGCGGGGAGCCCTTGACCGGGATGAGGCGCTCGGTCTGCTCCTTGTCGATGCGCGGCATCGAACCCAACAGGCCCCAGGTGTACGGGTGTTGGGGCTCGTAGAAGACCTTCTCGGCGGGGCCGCGCTCGACGCAGCGGCCGCCGTACATCACCAGGATGTTGTCCGCGAGCTCGGCGACCACGCCGAGGTCGTGGGTGATGATGATGACGGCCGAGCCGAACTCCTTCTGCAGATCGCGGATCAGGTCCAGGATCTGCGCCTGCACCGTCACGTCGAGCGCGGTGGTCGGCTCGTCGGCGATGAGGAGTTCGGGGTTGTTGACGAGCGACATCGCGATCATCGCGCGCTGCCGCATGCCGCCGGAGAACTCGTGCGGGTAGGCGTCCACGCGCTTGTCGGGCTGCGGGATGCCGACGCGGTCGAGCATCTCGATGGCCCGCTTGCGCGCGGTCTTCTTGTCGACGTCGTGGTGGACCCGGTACGCCTCCACGATCTGCTTGCCGATCGTGTAGTACGGGTGCAGGGCCGACAGCGGATCCTGGAAGATCATCGCCATGTCGCGGCCGCGCAGCCGGCGCACCTCGTCCGGGTCGCTGGACAGCAACTCCTTGCCGTCCAGCCAGATCTCGCCGGAGATCTGCGCCTTGCGCTTGCCGTACTGGCCGGCGGTGTGCAGGCCCATGATGCCGAGCGAGGTCACGGACTTGCCGGAGCCGGACTCGCCCACGATGCCGAGGGTCTGGCCCTTCTCCAGCTGGAAGCTGAGGCCGTCGACGGACTTCACCAGGCCGTCGTCGGTGGGGAAGTGCACCTTCAGGTCGCGTACTTCGAGGAACGCGGAGGGTGCGGGAGAGTCGGTGACCGGCTCGCCGACGGCGGCTCCGGTCTTCTTCAGGTCGCTCATCCGAGCCTCACTCGCGGGTCGATGACGGCGTACATCAGGTCTACGAGGAGGTTGGCGATGGCGATCGCGAGTGCCGCGCACAGCGTCACGCCGAGGATCATCGGCAGGTCCTTGCCGTCGATCGCCTTGACCGCCTCGTTGCCCAGGCCCGGCAGGTTGAAGGTGACTTCGGTGAGGATGGCGCCGCCCAGGAGCACGCCGAGGTCCAGGCCGAAGACCGTCAGGATCGGGGTCATCGTGGAGCGCAGCGCGTGCCGCCTGATCACCACGGGTTCGGTGACGCCCTTGGCGCGCGCGGTGCGGATGTAGTCCTCGCCGAGCACTTCCAGCATGGTGGCGCGGGTGAGGCGGGCGTACATCGCGGCGTGCAGGAAGGCGAGCACGATCCACGGCAGGATCAGCGTCTCGATCCAGGTGCCGAGGGAGTCGCCGGCGGTGAGGGTGTCGTCGATGTGGATCCAGCCGAGGC
The DNA here is from genome assembly GCF_046098215.1 of Streptomyces sp. Da 82-17. NCBI lineage: Bacteria > Bacillati > Actinomycetota > Actinomycetes > Kitasatosporales > Streptomycetaceae > Streptomyces > Streptomyces sp. Da 82-17. The sequence goes on from NZ_JBJURH010000001.1 coordinate 155,213, forward strand.
TGTGGACGAAGATGCCCATCATGATCATGCCGGTGAAGAAGATCGGCATGGAGACGCCGGAGAGCGCGGCGACCATCGCCGAACGGTCCCAGATGGTGCCCCGCTTGAGCGCGGAGACCACACCGCTGGTGACACCGCCGAGCAGCCAGAGCACGGCCGCACCGCCCGCCATCGCCATGGTGACCGGAAGCGCGTCCTTGAGGGTGTCCCAGACGGGCGCTTCGGTGCGGAACGAGTAGCCGAGGCAGGGCGCGGGGCACTGGGTGACGTCGTCACCGTTGGCGAACGTCCGGCCGAACGGGATGCCTCGTACGAATTCCCAGAACTGCACGAGCAGCGGGTCGCTGAGGCCCAACTTCTGCCGGATGCCCTCCAGTTGCTCGGCGCCGGAGTTCTTGCCGGCGAAGAGCACGGCGAGGTCCTGGCCGGCCCACTTGGGCAGCATGTAGAAGATGACGAAGGTCGTGAGCAGCACGACCAGCACCATCACGATGACGGCGCCCAGGCGCCGGATGAGATAAGCAAGCACTGTGCGCGGCCCGTCGGCGGCCGGATCTCCGGGTTGCGGGGATCCGGCCGCCGACCGGGGCCATCACCTGCCCTTCGGACTGGCGGGGTTCGGCGAGAGGGACGGGCTGACGACTACTTCTTGCCGAGCATGATGTAGTCGTAGCGGCCGCTGTAGGCGGCGGAGGAGTACACGTTGGTCACGTCGTTGCCGCGCCAGGTGATGTTCTTCTCCTGCAGGAACGGCATCCACACGGCCAGGTCCATCACACGGTGGTTGAGGTCGGTGTAGATCTTGGCGGCGTCCTCCGGCGACTTGGCCGCGATGGCGTCGTCGAAGTACTTGTCGATCTTCTTGTCCTCGATCTGCGCCTCGTTGTAGTTGCCGTTCTCGGCGATGAAGCGGCTGTCGAAGAGCGGCTGCGCGAAGCCCTGGCCGGACGGGAAGTCCGGGCCCCAGCCGCTCATCACCATGCCGTAGCCGCGCTTCTTGGTGACGGCGGGCGAGCCGGTGATGGAGGACGACTCGGAGCCGAGGATGGTGTCGACCTCGAGCTTGATGCCGACCTTGCCGAGGTCCTGCTGCAGCTGCGTGGCCGCTTCCTTCTCACCGGGGTTGTCGGTCCGCGCGGTGATCTTGGTGGAGAAGCCGTTCGGCTTGCCGCACTTCTTCAGCGCGTCCTTGGCCTTGGCGGCGTCCGGCTTGCCCTTGCGCTCCAGGACGCCGTACGGGTCGTAGTCGTCCGCGCCCGGGATGGACTTGGGCAGCGCGTTGGTGGCGATCTCGCCGGCCGCGAGCTTGCCGCCGCGGGTCTTCTGCAGAGCGGCGAAGTCGGTGCCGTAGAAGACGGCCTTGCGGCACTCGACGTTGTCGAGCGGCTTCGTCTTGGTGACCAGGGCGACGTACCGGATGAAGTCCGTCTCCATGTTGTCGACGTTGGCCTTGTGGTCCTGAATGGCGGTGATACGGCCCGACTGGGTCATACCGGTGCCGTTCATGTCGATGTCGTACTCGCCCGCGATCAGCTTCTTGTCGTTCTCCTCCTTGTTGGCGGAGAAGGTGACGGTGACCTTGTCGGGCAGCGCGGGGCGGACCGGGTCCGAGGACTTCTTCCACGCCTTGTTGCGGACGAGAGTGAGGCTCTTGCCGGGCCGGTACGACTCGAACTTGTACGGGCCGGACGAGAACGGCATGTTCGCGTACTTGGCCTTGGTGTCCTTCTCCTGCTTCACGGGGGAGCCGGAGGGCATGGCCAGCATGTTCTCGAAGTCGCTGTTGGGCTGCGGCAGCTTGAAGATGATCGTCCGGTCGTCCGGGGTCTCGATCGCCTTCAGGCCGAGCTTGTCCTTCGACTTGTCCTTGTACGGGCCCTCGTACTCGCCCTTGGGGTCGAGGACCTGCTTCAGGTAGGCGGGGCCGCCGGTGATGACCTCGGTGGCCCAGATGCGCTCGATGCCGTACTTGATGTCCTTGGAGGTCAGCTTGGAGCCGTCCTCCCAGGTCAGACCCTCACGCAGCTTGTACGTGTAGGTCTTGCCGTCGTCGCTGATCTCGGCCTTGGACTCGGCGAGGTCGGGGACGAGGTTGTTGGAGGCCTCGCCGGGCTTGGTGTCGTACGTGACCAGGGTGCGCGTGTAGTAGCGCATGAAGTCCCAGGTCATGCCGTAGTAGGCGCGCTGCGGGTCGGCCGAGTCGATGGGCTGCTTCGCGATGAACTTGAGCGTGCCGCCCTTCTTGTTCGACTTGTTGGCGATCTTGCCGATGCCCGCGTTGTAGCCGGCACCCTCGCCGCTCTCCTCTTCGCCGCCGCCACCGCCGCAAGCCGTGGTGGTCATCAGGGCGGCTACGACGAGCGCCGCACCGGCGGTGAACCTGCGTTTCGTGGAAGTGGGCATTTTCTCGCATCCTCCGAGATTCTCGGTCCTCGGCCATGACTGCCTCGGAACCTTGGGAAGAGCCACCTGACGGTGCGGCAGGGGCAAGTCAGATGTGGGGAGTTAACGGGTTCCCTTGGGGTCCAGGGCGTCGCGCAGCCCGTCGCCGAAGAGGTTGAAGGCCAGCACGGTCAGGAAGATCGCCAGACCGGGGAAGACCATGAACATCGGATCGTGCTCGTACACGCTGAGCGCGTCCCGGAGCATGCCGCCCCAGGAGGCGGTGGGGGGACGGACACCGGCGCCGAGGAAGCTGAGCGCGGCCTCGGTGAGGATGTTGGTCGGGATCATCAGCGTGGTGTAGACGGTGATCGGCGCGACCAGGTTCGGCAGCAGCTCGCGGAAGAGGATGTGCCTCGATCCGCCGCCCAGGCTGCGGGCCGCCTCGACGTACTCGCGCTCGCGCAGGGACAGCGTCTGGCCGCGCACGATGCGTCCGATGTACGGCCAGCCGAAGAGGCCGATGACCAGGATCAGGGTGGCGATCCGGACGCCGCTGCCGCTCAGGCCGAGCAGGTCGTCGGGGAGCACGGAGACCAGGGCGATGATGAAGAGCAGCTGCGGGAAGGAGAGCAGCACGTCCATCACGCGGCTGATCAGCGCGTCCACCCAGCCGCCGAAGTAGCCGGCGATGATGCCGAAGAGCGTGCCGAGGACGACGGCGACGAACGCGGCGAGCACGGCGACGAGCATCGAGATGCGGGCGCCGTAGACGATCCGGCTGAACACGTCGCGGCCCGTGTTGGGTTCGACGCCGAACAGGAAGTCGCCGCTGATGCCGCCGAGGGCGCCCTTGGGCAGGTTGGTGAGGTCCTCGAGCTGGTCGAGGTGCCCCTCGTTCGGCGGGTGCCCGAAGAGGCTGACCAGGAGCGGGGCGAAGACGCTCACGAGGACGAGCAGCACGACAACGATGCCACCGGCCAGGGCGACCTTGTCCTGCTTCAGGCGGTTCCAGGCGATCTGCTTGAGGGAACGCCCTTCGACCTTCTTCGCCTTGGACTCGGCCGCGGCCTCCGCCTCTACGGGCGCGGACTTGTCCACGTCCGTGGGTGTGTCATGCATTGGCGCCGTCATCGTGGCAGGGACCCCTCTCAACCGGTGGTGACCGGCCCACACTTGCCGCTGTAGCGACTGGTTCCTATGCGTGGCGCGAGCGGCACCGGCGCTGTGGCCGGTTTGGTCTCAGGCAGCTCGCACACAGGCCCGAAAGGCCGTACATGCGGGGAGTCTTCAATGTGTCCGCGATCACCCGCCAGTGCTGGCCGGGAATGGATGCGCAACCGTGATGTGGCCAGCAGACTTCCGTTATGCGAACGCCGAGGTCTCCCTCGCGGGGGCGCAAATTCGGTCAACTGGCCGTATAGGGGCCTAAGTTGTGGGCGCTTCCCACTCCGTGGGCGGGGGGTTTGATCAACTCGCCGGGGGTGCGGGCGAGTTGCCGCTTTGGGGTCCGTTTTCCCCTACCCGCCCCTTCCCGAAGGTCGGCAGTCGTTCTTCTGCGGCGCCGCGGGCGAAAGACGGCCGGGGATTGGCGGCGAAGCCCCAACCCAGGGGCGCGGGGAACTGCGCGAGCAACCAGCGCGGCGCCGCAGACGGAGGAGTCGCCGGGAAGGGGTGCGGGGCCCTGTCAGTACGGGCCCTGCGGATAGCCGTACCCCGCTCCGCGCGGAGCGACATGCGCCTCGCGGTCGTAGAACGGGCGGGCGTTCGCGCGGAGCCACATCGCGACGGGGTCGTACGCGTCGGACAGCGCGACCGTCGAGACGGGCAGGCCCTCCGGGACCGCGGCGATGGACTGCTGCATCATCGCCCGGACCGCGTCCACGGACGCCGCGTCCGTGCCGTACACGTCCAGGCCGATGGCCAGATACGGCGCACCCACCGCGGGCTGCACCCACGCGCGGCGCAGCGACCGCACGACCGGCGTGCGGTGCGCGTTCTGGGTCAGGTGGGCGTAGAACTGGGGGATTTCCACGGCCGGTTCGGACAGCCGCAGGGGTCCTGCGGGGGCCTTGTCGAGGCCGGTCGCGATGCGCCGCAGGTCGAGCCAGGGGATGCCGACGCCGCCGCCGGGCGCGTGCGGGTTGAGCCACAGGCCGTAGTGGTCGGGGAAGAGCGTGCGGGCGACGTCGACGCCGGTGACGACTTCGTGCGCCCGGTTCCAGCCGGAGGCGGCGAGCTCCTGCGCGGAGGTGACGCACGGCGCGTAGCCGTAGCCCTCCACGTCCATGTTCCCGTACTGGGCGTCCGGGGATCCGGCCTGGCCGTGCCAGAGGAGCATCCACACCTGACCCTCGGCGAGCGCGCCGAGCAGCGCTTCGTAGGCGTCGTACCGCCCGGGTGTGACCTGGCGCAGCATGTGCTCGACCGTTCCGGCCGCAGCCGTGCCCGACGCACTCACTAGTTGACCGCCCCTTCGCCCCGTACGCATCGACTGCTTTCCCCGACTCTCCCCGAGCGGGACGCCCGGGCCTCGACGGGGACACCCGGGTTATGAAACCAGCTTATGCGGCGTGCTCCGCAGCGGCGCTCCACAGCCCGAATACCGCCCACAAGTGGAATTCAAGCCTCCGCGAGCGGTCGGGAACAGCGTCAGCCCTCCGCGTAGAACGGCCGCAGCTTCTCCCGCATCCAGTCCCCCACCGGGTCCTGCGCCACGTCGAGCAGCACCAGGTTCACCGGCCACGCCACCGGCACCCGGCCGAGCGCACGGCCCAGCGCGTCCATCGGCAGGTTGCGGTCCGAGCCCTCCCAGCGGGACAGCTCGACGCCGACGAACATCACCGGGCTCTCCCCCTCGATGCTCGCGAGGCAGCGGCGGGCACTGCGCACCACGCCCGTCGCGGCGAACTCCTCGCCCGCCGCGGACAGGAAGTCCACCGGGTCGTCCTGCCAGTCGGGCTCGAAGAGCCGGACCCGGCCGCCGGTCGCGGGGCCGTCCAGCTCGGTGCGCCCGGTGCGGCACAGCTCCGCCACGGCGGGCGGCGGCAGCGGCACCCCGACCGTGCCCTCGGGGTTGACGGCGATGCCGAGCAGCGGCGGAAGCCCGCGGGCGAACTCCACGGCGGGCGCCACCGTGAACGCCATGTGGTCCCCGGCCACCCGCTTCAGCTCGGCCTCGGAACTGAAGACCGGCACGTACGCGGCGCCGCCGATGTCCATCGTCGGCAGGTCGAGGTTCGGGCTGTCCTTGCTGCCGCCGTTGGGCAGCGGCACCCACACCCGGCTGCGGCCGAGCACCTGCAGGATGCGGCCGCCCGCCGACTGCGGTCCGGGCTCCGCCGCGGCGCCGAGCGAGGCCGCGAGGACCTCCTCCAGCTCGTTCGCCGGCCAGCCCCCGTACGGATGCCCCTCGGGCCCCTGCGCACCCTGCACCGGAATGTCCATCTCGTACCTCTGCCGCCCTGCTCAGCTCTGTGTCACAGCATCTGTCCGACCGCAGACCCGGCCCCATGTCCGACCTGCGCCACAGACCCTAACGCCCGCCCCGGGCCGCGCAGTCCGCGCGGTCAGCGGCCGAAGCCGATGCCCCGCAGGCCGTCCGCCGCGTCCCGGTCGAGCAGCACCGCCGACGCGCAGCCCGCCGGGATGCGGCCCCGCTCCGCGTCCCGGACCAGGCGGCCGACGGCCCTGCGGTGCCGCGCGAACGCGTACCGCGAGACGCCGCGGCCGCGTTCGCGCTGACCGGCCAGGGCCGTGTCCGGCTGCACGTCGAGCAGCAGCAGGTGCAGGGCGCGGCCGCGGCGGTGCGCCTCGCGGGCGAGCCAGCGGCGCACCCAGGACTGCGTGCCGCAGTCGTGCACCACCACGCTCGCGCCCGCGCGCAGGGCCCGGCGCAGCGACGCGTAGTGCGCGACCCGGACCAGCGGGCGGTACAGCGCGTACGGCAGGAAGCCGGGCATGCGGCGGGACCAGCGGTCGCGGGCGTCCTGGGAGTCGAAGCGCGGCCCGGCCACCACGCGGTCGATCAGCGTCGTCTTGCCGCTGCCGGGCAGACCGGAGACCACGACGAGGTCGCCCTCGCCGAAGGACAGCTGGCGAGGCACCCGCCCGGCGCGGTCCCGCAGGTCGCGGACGACCGGCGCGGGACAGTTCGCCTGCACCGCGGCAGCACCCGGCTGCTCGGGCACCGTGACGCCGTTCGTCGCGGTCATCGCCGGATACGCGCTGGCCTTGTGCACCGTGATCGTCCTCCCCGTTCGGTCACGCGACTCTTCCCCGCCCACTGTAAAGAGACGGTAATGGGGCACAAGCGGATTACGGCATCAGCTGTGCCACAACCCCTCGTCACTTGTGCCACAGCCGCTGGCGGACCTCCGGCGACCGGGCCCGGGCCCGCGCTTCCGGAGGGGACGGTCACAGATCCGCAGCGGCCCGGCCGCCCCGCCCGGCGGCGTGCAATGATGTGCGGGCCAACTCCATACCGGCCGCTTGAATCCGCGCGGGAGAGCCCCCGACCAGCATCGGGGCGCCGAAGGAGCAAGATCCTCCCTTGAATCTCTCAGGCCCACATACCGCGCGGGCGAGGCAGATCTGAAAAGCGAGCCGCGCTGTGTGGCTCCACCCAAGGTGCAAGCCGGGCTCCCGGCGAACCTCTCAGGTTGTGAATCCCAGGTTGTGAGACCGCGGGTTCCGATGACAGATGGGGAGGACGACCTCGCCAGTCATGCCCCGGGAGCCATACACATGAGCCAATCCGTATCGCCGCGCCGTACCGCGCTCGACGCGCTGCACCGTTCGCTCGGCGCGACCATGACCGACTTCGCGGGCTGGGACATGCCGCTGCGCTACGGCAGCGAGCGCGACGAGCACAACGCCGTACGCACCGCCGCCGGCCTCTTCGACCTGTCCCACATGGGCGAGATCACCGTCACCGGCGCACAGGCCGCGGCCCTCCTCGACCACGCCCTGGTCGGCAACATGGGCTCCATCAAGCCCGGCCGCGCCCGCTACACCATGATCTGCCGCGAGGACGGCGGCATCCTCGACGACCTGATCGTCTACCGCCTCGAGGACGAGACCTACATGGTCGTCGCCAACGCCTCGAACGCCCAGGTCGTCCTCGACGCCCTCACCGAGCGCGCCGCCGGCTTCGCCGCCGAGGTCCGCGACGACCGCGACGCGTACGCGCTGCTCGCCGTCCAGGGCCCGCACTCCCCCGCCATCCTCAAGGCGGTCACCGACGCCGACCTCGACGGCCTCAAGTACTACGCGGGCCTGCCCGGCACCGTCGCCGGCGTCCCCGCCCTGATCGCCCGTACCGGGTACACCGGCGAGGACGGCTTCGAGCTGTTCCTCGCGCCCGAGCACGCCGAGCAGGTCTGGCAGGCGCTCACCGAGGCCGGCCAGGAGTACGGCCTCGTCCCGGCCGGCCTGTCCTGCCGCGACACCCTGCGCCTGGAGGCGGGCATGCCGCTGTACGGGCACGAGCTGAGCACCGACCTGACGCCGTTCGACGCCGGTCTGGGCCGGGTCGTGAAGTTCGAGAAGGCCGGCGACTTCGTGGGCCGCGCCGCCCTGGAGAAGGCCGCCGAGCTGGCCGAGAAGAACCCGCCGCGCAAGCTCGTCGGCCTGATCGCCGAGGGCCGCCGGGTGCCGCGCGCCGGCATGTCCGTGGTCGCCGACGGCACCGTGATCGGCGAGATCACCTCGGGCGCCCCGTCCCCCACCCTCGGCAAGCCGATCGCGATGGCGTACGTCGACGCCGCGCACGCCGAGCCCGGCACGAAGGGCGTGGGCGTGGACATCCGCGGCACCCACGAGCCGTACGAGGTCGTCGCGCTGCCCTTCTACCAGCGGCAGAAGTAGTCCTCCCCAACCCGTCTGCACCACCACCTCCCCGCGTACAGGAGAATTCAGGCCATGAGCAACAACCCCAAGGAACTGCGTTACAGCAAGGAACACGAGTGGCTGTCGGCCGCCGCCGACGGTGTGTCCACGGTGGGCATCACCGAGCACGCCGCGAACGCCCTCGGCGACGTGGTCTACGTGGACCTGCCCTCGGTCGGCGACACCGTGACCGCCGGCGAGACCTGCGGCGAGCTGGAGTCGACGAAGTCGGTCTCCGAGCTGTACGCCCCCGTCACCGGTGAGGTCGTCGAGGCCAACCAGGACGTCGTGGACGACCCGTCGCTCGTCAACTCGGCCCCGTTCGAGGGCGGTTGGCTCTTCAAGGTGCGCGTCACCGACGAGCCGGAGGACCTGATGACCGCCGACGAGTACACCGAGTTCTCCGGAAGCTGAGGCGCCGTACCCCATGTCTGTGCTGAACACCCCGCTGCACGAGCTCGACCCCGACGTCGCCGCGGCCGTCGACGCCGAGCTGCACCGCCAGCAGTCCACCCTCGAGATGATCGCGTCGGAGAACTTCGCTCCGGTCGCCGTCATGGAGGCCCAGGGCACCGTCCTCACCAACAAGTACGCCGAGGGCTACCCGGGCCGCCGCTACTACGGCGGCTGTGAGCACGTCGACGTCACCGAGCAGATCGCGATCGACCGGATCAAGGACCTGTTCGGCGCCGAGTACGCCAACGTCCAGCCGCACTCCGGCGCCTCCGCCAACCAGGCCGCCCTGTTCGCGATCGCCCAGCCCGGCGACACGATCCTCGGCCTCGACCTGGCGCACGGCGGCCACCTCACCCACGGCATGCGCCTGAACTTCTCCGGCAAGCAGTTCAACGTGGTCGCCTACCACGTGGACGACGCCGGTCTGGTCGACATGGCCGAGGTCGAGCGCCTCGCCAAGGAGAACCAGCCCAAGGTGATCATCGCGGGCTGGTCGGCCTACCCGCGCCACCTGGACTTCGCCGAGTTCCGCCGGATCGCCGACGAGGTCGGCGCGTACCTGTGGGTCGACATGGCGCACTTCGCCGGCCTCGTCGCCGCCGGACTGCACCCGAACCCCGTGCCGTACGCGGACGTGGTGACCTCCACCACGCACAAGACGCTCGGCGGCCCGCGCGGCGGCATCATCCTGGCCCGCAACAAGGACTTCGCGAAGAAGCTGAACTCCGCGGTCTTCCCCGGCTTCCAGGGCGGCCCGCTCGAGCACGTGATCGCCGCGAAGGCCGTGTCCTTCAAGGTCGCGGCTTCGGACGAGTTCAAGGAGCGCCAGCAGCGCACCCTGGACGGCGCCCGCATCCTCGCCGAGCGCCTGGTCCAGGACGACGCCAAGGCCGCCGGTGTCGACGTCCTGTCCGGCGGCACCGACGTCCACCTGGTCCTCGTCGACCTCCGCAACAGCGAGCTGGACGGCCAGCAGGCCGAGGACCGCCTCCACGAGGTCGGCATCACGGTCAACCGCAACGCCGTCCCGAACGACCCGCGCCCCCCGATGGTCACCTCGGGCCTGCGGATCGGCACCCCGGCCCTCGCCACCCGCGGCTTTACCGCCGACGACTTCCGCGAGGTCGCCGACATCATCGCCGAGGCCCTCAAGCCGGGCTTCGACGCCGAGTCGCTCAAGGCCCGCGTCACCGCGCTGGCCGACAAGCACCCGCTGTACCCCGGCCTGAAGTAATCCGGGATTGTTTCGTACGCTTTTGTTCGTACGTACGAAAGGTCGGGGCACCCCGCACACTGGACAGTGCCAGTGAGCGAGGTGCCCCGCACCGCGTCCGCACACCCCGCACGTCCTGCACCGCCTTTGTTTCTCTGCGTCACCCCGGCAGACAACGGCGTCTACCAACCCCTTGGAGTTCCCGTGGCCATCTCGGTCTTCGACCTGTTCTCGATCGGCATCGGCCCGTCCAGCTCCCACACGGTGGGCCCGATGCGCGCCGCCCGGATGTTCGCCGCGCGCCTCAAGAACGAGGGCCTGCTCGCGCACACCACCACCGTGCGCTCCGAGCTGTTCGGCTCCCTCGGCGCGACCGGCCACGGCCACGGCACCCCGAAGGCCGTCCTGCTGGGCCTGGAGGGCGACTCCCCGCGCACCGTCGACGTGGAGACCGCCGACGACCGCTTCGAGCGCATCAAGGACAGCGGCCGCATCAACCTCCTCGGCGCCCACGAGATCGACTTCGACTTCGACGCGGACCTGATCCTGCACCGCCGCAAGGCCCTGCCGTACCACGCCAACGGCATGACGATCTTCGCGTACGACCGCGAGGGCGCGCTGCTCCTGGAGAAGACGTACTACTCGGTCGGCGGCGGCTTCGTCGTCGACGAGGACGCGGTCGCGGGCGAGAACCCGATCGTCCCCGACGACACCGTCCTCAAGTACCCGTTCCGCACCGGCGACGAGCTGCTCCGCCTCGCCGACGAGACCGGCCTGTCGATCTCCGCGCTGATGCTGGAGAACGAGAAGGCCTGGCGCACCGAGGACGAGATCCGCGAGGGCCTCCTCGACATCTGGCGCGTCATGCAGTCCTGCGTCTCCCGCGGCATGTCCCGCGAGGGCATCCTGCCCGGCGGCCTCAAGGTCCGCCGCCGCGCCGCCAGTTCGGCCCGCAAGCTGCGCGCCGAGGGCGATCCGCTGGCCCACGCCATGGAGTGGATCACCCTGTACGCGATGGCCGTGAACGAGGAGAACGCCGCGGGCGGCCGCGTCGTCACCGCGCCCACCAACGGCGCCGCCGGCATCATCCCCGCCGTCCTGCACTACTACATGAACTTCGTGCCCGGCGCCGACGAGGACGGCATCGTCCGCTTCCTCCTCGCCGCCGGCGCCATCGGCATGCTCTTCAAGGAGAACGCCTCCATCTCCGGCGCCGAGGTCGGCTGCCAGGGCGAGGTCGGCTCCGCCTGCTCGATGGCCGCGGGCGCCCTCGCCGAGGTCCTCGGCGGCTCCCCGGAGCAGGTCGAGAACGCCGCCGAGATCGGCATGGAGCACAACCTGGGCCTGACCTGCGACCCGGTCGGCGGCCTCGTCCAGATCCCGTGCATCGAGCGCAACGGCATGGCCGCCGTGAAGGCCGTCACCGCCGCCAAGATGGCCATGCGCGGCGACGGCTCCCACAAGGTCTCCCTCGACAAGGTCATCAAGACCATGAAGGACACCGGCGCCGACATGAGCGTCAAGTACAAGGAGACCGCCCGCGGCGGACTCGCGGTGAACATCATCGAGTGCTGAGGCCTCGCTGAGCCCTTGGGGCGTACGGAGAGGGCGCCGCGGTCGGTCGACCGCGGCGCCCTCTCCGTACGTTGTCCGCCCACCCGCTCAGTGCAGCGCCTTCAGGCCGATCACACAGCCGACGATGCCCGCGAGCAGCGCCAGCTTCAGCAGCGACACCGGCTCGCCTCCGTACACCATTCCGTACACGACGGTCAGCACGGCGCCGATGCCCACCCACACCGCGTACCCCGTGCCCACCGGCAGCGTGCGCAGCGCGAAGGCCAGGCCGGCCATGCTCAAGGTGAGGCCGACACCGAAGACGACGGTCGGCCAGAGGCGGCTGAAACCCTCGGACTTGCCGAGCGCGGTCGCCCAGACGGCCTCGAGGACACCGGAGACGACAAGAACGATCCAAGCCATGACGGAACGGCTCCCTTCGGCGCCGTCGTCAATGCCGGGTACGGCGCTACCTCGTCCGGGAGCCGGTCGGGCTCTGCCCCCAGAATCTCACACCCCGTGCAGGTCAGACGGTGACTCCGGCCACAGCACCCGCCCCCGGGACGCGACCACCCGCCCGATCCCCGCCACCGCGTCCTCCGCCCGCAGCGGCTCCACCTGCTCGCCGCCCCTCAACCGCAACGACACCCGGCTGGACGCCGCCTCCCTCGCGCCGATCACCGCCTGGTACGGGACGAGCCGCGCCGCCCTGATCCGCGCCCCCAGACTCCCCCGCTCGGGCCCCGCCACCTCGGCCCGCAGCCCGGCCGCCGCACACCGCTCCACCAGCCGCTCCGCCTCGGGCACCTGCTCCTGCCCGACCGGCACCACCGCCACCTGCAGCGGCGCCAGCCAGGCCGGGAAGGCGCCCCCGTACACCTCGATGAGCTGCGCCACCGCGCGCTCCACGCTGCCGACGATGCTCCGGTGCACCATCACCGGCCGGTGCTTCGCGCCGTCCGCGCCCACGTACTCGAGACCGAACCGCTCCGGCTGGTGGAAGTCGATCTGCACGGTCGACAGGGTCGCCTCACGCCCCGCCCCGTCCACGATCTGCACGTCGATCTTCGGCCCGTAGAACGCCGCCTCCCCCTCGACCGCCTCGTACGGCACGCCCTCCGCGTCCAGCACCTCCACGAGCAGCGCCGACGCCCGCCGCCACAGCTCCGGGTCGGCGACGTACTTCCCGCCCGGCCCCGGCAGCGACAGGCGGTAGCGGGCCGCCTCGATGCCGAGGTCCGCGTACGCCCGCGCGATCAGGCGGAGCGCGGCTCGGGCCTCGTCGGCGACCTGGTCGAGGGTGCAGAAGACGTGCGCGTCGTTCAGCTGGATGGCCCGTACGCGGGTCAGCCCGCCGAGCACCCCGGACAGCTCGGAGCGGTACATGCCGCCCAACTCGGCGATCCTCAAGGGCAGTTCGCGGTAGCTGTGGGCGCGGGAGCGGTAGATCAGCGCATGGTGCGGGCACAGGCTGGGCCGCAGCACGACCTCCTCGCCGCCCAGGTCCATCGGCGGGAACATGTCGTCGCTGTAGTGCGACCAGTGCCCGGAGATCTCGTACAGCTCACGCTTGCCGAGCACCGGCGAGTACACGTGCCGATACCCGGACTGCCGCTCCAACTCCCGCACGTACTCCTCCAGTTGGTGCCGGATCACGGCGCCGTCGGGAAGCCAGTAGGGCAGGCCGGCGCCCATCAGGGGGGCGGTGTCGAAGAGGCCGAGGGCACGGCCGAGACGCCGGTGATCGCGCGCTTGGGGGGCTTGGGAGGCTTCGCGGGCCTGGGGGGCTTGGGCTTCCATGGGGGGTCTCCTCGCGTTCGTCTCGTGACGGGACGGGCGGGTGACCACACGGCGAAGCCCCGGGGCACCCGCCCCGGGGCTTGCGACTTCGAGCAGCAGTCAGCGCGCCGGGACGATGTCCGGCGTCGTCGTGAAGCGCATGGCGCGCTGCGGTACGTCCGACTGCATGGGCTCACGGTAACGGGACGAGGGGGAGCCACCGCAAGGCATTTTCCGCGAGCCCCAACTGCCGTGAGTGGGGCTCCCGTTGTGCCCGGGTTGTGTACGAAGTGGGCGGACCTTTCACCATTTCCACGCCAGGCCTGCGTACGGGTTTCGGGGGCTCGGCGGCCGGGCACTTTCTGAGACCCACCCGGCCCACCCGGCCCGACCACCGGAAGGCAGCTTCATGATCCGCGGGATAGACGTCAGCTCGTACCAGTCCGACTTCAGCACCGAAGGCGTCGACTTCGTCATCATCAAGGCGACCGAAGGCCGCTCCTACGTCAACCCACGCATGAACGCCCAGGCGGACAAGGCCCGCGACGCCGGCTGCGTGGTCGGCTTCTACCACTTCCTGTGGCCGGGCAACATCAAGGCCCAGGCAGAGTATTTCGTCTCGAAGGCGGCGGAGAGAAAAGGCGACATTCTCGCCTGCGACTGGGAGCGCACGGGCGAGGGGACGTACGCGAGCAATGCGCAGAAGGACGAGTTCATCAGGGAGGTGAAACGCCTCCGGCCTTCGAACCGAGTGAGCCTCTACTGTAATCGGGATTTTTGGTTGAACGTTGACCGAACTTCCTACGCGGGAGACGCCCTCTGGATAGCTGACTACGTCACCGCAGGAAAGCCCCGCATCAAGGCGAAGTGGCGTATCCACCAATACACTTCGACGCCGCTCGACAAGAATGTCGCGGACTTTTCCAGCCGAGCGGCGATGAAGGATTGGGCGACTATCGGCTGAGGCCGCGCCTCAGTCGGCTCGCGGGCGGGTCGGCCAGATAGGCATTCATCACCTCGAACGTCTTGAGGTGGGACGGGAGCGTCTCGTACCAGGAGATGCCGTTGATGTTGCATTTCCCGCACACCAGACCGCGCACGCACTTGCCGCAGGCTCGCGCGCCGGGGCAGCAGGAGTGGTCATGGTCTATGTGCGGTGTTCCGGCCCGCCCCATCTTCGCCGTACCGCATATCGCGCATACGCCACCCTGAAGATTCAGGAGTTCATCCACGAACTCCTTGGTCACCTTGTAGTGACTCAGGCGCACCTTCGCCGCGTTGCAGGGCTTACAGTACGGGCGCGGCAGACCAGAGTTCGAGTGCACAGAGTACTCGGTCAGTGCCTTCTCCTCGCCGCACCCGAGACATTCCACCTTCCCCCTCTCCGCCATCGCTCGAAAGTCGCCCTGACTCCTTGTCCTACGCAAGGGAACCAACGCCTTACCGGACTTGGCCTGTTGATAGTGCCCATTGCAGAGCCCCTTCGCCACAACTGCACGGAGACAACCATCAAATCCACAGTGGCGAACCGTCCGACCTACCAACGGTGTCAACCGCTTCCCCCGATACGCCTGCTCGTAATGCGTGGCACACATCCCCTTTTTGAGCAGAAACTGATCCGAACTCCGCCCGCAGCTCCACCCCTCCCCTCGCGCCGCACAAACCTTCACTGATCCCCGCCGCTCACCGCGTGCATCAACGTTCATGAACCGAACAACGAAGCGATTCCGGACAGGGTTACGGCCCAACAGTCGCTACATCATGAGAAGTTAGTGATTATCCGGACTGCCGACCTCCGCAGCCCCTACCCCCGCAACCGCCCCAACGTCTCCCCCAGTTCCTCCCGGAGGGTTCGCGCGGCCGCCTTCGCGTCGCCCTTTTCCACTGCCGTGACCAGGGAGTCGTGGGCCTCGTCGCCCGGGTTTTCGGGGAGGGGGAGGAGGGACAGGAGGTCGATGAGGGCCTGGCGGAGGGCGGGGGTGAATTCGGCGAAGAGGTCGGTGAGGACGGGGTTGTGGGCCGCGGCGACGACGGCCGCGTGGAGGGCGATGTCCGCGTCCACGAACGTCGCGTCGTCCGCGGAGGCGGCTGCGCGGCGGGCGGCGAGGGCCGTGTGCAGGGCCTCGACGTCGGCGGGGGTGCGGCGTTCCGCGGCGAGGCGGGCGGCCTCGACCTCGACGAGCATGCGGACCTCGTAGACGTCGGCGACGGCCGCGCGGCGCAGGCGGGTCGGCCAGTCCTCGGTGGGTTTGAGGGCGGTGACGAAGACGCCCGCACCTTGGCGTGCCTGGACGAGTCCGGCGCCGGCGAGGGCGCGGAGGGCTTCGCGGACGGTGGAGCGGCCGACGCCGAGGTCCTTGGCGAGGGTCGTCTCGCCGGGGAGGCGGGTGCCGACGGGCCAGTCGCCGGCGGTGATGCGGCCGCGCAGGCGTTCCGTGGCCTGCTCGACGAGCGGGCTGGGGCGGAGCGGTCCGAGGGGTGGCGTGGGCATGGGTGGCCTTCCAAGTGTGGGCGGATTCCGGGGAGTTCGGGTCCGGCCGCACCTACGGGAGAACTTGTCTGAGGAGCTGAGGTGTGCTTAGTGTAGCCGCCATGTTCTTCTGCGGCGTTCTTCTTCTCGGCTGCCGCGGCGGGGTCTGACACGGCCGGCACCCCGCCGCGGGGTGCCGTGCTGCCGGTCACCGACCGAGGACGACCGAGGGGATCCCTCCCGTGAACGCGACCACGCACACGCAGACCCACACGCAGACGCACACGTACGCCTACGACTGGAATCCGCAAGCGCCGAGCGGCATGCCGTATCACCGCTACCGGCCCGCGCACGCACGCGTTCCGCTGCCCGTCGCGGGGGCCCGGGAGTGGCCCTCCGCGCGGATCGAGCGGGCGCCGCTGTGGGTGCCGGTGGATCTGCGGGACGGGAATCAGGCGCTGGCCGAGCCGATGGGGACGGATCGCAAGCGGCGGCTGTTCGATCTCCAAGTGGCCCTGGGGTTCAAGGAGATCGAGGTCGCGTATCCGTCGGCGAGCCGGACGGATTTCGATTTCGTACGGCATCTGGCGGGGGCCGTCGCGCGGGGTGAGGTGCCCGAGGACGTGACGGTGGTGGTGTTCACTCCGGCCCGGCGGGACCTGATCGAGCGGACGTTCGCGGCGGTCGAGGGGCTGCCGCGGGTGGTGGTGCATCTGTACGCGGCGACGGCGCCGGTGTGGCGGGACGTGGTGCTCGGCAGGGGCCGGGCCGAGGTGCGGGCGATGGTGGAGGACGCCGCGCGGCTGATGGCGAAGCTGGGCGGGGGCCGGGAGGGGCTGCGGTTCCAGTTCTCGCCGGAGGTGTTCAACCTGACGGAGCCGGACTTCGTCCTGGAGTTGTGCGGGGCGGTGACGGGGCTGTGGGACGCGTGCCCGGAGCGTCCGGTGACGCTGAACCTGCCGGCGACGGTGGAGGTGGCGACGCCGAACGTGTACGCGGACCAGATCGAGTACATGCACCGGAATCTGGACCGGCGCGAGTCGGTGATCCTCTCCGTGCATCCGCACAACGACCGGGGTACGGGTGTGGCCTGTGCGGAGCTGGCGGTGCTCGCGGGGGCGCAGCGCGTGGAGGGGTGCCTGTTCGGGAACGGGGAGCGGACGGGCAACGTGGACCTGGTGACGCTGGCGCTGAACCTGTACACGCAGGGCGTGGACCCGATGGTGGACTTCTCGGACCTGGACGCGGTGCGGCGCACGGTGGAGCACTGCAACCGGCTGCCGGTGCATCCGCGGCATCCGTACGGCGGTGAGCTGGTGCACACGGCGTTCTCGGGGACGCATCAGGACGCGATCAGCAAGGGATTCGCCGAACACGCCCGGCGGGCCCGGGAGTTGGGCGTGCCGGAGGCGGAGGCGCCGTGGGACGTGCCGTATCTGCCGGTGGATCCGGCGGATCTGGGGCGGTCGTACGAGGCGGTGATCCGGGTGAACAGCCAGTCGGGCAAGGGCGGTGTGGCGCATCTGCTGAAGGCGCACCGCGGGGTGGATCTGCCGCGGGAGCTGCGGGCGGAGTTCGCGCGGCTCGTGCAGTCGGCGACGGACGACAGCGGCGGTGAGGCGGACGCGGGTGCGCTGTGGGAGCTGTTCGAGGCGGCGTACGTGACGCCGGGCACGGCGGGTGAGCAGGTGCGGCTCGCGTCGTGGCGGGTGGACCGGGATCCGTCGGGTGAGTACCGGTTCGTGGGTGCGCTGAGCGTGCACGAGCGGACGGGTGACTACGAGGGTGCGGGCGCGGGCCCGGTGTCGGCGTTCACGCGGGCGCTCGCCGCGGCCGGGGTGGAGGTGTCGGTGCTCGACTTCGTGGAGCACGCGACGGGTCCGGGGGCGGATGCGTCGGCGGCGGCGTACGTCAAGTGCCGGGTCGGCGGGCGGGTGGTGTGGGGCGTGGGCCTCGCGCGGGCGACGCTGACGGCGGCGGTGTCGGCGGTGCTCGCGGCGGTGAACCGGGGGATGTGAGCCGGGGATGTGAGCCGGGGATGTGCGGGCCGGCGGCTGTGAGGGCCGGGACGCGACGTGGGCCCGCTCCCGGGAGGGGGCGGGCCCACGGAAGGCGGGGCGGGGCTCAGGCCTTGCTGAGGTGGGCCCAGAACTCGTCGAAGGACAGGACCTTGTCCTTGTTGCTGTCCTGTGCGCCGATGACGGCCTCCGCGACGGAGTCGGTCACGTTCCAGTCGCCGCCCTCGGCGAGGGCCTTCTTGAACTCGGCGGCCGTGATGAAGCCGTCCCCGTCCGTGTCGATGCGCTGGAACTGCGCGCGTGCTGCCTCGATGTCAGCCACTGGGTCCACCCCTTACTTGGTGCGATGTTGACTGGGGTCAGATTAACGGGGGCCGGGTGGCCGCCCGCGTGCGGTCAGCGGAAGACTCCGGTGTGGCCGAGGGAGTAGCGGCCGGGCTGGGGGTAGACGGCGAGGCCGTGCGGGCCGCTGCCGACGGGGATCTTGGCGAGCTGGACGCCGGTGCGGGTGTCGATGGCGTACACCTCGGAGTCGTAGCGGCCGGAGAGCCAGAGGATCTTGCCGTCGGCGGAGACGCCGCCCATGTCGGGGCTGCCGCCGTCGGGGAGCCACCACTTCTTGGTGAGCTTGTTCTTCGGGAAGTCGAAGACGGAGACGGAGCCCTCGCCGCGGTTGGGGATGTACATCTCCTTGGAGTCGCGGCTGATGTAGAGGCCGTGGGCGCCCTTGCCGGTGGGCATGAGCTTCGGGGTGGTGAACTTCTCGCCGTCGAGGACCCAGACGCCGTGGGCCATCATGTCGGCGATGTAGAAGGTCTTGCCGTCGGGGCTGATCTTGACGTCCTGCGGCATGGCGCCTTCGAAGGGCAGTTTCTGCTGGCCGACGACCTTCATCTTCTCGGTGTCGACCTTGAGGAGTTCGGCGGAGAACTCGCAGGACACGATGAAGTAGCGGCCGTCGGCGGAGAAGTCGGCGTGGTTCACGCCGTAGCAGCTGACGGGTTCGGTGTGCTTGCGCTGCATGGTCTGCGGGTCGCGGAAGACGAGTTCGCGGTCGAGCGAGGCCATGACGACGGCGTGTTTGCCGTTGGGCGTGAAGTAGAGGTTGTACGGGTCGTGCACTTCGACGTCGGGTCCGCGGCGCTTGGCGGTGGACGGGTCGATGGGGGTGAGGGTGTGGCCCCGGTTGTTGTTGACCCAGAGCGTCTTGAGGTCCCAGGAGGGCACGACGTGCTGGGGCTGGGTGCCGACCTCGATGGTGTCGACGACCTCGAACTTCTTCGGGTCGATGACGGTGACGGTGTTGGAGTTGGTGTTGGGCACGTACACCCGGGACGGGAAGTCCTTGACGACCGGGGAGAGTTTGCCGGGCTTGTCGGCGGCGTAGAGGTCCTTGGGGTCGAGGACGGGCGGCATGCCGGGCAGGGCGTCGCTCTCCGCGGGCTTGGCGGGCTTCTTCTCGCCGAGTGCGGCCTGCGTGGTGTCGTCGGCGGGGGTGCCGCAGGCGGCGAGGAGGGCGCCGGCGCCGAACAGGGCGGCGCAGACGGCGACTCGGGTGCGCCGGGCGCGGGGCGGGCGGGGGGTGTGGTGGGGGTTCATGTCGTCAGCAGCTCCGTGGTGGTCACCGCGTCGAGGCCGCGGCGGTCGATCTCTTCGAGGACGGCGGGCAGCGCGGCGACCGTGTCCGCGTACCCGAAGTGCAGGCTCACCACCGATCCCTTCCTGATCCGGCCGGAAACGCGGCGCACGACGGTCGGGGCGCCCGGCGAGGTGAAGTCCAGGGAGTCCGTGTCGTACGACAGGACGTGCGGGTAGCCGGCGCGGTGGGCGAGCCGCTCGACGAGGGGGCTCGCGTACTGGGTGCGGGAGGGCCGGAACCAGGCGCCGATGCTTCCGGTGAGGCGGCGCAGGCGGTCGGCGCAGCCGGTGATCTCGTCGTACGCCTCGTCCTCGGGCAGGGAGTTGATGTCGAGGTGGCGTTGGGTGTGGTTGCCGAGTTCGTGGCCGCCGTCGAGGATGCGGTGGGCCATCGTGGGGTGGGCGTCGAGCCAGCTGCCGACGGCGAGGACGGTGACGCGGGCGCCGGCGCGTTCGGCCTCGGCGAGCAGGGCCTTGGCGGTCTTCGGGTCGCCCTGGCCGTGGAAGGTGAGGGCGACGCGGGGGCGGGTGCGGGGGCCGTGCTCGATCTGGCCGGGGAGTCCGGGGAAGCGGCGCGGTCCGGCGGCCGGGGGCGGGGCGGAGGGCGGGGGCTGCCGCTCGGCGGGGGTGCGGGTGGTTCGGGGGGTGTCGTCCGTGCCGCAGGCGGTGAGTGCGCCGGCGAGGGCGAGGAGTGCTCCGGTACGCAGGGCGCCCCGGCGGTCCGTGGAGGTCACTCCGCCATTTAAGGGCGAAGTTCCCGATTCCCTGATGATTCGCCCAAATTAGGACGTTTACGGGTCGTTTGCGGTCCGTTCGCGGGGCGGCGGCCTGGGGCACAGCTTCCGCTTAACCAGCGTTTACAAGGTAGGTGCCACATATCACCATGGATTCATTTGGCGCGTATCGACCCGTCTGCCATAGTTGAATGCATCGACCCCCATTGACCCGGGCCAGGTCGTATCAGCGGCCGTGGATCACACCCCCCGAAGATCCGCGGCGCACCACACAGAAGCCCCCGCGGCGCCGTAACCCCGGCGCGAGGGGGCTTCTGTGCGTGCGGGGGCGGTCCGGCGCGGCGTCAGCGTTCGGTGACGCGCATCTCGAACCAGGTGGTCTTGCCGCGCGGCAGCAGGTCGACGCCCCAGCGGTCGGAGAGCTTGTCGACCAGGAACAGGCCGCGGCCGCTGGTGTCCATCTCCTGCACCGGCATCAGACAGGGCAGCCCGCGCGAGGGGTCACGGACCTCGACGCGGATCCAGCCGGGCCTGCGCGCCATCTTCAGGCCGAACACCCGGGCGCCGGTGTGCCGTACGGCATTGCCCACCAGCTCCGAGACGAGCAGCACGACGACCTCGGCGACCTGAGGGGTGAGGCCCCACTTGCGGAGCACGACGACCTGGGCGAGGCGGCGCGCGGTGCCCGCGGACTCCGGGCGGGACGGCAGCGGCACTTCCGCGTCGCACGGATTGCCGAACAACTCCAGGGCTTTCAGGGCCTGTTCGTCCTCGACGGCCGGCGTCCACCGCATGGCGGTCACTGCGCCGTGCCGCCGCGGTCGTTCACTGCCCTCAAGCCCCGCCATGCACCCATCATGGCGGCCCGAAGCACCTTCCGGGGCCGTTCCTGCGGAATACGCCCCCCGGAACCACCTATTCCGGGGGTATGCACCGGCATATGCCATAGGCACACCTGACGTCGCTGCGGCCCATCTGACCTGCGATGACCGGCAGTTGACGGACGTACGCGACCGTCAACCGCCGTATCGCGCTTAAGGTTCCCTTAAGGGCCGGATAAGCCGACACTCGACCGAAACCGTCGCCCTCGCGGGTCAACCAGCCGTGCACATGGGCAAGTTGAGACGCACGGGACGGCCGGGCCGGCCTGCCGTCAGAGGAACTTGGCCTTGCCGGGGCCCTCTTCGACGAAGCTGCGCATGCCGCGCTCACGGTCCTCGGTGGCGAACAGACCGGCGAACCAGGTGCGTTCGACGGCGAGGCCGGTGTCGATGTCCGTCTCCAGGCCGGTGTCCACGGCCTCCTTGGCGGCGCGCAGCGCGAGCGCCGGGCCCTGCGCGAGCTTCGCGGCCCAGGCGTGCGCCTGCTCGTACACCTCGGCGGCGGGGACGACGCGGTCCACCAGGCCGATGTCCAGGGCCTCCTCGGCCTTCACCATGCGGCCGGTGAAGATCAGGTCCTTGGCCTTGGACGGGCCGACGAGACGGGCCAGCCGCTGGGTGCCGCCGGCGCCGGGGATCAGGCCGAGCAGGATCTCCGGCTGGCCGAGCTTGGCGTTGTCGGCGGCGATCCGGTAGTCCGCGCAGAGCGCCAACTCGCAGCCCCCGCCCAGCGCGTATCCGGTGACGGCGGCGACGACGGGCTTCGGGATACGGGCCACGGCGGTGAACGAGTCCTGCAGGGCACGGGAGCGCAGCACCATGGCCGCGTGGTCCATGTCCTGCATCTCCTTGATGTCCGCGCCGGCCGCGAACACCTTCTCGCCGCCGTACACGATCACGGCCCGTACGTCGTCGCGCTGGGTGGCCTCCTCGGCGAGCTCCTTGAGCCGGTCCTGGGTGGCGATGTCGAGGGCGTTCATCGGCGGGCGGTCCAGTCGGATCGTGCCGACGCCTGCGGAGACTTCGAGATTCACGGTCATGCAAGGGAGGCTAACGGGCGTTCACGCCGAAGGGCCCGGTGCCGTTGGTCACAGCCCCGGGCCCCCGTACGACGACGGCTACTTCTCCCACTCGTCCCAGGCGAGGTTCCAGGCGTTGAGCCCGTTCCACCACTGGATCTGCTTGTCCTTGGAGTTCTTCACGATGACGACGTCGCCGATGATCGACTGGTCGTAGAACCACGCGGCGGGCGTCTTGCTGTTGCCGCCGCCGCGCTGGTCGCGCAGGCCGACGCAGCCGTGGCTGACGTTGGTGTTGCCGAACGTGGAGGGCGCGGCCCAGTAGTTGCCGTGGATGAAGGTGCCGGAGGTGGACAGGCGCATGGCGTGCGGCACGTCCTTGATGTCGTACTCGCCGCCGAAGCCGACCGTCTCGCCGTTCATGCGGGTCACCTTGTGCTTCTCGGTGATGACCATCTGGCCGTTGTACGTGGTGGTGGCCGGGGCGCCCGAGGTGATCGGGATGGTCTTGATCCGCTTGCCGTCGCGCTCGATCGTCATCTTCTTCGACTTGGCGTCGACGGTGGAGACCTGGCTGCGGCCGATGGTGAACGAGACGGTCTTGGCCTGCTCGCCGTAGACGTCGGGGCGGCCCTCGACGCCGTCGAGGTTGAGCTTCACGGTGACCTTGGTGCCGGGCTTCCAGTACTTCTCCGGGCGGAAGTCGAGGCGGTCGTTCCCGTACCACTTGTGGCGGATCTCGACCTTCGGCTCCGCGGTGACCTCGATGGCCTTCTCGACGGCCTCCGGGCTCGTGATGCCGCGGGTGAAGTTGACGGAGAACGGCATGCCCACGCCGACCTTCGAACCGTCCTCGGGCGTGAAGTGGCCGATGAACGTGTTCTGCGGGGTGAGCGTCGTGAACGTGGTGTCCTTGGCGGACGCGCGGCCCGCGGAGTCCTTCGCCGTGGCGTGGACCTTGTACTTCGTGGAGGCGGCGAGGTGGTGGTCGGGCTTCCAGGCCTTGCCGTCGGCGGCTATCTCGCCCGGTATCTCATTGCCCTTGGTGTCCTCGACCGTGACCTCGGTCAGCTTGCCCTCGTCCGCCGTTATCTTCAGGGCGCCGCTCGTCGCCACCGACTTCGCGCCGTCCTTGGGCGCGATCGTCACGACGGCCCGCGAGGGCTCGTTGGCCCTGGCCTTGTCCGCGCCCTTGTTCTTCTCGTCCGCCTCGCCCGCACCCCCGCAGGCGGTCACGGCGAACAGTGTCGCCGCCAGTACGGCGGTCAGTCCGGCCCGCCTCCGCCCGCTGCCGCGGCGCCCCCGCGCCGCGCCCACCGATGCCCCCGATATCGGTCGCCCGTTCACGATGTGTCTCCCCTCGCCAGGCCCGTACGCATGGGCCCCGCACCCCTGGCGCATCCCGCGCACACCGCAAGATTAGCCGCACCACCTGGGAAGACGACTCCCCCGGAATGTCACTGTTCAGTCCCAAGTGGTGCGGCCGAAAACGGGGGTTCAGCCGGGCGACGGGTCAGCGGTGCAGGGCCGAGCCGGCCTTCCACTTGTTCCAGTCCATGTTCCAGCCGCTCAGGCCGTTGTCCGGGTCGACCTTCTTGTCCTGGGAGTTGACGACCTCCACCACGTCGCCGATCAGGCTGCGGTCGAAGAACCAGCCCGCCGGGGTGTCCGAACTGCCGCCCTTGACATCGCGCAGGCCGACGCAGCCGTGGCTCACGTTGGTGTTGCCGAACGTGGACGCAGGCGCCCAGTAGTTGCCGTGCAGGAACGTGCCGGAGGTGGTGAGGCGGATGGCGTGCGGCACGTCCGGGATGTCGTACTCGCCCTTGCCGTCGTCGTCCGTGAACCCGACCGTGGCGCCGTTCATGCGCGTCACGTCGAGCATCTCGGAGATCACCATCTTCCCGTTGTACGTGGTGTTCTTGCCGCCGCCCGCGGTGATCGGCAGCTTCGACAGGACCTCGCCGTCCCGGCGCACCTCCATGGTGTGGGCGGCGGCGTCGACGACGGAGACCTGGCTGCGGCCCACGGTGAAGCCGAACTGCTTCTGCTGCAGGCCGAACACGCCCTTCGCGCCCTCCACGTCGCGCAGGCCGAGGTCGACGGTGACCTGGGTGTCCGGCTGCCAGTAGTCCTTCGGCCGGAAGTCCAGGCGGGTCTTGCCGAACCAGTGCCCGGCGATCTCCACGGGCGGGTTCGAGCTGACCCGGACGGCCCGCTCGACGGCCTTCCGGTTCTCGATCTCCCGGTTGAACTCCAGGGAGACGATCATGCCGGTGCCGACCGTCGACCGGTTCTCCGGTTTGACGTACGCGACGAAACGCTCGTCCGGCACGAACGTCGTGAACGTGGTGTGCCGGGCGTGGCGGCGGCCGTGGCCGTCGAGGGCGACCGCGTCCACCGTGTACTTCGCGGCGAGCGCGAGCCGCGGCTCCTCCGGCTCCCAGCGCAGCCCGTCCTCCGAGATCCGGCCGGGCACGACGGTGTCCTGCGCGTCCTGGAACTTGACGACCTTCACGGACTCCAGACGCCCGGCCGGGACCTCGACCTCCAGCTCCTGGTCGGCCCGGACGCTGCGCTCGCCGTGCCCGGGGCTGATCCGGATGGCGTCCTCGGACGTGCCCTTGCCGAACACGGCGTCGACCGAGTCGATCCCGCTGCCGGAGCAGCCGGTGAGGGCGGCGAGCAGGGCGGCGAGCCCGACCCATGTCAGTACGGCGGCCATACGGGCCGATGCGCGCGGAACGCGTGTCGCTAGAGGTGTCACGCATCGACAACGACGCCCCCGGGCCGGGGGAAACGTCGAGGGTGCCCCGGACGGGGCCCGCCCCGCGGGGGGGGCTCGGCCGCTCGGGCGGGGCGTCAGCCCGTCAGGCTGTCCCGCCACGCCTTGTGCAGGGACGCGAACTCCCCCTCCCCCGCGACCAGTTCGGCGGGCGGGCCGTCCTCCACCACTGCGCCGTCGGACATCACAAGGACCCGGTCGGCGATCTCGACCGTGGAGAGGCGGTGGGCGATCACGACGGCGGTACGGCCCCGCAGCACCGTGTGCATGGCGTGCTGGACGGCGCGCTCGCCGGGGACGTCGAGGGAGCTGGTGGCCTCGTCGAGGATGAGGACGGCCGGGTCGGCGAGCAGGGCGCGGGCGAACGCGACGAGCTGGCGCTGGCCCGCCGAGATGCGGCCGCCGCGCTTGCGCACGTCCGTGTCGTACCCGTCCGGCAGGGACGCGATGAAGTCGTGCGCGCCGATGGCCCGGGCCGCCGCCTCGATCTCGGCGCGGGTCGCGTCCGGGCGGCCGATCGCGATGTTCTCCGCGACCGTCCCGGAGAACAGGAACGCCTCCTGCGTGACCATGACGACGCCGCGCCGCAGCTCGGGCAGGGCGAGGTCGCGCAGGTCCGTGCCGTCGAGGAGGACGCGGCCCGTGGTCGGGTCGTAGAAGCGGGCCAGGAGTTTGGCGAGGGTGGACTTGCCGGCGCCGGTGGAGCCGACGACGGCGACGGTCTGCCCGGCGGGGATCGTCAGGTCGAAGGGCGGCAGGACCTCGCCGCCCGTGCGGTACGCGAAGCTCACCCCGTCGAACTCGACCGTGCGGCCCGGGTGTTCGCCGCCGCGTTCGGGCAGCGGCTTCGGCTCGGCCGGCTCGGGCACCGACGGGACCTGGGCGAGCAGTCCGGCGATCTTCTCCAGGGACGCGGCCGCCGACTGGTACGAGTTGAGGAACATGCCGAGCCGGTCGATCGGGTCGTACAGCCGCCGCAGGTACAGGACGGACGCGGCGAGCACGCCGAGGGCGAGGGTGCCGTCCGCGACCCGGTACGCGCCCCACAGCACGATGGCGGCGACGGCCGTGTTGGCGACGAGCCGGGAGCCCACCACGTACTGCGCCATCTCCAGGAACGCGGCGCCGTTGACGCGTTCGTGGCGGTGGTTGAGCCGCGCGAACTCGGCGTCGTTGGCACGCTCGCGGCGGAAGGCGCGGACCGGGCGGATGCCGTTCATCGTCTCGGCGAACTTCACGATCACCGCGGCGATGGCGGTGGACCGCTGCCGGAAGATCCGCCCCGCGCGTCTGCGGTAGCGCCGCACCAGCAGGTACAGCGGGCCGAACGACGCCACCGCGACCGCCCCGAGACCGAGGTCGAGCCAGAGCAGCAGCGCCGAGATGTACGCGAACGACAGGACGACCGTGAGGAGTTCCTGCAGGCCCTCGCTGAGGAGCTCGCGCAGCGACTCGACGTCCGTGGTGGACCGGGAGATGAGCCGCCCCGACGTGTACCGCTCGTGGAAGTCGAGCGACAGCGCCTGCGCGTGCCGGAAGATCCGCCCGCGCAGGTCGAGCAGCACGTCCTGGTTCACGCGGGCCGACGCCCTGATGTACGCGTACTGCAGCCCGGCGGCCGCGGCCGCACAGCCCGCGAACCCGGCGGCGACGGCGAGCAGCGGGCCGTGGTCGTGGGCGCGCAGCGCGGGCACGCCGCGGTCGATGGCGTACGCGACGAGCAGCGGGCCCGCCTGCACGCCGGCCGTCTGCAGCAGGAGCAGCAGCGCGGCGACGACCACGCGGGCCTTGAGCGGCGCGAGCAGGGAGCGCAGCAGCGCGCCGGTCGCGCCGGGGGCGGCGGGCAGCTCGTCCCGGTCGAACGGATCGTCGCGAGGCGGCGGTTCGGACGCGGCCTGCGGCTTGCTGTCGACGGTGGTCGTCAACGGTCCCCCTCGGGTGCGGCGGCGGGCCGGTCGTCGCGGACGGTCGCGGGCGTAGGGGGTCCGTTCGGGGGTGCGGTCGCGCGGGGTCCGTTCGGGGGTGCGGTCGCGCGGGGTCCGTTCGGGGGTGCGGTCGTACGGTGCGCGTCCGCGCCGGACATCAGCCAGGCGTACTCCGTGCTCTCGCGCAGGAGTTGCTGGTGGGTGCCTACGGCGGTGACGCGGCCGTCGGAGAGGAGGGCCACCCGGTCGGCGAGCAGCACTGTGGACGGGCGGTGGGCCACGACGAGGGCGGTGGTGTCGGCGAGGACGCGGCGCAGGGCGGCCTCCACCAGCGCTTCCGTGTGCACGTCGAGCGCGGACAGCGGGTCGTCGAGCACGAGGAAGCGGGGCCGTCCGACGACCGCGCGGGCGAGGGCCAGGCGTTGGCGCTGCCCGCCGGACAGGCTGAGGCCCTGCTCGCCGACCTGGGTGTCGGTGCCGTGCGGCAGGCGGTGCGCGAAGTCGGCCTGGGCGACGGCGAGGGCACGCTCCAACTCTCGTACGCCCGTGTCGTGTTCGGGGTCGGCCGCGCCCATGAGGACGTTCTCGCCGACGCTCGCCGAGAACAGCGTGGGCTCCTCGAAGGCGACGGAGACGAGGCGGCGCAGCTCCTCGCGCGGCAGGGCAGTGATGTCGACGCCGTCGAGGGTGATGCGGCCGGACGTCACTTCGTGCAGCCGCGGCACCAGCGCGGTCAGCGTCGTCTTGCCGCTGCCGGTGGCGCCGACCAGGGCGAGGGTCTCGCCGGATCTGATGTGCAGGTCGACTCCGTCGAGGACGGGCGGAGCCTCGGGCGGGGCGTCGGGATAGCGGAAGGTGACGTCGGAGAAGACGAGGCCGCCGTCGGCGCCGGTCGGGTGCGAGGGCGCCGCGCCACCCGGGGGCGTCTCCGACTCCGGTGCCACGTCCATCACTTCGAAGTACCGGCGCGTGGCCGCGGCCGCCTCCTGGCACATGGCGAGCAGGAAGCCGATCGACTCGACCGGCCAGCGCAGCGCGAGGGCCGTCGACAGGAACGCCACCAGCGTCCCCGCCGAGAGCGCGCCGTCGGCGACCTGGAGCACGCCGAGGACGAGGGCCGCGCCGATCGCCAGCTCGGGCAGGAGGACGATCACCGCCCAGATGGAGGCGAGCAGTTGGGCCTTGCGCAGCTCGGTGCCGCGCAGCGTGCCGGAGAGGGCGTGGAAGGCGCGGGCCTGCGCGCGGTGGCGGCCGAAGCCCTTGATGACGCGGATGCCGAGCACGCCCTCCTCGACCACCGTCGTGAGGTCGCCCACCTGGTCCTGGGCGCGGCGGGCGATCGCCGCGTACCGCCGTTCGAAGAGGGAGCAGAGGACGACGAGCGGGGCGACGGGGGCGAGCAGGACCAGGCCGAGCGTCCACTCCTGGGCGAGCAGCACGATGGTGCCGACGAGGATCGTCACGCCGTTGACCAGCAGAAACGTCAGCGGGAAGGCCAGGAAGAGGCGCAGCATGGTGAGGTCGGACGTGCCGCGCGAGAGGAGCTGGCCCGAGGCCCAGCGGTCGTGGAAGGCGACCGGCAGGCGCTGCAGCCGCTGGTAGAGGTCGGCGCGCATGGCGGCCTCGACGCCGGCGAGGGGTCTGGCCACGAGCCAGCGCCGGAAACCGAAGAGCAGCGCCTCGGCGACGCCGAGCAGCAGCACGAACAGGGCGCCCAGCCACACCCCGCCGGGGTCGCGGCCCGCGACCGGGCCGTCGACCAGCCACTTCAGGACGAGCGGGATGACGAGCCCGACGCAGGAGGCGACGATCGCGACGACGGCGGCCGCCCCGAGCCGCACCCGCACCGGCCGGACGTACGGCCACAGGCGCAGCAGCGTACGGACCGCGGAAGGGGGCGGTTCGGGGGCGGTGGGCGTGGTCGGCGCCTGGTCTGTGGTCATCAGGAGCGAGCCTAGGGTTCACCACTGACAGTCCCAACGGGTTTTGGTGTGCGGGGAGTTGGGGGGGGGAGAGCTGGGGGCGGTCGAGGGGCTTGGAACGGAACTGACCGGTCCGCGCACCGGGCGGCCCTGGGTCGCGCCCGAGGCCGCACCTGAGGCCGCCCCCCGAGGTCGTACCGCCGCATCAACCGATCGGCTGATGCCGCTTCGAGCGCGATGGGCGATGCCGGGGCGGGGCCGCTGCCGGGAGGCTCGGGGCATGGCAATCATCGAGGTAAGGGACCTGCGCAAGGTCTACGGGGGCCGGCCCGCCGTCGACGGTGTCTCCTTCGCCGTCGAGGAGGGCGAGATCTTCGGTGTTCTCGGACCGAACGGCGCGGGCAAGACCACCACCGTCGAGTGCGTCGAGGGGCTGCGCGTCCCCGACTCCGGTTCCGTACGGGTCGCCGGGCTCGACCCGGTCGCCGACCACCGCGAGGTGACGCAGCTGCTCGGCGCCCAGCTGCAGGAGAGCGAGCTGCAGGCGAAGCTCACCGTGCGGGAGGCGCTGGAGCTGTACGGCGCGTTCTACGCGAAGCCCGTCGACTGGCGGCCGCTGGCCGAGCGGCTCGGGCTGGGCGAGAAGCTGGGCACGCGGTTCGCGAAGCTGAGCGGCGGGCAGAAGCAGCGGCTCTTCATCGCGCTCGCGCTGATCGGCGGGCCCCGCGTGGTCGTGCTCGACGAGCTGACGACGGGCCTGGACCCGCGGGCCCGCCGGGACACCTGGCGGCTGATCGAGGAGGTGCGGGCGAGCGGCGTGACGGTGCTGCTCGTGACTCACTTCATGGAGGAGGCGCAGCGGCTCTGCGACCGGATCGCGGTGATCGACCGGGGCCGGATCGCGGCGCTCGACACCCCGTCCGGGCTGATCAGGCGGTCGGCGAGCTCCACCGTCATCTCGTTCACGCCGTCCCGGCCGCTGGACCGGCACGAGCTCGGCGAGCTGCCCGCGGCGACGTCCGTGACGACCGACGAGCGGGACGGCCGGATCACCGTCACGGGCACCGACGACACGGTGAACGCGGTGATCACGCTGCTCGCCCGGCGCCACGTCACGGCCCGTCAACTCCGGGTCTCCGACGCCACGTTGGACGACGCGTTCCTGGACCTGACGGAGGCGGCACCGGAAGCGACGACGGCCCCCGAACCCGCATCGGCCGACCCATCCGCCCCTGCACCCGAGTCCGAGGCCACGACAGGAGTCACCCCATGACCGCGCCCACCGCACTCACCGTCGGCACCCCTTCCCGCGCCACCGGGGCCGTCCTGAAGGCGGAGCTGACGCTGTTCAGGCGGGAGCCGGGGTCGCTGTTCTGGATCATGGTGTTCCCGACGGCGCTGTTCGTCGTGCTCGGCACGATCCCCGTCTTCCGCGAGGTCGGTGAGGCGGTTCCGGGCCTGCGGCTGATCGACGTGTACGCGCCCATCGCGATCCTCACGTCCCTCTTGATGGCGGCGGTCCAGGCGATGCCTCCGGTGATCACCGGCTACCGCGAGCAGGGCGTCCTGCGGCGCATGTCGACGACGCCGGTACGGGCCGCCACGGTGCTCGGGGCGCAGATGGCGCTGCACGGGGCGGCCGCGCTGGTCTCGGCGGTCCTGACGCTCACGGTGGGCGCCCTCGTGTACGACGTGCCGCTGCCGCGGCAGGGCTTCGGGTACGCCCTGGCCCTCGCGCTGTCGGTGTGCGCGGCGCTCTCCCTGGGCGCGCTGCTCTCGGCGCTCGCGCGGACGCCGAAGGCCGCGGGGGCGGCGGGTGCGCTGGCGTTCTTCCCGATGATGTTCAGCGCGGGGCTGTGGATGCCGGTGCAGACCATGCCGGAGGCGCTGGGCCGGGTCATGGAGCTGCTGCCGTTCGGCGCGGCGTCGCAGGCCCTGAGTGCGGCGGCGGCCGGCGACTGGCCGAGCCTCGCCCACCTGGCGGCCCTCGCCGTCTGGACGGTCCTCCTCACCGGCGCCGCGGCCCGCTGGTTCCGCTGGGAGTGAGCCGGGCGGTGCACCAGACTGAGCCCATGGGCACCAGCAGCCGACGCACCCCACCCCGCACGCCGACGAGGACGCCCGACACCACGACCCAGGCGGGGCGCCCACCCACGACAGCAAGCGACGCGTTCGGCACCGACGGCCCCGCCGCAGCCACCGACCGCCCCGCCCCCTCCCCCACCACGACCACCGGCCTCGACGCGGCCGCAGCGCACGCGCTGGTTCAGCGGCGCTGGGAGGGGTTTCTGCGGTGGGGGCCGTACGTTCTGCTCGGGTTCACCGCCGTGCTCGTCGCCGTGACCTCCGGGATGCTGCTGGAGTCGACGGCTGAGCGGTGGGCCGCGGCCGGGCTGATCGCGGGCGGGTTCGCGCTGCAGGTGTGGTGGAGCGTGGCGGGGCGCGGAGTGTGCGGGCCGGGGCTCGTGGGCTCGGTGTACTACTGGGCGCGCTGGGGCATCGGCTTCGCGCTGTCCTGGCTGAACCCGTTCGCGGCGTTCTACGCGGTGCTCGGCTACTTCGGCGCGGAGCGACTGCTGCCGCGCCGGATGCTGCCGGCCGGCCTGTTCGCGAGCGCGGTGACGATGGCCGGTTCGCAGTCGGGCGGGTTCCCGCCGAAGGACCTGGGCGGCCTGGGCCTGTTCTGCGCGGTGCTCGCCGTGCACATCGCGCTGATCTACGTGTTCGGCCGGCTCGCCGAGCACGAGGAGCAGCGGGCGACCGTCCACATGGCGACCATCGCCGAGCTGGAGCAGACCAACGCCCGCCTGCAGCAGGCCCTCGACGAGAACGCCGCGCTGCACGCCCAACTCCTCGTACAGGCGCGGGAGGCGGGCGTCGCGGACGAGCGGCGGCGGCTCGCGGCGGAGATCCACGACACGATCGCGCAGGGCCTGACGGGCATCATCGCCCAGCTGCAGGTGGTCTCCGGCACCGACGACCCGGCCGTCGCCGGGCAGCACCTGGACCGGGCCGCCGCGCTCGCCCGGCACAGCCTCGGCGAGGCCCGCCGCTCCGTGCAGAACCTCGGCCCGGCCGCCCTGGAGCACCACGCGCTGCCCGAGGCGTTGCGGCAGACGGTGACCGAGTGGGCCGAACGGACCGGCGTACGCGCCCAGTTCACGGTCACGGGCACCGCGGAACCGCTGCACGACGAGATCGAGGCGACCCTGCTGCGCATCGCCCAGGAGGCGCTGTCCAACACGGACCGGCACGCCGGCGCGGGCCGGGTCGGCGTGACGCTGTCGTACATGGCCGGCGAGGTCGCCCTGGACGTGCGGGACGACGGCCGGGGCTTCGACCCCGTGTCCGTACGGCCGCGGTCCGGCTCTGGCGGGTTCGGGCTCGACGGGATGCGGGCGCGGGCGGAGCGGGTCGCGGGCGCGGTGACGGTCGAGTCCGAGCGAGGGCGGGGCACGGCGGTGTCGGCTCGCGTACCGTTGCTGCGCCATGACCAGTGACCGTGACCGCATCACTCTGCTGATCGTCGACGACCACCCCGTCGTACGGGACGGACTGCGCGGGATGTTCGCGACCGCGCCGGGCTTCGACGTGCTCGGCGAGGCCGCCGACGGCGTCGAGGCCGTCCGCCTGGTCGGCGAGCTCGACCCGGACGTCGTCCTCATGGACCTGCGGATGCCGGGCGGCGGCGGGGTCGCGGCGATCGCCGAGCTGAGCCGGACGGGGGCGCGCGCCAAGGTCCTGGTGCTCACCACGTACGACACCGACTCGGACACGCTGCCCGCGATCGAGGCGGGCGCGACCGGCTACCTCCTCAAGGACGCCCCGCGCGACGAGCTGTTCACCGCGGTCCGCGCCGCCGCCGAGGGCCGTACGGTGCTGTCCCCCGCGGTCGCCTCGCGCCTGGTGTCCCGGGTGCGCACGCCCGCGGGCCCCGGCGGTGAGCCGCTCTCCGCCCGCGAGCGGGAGGTCCTCGCCCTGGTCGCGAAGGGCACCCCGAACCGGGAGATCGCCGCGGAGCTGTTCATCAGCGAGGCGACGGTCAAGACCCACCTGACGCACATTTACGGCAAGTTGGGCGTGAAGGACCGTGCGGCGGCGGTGGCCACGGCGTACGACCGGGGCATTCTCGGCTGAACCGGACAGGCGGCGGGGCGCGGGTTGCGCACATCGGCGCGCGGTCCCGTGACAGTTCTGTGACGACGGCGCAGCGGGTCCGTTGTTCTGGATGCATAGGTTCGCGGAAGACCGTGATGACTGGACCCGTGATGACTGATCTGCCTCGAGGAGGAAGCATGGCCGAGGGGCCTGATCCCGAGAAGCGGTTCGACGACTCCGAACTGCTCGACATGTCCCAGGGCGACCCCGCGCAGGCGCGGCTGCTGCGCAAGTCCCTGGAGACCCTGGCCGCCGGGCACGGCGGCGACGCGCTGAAGGAGATGGCGCGGGACGTCCTCGCGGGGCGCTCCAGTCTGCGGGAGGCGGCGAACGTCTCCGCGTACTCGGAGCAGCTGATCGAGCAGGCGCGGCCGATGGCCGAGAAGTGGGCGTCGATGTCGGAGCTGGAGCGCGAGGAGGTGGCCGCTGAAGGGCGGCGCGCCATCGCCGCCGAGCAGGACGAGATCGACGGGGAACGGCGCGAGGCGGCCGCCGAGGCGGCGAAGAAGTCACGGCACGACGGCCGCGGCTGGTCACTGTACTGAGGGGCGGGGCGGACACCATGAACTTCCGGGTGGAACCAGGTGAGATCGACGGCTTCGCCGCGCTCGTCTCACGCGGCGCGGACGGCGCCACCAAGGCCGTGGAATACACGACCGGCAATGCGCAGATCGACACGATGCTCGGCGGGAACCTCTGGGATCTCGTCGCGGGCAGCCACGAGGAATACGTGGCGGCGGCGAAGAAGGCGCTCGGAAAAGCGCAGAGCGTGCTGAGCTCCTCGCACACCGAGCTGAAGAAGTCGGCGACGTACTACCGCGAGACGGACAAGGACGAGGCGGCCACGATGGACGCCACCTATCCCGGCTCCAAGGGCGGAGGCGGCTCCGGCGGGGGCGGCGCCGCGCAGTGCATGGACTTCAGCGACGCGCAGGACGCGGCGGGCACGCTGAAGAAGCCCGCGGGCGACAGCGAGAACCCGCTGGTGGCGTACGGGCAGGGGCACGCCGCGGAGTTCCAGCAGAGCCCGGTGCAGAAGACGCTCGGCACGGTGATGGACCTCGGCAGCCCGTCGACCGTGGCCGTGGAGGCGGTGAAGCTGCTCTTCGGCGTGGACATCTTCGGCGAGATCAACAACTGGGTGTTCGGCGACTGGAACAAGTACAACGACTGCGCCGAAGTCTGGGGAAACCTCGCCTCGTTCTGCGATGCGACGAAGGCGAATCTGAAGAAGGGCACGGAGAACGTCGGCGTGACCTGGCAGGGGAACGCCTATGACGCGGCGAAGGTCTATTTCGACGAATTCTCCAAGAAACTCGACGAGTTCAAGTCGACCTTCGAATCGCTGCAGGACTGCTACCGGCAGGGCGCGATGCAGGCGTTCCAGCTGGCCGAGGTGCTGAAGGCCGGCATCGTCTTCATCGCCGACATGGCGATCATCTGGATGGCGAACATGGCCGCGGCCACCGCCGTCAACGCGATCCCGGTCGGCGGGCAGGCGGCGTCGGTCGCCATGTTCGCGCTCGCCGCGGCCCAGGCCGTGATGATCATCGATCGGTACGCGCAGCTGGTGAAGGCCTTCGACGCGACGATGCTGGCGATCACGGCGCTCGGCGTCACGATGGCCACGGCCGTCAACGGCTTCTCGGCGGCGGACGGCTTCCCCGAGGCGAGCTCGTCCGGGTACGACAACAAAGTGGTGGCCTGAGCCCGATGTCGACGCACTTCTCGAACGACACCCTCGAACTCTTCCTCTCCCGCGCCCGGATCTTCTCGGCGCTGGCGGTCCCGGCGTATCTGGCGTTCCTGGGGTTCCTGGTGAGCGAGGAGGGCTGGCGCTGGAGCTTCCTCGCGCTGATCGTGCTGCCCCCGGTGGCGGCGGTCCTCGGCCACATCGCGAAGCGGGACATCCGCGCGGGCCTCGGAGCGGGCGCGATCGCCCTGGCCCTGGCACCGCTGCTGGTGGTGGGGGCGGTCGAGGCGCTGTAGCCGCATGATCCCCGTGCCCCGAAAGGGGCGCGGGGAACTGCGCGAGCAACCACGACGGCGCCGCGGGCCTTCGGGAAGGGGCGGGGCGGGGAGTAGATCCAGCCTCCGCCGACCGCCAGGTTCCGCATAACGAACACCCCCCACCGCCCACCGAACATTTTCGGCCAACCTCATGGCGCGGTCATGACAGAACCCGCCACTGCTGCCACTCTTCCCCTGCGTCGACGCACCGGCCCCCACCGCTCAACCGCCGGCCCGCTCGCCGCACACCCCCCACGCGCACCGTGCTCTGCCCCTGTTCTGCCCGGGCGGCCACCCACCGCCCGGTCCCGTCGGCCGTGTGATCCGCGGCCCGCAGAAGGAGCCAGTCGTGACACCCACCCCACGCACCCCCCTCGCCCGCCGCAGACGCACCGGCGCCGTCGGCGCGCTGCTCGCCACCGCCGCGCTGCTCTCCGTCGGCCTCCAGTCGGTGCCCGCCGCGGCCGCGGGCAAGGCCGACCCGGGCGCCCTGCCCGCCAAGCTCTCCCCGTCCCAGCGCGCCGAGCTGCTGCGCGACGCGAACGCCGAAAAGGCGCGTACGGCCAAGGAGTTGGGCCTCGGCGCGAAGGAGCGGCTCGTCGTCCGGGACGTCGCCCAGGACCGGGACGGCACCACCCACACCCGCTACGAACGCACCTACGACGGACTGCCCGTCCTCGGCGGCGACCTCGTCGTCAGCGAGAGCAAGGGGCAGAAGACCGAGAGCGTCACCAAGGCGAGCAAGGCGAAGCTGTCCGGCGTCGACACCCGCGCCGAGGTCGCCGAGAAGACCGCCGAGCGCCAGGCCCTCGGGCTCGCGAAGGCCGACGGGTCCACCAAGACCGACGCCTCCGCGCGCAAGGTCGTCTGGATGGGCCACGGCGGCAAGCCGGTGCTCGCGTACGAGACCGTCGTCGGCGGGCTGCAGAAGGACGGCACGCCCAACGAGCTGCACGTGGTGACGGACGCCCGCACCGGCAAGAAGCTCTTCGAGCGGCAGGCCGTGCACAACGGCACCGGCAACACCCAGTACAGCGGTCAAGTCCCGCTCGGCACCGCCCAGTCGGGCAGCAGCTACACCCTCAGCGACACGGCCCGCGGCAACCACCGCACGTACAACCTGAACCGCGGCACCTCCGGGCAGGGCACGCTGTTCAGCGGCGCCGACGACGTGTGGGGCAACGGCACCCCGACCAACCTGGAGACCGCGGGCGCCGACGCGCACTACGGCGCCGCGCTGACCTGGGACTACTACAAGAACGTGCACGGCCGCAGCGGCATCCGCGGGGACGGCGTCGGCGCGTACTCCCGGGTCCACTACGGCAACAACTACGTCAACGCGTTCTGGCAGGACAGCTGCTTCTGCATGACGTACGGCGACGGGGCGGGCAACGCCAAGCCGCTGACGTCCATCGACGTGGCCGCGCACGAGATGACGCACGGCGTCACCTCCAACACCGCGGGCCTGATCTACAGCGGCGAGTCCGGCGGCCTCAACGAGGCCACCAGCGACATCTTCGCGGCGGCCGTCGAGTTCCACGCGAACAACGCCCAGGACGTGGGCGACTACCTCGTCGGCGAGAAGATCGACATCCGCGGCGACGGCACCCCGCTGCGCTACATGGACAAGCCCAGCCGCGACGGCAACTCCAAGGACTACTGGTACTCGGGCATCGGCAACGTCGACGTCCACTACTCGTCCGGCCCGGCCAACCACTGGTTCTACCTGCTGTCGGAGGGCAGCGGGCAGAAGACCGTCAACGGCGTCGCGTACGACTCGCCGACCTCCGACGGGCTCCCGGTGACCGGCATCGGCCGCGAAAAGGCCGCGCTGATCTGGTTCAAGGCGCTGACCACCAAGTTCACGTCCCGCACGGACTACGCGGGCGCACGGGCCGGCACGGAGGCGGTGGCCGCCGAGCTGTACGGCACGACGAGCCCCGAGTACAAGGCCGTTCAGGACGCGTGGGCGGGCGTCAACGTCGGTGCCAGGCCGGGCGGCGGCACCCCGGGCGGCACGGTGTACGAGAACACCGCCGACGTGGCCATTCCGGACAACGGGGCCGCCGTCACCTCGCCCATCTCCGTCGCCGACCGCGCCGGCAACGCGCCGTCCAACCTCCAGGTGGGCGTGGACATCGAGCACACCTGGCGCGGTGACCTCGTGGTCGACCTGGTCGCGCCCGACGGCTCGGTCTACAACCTGAAGCCGTTCAGCTCGTCCGACTCGGCCGACGACGTGCGGACCACGTACACGGTGAACGCGTCCAGCGAACTCGCCGCCGGGACGTGGAAGTTGCGAGTCCAGGACAAGGCCTCGCAAGACACGGGCTACATCAACAGCTGGAAGCTGACCTTCCCGTAGACCCGGCCGGCCTCTCCCTGAGGCACCGGTGACAAACGGGACGACTGGGCGGCGTCAGGGGCAACTCACCCCCGGCGCCGTCCAGTTCGCATATCGGATGCCGTACCACGAGTATTGGTCAAGATTCGGTCAACCTGGCGATACCCCGATGACATGTACGCGCCGCCAATGACACTCTCTCCCCGCACGGCACAGCCGCAACACGGCACGAGCACCAGGTACTTCCCCGTCCGGGTGGTCCCCCACGCCGTCCGGACACCCCCACATCCAGGGAGTTGAAAGAGTGTCGCCCCACATATCGCGCCACGTGTCCGCCAGACGAGTCGCCACCGCCGCCGGCACGGCCCTCGTCGCCGCCGCCCTGATCGGCACCGGCCTCGGCTCCGCCAACGCGGCGCCCACCGCCGAGAAGGCCCCCGGCGCGTCGCCCGTCAAGCTCTCCGCCTCGCAGCGCGCCGAGCTGCTGCGCGACGCGGACAGCGAGAAGGCCCGTACGGCAAAGGAGTTGGGTCTCTCCTCCGCCGAGAAGCTGGTCGTCCGCGACGTCGTCAAGGACCGCGACGGCAGCGTCCACACCCGCTACGAGCGCACCTACGACGGACTGCCCGTCCTCGGCGGCGACCTGGTCGTGCACCAGACCAAGTCCCGCAAGACGGAAGGCGTCACGAAGGCCCGCTCCGGCGAGCTGAAGGTCGACACCGCCCGCGCCGCGAAGGCCCCGAAGGGCGCCCGCGCCGTCGTCTGGGCCGCCAGCGGCACCCCGCGCCTGGCCTTCGAGAAGGTCGTCGAGTCCACGAAGAAGGACGGCACCCCGAGCCGACTGCACGTCGTCACCGACGCCCGCAGCGGCAAGAAGATCTTCCAGTGGGACGACATCCGCACGGGCGCCGGCCACACCCAGTACAGCGGTGACGTGGAGCTCGGCTCCAAGCAGGAGTCCAGCGGCTTCTCGCTGACCGACACCACGCGCGGCAACCACAAGACGTACGACCTCAAGGGCGGCACGTCCGGCCAGGGCACCCTGGTCGCCGGTCCCGACGACGAGTGGGGCGACGGCACTCCGAACAACGCGGAGACCGCCGCCGCCGATGCCCACTACGGCGCGGCGCTCACCTGGGACTACTACAAGAACGTGCACGGCCGCGACGGCATCAAGGGCGACGGCGTCGGCGCCTACTCCCGCGTCCACTACGGCCAGAACTACGTCAACGCGTTCTGGGACGACAGCTGCTTCTGCATGACGTACGGCGACGGCGACGGCAACGCCAAGCCGCTCACCTCGATCGACGTGGCCGCGCACGAGATGACCCACGGGCTCACCTCCAACACCGCGGGCCTGATCTACAGCGGCGAGTCCGGCGGCCTCAACGAGGCGACCTCGGACATCTTCGGCTCCAGCGTGGAGTTCTCCGGCAACAACGCCCAGGACGTCGGCGACTACCTCATCGGCGAGAAGATCGACATCCGCGGCGACGGCACCCCGCTGCGCTACATGGACAAGCCCAGCCGCGACGGCAAGTCCAAGGACGACTGGTACCAGGGCATCGGCGGCATCGACGTCCACTACTCGTCGGGCCCGGCCAACCACTTCTTCTACCTGCTGTCCGAGGGCAGCGGCGCGAAGGAGATCAACGGCGTGAAGTACGACTCCCCGACCGCCGACGGCAACCCCGTCACCGGCATCGGGCGGGACAAGGCCGAGAAGATCTGGTTCAAGGCCCTGACCACGTACATGACGTCCCGGACCAACTACGCCGCCGCGCGCACGGCGACGCTGGACGCGGCCAAGGACCTGTACGGCGCGGACTCCGCCGAGTACAAGGGCGTGGACGCGGCCTGGGCGGGCGTCAACGTCAAGGCGACCAAGGGCGGCAAGCACTGACCTGAGTGCCTGGTGAACCCTGGGCGGGCGGTGCCGGAGACGATCCGGCACCGCCCGCCCGTGCTTGTCCGGTCCGTCTGCTCGTCCGGTCCGCCTTCTTGTCCGGCCCGTCTACGCTTGCCCGATGAGTTCGCCGCAGCCGCTGAGAGTGCTCCTCGCCGACGACGAGGCCCTGCTGCGCGCCGGGGTGCGCGCGATCCTCTCCGCCGACCCCGGCATCGAGGTCGTCGCGGAGGCCGCCGACGGGCGCGAGGCCGTCGACCTCACCCTGCGGCACCGCCCGGACGTCGCCCTGCTCGACATCCGCATGCCCCGACTCGACGGCCTGCAGGCCGCGGAGGAATTGCGGCGCACCGTCCCGGACACGGCGCTGATCATGCTGACGACGTTCTCCGAGGACGCGTACATCGCCCGCGCCCTCGGCTGCGGCGTCGGCGGCTTCCTGCTGAAGTCCGGCGACCCGCGCGAACTCCTCGCCGGAGTACGGGCCGTGGCCGACGGCGCCGCCTGCCTCTCCCCCGAGGTCGCCCGCCGCGTCATCGACCGGCTCGGCCCGGACCGCCTCGGCCGCGCCGCCGACGCCCGCGCCCGGCTCGCCCCGCTGACCGGCCGCGAACGCGAGGTGGTCGCCCTGGTCGGCGCGGGCCTGTCCAACGCGGAGATCGCGGCCCGCCTGCATGTCGTCGAGGGCACGGTGAAGGCGCACGTCAGCGCGGTCCTCGGCCGGCTCGGCCTGAAGAACCGGGTCCAGCTGGCGATCCTCGCGTACGAGGCGGGCGAGGCGGGCGAGGGCGTCGACGCCGGCTGACCCGTGCCGCCGTACCGCTTACTTTCGTCAGGGGCCCGGGCGGGCGCGATCGTGCAGGGTGGGCGCATGCGCAGAGAACACCCCCGTGACCGGCTCGTCGACCTGCTGCTATGGACCGCCCTCGCCGCACCCGTCCTGCTCGCCGGCCTGCCCTACGGCGCCTGGGTGCGGGCGCTCGCCGTGGCGGTGCTCGGCGGTGCGGTGCTCGTCGCGCGGGCCCGGCCGCTGCTCGCCCTCGCGCTGGTGCTCGGCCTGGTCCTCGGGCTGACGCCGGAGCAGTTCCTCGTGCCGTGCGCGCCCGCGCTGGCCGCCCTCGGCTGGCTCGCGGGCCTGCGCCTGGACCGGCCGCGCCCCGCGGTGTCGCTGATGGCGGCCGTCGGCGTGCTCGGCCTCCCGCTGACGCTGCTGCGCGAACGGCCGCTGCTGTGGGGCTGGTTGACGGTCCTGATCGCCGTCGCGACGCTCGTCTTCGTACCGTGGCTGGCGGGCCGCTGCGTACGGCAGTACGGGCAGCTCGTGCGGTCCGGCTGGGAGCTGGCGGCGCGGATGGAACGGGAGCAGCAGGTGGTCGCCGACCGCGAGCGGCTGCGCGAGCGCTCCCGGATCGCCGCCGACATGCACGACTCCCTCGGCCACGAGCTGGCCCTGATCGCGGTGCGGGCGGCCGCCTTCGAGGTGGACGCGGACCTGCCGGAACGGCAGCGGCAAGCGGCCCGAGAGCTCCGCGAGTCGACGGCCGCGGCGACGGCCCGGCTGCGCGAGGCCATCGGCGTCCTGCGCACGGACGCGGCGCCGCCGTTCGCCCCGGCGGACGAGACGGTGCCCCAACTCGTCGAGCGGGCCCGGGAGTCCGGCCTCGCGGTGACGCTCACCGCCGCCCCGGCGGACGGGTCCGCGCTGCCGCCGATGACGGACCGCGCCGTGCACCGCGTCGTCCAGGAGTCCCTCACCAACGCGGCGAAGCACGCCCCGGGCGCGGAGGTGAGGGTACGGGTGGAGCAGTCCGGGCCCACGGTCACGGTGCGGGTGAGCAACGCGCTCGTGGCGGAAGGGGGTTCGGTCACCCCCGAGAGCGGCGGTACGGGCCTGGTCGGGCTCGACGAGCGGGTACGGCTCGCGGGCGGCACGCTCACGCACGGCGTCGTGGACGGTGCGTTCACGGTGACGGCCACACTGCCCGTCGCCGGGGGTCCGGCCCGTGCCGTGGACACGTCGGCGGCGGCCCGCGCGCACGCGGAGGCCCGCGCCCGCGTACGCCGCGGCGTCCGCCAGGCCCTGCTCGCGCCGGTCGCGGTCCTCGGCGCGCTCACCGTCCTGGCCGGCGGGCTCTGGCTGCTCACCGAGTCCCAGTCGGTCCTGGCCCGCGCGTCGTACGACCGGATGCGGGTGGGCGACCCGCGCCCCCAGGTCGAACGGCTGCTCCCCGCGTTCTCGATGCCGGACGCCCCGGACGGCCCCGAGCCCACCCCGCCGGGCCAGGACTGCGTCCACTACCGCACCGAGTCCTTCACCGACCGGGCCTACCGCCTGTGCTTCGCGGAGGGGCGGTTGGTGTCCAAGGCGGTGCGCGGGTAGGCCTGTCAGTACCCGTCGACGCCCAGCTCGGTGATGCCGGCGTACATCCAGGACCAGAACTCCCCGGCGGGGGTGGCTCTGTCGAAGAGTCCGGGGGACCGCTCGTCCAGCTCGTCCAGGAAGTGGTGGTCCCGCACGAACTCCTGGTCGACCTCTGTCGGGTACGGGTGCCAGCAGGCGTTGCTGTAGCGGTGGACGGCCTCCAGGGTGCGGGTGAACACCTCCAGGTCGGGGGCGATCGTGACGAGGGTCCGCCCCGGCACGCCGTCGAGGCGGGTGAGGACGTGGACCGAGCCTTCGCGCCGGTGCAGGAAAACGTCCCCGTAGTCGCATGTGCCGAGCGTGAGCAGGTCGGTGCCGGACAGCTCCTCCGCGGCGGGCGGCGTCATGGCCCCCGCCCCGTGCCCCTGGTACTGGCCGGAGGGGCCGGTCCATCGGCGGAACACGCCGACGTCCCTCAAGTGGCGTCGACTGCCCGGATGTTGGAGCAACTCGGGCAGCTCCTCCTCCGGCACCCGGAGGACGTTCTCGCCGTAGACGTCGTCCAACTCCCGTGCCGTGAGCGGGCCCTCCGGCCGCCGCACCGTCGGTTCGGGGCCGTCGGGGATCTCGTCCGACGGGTCGCAGTCGACGGTGCCGCGCGGCCAGTCCCGCAGCACCTGCTCGTCCGTCTCGAACACCGCGAGGCCGTGCTCGCACTCCCACACGTACCGCGTGCGCCCGTCCTCCGCGGCGAAGGCCCACGATTCGGCCCAGCTCTCCGGGGCCGTCAGCTCCAGGTCCCACAGGTCCACGGGCCCGTCGGCCGAGCCCCAACCGCCCTCGGCGACGTCCCCGTCCGGCTCCGGGACGCGCCGGCCCGTCGCCTTGTCCAGCCAGACCACGCTCCAGTGGTTCCGCACCCGGACCAGCTCCCGGCCCGCGTGCTCGAACACCTTCACGTCGTAGTAGTCCCCGTTCAAACTAGGCGAAGCCACGAACCAGTTGGCCGGGCGCCACCACGCCCATACCGTCCGCCACGGCATGCCCGGCTCCGCCGACGTCACGCGGTCCGCGTACTCCCGCTCCCCCACCGCCAGCGCGGCGAACCGCAGCCACGAGGCGAACTCGGCGCGGGGCACGGACGCGACGCCGAACATCGCCTCCGCCTGGAGGAAGACCTCACGGCCGACGCCCGCCGACGCCTCCCCGATGCGCGCCCGCAGCCCCGCGCGGTCCGCGGCGAGGAGCCGCGCCGGGTCCGCCAGCACACCGTCGATGTCCGGGAAGGCCTCGTGCACCTGTTCGCTCATGCCGCCATGCTGGCACCCGGCACTGACAACCGGTCGTCCGGGAACGGCAGTTCGCGGCTGTGGACGACGCCGAGGCCCTGTGTCGCGCGGGTCAGCGCCACGTACAGGTCGCTGGTGCGGAACTCCGCGGGCTCGACGAGGACGACCTTGTCGAACTCCAGGCCCTTGGACTGCCGCGCGTCGAGCAGGACCACCTGGTGGGTGAGGTCGGGGGCCGCGCCGGCCGTGACTCCGTCGAGGACCTCGGCGAGCCCGGCGTGCAGGGCGCGCGGCGCGATCACCGCGAGCCTGCCCTCCTCGGGGAGTTCGCGCGCCACCGCCTCGGCGACCGCGCCGGGCAGGTCGTCCGTGCGCCGCACCCACGGCCGTACGCCGGTCGAGCGGACCGACACCGGCGGCTCGAACTCGGGCGTCTCGGCGCGCAGCACGTCCGCCGCGACGTCCATGATCTCCGCGGGCGTGCGGTAGTTGACGCCCAGGCGGACCAGCTCCCAGCGGTCCTCCACGTACGGTTCGAGGATGTCCGCCCAGCGGCCGACGCCCGCCTCGGAGCCGGTCTG
Organism: Streptomyces sp. Da 82-17; assembly: GCF_046098215.1. Lineage (NCBI taxonomy): Bacteria > Bacillati > Actinomycetota > Actinomycetes > Kitasatosporales > Streptomycetaceae > Streptomyces > Streptomyces sp. Da 82-17. Next base: position 198,528 of record NZ_JBJURH010000001.1, read on the forward strand.
GGCCGGGTCGCCGACGAGGGTCATGGAGCGGGTCGGGATGCGCCGCATCAGCAGCCGCCACGCCATCGGGGACAGCTCCTGCGCCTCGTCCACGATGATGTGGCCGAACGCCCAGGTCCGGTCGGCGGCGGCGCGCTCGGCGGCGGTGCGGTGGTCGGCCTCCTCCTGGCGCTCGGCCATCCGCTCGGCGTCGATGATGTCGTGCGCGGCGAGGACCTCGGCGTCCTCCTCGTCCTTGTCCTCGAACTCGTAGGTGCGGGAGGCGTACGAGACGTCGAGGACGCCCTGGGCGTACTCGATCTGCTGCTGCCGCTCGGCCTCCTTCGCGGCGCGTTCCGCCGAGTCGTCGAGGCCGAGCAGCTCGGCCGCCTCGTCGAGGAGCGGTACGTCCGCCTCGGTCCAGGGGGCGCCGGGCGCGCGCCGGATCGCCTCGGCGTCGGCGTCCGGCAGGTACCCGCGCGGGTCCTCCAGGAACTCGGCGACCAGGCCCTGCGGGGAGAGCGGCGGCCACAGCGAGTCGATCGCGGCGTGCACGTCGGAGCTGGTGGCGATCTCCTTGCCGATCTGCGCGATGTCGTCCGGGCCGAGCAGGTTGGGCCCGCCGAACGGGTCGGCGCCGAGCCGGTCGACGAGCTGCTCGGTGAGCGCGTCGATCAGGGCGAACACGAAGTACGGGCGGGCCAGGTTGTGCGGGAGTTGCGTGGAGCGGGCCCGGGCGCGGGCGTCCTCGGCCATGGCGCGCTCCAGGTACAGCGTGCCGTAGTCGTCGTGGTCGATCTCCAGGACCGGGTCGGGCACGGACTGCCGGTCGCGGACCAGCTCGGCGAGCGCGTCGGCCATGTCCGCGCGGCCCTTGACCGCGGCGGCCGCCGGGGTGTCGGTGCCGGTGGCGTGCACGCCGGGGTAGAGCTCGCCGACGGTCGCGAGGAGCACGCCGGTCTCGCCGAGGGAGGGCAGCACCTCGCCGATGTAGCCGAGGAACGCCGGGTTCGGGCCGACGATCAGGACGGCCCGCTTGGCGAGCAACTCCCGCTCCGCGTACAGGAGATACGCGGCGCGGTGCAGCGCGACGGCGGTCTTGCCGGTGCCGGGGCCGCCCTCGACGACCATCACGCCGCGGTGCGGCGCGCGGATGATGCGGTCCTGCTCGGCCTGGATGGTCTGCACGATGTCGCCCATGCGGCCGGTGCGGGCCGCGTTCAGGGCGGCGAGCAGCACCGCGTCCGCATTGTGGTCCTCGAAGCCCGTGCGGGTCGGGTCGTCGAGGTCGAGGATCTCGTCCTGCAGCGCCGTGACCGTACGGCCCTCGGTGGTGAGGTGGCGGCGGCGCCGGATTCCCATCGGGGTGTGCCCGGTGGCGAGATAAAAGGGCCGGGCGACGGGCGCGCGCCAGTCGATCAGGAGCGGGGTGCGGGCGGCGTCGTCGGCGCGGATTCCGATACGGCCGATGTGACGGTGGCCACCGCCCTCCTTTTCCGCGTGATCAATTCGACCGAAGCAGAGTCCGGCCTCGACCCCGTCGAGCTGGGCCGCGCTGCGCGCCTGCTCGTCGGCGGTGACGTCCCGCTCCAGCTTGGCCTGCATACCGTTGCCCAGCTGCGCCAACGCGAAGCGCGCGGCTGCCGCCCGCTCGGCCCGGAGGTCGTCGAGACGGGCGTAGAGGCGGTCGACGAATTGCTGTTCACGCTGCAGTTCGCGCTGCAATTCAACGGAATCCCCGGTTGACAATTCCACTCCTCATGGGCTACGGTGTCTTTAGTTGGCCACCTTCAAGGGGAGAATCCCTTCGAATCGGTGGCCTTTTCTGTGCGTACACAGAAACACCCAATATAGCCCCAGGAATGAACCGCCCGCTAATCGACCGGGGACGGTCCGCGGATTTTTCCTTTACGCGCCCTGCCGCGCCTCCGCCTGTGCGCCCTCCAGCACGTCCGCCAGTTCCTCCCGCAGCCGCCGCTTCGAGCGTGAGCCGACCATCGAGCGGACCGGCTCGCCCGCCCGGAACACCATCAGCGTCGGCGCCGAGAGGACCCCGTACGCGACGGTCGTCCCCGGATTGCGGTCCACGTCCAGCTGGACCACCTTCAAGCGGTCCGCCTCCTCCCGGGCCAGTGCGCTCAGGACCGGGGCGAGCTGGCGGCACGGGCCGCACCAGTCGGCCGTGAACTCCACCAGGACCGGGCGGTCCGCGGCGAGCACCTCCGCCGCGAAGTCCGCGTCGGTCACCTCGGCCACGCCTTCCGCCTTCACTGCCTTCACTGCCATGTCTCCGTGCCCTCCGTCGTCGTCAGCTCGCACCGGGGCGCCGGCCCGCCAGGGGCCGACGCCTCGGCCGCGAGCGCCTCGCGGGCCCGTTCGGCCCGCGCGAGCTGCGCCCCGACCTGGGCGCGCACCGAGGTCAACTCCCCGATGAGCGCGTCGAGTTCGGCGAGCTTGCGGCGGTACACGGCCAGCGAGTCCGGGCACGCGTCGCCCTGCGGATGCCCGGCCCGCAGACACTCCACGAACGGCCTGGTCTCCTCCAGGCCGAACCCGAAGTCCTGCAGGTCCGGATCTGCCGCAGCAGCCGCAGATCCGCCTCGTCGTACGTCCGGTACCCCTTGTCGTCCCGGCGCGCGGGCAGCAGCCCCCGCGCCTCGTAGTACCGAAGCGTCCGCGTACTGGTGCCGGCCAGCTCCGCGAGTTCACCGATGCGCATGCCGACGACGCTAGACCTTGACCCCGACGTCAAGGCCAGCCCTTTTCGCGGGGCTCACGCCGGATCGCGTACGGCCTCCACGGTGGCGGTCCAGCCGTCGGCGCCGTGGCCGCGGGCGATGGCACGGTCGGCGACGGACTTCACGGCCCGCAGGACGGAGGTGTCCAGGCCGTTCTGGTCGGCGGCGTGCAGGACGTGCGCGACGCCGGCGGTGTCCATGACCAGGTTGTCGGCCTCGCCCGGGTAGTCGCCGCGGTCGACGTCGGCGGCCATCTGCGGGGTGAGGGCGGTGAGCAGACTGCCGTTGCCGGTGAGGAACGGCACGAGGTCGGCGGCCTTGATGCCCTCGGCCTGCGCGAGCGCGAAGGCGTGCACGAGGCCGGACATGCTGGTCCAGAAGAAGTCGAGGATCGACAGGTCGTACGCGGCGGCGAGCCCGTGGTCCGCGCCGAGGAAGGTGCCCTGCCCGCCGAGCGCCGCGAGGACCTGGGCGTGCTTCTCGTACGCGGCCCGGTTTCCGCTGAGGAAGAACAGCGCGTCCGGGGTGCCGACCATCGGGACGTTCACCATCATCGCGCCGTCGACGTAGTCGAGGCCCTCCCGCGCGGCCCACTCCCCGGCCTCGCGGGCCCGCTGCGGGGTGTCCGAGGTGAGGTCGACGAGGAGCCGGCCGCGCAGGTCGGCCGCGATCGGGTCGAGGACGGACCGCGAGGCCGCCTGGTCGAGGAGGCTGACCACGACGACCTCGGAGGCCCGCACCGCCTCCGCCGCGCTCCCGGCGAGCTTCGCGCCGCGGGCCACGAGCGCGTCGCCCTTGCCGGGAGAGCGGTTCCAGACGGTGGTGGGGTGCCCGGCGTCGAGGAAGGCGCCGGCGATCGCGCTGCCCATGGCGCCGAGGCCGAGCACGGTGACGGGGGTGGACGAAGGGTTGCTCTGCGAGGTGGTCGTGTTCATGGGCACGAGCCTCGCGCGGGCCCCAACTCCCCACAAGTACCGACTAATTAGTCAGATACGCACCGGAAGGTAAGCGTCCAGGTCACCGCGACGGGCCGGGTCGGCGGCTACGGCTTCGTGGACACCGCCACGTAGTCCACGACCATCGGCTTGCCCGGTTCCGTGGCCGCGACGGGGGTGGCGTGCCCGGCGACCCCGTCGGGGAAGGCGCCGCCCATCGCGACGTTGAGGAGCAGGAAGTACCCGGAGTGCTCCGTCATGTTCGCCCAGGTCTCGGCGGAGAACCGGTCCTGGGACAGGCTGTGGAACTGCTCGCCGTCGACGTACCACCGCAGCTGGTTCGGCGAGACCGAGCGGTCCCACTCGAAGCGGTACGTGTGGAAGCCGGACTGGCACGTCGAGCCCGGGCAGGCGCGGCTGTTGCCGAGGCCCTGCGTCTCGTTGCAGTCGCCGCCGGGGTTCACGCCGCAGTGCAGCACGCCGTGGACGCGGTCCTCCCCGTTGACGTTCTCCATGACGTCGAACTCGCCGATGGCGGGCCAGTTGTGGTAGTTCCCGCGGTACGGGGAGCCCAGCGCCCAGAACGCCGGCCAGTAGCCGAGGGCGGCCTCGCCGGTCACGTTCGGCATCTGGATACGCCCCTCGATGGCGAGCACGCCGCCTTCGGGCGCCTTGAAGTCGCTGCGTTTGGTCTCGATCCGGGCCGAGGTCCAGTTGCCCGACCCGTCCCGCTGCGGGGTGATGCGCAGGTTGCCTTCGCCGTCGAGGGCGAGGTTGTCGGGCGAGTCGGTGTAGTTCTGGATCTCACCGGTGCCCCAATTGGCGGGCCCGCCCGGGTAGTTGTGGCCGAGGTCGACCTGCCAGTTCTCGGCGGAGGGCGGCGCGCCGGCGGCTCCGTCGAAGTCGTCGCTCCACTGCACGGTCCAGCCGTCCGGCGGCGGGGGTACGGAGCCCGCGGCGGCGCTGGGGGACAACAGCGCGGCGAGCACGGCTGCGGCGCCGAGGCCGACGGCAAGTACGGAACGTTTTCTGCTCATGGAACACCTCCGTGGGGGGAGAGGAGATTGAGAGCGCTCTCAGAGTTTTGTAGTTGGAGGTGGGGTGGGCGTCAATGGGGCAGACGGGTTCAAGTGGTTTACGGGGCACGGGAGTTGAACGCGAAGGGACCCGGCACGTTGCGGTGCCGGGTCCCTGTTGTCTGTACGTCCGTACGGGCCTAGAGAGTGTCCGCCTTGACTCCGTCGAGGAACGCGCGGAACGCGTCGGGGGTGGCGTTGAGGACGGGGCCGGACGGGGCCTTGGAGTCGCGGACCGGAACCGTGCCCCGAGACACGACGAGGTTCGTGGCGACCTCCACGCAGTCGCCGCCGTTGTTGCTGTACGAGGACGTACGGAAATCCGGCTCGGTCACGGAGTGCCTCCCAACTGCCCGCCCTTGACGCCCTCGACGAACGCAGTGAACGCGTCGGCGGGGAGGTTCAGAACGTGGCCGGACGGGACCTTGGAGTCACGTACGGGGACGATGCCATGGCGGTCGGCAAGGCTGGTTACGACCTCGACGCACTGGCCACCGTTGCCGCTGTACGAGGACTTGACCCATCGCAGAGGTTCGGTCGTCACGGGATGCCCTTTCGTGCCTGTTCAATCATGGCCACGGACTCCGCTTGGGAGCATGCTTCAGCCTGCAACTGATGGTAGGCCGTCAGAATCGGCAGCACGAACGCACTTTCGCGTTCCAGATGCCCTCGATGCGTGGACTCGGCATACGACATGAGCGAGCGGTCCGGCATCGTCAGCACAGTGACCGGCAGGCTGAACGGCCGCCTCTCCCCCATGGAGAACGGCGCAATCTGCAGCACGGTGTTGGGCAACTCGGCGAACTCGAGCAGGCGCGCGAACTGGGCATCCATGCAGCTGCGACTCCCCATCGGCCGACGGATGCATCCCTCATCGAGCACAGCGAAGATCAGCGGGGCCGGCGACCGAGTCAGGCTCTCCTGCCGCTGCGTGACCAGCCGGACCCGCTCATCGGCCTGCTCCGGCGTGATCGCCTCCCGCCGGACCGCGTCCGCCTCCAGGGCCGACGCGTACTCAGGCGTCTGCAGGAGGCCGGGCACGACACCCACCTCGTAGAGACGCAGCTCCACAGCTCGCGCCTCGTGCGTGACGTACTCCGGAAACCCTTCGATGAGCGCGGTGTAGCGCACCGCTCGGCTCTGGCGCACGAACCTGTCGCCGGTTCCGAATGCTCTGTCAGCACCTGCTGCAAAGCGGCGAGTTGGAGGACGACGTCCAGTTTCAACGGCTGAAATGTGCGTCCCCGAGCACCCGATCCGCTCCCCCAGCTCGTCCTGCGTCCAGCCCCGCTCGTCACGTAACGCACGTAACCGCTGGCCGAAGGCCGCACTCGGCGACGTCTCGGGGTCCAGCTCCTTGCGGTTCACCATCCGGGCTCCCAACTCTCCAGGCAAATAGCGCAAGTTGAAGACGAGTTCGACCCTAGGCCAACCTGAAGCTCCCCGTAGCCGCACCGCTACACAGAGGAGCAATTGTGTGCGCAGACCACATCCCCATCCGCATCCCCACCCCCGCCCTCGGCACCCTCGTACGGGACATGCGGCGCGACCGCGTCGGTGAGTTCCGGGGCGAGTGCTGCGGGCGCTGGTACCTGCGGCCCGTGCGCGGCGGGCGGGAGTGGGACGCCGCCCCCGCCGACGTACAACTCGCCGACCCCGCACAGCGGTTGCGTGCCGGGGCCGCGCGGGCCAACGCACGGAGCCGGGGTGAGCTGCTGTGACGGACCGCGTGACCGTCGAGGACGCCGAAGCCGCGCGCGACGCGCTGGCCGGCGCGCTCGCCGAGGCGGGCGTCACGCTGCCGTCGCTGCGCGTGGACCCGCTGTCGTACGTGTCCGAACCCCCCGTGCCCCTCGTGGAGTTGGGGCGCTGCAACGTACCGGCCGCGAGAGCGCTCGCCGCGGCGCTGCGGAAGGGCGGGGCGTGATCCCGTACGCCTGGGCAGGGGAAACGACCCGACGAGCCACCCGCAGGGAAGTGCATCGGGGACGGAAATGGGCGACGGTACGTCGATGCGGGTCATGACATGGAATCTGTGGTGGCGGTTCGGGCCGTGGGAGGAGCGGCGGCGCGCGATCCTCTCCGTGCTGCGGCGGGAGCGGCCGGACCTGGTCGGGCTGCAGGAGGTGTGGGAGGCCGGCGGCCGCAACCTCGCCGGGTGGCTGGCCGAGGAGCTCGGCATGCACTGGACGTGGGCCGCGTCCGACCGGCCCGAGCCGTGGCGGCGCCGGCTGCCCGAGTCGGCGGCGGAGCGCGCGGTCGACGTGGGGAACGCGGTGCTCAGCCGATGGCCGATCAGCGACCGGGCGGTGCTGCGGCTGCCGGTGCCGCCGGGGCGGGACGACGGGCGGGTCACGCTGTACGCGCGGGTGGACGCGCCCGACGGGCCCGTACCGTTCTTCACCACCCACCTCACCTCGTCCATCGCGGCGTCCGCGGCGCGGGTGCGGCAGGTGCGGGCGACGGTCGAGTTCGTCGCGGCCCACCGGGGCGACGGCCCGCACCCGCCCGTCCTCACCGGCGACTTCAACGCCTGGCCGGACTCCGACGAGATGCGGCTCCTCGGCGGCTACCGGACGGCCCCGGCGGTACGCGACCTGGTCCTCATCGACGCCTGGGAGTACGCCCACCCCGACGCCCCCTGGGCCACCTGGGACCCGACGAACCCGTACGTCGCCCGCACCTACAGCCCGAGCGCCCGCGTCGACTACGTCCACGTCGGCCTCCCCGCCCCCTCCGGCCTCGGCCGCATCCTCACCGTACGCCGCGTCGGCCACGGCCCCGAGCAGGGCGTGTGGCCGTCCGACCATGCGGGGGTGCTGGCGGAGTTGGCGGGGGGTTCGGGGTGAGCGGGTAGCGGAACCGCGGGCGTCTTTCCGCACGTCACACGTGTGAGGCGCCCGCACGGCCGGGCGCCGCGCTCGACGAAGGGGGAGGCGCGTGAGCGAAGCGGCGGGGTACGGCATACGGGCGAGCCAAGTCAGCGCCGCGGCAGGGAAGTTGGACACCGCGGCGAACGAGCTGGACACCATCAAGTCGATCATTCCGGCCGACCTCGACATGCCTCCGGCAGTGCTGGGCGGCGAGGAGGCCGCGCCCGCCTTCAACGCCTGCGCGGACGCCTGGCAACGTCAGGCGACCGTGCTGCGGGACGCCCTGCGGGAGATCTCCGGCAAGTTGACCACCACGACGAACAACTACACGGCGGCCGAGCAGGACGCGGAGGCGCAACTGCGCCGCGCGGCGCCTGCGCAGGCAGGCCTGTCGGATTTCAACTGACGGCGCCGACAAGGCCTTTGCACACTTCGAGGAATTCGGGGGCGGATACATGGCGGCCAGGAACACCGTACGCACGGACGACGAGCTGGCCGGGCTCGATGTCCCGTCGCTGCTGCGGTTCGGGCTGGGTGAGGGCAGCCGGATGCGTACGGCACTCTTCGGCGACGGGGCCGTGAGCGCGGCCGTCGTCCTGGGCCGCGCGGGGGTCCGCCCGCGCGCCGTGTCGTTCCTCGCGAAGGTCGTACGCAGCGGGGGCGCGGCGTACGCGGCGGCCCTACCGGAACCCGTCCCCGGAGAGTCCGCGGGCGCCACGGTCCGCGCATGGCTGGAGGCCGCGGCGAGCGTGGCGCACACCGTCGACGACGACGAGTCGCTGGCCCGCTGGCTGTCGGCGGTGGCGGAGGTGATGGCAGTACGGGACATCGCCACGCACGGGAGGGGGAGCATCTGATGGCCGGCGAGGACACGACGACCCGACGGGCCGAACTGGCCGCCGCGCTGCGGGACATCGAGGACGCGGGCTCGAAGAACGACCTCATCGCGGCGATCGACCGGGCCCTCGCGGTGGCCGCACCGATGGGCGACGCGGACACGATCGAGTCGGCGGCCCGGGCTTATGGGAAGGCTGCGGACCAGTGTGAGCACGAGGTCGTACCGGCGATCCGGGATGCTGCGCACAAGAAGATCAAGGGATCCTGGGAAGGCCTGGCGAGCGCCAAGGCCACGGACATCATCAACGCCGCCGGCCGCACCGCCAACCTGATGACGCAGGCGTTCAGAAGCGGACGAAAGGCGCTCCATCGTCTGGCGGACGACATCGGCAAGGCACAGGAGGCGGACAAGCCTGCCCGCGAGACCCTGATCAGGGCCCGCACCATGCTCGGCGGCGAGGACGGCTTCTTCGACGGTCTGGTGGAGAAGGACGCCGAGGAGGCGGAGAAGGAGCGGGCGCGCGCAATCGCGAAGGACGCCGCCGAGGATCGGCACCGGGCGGCGGTGACGGCCGACGACGCGGCGCGTGCCGCAGCCCGCGAGCTCAACAAGCTGGCCGCGGAGGCCGGCGCCGGCAAACTCACCGGCAAGGGCCTCAGCCCCGTCGACAGGATGATGCTCGCCGAGGCGTCGACGGTCGGCGAGACGGAGGACCACCGCAAGTACAACGAGATCCTCAGCGCGAACGACCTCGAACGCTCCAGCGCCCGGCTCAACCGCATGAGCCCCGCCGAACGCGCCGAATTCCAGCGGATGTTGGACGGTGCCGACAGTGCGGAGCAGCAGGCGTATGTGATGAAGGCGCTCGCCGCCGGGCACGACATGGACAGCCTGCGGGAGTTCAACCAGAAGATCGACGGCATGGACGAAGCCTGGCTCCGGCGTCATCTGGACCCGGTGGTCGCGGAGAACGATCTGTACGGGAATCTCGACACGAACAAGGCCGACAATGCCTTCCAGGGCCAGGGATGGACCCAGGGCGGTGACGGGAAGGAGGGCAGCTGTGTGGCCTCGTCCACCGTTCACGCCCGAGCCATGGTCGACCCGGTGTACGCACTGGAGCTGACCGGCGGGCCGAGCGGTCAGGAGGAGTCGGGGGCTGCCTTCCGGCGGCGGCTGATCGACGAACAGCACCGCGTCCACGAGGACGGTGACGGCGTGAACAGCGGATGGTTCGGCACCGGTCCGCCTGAGGGAATGGACGACGAGGGCTGGTCGGAAGTCGCCGACAACGAGCTCAACTCGCCCACTGGTTCCGACTACGAACGCCGGGACCTGGGCAGCGCCGACGCCCGCAGGGGCGCGCTGCCCGAGATCGAACAGGCCGTCGCGGAGGGCAAACCCGTGCCCATCAAGACCGTGGGTCCCGATGGAGCGCACGCCCTCGTGATCACCGCCCAGGAGGGGAACATGCTGCAGGTCCACAACCCGTGGGGGTACAGCACCTGGGTCTCCGAAGACGAGTTCGTCAACGGCAAGTTGGGCGACGCGTCCGATGGCCGGTTCCCCGACGCCACCGGCGCCCACATCCCCAGGTGAGGCACACGTGCAGCTGAACAAGAAGCTGGCCGGGGGGCTCTCGGGTGCTCTTGCCCTGCTCGTCCTCGGCGGATTCGTCGTCCACGACGCGTTCGTCGACTGCGGCACGCGCTGCGCCACGCCGCTCCTGGACGGCCTCCCGAAGGGGCCGGACGGGGAGTTGGACATCGCCTCCCAGGCGGTGGAGCCCAGCGTGCCCGTCGGCCACGACTTCTCGCTCCATGTGCGGCCCGGCGGCGACGCCGACGACTGGGAGGTCGCCGACGCCGGGAAGCCGGCGAAGCTGGTCGCCAAGGGAGCCAAGACCGTCAAGGGCACGCGCTACTTCAAGTTCCGCGCGCTGAAGCCGGGGACATCGCGCGTCGTCCTCAAGGAGGTCCACGGCGACCGCACCATGACGTACCAGATCCGCGCCGTGAGCGACGACAACGGGTACCAGCCGCAGGACCCGCAGCCGGAGAACCGGTACCCCCTCGACCGCGAACACGCCGAGGACCTGGGCGACTTCGAGGGCACCGTCACCCTGACCAGGGGCGCGGACTACCTCGTCTCCAACCGGTACGGCAACCAGCCGGGCTACACCTGGACCCTCCGCAAGGAGTACGACGACGGCCTGTCCATCTCCCCGGAGCCCGAGCACACGAGCGGCGACCCGGCGGCAGAACGACGGGACTGGTACTCGCTGTTCGGCTACCGGAAAGGCACCGCCGTCGTGAAGCTCTTCGGCTGCTACCGCTGCGACCACGGTGACAAGCCCACGACCCCTGAGAGCAAGAAGTTCTCCGTGACCAAAACCCTGACCGTGGTGGTGCGTTGATGCGATTCGGACCGGCGCGACTCTCGAAACGGGCCCGCTGGGCTGCGGCCTGCGCGGCCCTGCTGCTGCTCGGCGGCGGATTCGTCGCCTACGAGGAGTTCATCGCCGACGACAACGTGTGCTGCGCTCTCCCCCCGCCCCTCTACAACGTGCCGCGCGGGCCGGACGGGGAGATCGACATCGCCTCGCAGTCCACGGAGCCCGAGGTGCTCGTCGGCCACGACTTCTCCATCCACGTGCGGCCGGGCGGCGACGCCGACGACTGGCGGCTGGCAGAGTCCGGGGAATCCGGCGGGGTCGTGCGCGCCAAGGGCGAGAAGACGGTCAAGGGCACCCGCTACTTCCGGTTCCGCGCCCTGAGGACCGGCACGGCACGCATCGTGCTGAAGGAGATCGACGGCGAGCGCACCATGACGTACGCACTGACGGTGAAGGAAGGCACGCAGGTCAGCGGCGTCGAGCACGATCCGGACGAGATCCTCCCCACCGACCGCACCAGCCCGCCCGACGACGGCCGAGGCACGGACGAAGTCCGCGTACTGGACGGGGACTTCGACAGCACCGTCACCGTGCCCGCCGGGCAGACCTTCCGCATCGCCAACCGGTACGCCAACCAGCCGGGCTACACCTGGAGGTTCGTGGCCGAACCCGACGGCCCGGTCCTCGGCCAGGGCGACTCCGAGGCTCCGGACGTCGGCGATGGGGCTGCCGTACGTCAGGACTGGTACGAGTTCTACGCCCGCGACAAGGGCATCGCCAAGGTGAAGCTCTTCGGCTGCTATCGCTGCGGCTACGGCGAGTGGCCCGAGACCGCCGAAAGCAAAAGGTTCTCCCTCACCAAAACCCTGACCGTAAACGTCAGTTGAGCCCGAACCCCGGGCCCGGTCCTCGTCGTATCACGCGCCCCACGCGCCCCCTTTCCGTCCACCTCGTGCGCCGGCGCGTACCCCCTCCGGGCTAAACGATCTCCGTGGGTACATGAGCGGGGCGCGGGTCGCGCAGTGTGCTGGTGTGACTTTCCAGATCGTGCGGCGTACGGCCGGCGTCGTCCTGCTGTCGGCCGTGCTGCTGCCGTTCCTCGCGGGGGCCGAGGCGGCCGACGCCCGCCCGCTCGCCGACAGTTGCGCCTACGCCGGCAGCGACCTGCCCCTCGACGAGTGGGCCGAGGTCGCGCGCGAGCAGGGCGTCGAGGAGGCCGTACGGAGGGCCTGCCGCCGTGACCCGCCCGCGCCCCGGCCCACGCCCACGCCCACCCCGACACCCCCACCTCCACCGACACCTCCGTCGCCCGAACCCCCTCCCCCGCTGCCGAGTTCGGCCCCGGCTCCGCCTCCCCCGCCGCCCACACGGACGCCGACGCCCACGCCCACGCCCACGCCCCGGAAGCCCGACCCGAAGCCGAAGCCGAAGCCCACGCCCAGGCCCTCGGCGACGCCGTCCTTCTTCCCGCCGCCGCCCCGCGCGCAGCCGGAACGTGCCGCGCAGGAGAGCGGGTCGGCCGTCACGCGGACCCTGCTGCTCGTCGCGCCCGCCGTCATCGCCGCCGCGTTCGGCGCCGCCAACGCGTCCGGAGGCAGCACCGGGACCGGAACCGGTTCCTCCGGGCGCGGGGGCGGTGGCGCCTGACCTCTGCCCCCGGCCCCGTACGCCCCGCTCCCTCGAACCCTCGACTCCGCCTGAAAGGACCTCACTTGAGCAACTGGCTCGCACTGGCCCTCGCCATGGCCGCCGCCTGCGCCGCCGTCATCGTCACCGCGTTCCTGCGCGACCGCCGGGCCTCCGAGGACGAGGACCCGGACGACACCCCGGACGTCATCGAGTACATGACGATGATGATCGGCGTGGTCTACGCGATCGTGCTCGGCCTCGCCATCGCCGGCGTCTGGGAGGGGAAGGCCGGCGCCGAGGACACCGCGCGCGCCGAGGCCTTCGCGCTGCACGAACTCCGGGAGCGTGCCGTCGACTTCCCGGCGCCGACGGCCGAGCGCATCCGGGACGGAGTCGACGCGTACGTCCGGTACTCGGTCGACAAGGAGTGGCCCGCCTTCGCCGACTCCGGGGAGCTGACCGAGCGCGGGGACCGGCTCCTGACCGACGTACGCCGGGCTGTGCTCGACCACGAGCCGCGCACCGAGAACGAGAGCCGGGCCGCGTACGCGCTCGCCGACCAGGTCACGGCGGCCGTGGAGGCACGCAACGCCCGGGCCCTGGACTCGGGTTCGACGCTGGGCGGGACGGTGTGGTTCGGGCTGATCGTGGGCGGGCTCGTCAGCGTCGGCATGCTGTTCGCGCTGCAGCTGCGGCGGTCCACGCGGGAGCTGATCCTGGCCGGTCTCTTCACGGCCCTGATCTCGTTCCTGCTGTTCCTGGTCTGGCAGTTCGACGATCCGGCGGCCCGCGACACGGAGGGCCTCGTCGAACCGTTCACGTCCCTCTTCCCGGGGGCCACGGGCGGCTGAGCCACGGGATCCCGCGTACGTACGACAGCGGCGGGCCGCCCCACCGATGGGGGCGGCCCGCCGCTGACCAGAAGAGCCTCAGACCTTCACCGTCTCCTTGCCGCCGGAGCCCGAGCCGCCCTCCGGCTGCCCCGACTGCTCCGGCTGCTCCGGCTGCTCCGGCAGGTCCACATCCGCCGCCGGGGCGTGATCGTCGACGAGGGTGCGCTCGTCGAACGGGATCTGCCCGGCGAGGACCTGCGCGGCGCGCTCCTTGTCGATCTCCTTGGTCCAGGTGCCGACGAGGACCGTGGCGACCGCGTTGCCCGCGAAGTTGGTGAGGGCGCGGGCCTCGCTCATGAAGCGGTCGATGCCGACGATCAGGCCGACGCCGTCGACCAGCTCGGGCCGGTGCGACTGCAGGCCGCCCGCGAGGGTCGCGAGACCGGCGCCGGTGACGCCCGCCGCACCCTTCGACGCGATGATCATGAAGACGAGGAGGGAGATCTGCTCGCCGATCGACAGCGGGTCGCCCATCGCCTCGGCCACGAACAGCGAGGCCATCGTCAGGTAGATCGCGGTGCCGTCGAGGTTGAAGGAGTAGCCGGTCGGCACGGTGATGCCGGTGACCGGCTTGGAGACGCCGAGGTGCTCCATCTTGGCGATCAGCCGCGGCAGGGCCGACTCCGAGGACGAGGTGGAGACGATCAGCAGGAACTCGCGGCCCAGGTACTTCAGGAGCGAGAAGATGTTGATGCCCGTGAAGACCTTGAGCAGCGCGCCGAGCACGAGGAAGACGAACAGGGCGCAGGTGACGTAGAAGCCGATCATGATGACGGCGAGGGACTTCAGGGCGTCCACGCCGGTCTCGCCGACGACCGCGGCGATCGCGCCGAACGCGCCCACCGGGGCGGCCCACATGATCATGCCGAGGACGCGGAAGACGAGGCGCTGGATGTGCCCGATGCCGCGCAGGATCGGCTCGCCGGAGGAGCCCATGGCCTGCAGGGCGAAGCCGCAGAGCAGGGCGACGAGCAGGGTCTGCAGGACCGAGTCGCCGGTGAACGCGGAGACGATCGTGGTCGGGATGATGCCGAGCAGGAAGTCCGCGGTGGACTCCGACGCGCCCTCGGCCTGCGCCTCGCCCGCGCCGCGTACGGCCTCGGTGAGCTGGAGGCCGTGGCCGGGCTCCAGGATGTTGCCGACGACCAGGCCGATGGCGAGGGCGACGGTCGACATCACCATGAAGTAGCCGAGCGCGAGCCCGCCGACGGCGCCGACCTTGGCGGCCTTACGGACGGAGCCCACGCCGAGGACGATGGTGCAGAAGATGATCGGCGAGATCATCATCTTGATCAGGTTCACGAAGCCCGTGCCGAGCGGCTTCAGTTCGACGGCGACGCCCGGGGCGGCGAAGCCGACGGCAATGCCGAGCAGCACCGCGCCGATGACGGCGATGTAGAGAAAGTGGGTTCTGTCCCGCTTGGCGGCCACGGTGCCTCCTCGCACATACGGCTCTAGGAATCACGACCCTGCCGACACCCGGGGCTCCCGGCCCTGAAAGGCCCTCCTCGCCCGGAAACGCGGCTCACGTCACGGCAGCGGTCCCGGAGAATATCCACCACCGCGTGACCGGGGTCACCCTTGCGTTCATTTAGTTCGCGCTTATACGACCAGGCACTATGGGCCGTATGCCCCGAGTCCCCCGCCCCCGCAGCCTCGCCGGCCAGCTGTTCGCCATGCAGGTGGTCCTGGTCGCGCTCGTCGTCGCGGGCTGCGCGGTGTTCGCGTACGTCACGGCGCACCGGCAGGCCGAGAGTGCGGCTCAGCGGCAGGCGGCGGCGACGGCGCGGGCCGTGGCCGAGTCGCCGTCGGTGCGGGAGGCGGTGCGGGGGCCGGACCCGAGCAGGTCGCTGCAGCCGTACGCGGAGAAGGTGCGCAGGTCGACCGATGTGGACTTCGTGACGATCATGAATCCGCAGGGCATCCGCTGGACGCATCCGACGCCGCAGAACATCGGCGCGAAGTTCCTCGGCCACACCGGGCCCGCCCTGCACGGCCGCACGTTCCACGAGACGTACACGGGGACGCTCGGCCCGTCGGTGCGCGTGGTGACGCCGATCGTGGACGAGGGCCGGATCGTCGGCCTGGTCAGCGCGGGCATCACGATCGAGGAGATCACCCAGCAGGTACGGGAGCAGCTCACCGCCCTCGTCGGGGTCGCGGCGGCCGCGCTCGCCCTCGGCGGCCTCGGCACGTACGTGGTCAACGCCCGGCTGCGCCGGCACACGCACGGCATGAACGCGGCCGAGCTGTCGCGGATGCACGTCTACCACCAGGCGGCCCTGCACGCGGTGCGCGAGGGGCTGCTCATGCTCGACGGGCAGCGGCGGATCGCGCTGATCAACGACGGGGCGCGGGAGCTGCTCGGCCTCGGCGAGGACGCGGTCGGCCGGGGCATCGCCGAGCTCGGCCTGCCCGCACCGCTGACGGGCGCGCTGCTCGCCGCCGAGCCACGGGTCGACGAGGTGCATCTGACCGGGGACCGGGTGGTCGTCCTGAACACCTCGCCGGTGTCGGGCGGCGAGCGCCGCGGCACCGTCGTCACCTTGCGGGACCACACCGAACTGCAGGCGCTGACCGGGGAGTTGAACCACGAGCGGGGCTTCACGCAGGCGCTGCGCTCGCAGGCGCACGAGGCGGCGAACCGGCTGCACACCGTCGTCTCGCTGATCGAGCTGGGCCGCGCCGACGAGGCCGTGGAGTTCGCGACGGCCGAGCTGGAGCTGGCGCAGGCGCTGACCGACCAGGTGGTGACGTCGGTGGGCGAGCCGGTCCTCGCGGCGCTGCTGCTCGGCAAGGCGGCGCAGGCCAACGAGCACGGCGTGGAGCTGGTGGTGTCCGAGGACAGCCGGATCGACGACGGTCTGCTCCCCGAGTCGTTGCCGACCCGCGACCTGGTCACCGTCCTCGGCAACCTGATCGACAACGCGGTGGACGCGGCGACGGGCACCCCGGGCGGCCGGGTTACGGTGACCGCGCGCGCCGCCGATGCGGAACTGCTGCTCCGGGTCGCCGACAACGGGCCCGGCGTCCCCGCGGACGCGGACGTGTTCCGGCGCGGCTGGTCCGGCAAGGGCCCGGGGCGCGGCCTCGGCCTGGCCCTGGTCCGGCAGGCGGCCGGGCGGCACGGCGGCACGGTCGAGGTGGCCGCGTCCCCGGACGGCGGCGCGGAGTTCACCGTACGGCTGCCGCTGCGGCGGGAGTCGCCGCAGCGACGAGAGGTGACCGCATGACCGGAGCAGCGGAGTCCGGGGCGGAGATCCGGGTCCTGGTGGTCGAGGACGACCCGGTCGCGGCGGACGCCCATGTCCAGTACGTGGACCGGGTGCCCGGGTTCCGCACGGTCGGCAAGGCCCGCTCGGGGGCCGAGGCGCGCCGGGTGCTCGACCGGACCGAGGTCGACCTGCTGCTCCTCGACCTGTACCTGCCGGACGGGCACGGCCTGCAGCTCGCCCGGTCGCTGCGGGCCGCCGGGCACCAGGCCGACGTGATCGCGGTGACGTCGGCGCGGGATCTGACGGTGGTGCGCGAGGGCGTCTCGCTCGGGGTCGTGCAGTACGTCCTGAAGCCGTTCACGTTCGCCACGCTGCGGGACCGGCTCGTGCGGTACGCGGAGTTCCGCGGCGCGGCCGGGGTCGCGGACAGCCAGGACGAGGTGGACCGGGCGCTCGCCACGCTCCGCTCGCCCGGGCCGGCCGCGCTGCCGAAGGGGCTGAGCGCGCCGACCCTGGAGCGGGTCACGCAGACGCTCAGGTCGGCGGCGCCCGAGGGGCTCACCGCGACGGCCGCGGCGGCCGAGGCGGGCCTGTCCCGGATCACGGCCCGCCGCTACCTGGAGCACCTGGTGTCGACGGGCCGGGCGGCGCGCAGCCCGCAGTACGGCCAGGTCGGCCGCCCGGAGCTGCACTACCGCTGGCTCACCGGCTGAGACCCGCCCCGCAGGGCCGCCTGGCGCACGGGCATTGACCTGCCTTTGAGCGCCGCCTTACGTTCACCGGGCAACGAGATCCTGTACGTATGGCTTACGTATGGCTCGTAGGAGGTCATGCCGTGCCCAGAGTTCGCGCGCCCCGTCCTCGCACTCCGCTGCTGCTGACCGCGGCCGCCGTGCTCGCCGCCGGTTCGCTCGCCGCGTGCGGTTCGGGCGCCGAGAGCGACCCGGACGTCGTGAAGGTCTCGTACAAGCAGTCCACGGACAACAACATCCGGGTGATGGACAAGTACCTCGGCGAGATGAAGAAGCAGTTCGAGAAGGCGCACCCCGGCAAGAAGGTGAAGCTGGTCCCGATCAAGGCGCCGGACTCGGAGTACTACACGAAGCTGCAGCAGATGCTCCGCTCCCCGAAGACGGCGCCCGACCTGGTGTACGAGGACACGTTCCTCATCAACTCCGACATCACGAGCGGATACTTGAAGCCCCTGGACCCGTACCTGAAGAAGTGGAAGGACTGGGGCCAGTTCATCGACACCGCGAAGTCGGCGGCGAAGGGCGAGGACGGGAAGACGTACGGAGTGCCGGACGGCACGGACACGCGGGGCCTCTGGTTCAGCAAGGACATCTTCAAGAAGGCCGGTCTGCCGGAGGACTGGCAGCCGAAGAACTGGGACGAGATCCTCGACGCGGCCCGCACCGTCAAGAAGAAGGTCCCCGGCGTCATCCCGCTCAACGTGTACACGGGCAAGCCCGGCGGTGAGCAGTCCGCGATGCAGGGCTTCGAGATGCTGCTCTACGGCACGGGCGAGGACCCGCTCTACGACCCGGGCAGCAAGAAATGGGTCGCCGGGAGCAAGGGGTTCAAGGACTCGTTGGAGTTCGTGGAGACCGTCTACAAGGAGAAGCTCGGCCCGGACGTGTCCGACGCCCTCGACCCGAACATCGCGACCCGGGCACGCGGCGAGCTGATGCCCGAGGGCAAGCTCGCCATCAACCTCGACGGCTCGTGGCTGCCGCAGGACTGGCTGCCCGGCTCGGGCCACGAATGGCCGGACTGGTCGAAGGAGTTGGGCCTCGCGCACATGCCGACGCAGCACGGGCAGGCCCCCGGCAAGGTCTCCCTGTCCGGCGGCTGGACGTGGGCGGTCCCCGCGAAGTCCGCCAACCCGGACCTGGCCTTCGAGTTCATCAGGACCATGCAGACGAAGGCCAACGCCCAGAAGTGGTACGTCGCCAACTCGGGCATCGCCGTACGCGAGGACGTGGCCGCCGACCCGGAGTACGTGAAGGCGCAGCCGGGGATCAAGTTCTTCACGGACCTGGTGGAGTTCACGCACTACCGCCCGGCCTACCCCGCGTACCCGAAGGTGTCGACGGCGATCCAGGAGGCGATGGAGGGCGTGACGACCGGTGACGTCTCGGTGGCCGAGGCCGCGAAGGGCTACGACGAGGAGCTGGAGTCCGTGACGGACGGCGCAGTGGTCCGCAGGTGAGCGCCGCCGCCCCCGGCCCGCGCCGCATGCTGGCGCGGGCTCTGCCGGCCTCGCCCGGCGTCGTCCTCCTGCTGCTGTTCCTCGCCGGCCCGATCGGCTACTGCGTCTGGCTCGCCTTCACCGACCTGCAGCTGACCGGCCAGGCGGAGTCCTCGTTCGTCGGGCTCGACAACTTCACGCAGGCCTTCGGCGACGCGGACTTCCTCAACGCGGTCTGGCTGACCCTCGTCTTCACGGTCGTGTCGTCCCTGATCGGGCAGAACACCCTCGGCCTGACCCTCGCCGCCCTGATGCGGCGCGCGTCCCGGCCGGTGCGCACGCTGACCGGCGGGATCGTGGTCGTGGCGTGGGTCCTCCCGGAGGTCGTCGCGGGCTTTCTCCTCTACGCGTTCTTCCGCCGCGAGGGCACCCTGAACGCGGTCCTCGACTGGCTCCAACTCCCCGGCCAGAACTGGCTGTTCACGCTGCCGATCCTCGCCGTGTCGTTCGCGAACGTGTGGCGCGGCACGGCCTTCTCGATGCTGGTCTACTCGGCCGCCCTGAACGAGATCCCGCAGGAGATCACGGAGGCCGCCGAGGTCGACGGGGCGGGCGGCTGGCGCCGGATGTGGCACATCACGCTGCCGATGATCCGCCGCTCCATCGGCACCAACCTGATGCTCAACACCCTGCAGACGCTGTCGGTGTTCGGCCTGATCTGGGTGATGACCCGCGGCGGCCCCGGCAACCGCAGCCAGACCCTGCCGCTCTACATGTACGAGCAGGCCTTCCAGAACAGCATGATCGGCTACGCGACGGCGGTGGCATTGCTGCTGCTCGTGGTCGGCTCGCTGTTCTCCCTCGTCTACATGCGCCTGCTGCGCACGGAGGCCTGAGTGTCCGACGCCGCCCGGAGCACCGCCAAGGTCACACTGTCCACGCGCCGGACGACGCGCCGCCTCGCCGCCGACGCCGCGCTCCTCGCCGTCGCCGCCGCGTTCGCCCTGCCGCTCGCGTGGGTGCTGCTGTCCGCCCTGGACGCCGACGCCGACCTGCGGGTGAAGGTGCCCGACCGGTTCACCTTCGGCAACTTCGACGCGGTGCTCGTCCCCGAGGTCACGTTCACGCCACTGCTCAACAGCCTCATCCTGTGCGGTTGCGCCACGCTCCTCACCGTCGCGTGCGCGGCCCTCGCCGCGTACCCGCTGTCCCGCTACCGCTCCCGCACCGGCCGCGCCTTCCTGGCGACGGTGCTCTTCGCGACCTGCCTGCCGATCACGGCGATCATGGTGCCGGTGTACGCGCTGTTCGTGCAGGTCGAGCTGATCGACACGATGCACGGCACGATCCTCTTCTTCGCCGCGTCCCAACTGCCGTTCGCGGTCTGGCTGATGAAGAACTTCATGGACGGCGTCCCGAAAGAGCTGGAGGAGGCCGCCTGGACGGACGGCGCCTCCCCGTTCCAGTCGCTGCTGCGGGTGGTGCTGCCGCTGATGGGTCCGGGCATCGCGGTCGTGACGGTGTACTCGTTCGTGATGATGTGGGGCAACTTCTTCGTCCCGTTCATGCTGCTGCTCTCCCCCGAGCAGATGCCGGCCTCGGTCAGCATCAACGACTTCTTCGGCAACCGCGGCACGGTGGTCTACGGGCAGCTCGCCGCGTTCTCGATCATCTACTCCACGCCCGTCCTGCTCCTCTATGTCCTGATCGCCCGCCGCCTCGGCAGCGGCTTCGCCCTGGGCGGCGCGGTCAAGGGCTGAACCGGGTGCGGCTGGGACGTTCCTACGAGTAACACGCCCCGTGATCCTGGGCGAACGCACCGTAGGCGACTCTGGAGTAGCGCTCTAACGTCGCCGTGTGCATCAGAGCCAGGCCGCAGGCGTCACGCCGCCTTTCAACCATCTTGCTGCCCGGCGGCTGCGTGAGGCCCTCGGCATGGACCACGGCCATGTCGCCTACAGCCTGCGGGCCAGTTACGGGCTGTCGTACGTCACCCCGCAGACCGTCGCCGACTGGGAGCGCGCCCGGATCGCGCCCACCTCGGCCGAACTGACCGCGCTCGCCGGGGCGTTGTGGTGCGCGCCCGGCGAGCTGCTCGGCGCGGCGACCACGTTGCGCGAGCACCGCCTCGCCCGCGGCCTCGCCTCGCAGGACGTGGCGATGGCGGTCGGCGTCGAGCACGGCGCGTATCTCCGGATGGAGGAGAGCGGGCAGTGGCGGGGCAACGAACGCCAGTCGTCGGCGCTCGCCGAGGTGCTCGGTCTCGGCGTACGGGACTTCGTCGCGGTCACCGGGCGGGAGGAGCGCCTCGCCGACCTGCTGCGCAGCGCGGCCACCGCCCGCTGGGAGGGTTACGTCCGCCCGGTGACCAAGCTGGTGCCGCTGCCCCGCGCCCTCGTCGAGGCGGTCCTGGACGAGCTGCACGGCGAGTACCACGCCCGCATGGTGGCCACCCTCAGCTGGGGAGGCATGGAGGCGGGCGACGAGAACTCGGGGAGGGATTTCCTGAACCGGATCGTCGAGGAGTTCTGGACAGCGGTAGCGGCACGCGAGCCCCGCTAGGGGCGCGCCCCTGAGGGGCGCGGGGCTGTGACATTTGCGGCTCCGCCGCGGGGCGCGACCAGCCACGACGGCGCAGCAGACGACCGACAGCGCCGCAGGCTTTCGGGAAGGGGCGGGTAGGGGAAAAACCCGCGCCCGGCCACAACGACGGGAAAGCCCATCGCCAGCCGGCCGGCAGGCCCCCTCAGAACACCGACTCGGCCTCGGCCATCCGCGACTCCGGCACGGTCTTCAGCTCGGTGACCGCCTCGGCGAGCGGCACCATCTGAACATCCGTACCCCGCAGCGCCGTCATGTGCCCGAACTCCCCCCGGTGCACGGCCTCCACCGCATGCCAGCCGAACCGCGTGGCGAGCACCCGGTCGTACGCGGTGGGGGTGCCGCCGCGCTGGACGTGGCCCAGGATGACCGGCTTGGCCTCCTTGCCGAGGCGGTGCTCCAGCTCGCGGGCGAGGGCGGTGCCGATGCCCTGGAACCGCTCGTGGCCGAACTGGTCGATGGCGCCCTTGCCGTAGTCCATCGTGCCCTCGGCCGGGTGCGCGCCCTCGGCGACGCAGACGACGGCGAACTTCTTGCCGCGGGCGAAGCGCTCCTCGACCATCTTCACCAGGTCGGCCGGGTCGAAGGGCCGCTCCGGCAGGCAGATGCCGTGCGCGCCGGCGGCCATGCCGGACTCCAGGGCGATCCAGCCCGCGTGCCGGCCCATGACCTCGACGACCATCACGCGCTGGTGCGACTCGGCGGTGGTCTTGAGGCGGTCCATCGCCTCGGTGGCGACGCCGACGGCGGTGTCGAAGCCGAAGGTGCGGTCGGTCGACGAGATGTCGTTGTCGATGGTCTTCGGCACGCCGACCACCGGGACCCCGGCGTCGGACAGCATGCGCGCGGCGGTCAGGGTGCCCTCGCCGCCGATCGGGATGAGCGCGTCGAAGCCGCTCTTCTCGATGAGTTCCTTGGCGTTGTCGCAGGCCGCGCGGAAGCGGTCGCGCTCCAGGCGGGACGAGCCGAGGATGGTGCCGCCGCGGGCGAGGATGCCGCTGACCGCGTTCAGATCGAGGGGCTGGTAGCGGCCGTCGAGCAGACCCGCGTACCCGTCCTCGAAGCCGATGACCTCGTCGCCGTGCGCTGCGACGGCGCGGTGCACGACCGACCGGATCACCGCGTTCAGTCCGGGACAGTCGCCGCCTGCGGTCAGAACTCCGATACGCATCGTGCTGGGTCTCCTGCTCCGTAGTCGTACGTCCGGGCCGGTCCCGATTGTTCCACGCGCCTCGGGGGCCCGCCTGCGGCGGGCGCTTTATCCATCTGCAAGGGTATTGTCAAGAGGGCATTCCCACCCTATCGAGTATTTTTGTAGAGCCTTGAGCGAGCGACGAGACGGCGGGCTTCGCACCGGCGAGGCCCGCAGCAGCGAGCGACGAAACGGAGAGCACGCGTGACGCGCAGCGTGTACGTGACCGGGATCGACCGTGGCGACGGCCGCCAGGTCGTGGAGCTGGGAGTCATGGAGCTCCTGACCCGTCAGGTCGACCGGGTGGGGGTGTTCCGTCCGCTCGTGCACGACGGCCCCGACCGCCTCTTCGACCTGCTGCGGGCCCGCTACCGGCTGAGCCAGGACCCGTCGACGGTGTACGGCATGGACTACCACGAGGCGTCCGCGCTGCAGGCCGAGCGCGGCACGGACGAGCTGGTCTCCGAACTGGTCGACCGCTTCCACGCCGTGGCCCGGGACTACGAGGTCGTCCTCGTCCTCGGCACCGACTTCGCCGACACCCAGCTGCCCGACGAGCTGTCCCTGAACGCCCGCCTCGCCAACGAGTTCGGCGCGTGGGTCCTGCCCGTGGTCGGCGGCCGCAAGCAGACCGCCGAGTCGGTCCGCGCCGAGGCCCGCAACGCGTACCGCGCGTACGAGGGCCTGGGCTGCGAGGTCCTCGCGATGGCCGTGAACCGGGTGGCGCAGGAGGACCGGGACGCGATAGCCGAGGGGCTCGACTCCCAGCTGCCGGTGCCCTGTTACGTGCTGCCGGACCTGCCCGCGCTGTCCGCGCCGACCGTCGCGCAGATCACCCACGCCCTCGGCGGCACGGTGCTGCTCGGCGACGACTCGGGGCTCGCCCGGGACGCGCTCGACTTCGTCTTCGGCGGTGCGATGCTGCCGAACTTCCTGGCCGCGCTGACGCCCGGCTGTCTCGTCGTGACGCCCGGGGACCGCGCCGACCTGGTGGTGGGGGCGCTCGCCGCGCACAGCGCCGGGACGCCGCCCATCGCCGGTGTGCTGCTCACCCTGAACGAGCGGCCCAGCGAGGAGATCCTGCGGCTCGCCTCCCGGCTCGCGCCGGGCACGCCGGTGATCTCGGTGGCCGGCACCTCCTTCCCTACGGCGGCCGAACTCTTCGCCCTGGAGGGCAAGTTGAACGCCGCGACGCCCCGCAAGGCGGAGACCGCGCTCGGTCTCTTCGAGCGGCACGTCGACACCTCCGAGCTGCTGAGCCGCCTGGAGGTGTCCCGCTCCGGCCGGGTCACGCCGATGATGTTCGAGCACAAGCTGATCGAGCAGGCCCGCTCCGACCGCCGCCGCGTCGTCCTCCCCGAGGGCACCGAGGAGCGCGTCCTGCGCGCCGCCGACGTCCTGCTCCGCCGCGGGGTGTGCGACCTGACGCTGCTCGGCGACGTCGAGGTGATCCGCAAGAAGGCCGCGGACCTCGGCATCGACCTGGCCGACTCGCAGCTGATCGACCCGCAGACCTCGGAGCTGCGCGAGAAGTTCGCCGAGCAGTACGCGGCGCTCCGCGCCCACAAGGGCGTCACGGTGGAGCTGGCGCACGACGTGGTCGCCGACGTGAACTACTTCGGCACGCTGATGGTGCAGGACGGCCTCGCCGACGGCATGGTCTCCGGCTCGGTGCACTCGACGGCGGCGACGATCCGCCCGGCCTTCGAGATCATCAAGACCAAGCCGGACGCGAAGATCGTCTCGTCGGTCTTCTTCATGTGCCTCGCCGACGAGGTCCTGGTGTACGGCGACTGCGCGGTCAACCCGGACCCGAACGCCGAGCAGCTCGCCGACATCGCCGTCCAGTCGGCCACCACGGCACGGCAGTTCGACGTGGACCCGAAGGTCGCGATGCTCTCGTACTCGACGGGCACGTCCGGCTCGGGCGCCGACGTCGACAAGGTCCGCGAGGCCACCGAGCTGGTCCGCGGGGCCCACCCGGACCTGAAGATCGAGGGCCCGATCCAGTACGACGCGGCCGTGGAGCCCTCCGTGGCCCGCACCAAGCTGCCCGGCTCCGAGGTCGCCGGGCAGGCCACCGTGCTGATCTTCCCGGACCTCAACACCGGCAACAACACCTACAAGGCCGTGCAGCGTTCGGCCGGCGCGATCGCCGTCGGCCCGGTGCTGCAGGGCCTGCGCAAGCCCGTCAACGACCTGTCCCGCGGCGCCCTCGTCGGGGACATCGTGAACACCGTCGCCATCACGGCGATCCAGGCCCAGACGCCGGCCTCCTGACCCCTCGTACCCGACGCAAAGGCACCACACCCGTGACAGCGACGCGCATCCTCGTCCTCAACTCCGGCTCCTCGTCGGTGAAGTACCAACTGCTCGACATGAGCGACAACTCCCGGCTCGCCGTCGGCCTGGTGGAGCGGATCGGCGAGGAGACCTCGCGGCTCAAGCACACCCCGCTCGCCGGCGACGGGCGGAGCCGGGAGCAGAACCGGCCGATCGCCGACCACGACGAGGCGCTGAAGGCCGTCGCCGAGGAGCTGTCGCAGGACGGGCTCGGCCTCGACTCCCCCGAACTGGCCGCGATCGGGCATCGGGTGGTGCACGGCGGCAAGCGGTTCACGCAGCCGACGGTGATCGACGACGCGGTCCTGAAGGAGGTCGAGCGGCTCATCCCGGTGGCGCCGCTGCACAACCCGGCCAACCTGACGGGCATCCGTACGGCGATGTCGCTGCGCCCGGACCTGCCGCAGGTGGCGGTGTTCGACACGGCGTTCCACACGACGATGCCGGAGTCCGCGGCGCGCTACGCGATCGACGTGGAGACCGCCGACGCCCACCGCATCCGGCGCTACGGCTTCCACGGCACCTCGCACGCGTACGTCTCGCGGAAGACGGCCGAGCTGCTCGGCAAGCGCCCCGAGGACGTCAACGTCATCGTGCTGCACCTGGGCAACGGCGCCTCGGCGTCGGCGGTGCGGGGCGGGATGTGCGTGGACACGTCGATGGGGCTGACTCCCCTCGAGGGCCTGGTGATGGGGACGCGTTCCGGGGACGTCGACCCGGCCGTGATCTTCCATCTGATGCGGGTGGCCGGCATGTCGGCGGACGAGATCGACGTGCTGCTGAACAAGAAGTCGGGCCTGATCGGCCTGTGCGGCGACAACGACATGCGGGAGATCCGCCGCCGCATCGGCGAGGGCGACGAGGCGGCGCGGCTCGCCTTCGACATCTACGTGCACCGCCTGAAGAAGTACATCGGCGCCTACTACGCGGTCCTCGGCCGGGTGGACGCGGTCGCGTTCACGGCCGGGGTCGGCGAGAACGCGGCGCCGGTGCGCGAAGCTGCCGTCGCGGGCCTGGAGGAGCTGGGTCTCGCGGTCGACGGCGCGCTCAACGCGGTGCGGTCCGACGAGCCGCGGATCGTCTCCCCCGAGTACGCCCGGGTCGCCGTCGCCGTGGTCCCGACCGACGAGGAGCTGGAGATCGCCCGGCAGACCTACGCACTCGTGGCGAACCGGGCGGGAGACCGGCAGGAGAACTGAACGACTGAGCACCCCAGCGCCCATTTGTAGTTTCCGCCAGATGGAATATTCCTTAGCGAAACAAACAGATAGGATCCGCCTCATGCGCCGTTCCAAAATCGTCTGCACCCTGGGCCCCGCCGTCGACTCGTACGAGCAGCTGAAAGCGCTCATCGAGGCCGGGATGAACGTGGCCCGATTCAACTTCAGCCACGGCTCCCACGCGGAGCACCAGGAGCGTTACGACCGCGTGCGCGAGGCCGCGAAGGACGTCGGCCGCGCCGTCGGCGTCCTCGCCGACCTCCAGGGTCCGAAGATCCGCCTGGAGACGTTCGCCGAGGGCCCCGTCGAGCTGGTGCGCGGGGACGAGTTCACCATCACCACCGAGGACGTCCCGGGCGACAAGTCCATCTGCGGCACGACCTACAAGGGCCTGCCCGGCGACGTGGCCAAGGGCGACCAGGTCCTGATCAACGACGGCAACGTCGAGCTCAAGGTGACCGACGTCGACGGCCCGCGGGTCAGGACGATCGTCATCGAGGGCGGCGTCATCTCCGACCACAAGGGCATCAACCTGCCCGGCGCGGCCGTCAACGTGCCGGCCCTGTCCGAGAAGGACGTCGAGGAC
Organism: Streptomyces sp. Da 82-17; assembly: GCF_046098215.1. NCBI lineage: Bacteria > Bacillati > Actinomycetota > Actinomycetes > Kitasatosporales > Streptomycetaceae > Streptomyces > Streptomyces sp. Da 82-17. Next base: position 225,232 of record NZ_JBJURH010000001.1, read on the forward strand.
CTGCGCTTCGCGCTGCGGATGGGCTGCGACATGGTCGCCCTGTCCTTCGTGCGGGATGCCGACGACGTCAAGGACGTCCACAAGGTGATGGACGAGGAGGGCCGCCGCGTCCCCGTCATCGCCAAGGTGGAGAAGCCGCAGGCGGTCGCCAACATGGCGGACGTCGTCGCCGCCTTCGACGCGGTCATGGTGGCCCGTGGCGACCTGGCCGTCGAGTACCCGCTCGAGAAGGTCCCGATGGTGCAGAAGCGGCTCGTGGAGATGTGCCGCCGCAACGCCAAGCCGGTGATCGTGGCGACCCAGATGATGGAGTCGATGATCACCAACTCCCGCCCCACGCGTGCCGAGGCCTCCGACGTGGCCAACGCGATCCTGGACGGCGCGGACGCGGTGATGCTGTCCGCCGAGTCCAGCGTGGGCGCGTACCCGATCGAGACCGTGAAGACGATGTCGAAGATCGTCGCCGCGGCCGAGGAGGAGCTGCTCTCCAAGGGCCTGCAGCCGCTCGTGCCGGGCAAGAAGCCGCGTACGCAGGGTGGTTCGGTGGCCCGGGCGGCCTGCGAGATCGCGGACTTCCTGGACGCCAAGTCGCTCGTCGCCTTCACCAAGTCCGGCGACACCGCCCGCCGCCTGTCCCGCTACCGCGCCGCGCAGCCGATCCTGGCCTTCACCACCGAGCAGTCCACCTGCAACCAGCTCGCCCTGAGCTGGGGCGTGGAGTCCCGGCTCGTGCCGCACGTGGACAACACGGACGCGATGGTCGACCTGGTCGACGCCGAGCTGCTCAAGCTGAAGCGGTTCAACGCCGGCGACACCATGATCATCACCGCCGGCTCGCCCCCCGGCGTCCCCGGCACCACCAACATGGTCCGGGTGCACCACCTGGGCGGCGAGAGCTGAGCACTCACCCGCGAACGGCGAGGGCGCCCCTTCCTCTCGGAGGGGGCGCCCTCGCCGTATGCGGTACGGGGCCGGCGGTACGGGGCCGGCCGCTCAGTCGGTGATCTCCGAGTGGAAGCCCGGCACGGTCAGGTTGCCGCCGAACTGGGCCGCCTGCACCGCCTCGACCTTCGTCAGGTAGATCGTCGGGATGTTCAGCGGCGGCGGGTGCTCCGGGTCGAACGTGACCGGGATCAGGCCGAAGAGGTGGCCCGAGAGACGCTCGGTGTACATGATCGTCTCGCCGCCGCGGATCGTGGACGTCGCGCCCTTCGCGGACTTGATGTGGTACGTCTCGCCGCCCGGGCCCTTGACCGTCTGGTGCAGGTCACCGATGTCCGTGCCCTTGCTGACCACGTACTTCATGACCTGCTTGGTCTTGCCGCCCGCGGTCTTCAGGTTGACGATGCCCTTGTAGTCGGCGCCCTTGAGGAGCAGCGAGCTCGCCGACAGGTGCCACGGGTCGTCGGGGATCGGCGCCGGCGCGGTCTCGTCCTCGCCCGCGACCTTCTTCTCGACGACGCACGGGAACGGCTTCTTGCCGTCCGCGTCCGGCGCGAGCGGGTCCGTGGCCTCGGCCCCGGGCTTCAGCGCGTCCTCGGCCGCGTCCTTGGCACCGTCGACGGTGTCCTTCGCGCCGTCGGTGACCTTGTCGACCGTGTCCTTCGCGCCGTCGACGGTGTCCTTGACGGGGTCGGTGACATCGGACTTGGCGTCCTCGTCCTCGGACTTGGCGTCCTCCGAAGCGGACGGCTCGGGGGCCGGCTCCTCGGAGGCCTTCTCGTCCGGGGTGAAGATGTCCTTGATCGCGTCGCCGACGCCCAGCGGGTCGAGCGGGTTCTTCGTCTCGGACTCGGACGGCTCGGGCTCCGGCTCGTCGGCCTGGCCGCCGGAGTCCGCGGAGTCGCCGGAGGACGGGGAGGGCGTCGGCTCGGGCTCGTCGCCCTGGTCCGGCTCGCCCGCGGACGGCGACGGAGTGGGCTCCTTCGCCTCGTCCTGCTCGTCCTTCTCCTTCTCCTTCTCCGCCTCGTCCTTGGCCTTCTCCTCGTCCGACTCCTTGTCCGGGGCCGTGACGCAGGGGCCGTCCCTGAACGGGTTGTCCGGCACGGGCTTGGCGTGCGCCAGCGTCGGGGTCAGGCCCATGCCCATGAGGATGCTGGTGGGCATCGCGGCGATCGCGATCGCCTTGCCCGCGGGCATGTTCAGCCGTGTGATCAGCGGCTTCTTCGGGGCGGCGTGCCGCGGCCCGGTTCGGTTACGGGAACCGGCATCGGTGCCCTCGTACTGCACCTCGTCACCCGGCACGGTGCCTCCCGTTCGTCTCGTTCATCGAGCCCGTTCCTGTCAGGTCGTCGAACGCACCGTTCACGGCGGGCTCCGCCCGGTCGTCGTCCGCGGCGGGGCTGTCCGCCCTGCCGCCGCGGTGCGCGCCCCGGCCGCCCTGCTCACCGGCCGGCGCCCAGGAGATGCCGAGCGCACCGCCGATCAGCGCGAGCAGGAACCCGACGAGGAATCCGCCGATGTTGGACACCACCAGGGAGACCAGCGCGAGCAGGATCGCGGCGACACCGGCGAAGACCCGCGAGTGCTGCTGGAACCACATGGTGAGTCCGAGCACGACCAGCAGGACGCCGATGATCAGCGAACCCGCCCCGGCGGTGGTCGCCATGGCGAGCGTCAGGTTGCCGAGCTTGATGTTGCCGTACGGCAGATAGGCGATCGGCAGGCCGCCGAGGATCGTGAGGAGGCCCGCCCAGAAGGGCCGGCCACCACGCCAGGCCCGGAACTTCCTCCGGTGGATCGTGAGGAAGTGCTCGTTCGGCCCCTCTGTCACGGCGCTCATGGGACAACAGCTCCTTGGAACCGGCGGTACGTGAAATCAGTGCGGATCTGTGGTGGCGGGCGAGGAGACACGAGCTCCGCGCCCGCCGGGCCAGCTGCCCTACGGCGCCCCGGAGTCGGGGACCGCGGGACAAGGGCGAGTGCTTGGAAGCACGCGGTGCTCAGCGGCACTCGGTGCTCAGAAGCACTCCTTCTTGCCCTTGTGCAGCTTCATGTTGAGACCGCTCAACTTGAAGGTGCCGGCGCTGGTCGCCCACGCCGTCTGCTCGATGTTGCTGAGGATGGCCCGGTCGGCCTCCTGCGCGAAGCCGTTCGGGTTCGCCTGCTCCTTGCCGCCCTTCATGCCGGGGCCCTTGGTGGACTGGCCGGCGGCGACACCGATGTTGAGGCCGCGGAACTCGGCGTCGGCGTCGAGCTGCGCGACGTCGATGTAGAGGTTCTCGGCCTCGACGGGCTTGCTGCCTTCGCCGCCCGCCTTCAGCTGGAGCGTGATGTCACCGAGCACCGGCACGTGCGAGACCACGGACTGGCACATGTTGGTGATCTTGGCGGTCTTGAACGCCGAGACCGAGACGGGGTGGAGCGCCTTCTTGCCCTCCATGTCGACGCCGACGTCGACACCGCCGTACTGGATCAGGCCCTTGCCGTCGAGCTGGTCGGCCGCCACCTTGAACGACTGACCGGACACACTGAACGATGCCGCGAGCGCGCCCTGCCCGAGGGCGACGCCTATCGCGGCAGTCGCCGCGACGCTCGGCACCATGACCACGGCGAACCGCTTCCACCTGGTTCCGCCACGAGCCACGGATTCCATGACTTTCCTCCTTCTCGGACGTACATCTCCGGCCCTGGCTGCGCCTTGCGGCCGAGCCCGGGCAGGGATGGGAGAAGTGCTACGTCCTCGGGAAGGAGCGCCCGCGGCACGGGCGCGACTGCGCCCGCAGCACCGGCGATCACCCCCGAGCGACAACCACTGGTCGCGCCTGCACGCAACCTTCAGGACAGGCCCTGCCATTCGGCAGAGACCCCCCTGTCCTTTGACCGTCGGCGGCGCCTCCGGCCGCTCGGTGGGGACCCAAGGGGCCCGACGCCCCGAACTGGCTGTCGGGAGTGCGGGCATGGACCGAGCGTGGCCGATCGTGGTGCATTCGGAGCGCCCGCACAAGGGGGTTCGTTACCCGCTGGTAACGGCTGGATAACCAGGCCGCGACGGGGTGACATCGGGCGGCCACACTCGGTGCAGCCAACCCCAGGAACAGATACGGAAATTGACGAACAGAACCGGACAGAAGCAACCCGTCGATTTACTCCAAGTAACAGCGGCCGCGATTGCCAAGTTTTGGTAAAGCGCGGCCGCTGAATCGCTCTGTCGCCAAATTTTCACAAGGCCACTGCGGGCCGGCTCGTTTAGCTCCAGGTCACCAACTGGCCGTCCCGGGAAGGCCGGTCCGAGCTGTGACGGGGAGCCGAACGGACCCTCAGAACAGCGCGCGGGCGAGCGCCGAGCGCGCCTGGGCCACCCGCGGGTCCTCGGCGCCGACGACCTCGAAGAGTTCGAGGAGGCGTACGCGCGCGGCGTTGCGGTCGTCGCCGAAGGTGCGCTTGACGGTGTCGACCAACCGCCCGAAGGCGTCCTCGACATGACCGCCCACCAGGTCGAGGTCGGCCGCGGCGATCTGCGCCGCCACGTCGGCCGGCTTCTCGGCGGCGTCCTTGCGCACCTGCTGCGGGTCCAGGTCCTGCACGCGCTGCAGCAGTTCGGCCTGGGCGAGGCCGAGCTTGGCCTCGGTGTTGCCCGGGTCGTCGGCGAGCACGTTCTTGTACGCCTGCACCGCGCCGCCCAAGTCGCCCGCGTCCAGGGCCTGTACGGCGGCTTCGAGCAGCGCGTCGTACGGGCCGGCCGGCGCCTCGGCGGGGGCCGCGTCCTGCGGGGCGTCGGGGTCGACGGCGATGCCGGTGATGCCGAACCGCTCCTCGGCGACCTGGACGAGCTGGTCGATGGTCTGGCGGATCTGCGCCTCGGGCGCCGCCCCCTGGAAGAGCGGCAGGGCCTGGCCGGCGACGACGGCGAAGACGGCCGGGATGCCCTGGATCCCGAACTGCTGCATCAGCATCTGGTTGGCGTCGACGTCGATCTTGGCGAGGAGGATCTTGCCGTTGTACTCGGCGGTGAGGCGTTCGAGCAGCGGGCCGAGCTGCTTGCACGGCTCGCACCACTCGGCCCAGAAGTCGATGACGACCGGGACTTCGGCGGAGCGCTGCAGGACGTCGCGCTCGAAGCCGGCCTCGTCTACGTCGATGACGAGACTCGCGGGCGAGACGGCGCCGCCGCCGCCCTGGCGCGCGGTCTCCGCGCGGGCCTGCTCCGCCTTCGCCTTGGCCTCCTGGGCCGCCTTCACCGCGGCGAGGTCGACGACTCCGCTCATGGACATGTTCCGTGGCTGCATGAGTACATCCTCCCCCTTCCGCCCGCGGCTGTGAAAAGCACTGCGAAATGGACCGCGCAAAGCTCTGCCGGATCGCGCCCGGCTCCGGCAGAATCCATGGAAGCGGAACCGCCGATACCGGGCAGAGGACCGCGGCCCGCCCGCAGGCCTCCCGCCGGATTGCGAGGCGTACGGACAGGTCACGGTCCGGGTCCCGAGGAGGACCGGTACTGCGACGGCGCGGGGTCCCCACCCCGCACCTGTGGTTGCCGCTCGAAGGCTCCCCGTCGAAGTCTTGCGAGCGTCTAGCTTTCGCTACGAGTCGTAGCGTATATCTCCGCGGCCGCCCGCGCCCAGGGGGCGTCGGTGATCTGCCTCACGGAAACGGCAGGGGGTCCGCCGGACTTACCGGCGGGTATCGTCGGCCGCATGTGCCGCACACCCCCACCTGCCGGGCGCAAGGGACGCCCCCGCAGCCCCGAGGCAGACGCCGCGATCCTGTCGGCGACCCGGGAGGCCCTGGTGGACCTCGGCTGGTCGAAGCTGACGATGGGCGACGTGGCCGCCCGCGCGGGCGTCGCGAAGACGACGCTGTACCGGCGCTGGGCGGGCAAGAGCGAGCTGGTCGTGGACGCGGTCGCGGTGCTGTTCGACGAGTTGGAGCTGCCGCCCGACCGCGGCAGCCTGGCCGCGGACGCGGAGTACGTGGTGCTGCAGTTCGCCGCGCTCCTCGAACGGCCGGAGGCGCGTACGGCGTTGATGGCGGTCGTCGCCGAGTCCACCCGCGACGAGGCGCTGCGCGCCCGCATCCGGCACGCGATCGTGGACCGCCAGAAGCGGCTGGTCCTGGAGGGGCGGCGGCGTGCGCAGGAGCGCGGCGAACTCCCCTACGAGGCGGACGAGGCGGCCGCGTCCCGCACGGCGGACCTGATCTTCGACGTGGTCGCGGGGGCGGTGGTCCACCGGTCCCTGGTGAGCGCGGAACCGGTGGACGGGGAATGGGCGCGGGCGTTCACGACCCTGCTCCTGGGCGGCCTCGCGGCGGCGCCCCGATAGGGGCGCGGGGAACTGCGCGACCGGCCACGACGGCGGGTCAGCCGAATGAACACCGTCGGAGGCTTTCAGCGCCGCCAGGCGCAGCTGCCTAGGCTCGCGCGCCCGGCGCCGACAAGCCGGGACGCCTCCCGCGCAGGGAGCAGCTCGCTGTCACCCCCGACGCACACCACCGTCCGTCCCCCGTGCCCCGCGAGGTCCGCGAGGATCTGGTCCCAGTGCCGGTACTGGACGTCGTGCCCGGTGTCCGCGTAGCGGCGTACGACCTCCTCGCCCGGGAGGGCGTCCTGCCAGGTCTTCAGGGTCGACGGCGGCACCGTCGTGTCCTTCTCGCCGGCGTAGAGGAAGACGGGCGCGGTGAGGCGGGAGACGTCGGGGCCGGGGCGGTCGCAGTAGAGGCGCTGCTCGTGCACCTGGGGCGCGACATCCGCCAGCTGCCCGCGCTGGTTGAAGGTCCGCGCCCCTTCCTCGTACGCGGTGTCGACGAAGCCGGGGATGGACCGGACGGGGCTGTCGTCGGGCTGCGCCCACCACTTGCGCGGGTCCCGGACGGAGTCCTCCAGGGCCGCGCCGAGCGCGTCGTCGGACAGCGCGCAGTACGCGGGCTTCGCGCCGAACGGCGGGAGCGCGGCGGCCAGATGGAGCGCGCGGACGCGTTCGGGGGCGCGGGCGGCGAGCTCGGCCGCGTACGGGCCGCCGCCCGAGATCGCGACGACGGACACCTTGTCGACGCCGAGCCGGTCGAGCACCCCGAGCGCGTCCTCGACGAAGTCGGCCTTGCCGAGGCCGGGGTCGAACTCGGTGTCGCCGAAGCCGTTGCGCTCGACGGATATGAGGCGCAGGCCCATCGCGTCCCGGGTGGAGGCGAAGAAGTCGGTCATGTGCTGGGCGCGGGCGGAGGTGCCGGTACCGCCGATGAAGAGCACCGGGCGGCCGTCCTGCGGGCCCGCGTCGGTGAAGTGCGCCGTGCGGCCGGAGGCGAGCTTCGCGGCGTGCACGTCGGGGCCGAGCGAGTCGAACTCGTCCTGCACCTCGGGCAGTCGGGGCGCGTCGGCGACGACGGCGCCGGAGCCGCCGACGAAGAGCGCGCCGAGCACGGCGAGCGCGGTGGCGGCGAGGGCGGTACGGCGGGGTGCTCTCAAGGGGTCCTCCGGGGTAGGTCCGTGTATCGCGAACGGACCTACCCCGGAAGCGAATCCGGAACCCCGGATTCAGGAGCGGCAGCGGTCAGAACCCGGCGGGCTCGGTGTACACGCCCCACTCGTCGCGCAGCGCGTCGCAGATCTCGCCGAGGGTGGCCTCCGCGCGGACCGCGTCCAGCATCGGGCCGATCATGTTGCCGCCGTCGCGGGCCGCGGCGAGCATCGCGTCGAGGGAGGACCGCACCTTGGCGTCGTCCCGGCCGGCCTTGCGGTCGCCGAGGACGCGCACCTGCTCGCGCTCCACCTCGTGGCTGACCCGCAGGATCTCCAGGTCGCCGGTGACGGACGGGGTGTGGACGTTGACGCCGACGACCTTCTTCTCGCCCTTCTCCAGGGCCTGTTGGTACTGGAACGCCGACTCGGCGATCTCGCCGGTGAACCAGCCGTCCTCGATGCCGCGCAGGATGCCGGAGGTGATCGGGCCGATGGGGTGCTTGCCGTCGGGGTGCGCCCTGAGGCCGCGCTCCTTGATCTGGTCGAAGATCTTCTCGGCGTCCGCCTCGATGCGGTCGGTGAGCTGCTCCACGTACCAGGAACCGCCCAGCGGGTCCGCGACGTTGGCGACGCCGGTCTCCTCCATCAGCACCTGCTGCGTGCGCAGCGCGATCTCGGCGGCCTGCTCGGAGGGGAGCGCGAGGGTCTCGTCGAGGGCGTTGGTGTGCAGCGAGTTGGTGCCGCCGAGCACCGCGGAGAGGGCCTCGACGGCGGTGCGTACGACGTTGTTGTACGGCTGCTGCGCGGTGAGCGAGACGCCCGCGGTCTGGGTGTGGAAGCGCAGCCACTGCGCCTTCTCGGACTTCGCGCCGTACACGTCCCGCATCCAGCGGGCCCAAATGCGCCGGGCCGCACGGAACTTGGCGATCTCCTCGAAGAAATCGACGTGCGCGTCGAAGAAGAACGACAGCCCCGGCGCGAAGACGTCCACGTCCAGACCCCGGCTGAGCCCCAGCTCCACGTACCCGAAGCCGTCGGCGAGCGTGTACGCCAGCTCCTGCGCGGCCGTCGCCCCGGCCTCGCGGATGTGGTAGCCGGAGACGGAGAGCGGCTTGTACGCCGGGATCTCGTGGGCGCAGTGCTCCATGAGGTCGCCGATGAGCCGCAGATGGGGCTCGGGCTCGAAGAGCCACTCCTTCTGCGCGATGTACTCCTTGAAGATGTCGGTCTGCAGCGTGCCGTTGAGCGCGGCCGGGTCGATGCCCTGGCGCTCGGCGGCGACGAGGTACATGCAGAAGACCGGGACGGCGGGCCCGGAGATCGTCATCGAGGTCGTCACGTCGCCGAGCGGGATGTCCTTGAACAGGACCTCCATGTCGGCGGCCGAGTCGATGGCGACGCCGCAGTGGCCGACCTCGCCGAGCGAGCGCGGGTCGTCGGAGTCGCGGCCCATGAGCGTCGGCATGTCGAAGGCGACGCTGAGTCCCCCGCCGCCGTTGGCGAGGATCATCTTGTACCGCTCGTTGGTCTGCTCGGCGTTGCCGAACCCGGCGAACTGCCGGATCGTCCACGTCCGGCCGCGGTACCCGGTGGCGTGCAGGCCCCGGGTGTACGGGTACTCGCCGGGCCAGCCGATCCGCTCGAACCCCTCGTAGGTGTCTCCGGGGCGTGGGCCGTAGACCGGCTCGACCGGATCGCCGGAGAGCGTCGTGAAGTCGGCGTCGCGCTTGCGGGCGGCGTCATAGCGGGCCTGCCAGCGACGGCGGCCCTCCTCGATGGCGTCAGCGTCCATACTGCCAATTTACTAGGACGTCCAAGTAAATGTCGATGGCAGACCGCCGCCGAACCGGCCGCCCCGGGCCGCCCTCCCCCTCCGACCAGGGCTTTCTCAGGCCCGAAGGGCCGCCAGATGGGCGCTGCGCACCTCGGCCGTCTGGCCCTGGACCACCAGGAAGAGGCCCTCGCGCGCGAGCCGCTGTGCGGGCGCGGAGAGGCCGAAGGCCCGGCCGCCGCCGGCCACGATCGCCGCGGTCGTCGCCGCCCGCATCAGGTCGTACGCCCGGGTCTTCACCGCCAGCCGCGCGTCCAGCTCCTGGTCGGCGGGCACCTCGTCGACCAGGGCGTAGGCGTCCCTGCGGGCGGCGTCGAGGCGGGCGCGCAGGACGTCCGCCGTGTCCTTCGCCTCCGGGTCGCCAAAGGCGTCGAGCAGGTCGAGGGCGGCGCGGGCGACGCCGAAGACGGCCGGGTTGGTGTTGGTGTTCTTCGGCCGGTCGGCGGCGGCCCACTCCGCGTACGGCTGCCGGGTCACCACGGCCTCCGGGGGCACGGTGAAGCCGTCGAGGACGAGGCCGACGGTGCGGGCGCCGGTGAGCGCGGCCAGGCGCAGCGGCTCGGTCGCCGTCAGGCCCGGCTGGTCGTGGGGTTCGGCGAGCGCGAAGACGACCTGGCCGTCCGCGGTGGCGCCGCCGAGCAGGAACACGTCGTTCAGGCCCCAGCCGGTGTACCAGGGCACCCGCCCGTCGAAGCGGAGGCCGCCGTCGGGCAGCTCGGTGGCGCGGACCGGGAGCTGCGGGAAGGCGCGCAGATGCGAGAAGGCGATCCCGGCGAGCGCGCGCCCCTCGGCGAGCGGCCGCAGCCAGCGCTCCCGCGGCTCCCGCGCCCCGGTCATGAGGGTGCGTACGGGGGTGTGGTGCTGGGCCTGGACGAAGAACGTGGAGCAGCAGGCGCCGGCGAGGATCTCGGCGACCTCCCGGCCGACGGCCGCGGGCGCCTCCCGACCGCCGTACGCGGCGGGCGCGTTGACGCCGAGGACACCGGAGGCCTTGAGCGCGGCGATCGCCTCGGGCGTGACGCCGTCCCGGTCGTGGCGCTCGGCGGCGGGCGCGAGGACGTCCTCGGCGAGGCGGCGGGCGGCGGCGACGAGGGGGTGCTGCGGCGTGGCTGCTGCGGTCATGCGGGTACTCCGGGGTCGAGGAACGGTCGAGGAGGAGTCCAGGGGGCCGGGGCGGGGAACGACAGACGCGCACGTCCGCGATGCGGGCGTGCGCGTCTCAAGTGCGGGGCGGGCCTCAGGCCTTGACGGCTCCGGGGGCCGGGTCGGCGACCTTGTCGGCCAGCTCGGCGGAGATCTTGCGCTCGACGAAGAACGCGGCCGTCGGGATCGTGCCCGCGAGGAGCACCCAGAGCTGCTTGCCGACCGGCCACTTCGCCTTGGAGCCGAGGTCGAAGGCGAAGACCAGGTACACCACGTACAGCCAGCCGTGGGCGATGCTGACCACCTTCGTGAAGTCCGCGGCGCCGTCCAGGCTCAGGGCGTACTTGCCGATCATGCCGAGGCACAGGAGCACCAGGAGCACACCGGTGATGTAGGCCAGGGCGCGGTAGCGGGTCAGCACGGATCGCTTCATGCGTACGAGCGTAACCGCCCGTTTTGCGCGATCTTCAGGCGGGCCCCGGCAGCGGAACCCCGAGGTGGCGGCGCCGGGTCACTTCTCCTCGAAGTCGTGCGCGGCCACCCGCAGCGGGCGCAGCATCGCGAAGATCTCGGCGCACTCCTCGGCGTCGTACGCGCCCAGGCCGAAGTCCATCGCCATCAGGTCGCGGGTGGCGGCCTCCACCGTCTCGCGGCCCTTGTCGGTGATGGTGGCGAGGGTGCCGCGGCCGTCGTTGGGGTTCGGCCGCTTGTCGACCAGGCCGGACTTGACCAGGCGGTCCACGGTGTTGGTGACGGAGGTGGGGTGCACCATCAGGCGCTCCCCGATCTTCGACATGGGCAGCTCGCCGGCCTTGGAGAAGGTGAGCAGCACCAGCGCCTCGTACCGCGCGAAGGTCAGTCCGTACGGCTTGACGACCGCGTCGACCTCGGCGAGCAGGATCTGGTGGGCGCGCATGATCGAGGTGATCGCGGCCATGGACGGCACGGAACCCCAACGCTGCTTCCAGAGTTCATCGGCTCGCGCGATGGGGTCGAACGACAGACTGAGCGGCTTCGGCACGCGTCCGACCTTACCGGGCGGTCACATGCTGGTCAGCCCCGTCTCGCAGTACGGGCTGCGCCGTGCGCGCCCGGCGCACTTCGACCGCGAGCGCGACCGAGCAGACCGTGCCCAGCACGCCCGCGCCCGCGACCACGTGCGCCACCGGGAAGAACTCGGCGGCGAGGCCGGCGAGGGCCATGCCGATGCCCTGGACCGTCATCAGGCCCGCCGTCATCAGCGTCATGGCGCTGCCCTTCAGCTCCTCGGGCACCGCCTCGACGAACCACTGGTCGAGCCCGATCACATACGCCCCGGCCGCCCCGGCGAGCAGCAGCAGTACGGCGCTGACGGCGAGGCCGGGCGTGATCGCGTACCCGAGGAACGGCAGCAGTCCGGCGGCGCCGAGCGGGAGGACGAGCCGGGCGCGGGCGGCCGGGGCGAGACGGGCGCCGACGTACAGCTCGGCGGCGATGTGGCCGACGGGCATCGCGCACATCAGCAACCCGAGCGCCACGGGGCCGGCGCCGATCCGCTCGGCGTACGGGGCGGCCAGCGCCTCGGGGGCCACGACGAAACCGGTCGGCACCCAGAACAGCAGCATCAGCGCGCGCAGGCGGCGATCGGCGAAGACCCGGCGGGCCGCGGTCAGCGAGTCCCGCAGGACGGTGCCCTCGCGCACGGCGCGGGCGGGGCGGGACTTCGTACCGAAGCGGAGGAGCGCGGCGGACGCGAGGAACGTGCCGAGCGTGACGGCGATCGCGCCGCGCGGCGACACCACGGCGAGCAGCAGCCCGCCCGCGCCGAACCCGGCGAGCACCGCGCTCTGCGAGACGATCCGCAGCAGCGAGCGGCCGAGCACGTACAGCTCGCCCTCGCCGAGGATGTCGGTGAGCGCGGCCATCCGCGTCCCGGTGAAGACGGGCGCGACCGCGGCGACCGCGCAGCGCAGCGCGAGCAGCCCGCCGACGGGCGTCCCGGGCAGCAGCATCACGGCCACGCACGCCGCGCAGAGCAGATCGCAGACGACGAGCACGCGCCGGGCCGGGTGCCGGTCGGCGAGCGAGGCGAAGAGCGTGCCGCCGAGCAGGTAGGGCAGGAAGCCGAGGGCGAAGGTGAGGGCGCTGAGCAGCGGGGACCGGGTGAGGTCGTAGACGAGGACGGTCAGGGCGAGTTCGCTGACGACGACGCCGAGCAGCGAGAGCAGGTGGGCCGCGAACACCGCGCGGAACTCGGACACGGCGAACACGGCGGCATAGCGGGGGCGCCGGCCGGACCCGGCGATGGAAGGCGTGGACATGACCGGAAGCGTGCCGCCGCCCATGCGCCGGCTCCAGACATTCGCCTCAGCACGAATCCCATGCGTCCGACGGCCCGAGTTCGGGCAATATTGCGTAGAGATACGGGAGTTGGGGCGGTCTCGGCCCGGACGGGGCCTGAGGGGGCGGGGAGCGATGGTGTTGCGGCTGGTGCTCGGCGAGTCCGATCTGTTGCGCTGCCGGTTCGCGCTGTCCCCGCTGTGGGAGACGCAGCAGGCGGTGCGCACCCTCGCCCGGCCCGAGCACCACGGCTACCACCTGCCGTGGCTGCGCCGCACCCGCGAGGCCGCGGCGGGCCTCGACCTCGCGCCGCTGTGGCTGCTCATGCCGCAGCGCGGGCACGGCGCCGACCTGATATCCCCGCCGCCGATCGGCCCCACGGCGTCGTTCGCGGAGGAGATCGCGCGGGTGCGGGCCACCGACCCGGAGATCGCCCGCGCCGACATCGCCAAGTCCCTCGCCGACCAGCCCGACGGCCTCGCCTCGGCGCGCGGCCGCGCGATGCTGGCCGACCCGGCCCGCGCGGTACGGGACTTGGCCGACCTCCTGGAACGGGCCTGGGAGGCGCTGATCGAGCCGGAGTGGCCGCGGCTGCGCGCGCTTCTGGAGGCGGATGTCGCGTACCATTCGCGCCGCCTCGCGGAGGTCGGGTTCGAGCGGCTGATCGGGGAGTTGAGCCCACGGCTCCGCTGGGCGGACTCCACGCTGACGATCACGAACACCAAGGGCGAGCACTCCCGCGTCCTCGACGGCAGCGGCGTGGTGCTGATGCCGTCGGTCTTCACCTGGCCGGAGACGGTCGGCGGGTACGACGAGCCGTGGCAGCCCGCGGTGATCTACCCGGTGCGCGGCATCGGCGGCCTGTGGGCGGAGCGCGCCGACCGCACTCCGGCCGCCCTCGCCCGGCTGCTCGGGCGCGCGCGGGCCGACATCCTGTGCGCGCTCACCGAGCCCGCCGCGACGACGACGCTGGCCGGGCGGCTGTCCCTCGCCCCGTCGTCGGTCTCGGCGCACCTGTCGGCGCTGCGCGGGGCCGGGTTGCTGACCTCCCGCCGCCAGGGCCGCCATGTGCTGTACGAGCGGACGCCGTTGGGGATCGCGCTGGCGGGCTCCGAGGGCCCCCGCCCCTGACCCGTACGGCCGACCGGCGGGCCCCCACCTGGTCCACGGCCGCCCCACTGACCTGGTCGGCAGCGGTGTCGCAGCGCTCGCACGCCATGCCCGTCATGTCACGATTGCCCGGTCCTTTCGTGCGTCGTAGTCCAAGGGGGCAGGATGCCCGCCCACACCGCCCGCACCGACCACCGCAGCCGGGGCCGTACGCCCGGTCGTACCCGCGGCCGTTTGCCCGGCCGTGCGCCCGGCCCGCTCGCGCGTACCGGGGCCGCGCTCGCAGCGCTCGGGCTCGCGCTCGGCTGCACCCCGGAGTCGGACGACCCGCAGAGGAAGGACGCGGCGCTGGTGCGCGGGCCGTCCAAGCCGTCCGCCCAGTCCGAGTTCTGGGTGGACCCCAACAGCCCGGCCGCCCAGCAGGTCGCGCAGTGGCGGGCGGAGGGCCGCGACTCCGACGCCGAGGTGCTGCGCCGGATCGCCGACCAGCCGATCGCCGCGTGGCCCGCGGGCGACGACCCCGGGCCGACGATCAAGGCGGCCACGCGCGGCGCGGCGAAGGACAACCGCACGGCGGTGCTCGTCGCGTACAACATCCCGCACCGCGACTGCGGCCAGCACTCGCGCGGCGGCGCGCACAGCGCGGAGTTCTACCGGCAGTGGATCGGGGCCTTCGCCGACAACATCGAGGACAGCAAGGCGCTGGTGATCCTGGAGCCGGACGCCGTCCCGCACGTCGTGGACGGCTGCACGCCGGCCGAGTACCACGAGGAGCGCTACCAGCTGATGTCCGAGGCGATCGACCGCCTCAAGAAGCAGCCCAACGTCAAGGTGTACGTCGACGCCGGGCACTCCGCGTGGATCCAGGACCGCGGCAAGCTCGCCCAGTCGCTGTGGAAGGCGGGCATCGACCGGGCCGACGGCTTCGCCCTGAACGTCTCCAACTTCCAGACGGACGCGGCGACGAAGGCGTACGGCAAGGACCTGTCGAAGATCCTGAACGGCAAGCCCTTCGTGATGGACACCGGCCGCAACGGCAACGGCCCGATGCCCGGCGGGGACGAGGCCTGGTGCAACCCGCCCGGCCGCGCCCTCGGCAACCGCCCCGGTACGAAGACAGGGGACCCGCTGGTCGACGCGTACCTGTGGATCAAGCGGCCCGGGGAGTCCGACGGGGAGTGCAGGGGTGGGCCTCCGGCGGGGAAGTGGTGGCCGGAGTACGCGCTGGGGTTGGCCCGCAACACGAAGTCCTAGCGGTTCGCCGCACCCCCAGGGGGCTCCGCCCCCGGCCCCCCGCTCCTCAATCGCCGGAGGGGCTCCCCCCTGGGCCTTGCTCTTCGGCTGCCCGCGTCGCCGTGGCTGGTCGCGCAGTTCCCCGCGCCCCTGATCAGGGGCTCCGCCCCTGGCCCTCGACTCCGGCTCTCCCGCCGTCGTGGCTGGTCGCGCAGTTCCCCGCGCCCCTTTTTGGGGCACGGGGGCGCTCAGCTGCCGCCGCTCGGGGTGCTGGAGACCCTCGTCGTGGCCGTGGGGGTCGGCGCTGCCGTCGGGGGCGGCTGGGTGGCGGGGAGGAGGACCGGCTCGGGGGGCGCCTCGGGCGCCGCCGCCCGCCGTGCCCGGTACTCGCCGAAGGCCCAGATCGAGACCGGCGCGAGGGAGATGACGAGCCCGAGCACCGCCCACGTCCGCATCGCAGCGTGCGAGTTGCCGAGGAACACCGACGCGACGAGCGAGACGAACAGCAGCACCGCCCACGACAGATGGACCCGGAACGTCAGCAGCCGGTCGGGACTGCTGTCGTCCCCCTTCGGCGTGACCACGAACTTGCAGGGCCTGCGCAGCACCGCCGCGCCGAGGGACTTCGCGTAGATCGGGGCGGACAGCGCGGACATCGCCATCCCGGCGAGACCGCCCGACCCCTCGGGCTCGTGCGGCGAGACGTTGTGCCGCCGGTTCCACAGATAGAGCCCCACCTGCAGCGCGGCCGCGTCGCTGTAGAGCATCAGCCAGATCGACGCGGCGACCTGCGTGCCGGACGCGCCGAACCACAGGAACAGGAAGCAGGAGAGGATGCCGAGCGTCCAGTTGACGGCGGTCATCGGGTAGTAGACCAGCATCAGCGAGTAGTTGAAGAACCGCCCCGACGGCATCCGGAACGGCGCCCGCCAGTACTGCTTGAGCACGGTCTCGTACGTGCCCCGGGACCAGCGCAGTTGCTGGGTGAAGAAGTCCGTCCAGGAGGCGGGGCCCTCGCCGACGGCGAGGACGTCCGGGGTGTACACGGAGCGCCAGTGCCGGCCGGTGCGCGGGTTCTTGGTCCGGTGCAGCTCGAAGCCGGTGGCCATGTCCTCGGTGATCGAGTCGTAGAGCCCGCCGACCTGCTTCACGGCGGAGATCCGTACGGCGTTGTTGGTGCCGACGAACATCGGCGCGCGGTAGGCGTTCCCGGCCCGCTGGATCAGGGCGTGGAAGAGGAACTGCTGGGACTCGGCGGCCTTGGTGACGGCGGTGTCGTAGTTGCCGTAGACCTGCGGGCCGACGACGAAGGCGATGTCCGGGTCGCGGAAGTAGCCGAGCATCCGCTCCAGGAAGTTGGGCATCGGCACGTGGTCGGTGTCGACCGAGGCGAAGAACTCGTACTTGTCGCCGTGCATCGCGAGCCAGGCGTTGTAGTTGCCGTGCTTCGTCTTGGCCTTGTGGACGCCGCTGGGCCGGTTCCACTCGGGGACGCCCTTGCGGGAGAAGTGGCGGACGCCGAGCTCGGCGCAGAGCTCCTTGGCCTCCTGGTCGTCGCCCTCGTCGAGGAGCCAGACGTCGACGACGCCGTCGTGGCGCATCTCGGTGGCGCCTTCGAGGGTGGCCCGGACCATGGATATGGGTTCCTTGCCGGGCACGTACGTGGTGAGGAACGCGACCCGGGTGCCGGGCTCGGGGCGGACGGGCACGGGGTCGCGGGCGACCAGCGTGGCGTGCGCGATGGATATGACGTTGATCAGCATGAACAGCTCGATGCAGCCGATCGCGACGAGCATCGTGGCGTCCAGCCAGACCAGCCAGCGGTCGCCGCCCTCGCGCTGGGTCCAGTGCGTCGGCCAGACCAGGTAGACCATCAGGAGCCCGGTGAGGATCGGGGCCAGGGTCATCAGGAGGACGGCGCGTATTCGGTGCGGCTCTTTGGAGAGGAGCTTCCGGTACTGCACCCGGTAGGCGCCCGGAGCCGGCTCGGTGAGCGGTCCGGCGAGCGTGCTGTAGGTCTCGTAGTCGTAGCCCTCCGGCCGCACATCGTCCTCCAACTGATCGAACGCCAACTGATCGAACGAGCTGATACCACTACAAAAGTGGAGAAATCTGGGCGTGTCGAACGGGGAGGCCCGTGAGGGGGCCGTGCGAGGGGAAATTCCGTGTACGGGGACCGAGTTCGGGGTCGAACCCACCCACGTACACGCGTGAGCGCCGGGCCCGCCGTGGTGCGGCCGGCCCGGCGCTCACCGGGTTCAGGGGGTCGGGACGTCAGGGCGTCGGCGGGGCAGGCGTCAGGAGAGGTGGCGCTCCACCGTCTCCACCTTCGACGTCAGCCCGTCGGTGACGCCCGGGCGGATGTCCGCCTTGAGGACGACGGAGACCCGCGGGGCGCGTGCCTCGACGGCGGCGACGGCGCGCTTCACGACGTCCATCACCTCGTCCCACTCGCCCTCGATCGAGGTGAACATCGCGTCCGTGCGGTTCGGCAGGCCGGACTCGCGGACGACGCGGACGGCGTCGGCGACGTACTCCCCCACGTCCTCACCGACGCCGAGCGGGGTCACGGAGAAGGCGACGATCATGCGCTGACCGCGCCTTCCTTGCGGGCGCGGGAGGCGATCACCGCGGCCTCGGCCTCGCGCTTCAGCTTCTTCTCGGCGAAGAAGCCGCCGGTCGGCAGCACGGAGAGGACGAAGTACAGCGCGGCCCGCTTGAGGTCCCACTTGGTGCGGTTCCAGGCGTCCAGCCAGAACAGCACGTACAGCACGAAGAGGATGCCGTGGATCGCGCCCATCACCGGCACCGCGTTGAACTCCGTGGTGCGCTTGAGCACGGAGCAGACGAGCAGCAGCAGGAAGGAGATGGCCTCCGGCGCGGAGACCAGGCGCAGGCGGCGGAGGGCGGAGGCGGTCTTGAGGTCCACGGGTCACCTTCGTCGGGGGGCGAATGCGGTCGGGAGCCAGGCGCGATGGATCTTGTGAACGCGCGCACAAGCTCGCTCCCATTGTGGCAGCCGCACTTTGCCGACTCTTTATCAGGGTCCGATTCCCGGTCGACTACCGTCGGGCCGTGGCTCAGTTCCGACTCCAAGGCAGCAAGGTGCTCGCCGTCTCGCTGGCGGGCGACACCGTGAAGGCGAAGAACGGCTCGATGGTCGCGTACGACGGCCGGATGGCGTTCAAGAAGATGTCCGGCGGCGGCGAGGGCCTGCGCGGCATGGTCACGCGGCGGCTGACCGGTGAGCAGCTGACGGTGATGGAGGTGAAGGGGCACGGCACGTGCTTCTTCGCCGACCGCGCGAGCGAGGTCAACCTGGTCCGGCTGCAGAACGACACGTTGTACGTGGAGTCCAGCAACGTGCTCTGCACCGACGGCGGGCTGCGCACCGGCACGAGCTTCACCGGTCTGCGCGGCGCCTCGCAGGGCAACGGCCTGTTCACGACGACGATCGAGGGCACGGGCCAGGCGGCGATCATGTCGGACGGCCCGGCGGTGGTGCTGCGGGTGTCGCCGCAGTACCCGCTGAGCGTCGACCCGGGGGCGTACATCGCGCATCAGGGCAACGTGAGCCAGAGCTTCCAGTCGGGCGTGAACTTCCGCACCGTCATCGGCGAGGGTTCCGGCGAGTTCTTCCAGATCCGCTTCGAGGGCGACGGCCTGGTGTACGTCCAGCCCAGCGAGCGGAACACGATCGGCGGGGAGGTCTGATGCCGTTCCGTGAGGTCAATTCGAAGATGGTCGAGGCCACGGTCACGCCCGGGCAGCGGCTGTTCAGCCAGCGCGGGGCGATGCTCGCGTACCGGGGCGAGGTGTCGTTCACGCCCAACGTGCAGGGCGGGCAGGGCGGCCTGATGTCGATGGTCGGGCGCCGGGTCGCGGGCGAGGCGACGCCGCTGATGACGGTCGAGGGCAGCGGCACGGTGATGTTCGGGCACGGCGGCCACCACATCGAGGTGATCAACCTCGCCGGGGACACCCTGTACGTGGAGGCGGACCGGCTGCTCGCCTTCGACGGCACCCTGGAGCAGGGCACGATGTTCATGGGCGCGCAGGGCGGCGTGATGGGCATGGTGCGCGGCCAGGTCACCGGCCAGGGCCTGTTCACGACGACCCTGAAGGGCCACGGCGCGGTGGCGGTGATGGCGCACGGCGGGGTCGTCGAGATCCCCATCACCCCGCAGGCCCCGGTCCACGTCGACCCGCAGGCGTACGTCGCGCACCACGGGGACGTGCGCAACAAGCTGTCGACGGCGCTCGGCTGGCGGGACATGGTGGGGCGCGGCTCGGGCGAGGCGTTCCAGCTGGAGCTGTCCGGGAGCGGCGCGGTGTACGTCCAGGCATCGGAGGAGAAGCTGTGAGCACGCCTCACGGACAGGCGGCGTACGGGCAGCCGGGCGGTGGTCCGCAGGCCCTGGACCCGATGACGCTGCCGAGCGACGACAACGTCAATCCGTACACCTTCTGCGTGGAGCTCAAGGGGAGCCAGTGGTTCCTGCAGAAGGGGAAGATGATCGCGTACTACGGCTCGATCGACTTCCAGGGCATCGGGCACGGCCGGCTCGACCGGCTCGTGCGGACGTCGTTCCATTCGCCTTTGCACGCGAGCGACTGGGTCGTGGCGGAGGGCAACGGCAAGATGCTGCTCGCCGACCGGGCCTTCGACGTGAACTCCTTCGACCTGGACGACGGCAACCTGACCATTCGCTCCGGCAACCTCCTCGCTTTTCAGCCAAGTCTGGCGCTGAAGCAGAGCATCGTGCCGGGGTTCCTGACGCTCATCGGCACCGGCAAGTTCGTGGCGGCGAGCAACGGGCCCGTGGTGTTCATGGAGCCGCCGATCCGGGTGGACCCGCAGGCCCTGGTGGGGTGGGCGGACTGCCCGTCGCCGTGCCACCACTACGACCACGGGTACCTGACGGGCGTCATGGGCGGCGTGCGCGCGCTGACCGGTCTGGGCGGGGTCTCCGGCGAGGAGCACCAGTTCGAGTTCGTCGGCGCGGGTACGGTTCTGCTGCAGTCGTCCGAGGCGCTCATGCCCGAGCAGGCGACCGGGGCCACACCGCCGGAGGCCGGGGTGCCGGGCGGCGGGCAGGGCGCCGGGCACGGCGGTCAGGGGGCACCGAGGCTTCCCGGCCAGCTCGGGGACCTGCAGCGTCGCTTCGGGCTGTGAGCGGTAGTCTGCGGAGTGTGACGGCTTCGAACAGCGGCGCGAGACGCCCGCCGGAAGCCGCCCGGGCCGTGTGGACCGTCACACTCCCCATATTCGTTTACGTTTCAACTTCTTAGGTAGAATCGATACATGGAGACCGAAACGGCCACCCCCTGGCTGACCGAAGCCGAGCAGTGTGCGTGGCGCACGCACCTGGAGGTCAACAGGCTGCTCACGTACCAGCTCGAGAAGGACCTGCAGCCCTTCGGCCTGACCATGAACGACTACGAGATCCTGGTCAACCTCTCCGAGTCCGAGGACCTGCGGATGCGGATGAGCGACCTGGCGACGGCCACGCTGCAGTCCAAGAGCCGCCTCTCGCACCAGATCACCCGCATGGAGAACGCCGGGCTCGTCCGCCGCGAGCACTGCGAGTCGGACCGGCGCGGGCTCTACGCGGTCCTGACCGACCAGGGCATGGAGACGATGCGCAAGGTCGCGCCGCACCACGTCGAATCGGTGCGCCGGCACTTCATCGACATGATGTCCCCGGAGACCCTGCAGCAACTGCGCGCGACGCTCACCCCGATCGCCGAGCAGCTGCGGGCGCAGCGCGGCAAGCCGTAAGCGCCCGTCGGCGTCAGTGAGCCGGTGGGGCTCAGCGCGAGCCCCGCAACGGCAGGTCCAGGCTGAACAGGGCGCCGCCCTGCGGGGACCGGGCGACCGTCAGGGTGCCGCCGTGGCGGGCGGCCACGTCCCGGGCGATGGCCAGGCCCAGGCCCGCGCCGCCGTCGTCGCGGGTGCGGGCGTCGTCGAGGCGGACGAACCGCTGGAAGATCCGCTCGCGTTCGGCCTCCGGCACCCCGTCCCCGTCGTCGGCGACCGTCACCACGGCACGGCCGTCCTCCCGGCGCGCGGCGACCTCGATCCGGGACCGGGCGTGCCGCTGCGCGTTGTCCAGGAGGTTGCCGAGAACCCGCCCCAACTGCGAGCGGGAACCGGCCAGTTCGAGCCCCTCCTCGGCAGCCGTCACCGTCACCTGCACCCGGTCCCCGGTGCGCTGCGAGACCTCCTCGCGCACCAGCGCCGCCAGGTCGACCTTCGCCTCGCCGGGCCGCTCCCCCGCGTCGAGGCGGGCGAGCAGCAGCAGGTCGGCGGCGAGCTGCTGCAGCCGTACGGTGTCCTCGACCGCGCCGTCCACGTCCAGCAACTCCGGGTGCGCGGCGCCCACTTCGAGCTGGGTGCGGAGCGAGGCGATCGGGCTGCGCAGCTCGTGCGAGGCGTCCGCGACGAACCGCCGCTGCCGCTCCACGCTCGCCTCCAGGGCGGCCAGCGTCTCGTTGGTCGTACGCGCGAGCCGCGCCACCTCGTCGTGCGCGTCCGGCTCCGGCACCCGCCGCGACAGGTCCTCCGACGCCGTGATCGCCGCCATCTCCGCGCGGATGCCCTCCACGGGACGCAGCGCGCGCCGGGTCACCAGCCACGTCGTACCGCCGACCACCAGGAGCAGCGCCGGCAGGCCGATCAGCATGGCCGTGGCCGCGGAGCCGACCGCGCTGTGCTGGGCGTCGAGCGGGGCGCCCGCGTAGACCAGGACCGTCTCGTCCCGCAGGTCGGTCACCTCGACCTGGGCGAAGCGGTACGCGGCCTCCTCGCCGTCCACCGTGGCCCGGCCCTCGCTGTGCCAGGTGATCTCGCCGAGCTCGCCGGGCTCCGGGTCGTCGTCCTCGTCGTCATCGTCCCGGTCGGCCTCCGGGTTCGGCACCGGGCGCACGCCGGGCGCGCCGGTGCCGTGGATGGCCTCCAGGTCGTCGGAGACCGCGAGCACCCGGTCGTCCCGGTCGACGACCTGCACCGGGTGCTCGTCGCCGTCCGGCAGGTCCAGGTCCTTGTACGGGGTACGGGCGGCGATCTGGGCGGCGACCTGCCGGGCCGCGTTGTCCGCGTCGGCGTCGGCCTGATCGCTGAGGTTGCTGCGCAGCGACAGCAGCACGGCGACCCCGGCGGCGACCAGGGCCACGGCCACGACGAGGGTGGCGCCGAGCGTGGCCTTCGCGCGGATCGACCCGAACATGCGGCTCACCGCGACTCCAGCCGGTACCCGGCGCCGCGCACCGTCTTGATCAGCGGGGCGCCGAGCTTGCGGCGCAGGGCGCTGATGTAGACCTCGACGATGTTCGGGTCCCCCTCGTACGCGAAGTCCCAGACGTGCTCCAGGATCTCCGCCTTCGACACCACCTGCCCGGCGCGCGTCGCGAGCTGCTCCAGGACCGCGAACTCCTTTGCGGTGAGCGTCACTTCGGCCCCGGCCCGGCGCACCCGGCGGGCGGCCGTGTCCACCTCGATCTCGCCGAGCGCGATGACCGGCGAGGCCCCGCCGTTGCCGCGGCGCCGCAGCAGGGCCTTGATCCGGGCGACGAGGACGACGTACGAGAACGGCTTCGTCAGGTAGTCGTCCGCGCCGGTGTCGAGGCCCTCGGCCTCGTCGTACTCGCCGTCCTTGGCGGTGAGCATCAGGATCGGGACGTCGTGGCCCGCGGCGCGGAGGGCGGCGCAGACGCGGTAGCCGTTCATGCCGGGCAGCATGATGTCGAGGACGACGAGGTCGTACACGCCCTCGCCCGCCCTGTGCAGGCCCTCCAGGCCGTCGTGGACGACGTCGACGGCGTAGCCCTCGGCGGTGAGGCCCTTGGCCAGGGACAGGGCGAGTCTCTTCTCGTCCTCGACGATCAGCAGGCGCATGCGGAAAGGTTCCCAGACGCACCCTGAAGCCGACCTGAAGCCCGCCCTCACCCCAGGGGGCTCCGCCCCCGGCCCCCCAGCTCCTCAATCGCCGGAGAGGCTCAATCCGGGTCGTCTTTCGGCTTACCCGCCGTCGTGGCCGGTCGCGCAGTTCCCCGCGCCCCTCACCAGGGGCTCCGCCCCTGGCCCCTCCTTCAGCTCTCCCGCCGTCGTGGTGGCCGCTGTGCCCACCCTCCCCCAATCGCCCTGCGGAACGCCTGCCCACAGCAGGGCGGGGGACGTGCCCCGAAAGGGGCGCGGGGAACTGCGCGACGAGCCACGACGGCGGGAAAGCCGGGCGACGGGCCGAGGGGGCAGGACGTGCCCCGCTCAGGGGCGCGGGGAACTGCGCGATCAGCCGCGACGGCGAGAAAGCCGGGTGACGGGCCGAGGGGGCAGGACGTGCCCCGATGAGGGGCGCGGGGAACTGCGCGAGCGGGCGCGACGGCGAGAAAGCCGGGCGACGGGCCGAGGGGGCAGGACGCGCCCCGGTCAGGGGCGCGGGGAACTGCGCGAGCGGGCGCGACGGCGCCGCAGACGAACGACGGTCCCGGGGTCTGGGGCGGAGCCCCGGGGGAGCCGAGCCCCGGACCACGGGAAGGTCAGGTCGACGTAAGCCCCGTCACCAACTCGTCCGCCGCCGCGTAAGGATCCAACTCACCGCCCACGATGCGATCCGCCAGCGCCGAGAGGCGGCGGTCGCCGTGCAGGTCCGCGATGCGCTCCCGCAGGGCCGTGACGGCGATCGTCTCCACCTCGCGCGCCGCCCGCGCCCGCCGCCGCTCGGCGAGGACGCCGCGCTCCTCCATCCACGCGCGGTGCTTCTCCAGGGCCTCGACGACCTCGTCGACGCCCTCCCCGCGGGCTGCGACCGTCTTCACGATCGGCGGGCGCCAGTCCCCCGCGCCGCGGGCCTCGCCCAGGCCCAGCATGTGGTTGAGCTCGCGGGCCGTCGCGTCCGCGCCGTCCCGGTCGGCCTTGTTCACCACGTATACGTCGCCGATCTCCAGGATTCCGGCCTTCGCCGCCTGGATGCCGTCGCCCATGCCGGGGGCGAGCAGGACGACGGACGTGTCGGCCTGCGAGGCGATCTCCACCTCGGACTGGCCGACGCCGACGGTCTCGACGAGGACCACGTCGCAGCCCGCCGCGTCCAGGACCCGGATCGCCTGCGGGGCCGCCCAGGCGAGCCCGCCGAGGTGGCCGCGGGTCGCCATCGAGCGGATGTAGACGCCCGGGTCGGAGGCGTGGTCCGACATCCGCACGCGGTCGCCGAGCAGCGCACCGCCGGAGAACGGCGACGACGGGTCGACGGCGAGCACGCCGACCCGCTTCCCGGCCCGCCGGTACGCCGCGACCAGCGCGGACGTGGACGTCGACTTGCCGACGCCCGGCGACCCCGTCAGGCCCACCACGTACGCGTTGCCGGCCAGCGGGGCGAGGGCCGCCATCACCTCGCGCAGCTGCGGGGACGCCCCCTCCACCAGTGAGATCAGCCGGGCCACGGCCCGCGGCCGGCCCTCGCGCGCCTGAGCCACCAGGGTGGGGACGTCCTGCATCTCTGCTCCCGTTCTGTTGCTACGCGTACGGACGGTGTACGGACGACGGCCGGGGTACGGCCGTCAGGCCTTCGGGACCTTGACCACCAGCGCGTCGCCCTGACCGCCGCCGCCGCACAGCGCGGCCGCGCCGACCCCGCCGCCGCGGCGCTGCAGCTCCAGTGCGAGGTGCAGGACGATGCGGGCGCCGGACATGCCGATCGGGTGGCCGAGGGCGATCGCGCCGCCGTTGACATTCACCTTTTCCGGCGTAACGCCCAGGTCCTTCATTGACTGTACGGAGACGGCGGCGAAGGCCTCGTTGATCTCGATCAGGTCGAGGTCGTCGACGCTCAGGCCGTCCTTGTCCAGGGCGTGCTTGATGGCGTTGGACGGCTGCGACTGGAGCGAGTTGTCGGGGCCCGCGACGTTGCCGTGCGCGCCGATCTCGGCGATCCAGTCGAGGCCCAGCTCCTCGGCCTTGGCCTTGCTCATCACGACGACCGCGGCGGCGCCGTCGGAGATCTGCGAGGCGGTGCCCGCGGTGATCGTGCCGTCCTTGGCGAAGGCGGGTCGGAGCTTGCCGAGGGACTCGACGGTGGTCTCGGCGCGGATGCCCTCGTCCTGGGAGAAGACGACCGGGTCGCCCTTGCGCTGCGGGATCTCGACCGGGGCGATCTCGGCCTCGAACAGGCCGTTCTTCTGCGCGGCCGCGGCCCGCTGGTGGGAGAGCGCGGCGATCTCGTCCTGCTCGGGGCGGGCGATGCCGAGGCGGGTGTTGTGCTTCTCCGTGGACTCGCCCATGGCGACGCCCTCGAAGGAGTCGGTCAGGCCGTCGTACGCCATCGCGTCGAGCATCTCGACCGCGCCGTACTTGTACCCCTCGCGGGACTTGGGGAGCAGGTGCGGGGCGTTGGTCATGGACTCCTGGCCGCCGGCCACGACCACGTCGAACTCGCCGGCGCGGATGAGCTGGTCGGCCAGGGCGATCGCGTCGAGGCCGGACAGGCAGACCTTGTTGACGGTGAGCGCCGGGACGTTCATCGGGATGCCGGCCTTGACCGCGGCCTGGCGTGCCGGGATCTGCCCCGCCCCGGCCTGCAGGACCTGGCCCATGATCACGTACTGGACCTGGTCGCCGGTGATGCCCGCGCGCTCCAGGGCGGCCTTGATGGCGACGCCGCCGAGGTCTGCTCCGGAGAAGGACTTGAGGGAACCAAGGAGTCGTCCCATGGGCGTGCGGGCCCCTGCGACGATCACCGAGGTCGTGCTGTTCGTTCCAGACATGAGGCACGGCCCCTTGGGTGAGGAGTGAACGAGGGTTTACCTCAATGTACTGAGCGGTACGGCCTCGGGTCACCGTCGTTTGAGTGTGATCGCGCGCACGTTGCGTGATCAGGGCCGAGGCGCTGCACTGTTCGCATGCTGACACGCATCGACCACATCGGAATCGCCTGCCACGACCTGGAGAAGACCGTCGACTTCTACACGTCGACGTACGGCTTCGAGGTCTTCCACACCGAGGTCAACGAGGAACAGGGGGTGCGGGAGGCCATGCTCAAGATCAACGAGACGTCGGACGGCGGCGCCTCCTACCTCCAGCTCCTGGAGCCGATCCGGGAGGACTCCACCGTCGCCAAGTGGCTGGCCAAGAACGGCGAGGGTGTGCACCACATCGCCTTCGGCACCGCCGACGTCGACGGGGACGCCGCCGCGATCAAGGACAAGGGCGTGCGGGTGCTCTACGACGAGCCGCGGACCGGCTCGATGGGGTCCCGGATCACGTTCCTGCACCCCAAGGACTGCCACGGCGTCCTCACCGAACTGGTCACCTCCGCCGCGGAGCCCTCCCAGGACCACTGACCTCCGCTTCCCTGGGCCGGTAGGGTTGGGGGCGGCCGTCGCGCGGATCGGGCGGCCGTCGGCCGGGGTCGGGATCCATGTCGGGATCTTTGGGGTCGAGCGGCGGCTGCGTCTGGGCGGCAGCCCCTCGAACGCCGTTGATCTGTCACCATTTCCCCGGGGGCCCCGTTCGGCGGACGAACGGTGCTCGTTTGGAGAACGTGCGACCAGGAGTGGGGCCTCCCCTGCTCGAGCAACGCCGAGAGCTTGGGGAAGGATGGGACCGCGCAGTGCGGGGCTACGAACGCCAGGACAACTCGCGGGCTGAGACCGGCCGGACCGACAGCCTCTCGCGGTTCGAGGCCGAGATGGATCGGCTGAAGACCGAGCGGGAGAAGGCCGTTCAGCACGCCGAGGATCTCGGCTACCAGGTCGAGGTGCTGCGCGCCAAGCTGCACGAGGCGCGCCGCAGCCTCGCGTCCCGCCCTGCGTACGACAGCGCCGATCTCGGGTACCAGGCCGAGCAGTTGCTGCGGAACGCCCAGATCCAGGCCGACCAGCTGCGCGCCGACGCCGAGCGCGAGCTGCGCGAGGCCCGCGCCCAGACCCAGCGCATCCTGCAGGAGCACGCCGAGCAACAGGCGCGGCTGCAGTCCGAGTTGCACGCCGAGGCCGTGTCCCGGCGCCAGCAGCTCGACCAGGAGCTGAACGAGCGCCGCCAGACCGTCGAGTCGCACGTCAACGAGAACGTGGCGTGGGCCGAGCAGCTCCGCGCCCGCTCGGAACAGCAGGCCCGCCGCCTCGTCGACGAGTCGCGCGCGGAGGCCGAGCAGGCGCTCGCCGCCGCCCGCGCGGAGGCCGAGCGGCTCACCACGGAGGCACGGCAGCGCCTGGCGAGCGAGGCCGAGGCCGGCCGGGCCGAGGCCGAAGCGATCCTGCGCCGCGCCCGCGCCGAGGCCGACCGGCTTTTGAACGCCGCCTCGACACAGGCCCAGGAGGCCGCCGACCACGCCGAGCAGCTGCGCTCCACCACGGCGAGCGAGAGCGAGCAGGCCCGCCGCCAGTCCGCCGAGCTGAACCGCACGGCCGAGCAGCGCATGGCCGAGGCGGAGACGGCGCTGCGCGAGGCGCGGGCCGAGGCGGAGAAGGTCGTCGCCGAGGCCACCGAGTCCGCGTCGAAGGCCCTCGCCACGGCGGAGGCCACCAACGAGCAGCGCACGCGCACGGCCAAGGAGCAGGTGGCCCGCCTCGTCGGGGAGGCGACGAAGGAGGCGGAGGCCACCAAGGAGGAGGCCGCGCAGGCCCTCGCCGACGCCCGCGCGGAGGCCGAGAAGCTGATCGCCGAGGCCGCGGAGAAGGCTCGTACGATCACGGCCGAGGAGACCGCGACGCAGCTCGCGGCGGCCGCGCGCAGCGCCGAGGAGGCCCTCAACAAGGCCGCGGAGGACGCGAAGGCGACCACCAAGGCCGCGAGCGACGAGGCCGAGCGGATCCGCAGCGAGGCCGAGGCCGAGGCGGACCGCCTGCGTGCCGAGGCGCACGACATCGCGGAGGAGCTCAAGGGCGCCGCGAAGGACGACACGAAGGAGTACCGCGCCAAGACCGTCGAGCTGCAGGAGGAGGCGCGCCGGCTGCGCGGCGAGGCCGAGCAGCTGCGGGCCGAGGCGGTCTCCGAGGGCGAGAAGATCCGCGCCGAGGCCCGGCGCGAGGCGGTGCAGAAGATCGAGGAGGCCGCGGCCTCCGCCGAGGAGCTGCTCGCCAAGGCGCGCGGGGACGCCGAGGAGCTGCGCACGGCGGCGAGCGCGGACGCCGAGAAGGTCCGTACGGAGGCCATCGAGCGGGCGACGGCGCTGCGCAAGCAGGCCGAGGAGACCCTGGAGAGCACCCGCGCCGAGGCCGAGCGGCAGCGCGCGGAGGCCGAGGAGCAGGCCGAGGCCACCCGCACGGAGGCCGAGGAGGCGGCGCGGCAGCTGCGCCAGGAGGCCGACGAGGCGATCGAGCGCCGGCAGGCCGAGGCCGCCGAGGAGCTGACCCGCCTGCACACCGAGGCGGAGGACCGCCTCACCGCGGCCGAGAAGGCCCTGGACGACGCGCGCACGGAAGCGGAGCGGATCCGCCGCGAGGCCGCCGACGAGACGGAGCGGCTGCGCACCGAGGCCGCCGAGCGCATCCGGACTTTGCAGGCGCAGGCCGAGAAGGAGGCCGAGCGGCTGCGCACCGAGGCCGCCGCGGACGCCTCGCAGTCCCGCGCCGAGGGCGAGGCCGTCGCCGTACGGCTGCGCAGTGAGGCCGCGAGCGAGGCGGAGCGGCTCAAGACCGAGGCGCAGGAGACCGCGGACCGGGTGCGGGCCGAGGCCACGGCCGCCGCGGAGCGGGTGTCGACGGAGGCGGCCGAGGAGCTGGCGGCCGCGCAGGAGGAGGCCGCGCGGCGCCGCCGGGAGGCCGAGGAGACGCTGTCGTCGGCGCGCGCGGAGGCCGACCAGGAGCGGGAGCGGGCCCGCGAGCAGAGCGAGGAGCTGCTCGCCGCGGCACGCAAGCGGGTCGAGGAGGCGCAGGCCGAGGCGCAGCGCCTGGTCGAGGAGGCGGACCAGCGGGCCGGCGATCTGGTCGCCGCGGCCGAGCTGACGGCGCAGCAGGTGCGGGACTCCGTGGCGGGGCTGCACGAGCAGGCGCAGGAGGAGATCGCGGGCCTGCGCTCGGCGGCCGAGCATGCGGCGGAGCGCACCCGTACGGAAGCCATCGACGAGGCGGAGCGGGTCCGCACGGACGCGTACGCGGAGCGGGAGCGCGCCTCCGAGGACGCGACGCGGCTGCGGCGCGAGGCCCAGGAGGAGACGGACGCCGCCAAGTCGCTTGCGGAGCGCACGGTTTCGGAGGCGCTCGCGGAGGCCGAGCGGCTCAAGTCGGAGGCGGCCGAGCACGCCCAGCGTGCGCGCACGGAGGCGTCGGAGCGGCTCGCGTCGGCCGAGCAGGACGCGTCGCGTACGCGTGCGGAGGCGCGGGACGACGCGAACCGGATTCGTACGGACGCGGCGGAGCAGGCCGACCGGCTGATCGGTGAGGCCACGTCGGAGGCCGAGCGGCTGCGCACGGAGACGCAGAACGCGGCGGACCAGCTGCGCACCGAGTCGCAGAACGCGGCCGAGCAGCTGCGCACCGAGTCGCAGGCCGCGGCGGAGCAACTGCGCGCCGAGACCCGCGCGGAGGCCGACCGCCGCATCGCCGAGGCGAGCAACGAGGCGGAGCGGCTGCGGGCCGAGGCGGCGGAGACGGTCGGTTCGGCGCAGCAGCACGCGGAGCGGATCCGCAGCGAGGCCGAGCGGGTCAAGGAGGACGCCGCGGCGGAGGCGGAGCGGCTGCGCAGCGAGGCGCAGGCAGAGGCAGAGAAACTGCGGGACGACGCCCGCGCGGACGCCAACAAGCGCCGCTCGGAGGCCGCGGAGCAGGTCGACAAGCTGATCACGGAGGCGACGGCCGAGGCCGAGAAGCTGACGTCGGAGGCGGCCGAGAAGGCGCTGAAGACGACGGCGGACGCGGAGACGCAGGCGGACACGATGGTCGGCGCCGCCCGCAACGAGGCCGAGCGGCTGGTGTCCGAGGCGCGCAGCGAGGGCCACTCGATGGTCGAGAAGGCGCGTACGGACGCGGACGAACTCCTCGTCGGCGCGCGCCGGGACGCGACCCAGATCCGGGAGCGGGCCGAGGAGTTGCGCGAGCGGATCACCGGCGAGATCGAGGAGCTGCACGAGCGGGCGCGGCGCGAGTCGGCCGAGCAGATGAAGTCCGCGGGCGAGCGCTGCGACGCGCTGGTGAAGGCTGCCGAGGAGCAGCTGGCCGAGGCGCAGGCGAAGGCCAAGGAGCTGAAGGCGGACGCCGATTCGGAGGCGAGCAAGGTGCGCATCTCCGCCGTGAAGAAGGCGGAGGGGCTCATCAAGGAGGCCGAGCAGAAGAAGGCCGACGCCGTCCGGGAGGCGGAGCGCCTCAGGTCGGAGGCCGAGCGGGAGGCCGCGCGCCTGGTCGAGGAGGGTCAGCGCGAGCTGGACGTGCTGGTCCGCCGCCGGGAGGACATCAACGCCGAAATCTCCCGCGTCCAGGACGTCCTGGAGGCCCTGGAGTCCTTCGAGGTGCCCGCGGCGGGCGGCAACGGCAAGGCGGGCGGCGGCTCCGGGGGCGGCGTCAAGGCCGGTGCGACGGTGGGCGCCCCACGTTCGGGTGGGAAGTCGGCCGAAAACTAGGGCCTGTCCGGCGGACCTTCACAGGGCCGGAACCCCATCTTCCGTGCTCAGCAAGGGGGTTGGGGCCCGGCCCTGGCAAGCAGTCCGGCCATGAGCCACCCAAAAGGGGTGTCATTCTCCAGATCAAACGGGCAACTGCTCGATGACACGCCGCCCTGACCCCTAGGATTCCTCCTAACACCTCACCGGTCTCAGTTGACAGGAACCCCATGAGCGACACTTCCCCCTACGGCTTCGAGCTTGTGCGGCGTGGGTACGACCGCGCTCAGGTGGACGAACGTATCTCCAAGCTCGTCTCCGACCGTGACTCCGCTCTCGCTCGCATCACCGCTCTGGAAAAGCGCATCGAGGAGCTCCACCTCGAGACGCAGAACGCCCAGGCCCAGGTGAACGACGCCGAGCCGTCGTACGCCGGGCTCGGTGCCCGCGTCGAGAAGATCCTCCGCCTCGCCGAGGAGGAGGCGAAGGACCTGCGCGAGGAGGCCCGTCGGGCCGCCGAGCAGCACCGCGAGCTGGCCGAGTCCGCCGCGCAGCAGGTGCGCAACGACGCCGAGGCGTTCGCCGCCGAGCGCAAGGCCAAGGCCGAGGACGAGGGCGTCCGGATCGTCGAGAAGGCCAAGGGCGAGGCGAACGCGCTGCGCACCGAGGCCCAGAAGGACGCGCAGTCGAAGCGCGAAGAGGCCGACGCGCTCTTCGAGGAGACCCGCGCCAAGGCCGCGCAGGCCGCCGCCGACTTCGAGACCAACCTCGCCAAGCGCCGCGAGCAGTCCGAGCGCGACCTGGCCTCGCGTCAGGCCAAGGCCGAGAAGCGCCTCGCGGAGATCGAGCACCGCGCCGAGCAACTGCGCCTGGAGGCGGAGAAGCTGCGCACGGACGCGGAGCGTCGCGCCCGCCAGACGGTCGAGACCGCGCAGCGCCAGGCCGAGGACATCGTGGCGGACGCCAACGCCAAGGCCGACCGCATCCGCAGCGAATCGGAGCGCGAGCTGGCGGCCCTGACCAACCGCCGCGACTCGATCAACGCGCAGCTGACCAACGTCCGCGAGATGCTGGCGACCCTCACCGGTGCCGCCGTGGCCGCGCAGGCCGCGCCCGCCGGCGAGGAGGAGCCGGTCAGCCGCGGGGTTCCGGCCCAGCAGACCCGGTAACGGTCCGGCGCCCTCCCTTGGGGCGTGTCCAGCGGGTTCAGCCCCCTGTCACTCAAGTGGCAGGGGGCTTTCTCCCGTTTTAGCGTGGCCGCATGATCGAGCTCGAGGGCCTGACCAAGCGGTACGGGGAGAAGGTCGCGGTCAACCAGCTGACCTTCACCGTCAGACCGGGCGTCGTCACCGGCTTCCTCGGGCCGAACGGCGCGGGCAAGTCCACCACGATGCGGATGATGCTGGGCCTGGACCGTCCGACCGCGGGCGACGTCCGGATCGACGGCCGGCACTACGACCAGATCCGGCACCCGCTCAAGTACATCGGCGCCCTCCTCGACGCCAAGGCCATGCACGGCGGACGCAGCGCCTTCAACCATCTGCTGTGCCTGGCGCAGTCCAACGGCATCCCGAAGTCACGGGTCGCCGAGGTCCTGGACACGGTCGGCCTGACCGCCGTCGCCCGGAAGAAGGCCAAGGGCTTCTCGCTCGGCATGGGCCAGCGGCTCGGCATCGCGGGCGCGCTGCTCGGCGACCCGCAGATCCTGATGTTCGACGAGCCGGTCAACGGCCTCGACCCCGAGGGCATCCACTGGATCCGGAACCTGATGAAGGGGCTCGCGGCGCAGGGCCGTACGGTCTTCGTCTCCTCGCATCTGATGTCCGAAATGGCCCTCACCGCGGACCACTTGGTCGTCATCGGCCAGGGCCGCCTGCTCGCGGACACGTCGATGGCCGAGTTCATCCGGCAGAACTCACGGTCGTACGTGCGCCTGCGCTCGCCGCAGCAGGAGCGGCTCAGGGACGTGCTGCGGCAGGCCGGGATTCCCGCCGTCGAGGCCGGAAACGGAACGCTGGAGGTGGACGGGGCGCGGTCGGAGCGGATCGGGGAGCTGGCCGCCGAGCACCATCTGGTCCTCCATGAACTGAGCCCGCAGCAGGCCTCGTTGGAGGAGGCGTTCATGCAGTTGACGGCCGAGTCGGTGGAGTACCACGCGCACTCGGAGACCGGCCCGCCTGACACCAACGGCTGGGGCGAGCAGTGGACGCGGCGGCAGAAGACCGGGAGCTGAGCGGATGTCCTCGGGACAGGTGATCAAGTCGGAGTGGACCAAGATCCGTTCGGTGGCGTCGACGGTGTGGACGCTGGGCCTCGCCGTGGTCGTGACGGTCGGGCTCGGCCTGCTCATCTCGATCCTCGCCAAGAACGACTTCGACAACATGAGCGGCCGCGACCGGCTCGCCTTCGACCCGACGGCGATCAGCTTCGCGGGCATGGGGCTCGGGCAGCTGGCGATGATCGTCTTCGGGGTGCTTGTGGTGTCGAACGAGTACAGCACCGGGATGATCCGCACCTCGCTCGCGGCGGTGCCGCAGCGGGCGGCGTTCCTGTTCAGCAAGATCGCCGTGGCCACGGCCCTGGCCCTCGTGGTGGCCATGGTCACCAGCTTCATCGCGTTCTTCGTCGGGCAGGCCGCGATGGGCGAGCACCGGGCGTCGCTCGGCGACCCGGGCGTGCTGCGGGCGGTGCTCGGCGGCGGGCTCTACATGACGCTGATCGCGGTGTTCTCGATGGGCGTCGCCGCGATGCTGCGCAGCCCGATGCTGTCGCTCGGCATCCTCATGCCGTTCTTCTTCCTGGTCTCCAGCATCCTCGGCAACGTCTCGGCCACGAAGAAGGTCGGCCAGTTCCTGCCGGACCAGGCGGGCCAGAAGATCATGCAGGTGGTCAGCCCGCTCGACGACGACACCCCGTACGGGCCGTGGGGCGGGCTGGCGATCATGGTGGCGTGGGTGGTGGTGGCGGTTGTCGGGGGGTACGTGTTGCTGAAGCGGAGGGATGCGTAGCCCCCCAGGGGCGCGGGGAACTGCGCGAGCAACCCGGGACGGGCCGCACCCGGCAACGAACCGGCCGGGGCAGACGTGTAGCCGGACCGCAGGGGCAGGAGGCAGTCGTGGAAGGGCGCACACTGCTGGAACTCGGCCTCGCCGTCGTGCCGTTCGAGCACCCGCTGACGTATCCCGGTCGCCCCGTGCCCTGGCCGGCGTTGCTGCGCGGGGACCGGCTCCTGCGCCTTGAGGGCGGCGAGGGCTCGCTCGGCGGGACGGTTCCGGTCGGCGGGCAGGGCTCGCTCGGCGGGATGCGGGTCGAGGGCGGGGTGCGGCTCGACCGGATCGTGGCCGACCTGGACCGGCGGCACCCGGTGCTGGCCGTCGGGTCCAACGCGTCGCCCGCGCAGATCGCGTACAAGCTAGCGCAGCGTTCGCTCGGCTCGGACGTGCCGATGGTCCCGGTCACCGTGCGCGGCATCGGCATCGGGTGCTCGGCACACGTGGGCCGCGCCGGATATGTGGCCGCCGCCCCGTACCCGGACCCCGGCAGCACCCGCACCCTCGTCCTCAGCTGGCTCGACGACGAGCAGCTCGCCGCCGTCGACGCGACCGAGCTCCCGAACTACCGCCGCCGCTGGCTCGACGGGTCGTACGCCGAGGGGGCCGGGGCGTACGTCGAGGGGCCCGGCGCCTGGCTCTACACCGGGGAGCGGGGTGTCCTCGCCGGGCCGGACGGGCGGCCGCTGCCCGCGGGCGAACAGGGCGCGCTGATCGCCGGACTGCTCGCGGCGTCGGCGGCGCTGCGGGCACTGCTCGGGCCCGACGCGGCCTCCTGGATGCGGGCCGCGCGGGCCGACGAGGCCGTCCGCGCCGAGGCCACCCGGCTCTTCGCGGCGGAGAGTCGCGCACTTCACCCGACTTGGCCGGAACCGTCAAGCCGTGGATATCCTCCTAACCCTTACGGGGGCGTGAGCACTGCCCCGACGTCCTGACCTCTCGATGGGTGCGGAGAATGATCGAGGCAGTCGGCCTGACCAAGCGCTACGGCGCGAAGACAGCCGTGTACAACCTTTCCTTCCAGGTCCGGCCGGGCACCGTGACCGGCTTCCTCGGGCCCAACGGCTCGGGCAAGTCCACGACGATGCGGATGATCCTCGGCCTCGACAACCCGACCTCGGGCCACGTCACGATCGCCGGGCACCCGTACCGCAGGCTGCCGAACGCCCCGCGCCAGGTCGGCGCGCTGCTCGACGCGAAGGCCGTGCACGGCGGCCGGCACGCCCGCAACCACCTGCTGTCCCTCGCCCAGCTGTCCGGCATCCCGGCCAGCCGGGTCGACGAAGTGCTCGGCGTGGTCGGCCTCCAGGACGTGGCGCGGAAGCGGTCCAAGGGCTTCTCGCTCGGCATGGGCCAGCGGCTCGGCATCGCGGCGGCGCTGCTCGGCGACCCGCAGGTGCTGCTCTTCGACGAGCCGGTCAACGGCCTGGACCCCGAGGGCATCCTCTGGGTCAGGAACCTGATGAAGTCGCTCGCCGCCGAGGGCCGTACGGTCTTCGTGTCCTCGCACCTGATGTCCGAAATGGCGCTGACCGCCGAGCACTTGATCGTGATCGGCCGCGGCCAGCTGCTCGCCGACATGAGCGTCCGCGAGTTCATCGCCGCCAACTCGGCGGGCTTCGCGCGCGTGCGTACGCCCGACACCGAGCCGCAGCAGCGGGAGAAGCTGACGTCGGCGCTGACCGAGGCGGGCGGCCAGGTGCTGCCCGAGCAGGACGGCGCGCTGCGTGTCACGGGCCTGCCGCTGCCCCGCATCAGCGACCTCGCGCACGACGCGGACGTACGCCTGTGGGAGCTGTCGCCGCACCAGGCGTCCCTGGAGGAGGCGTACATGCGGCTCACCCAGGGCGCGGTCGACTACCGCTCCACGGCCGACCAGCTCGGCGGCTTCCAGCAGCCGCAGCCGGGGCTCGCCCCGGGCATGGCGCCCGGGATGGCGCCGCCGGTGCCGGTGCCGGGGCAGGACCAGCCGGGCTGGTTCCCGCCGCCGGCGCCGCAGCAGGGCGGGCCCCACCCGTACGCGGGCCAGCAGGCGCAGGCCGCCCAGGGCCAGGCGCCGGGCGTCCAGCCGCAGCCCGGTCAGCCCGGTCAGCAGCCCGCGCCGGAGCACACGGCGATGCTGCGCACCCTGCCCGCCCCGCAGGAGCAGCAGACGGCGATGCTGCGCAAGCTCCCGGAGCCGCAGGACGCGCCGCCCGCCCAGCAGCCCCAGGCACAGCAGCCCCAGGCCCCGCAGGCGCCGCCCGCTCCGCCGCAGGCGCAGCCGCTGCCCCAGGAGCAGCCGCCCGCCGCCCCGGCCGCCGCCGAACCGACCAAGAGCGACAACGAGGACGCCACCCGATGAGCACTCCGCCCACGCCCTCCGTGCCGCAGCCGCAGCAGCCCCAGCAGCCCCCGTCCACGGCGCCCGCTCCCCCGCAGGCCCCGGCCCAGCAGCAGCCGCAGCCACAGGCCGGCCAGCAGCCGCCGCCGGAGCACACGGCGATGCTGCGCACCCTCCCGGCCCCGCAGGACGCGCCGCCCCAGCAGGCACCGCCCCAGCAGGCACCGGCCCAGCAGGCACCGGCCCACCAGCCCCAGGCCCACGCCCAGCCCCAGCAGCACGGGCAGCCGGGTCAGGCCCCGCAGCAGTGGCAGTCGGACCCCGGCGTGCCCACGTACGTCTCGCCGATCCCGATCCGGAAGACGCACCTCGGGCACGCGCTCGCCTCGGAGTGGACGAAGATCCGCAGCGTGCGCTCCACGATGTGGACGCTCGGCGTCATGCTCGTCCTGGTCCTCGGCATCGGCACCCTGGTCGGTGTCGTCGCCGCCGCGTCCGACGTCAGCAGCAGCGGGGCGTCCGCCATCGGGCTCGGGTCGTTCGGCGTGATCCTCGGCATGCTCTGCGTGATGACGCTCGGCGTGCTGACCATCGGCTCCGAGTACGGCACCGGCATGATCCGTACGACGACGACGGCCTGCCCGTCCCGCAGCCGGATCCTGGGCGCCAAGGCGATCGTGTTCTTCGTCCTGGTCTTCGTCATCACCACGCTCGCGACCACGCTCGTGGCCGCGCTGCAGACCGGCATGGTCGACGCGGCGGAGGCGACCGGCGAGGAGTGGCTGCGCGGCACGGTCGGCGTGGGCCTCTTCGTCGCGACGCTCGGGCTGCTGTCGCTCGCGGTGGGCGCGCTCGTGCGGCACTCCGCCGGGGCCATCACGATCATGATCGGCCTGGTGCTGCTGCCGCTGGTCCTCGCGATGTTCATGTTCTCGGAGTCCCTGAAGGACGTGCAGCTGTTCCTGTTCCAGTACTCGATCCCCAGCCAGCTGATCGCCCTCTACGGCGAGTCGGTCGCGGGCGGCACCGGCCCCTCCGGCTGGGACCCCGTCTGGATCATGCTCGGCCTGACGACCGTCGCCCTCGGCGCGGCCTTCCTCACCACCGAGACCAGGGACGTCTGACCCCGGGCACAGGGAAGACGCTCAGAACTTCGGCGCGTTACGGGACCGCTGCACCCGCGTGGTGCGGCGGTCCCGCGCGTTCCAGCACGCCTTGTGCCAGTGCCTGCGGTCCTCGACGCCCGCGCCGTGCTCCGGCCAGGCCACCACGTGCGGCACGGACGAGCGGATCTCCTGGTCGCAGCCGGGGCAGCGGTACGTCTTGCCGGGCCCGCCCGAGCCGGCGACCTGCCGGACGGTGAACTCCTCGCCCTGCCACGACTCGGTGTACTGGTGCCCGCCGTAGCGCGGACGGTCGTCCTCCGCTCCCCTGCCGTAGGAACCTGCGCCCTTCGGGCGGTTGCGGCGCGGAGACACGGAACACCTCGTGTGCGTACGGGAGCAGGTGGACCGTTCCAGCGTAGCGGCCGTCGGCCGGGGTACCCGCGCCTCGTCGAACGGACCGTCCCGACGGGGCACTCTCCCGTATGAAAATGGGCCAACCTGTATGCCAGGCCGTGCCTTTGGCACGTGCTGCGCGTTGTTGCCCCTAGGGGAGGGCCGCGTCGGCGCCGAGAGGCAGGAGTGCGATGCGTGTAGGAAGTTTTGTACTGGCCGCTCAGTTCCCGGGCCAGGGCCAGGCGGAGGCGTTGCACCGGGCCCTGCGCGTCGGCGAGGTCACCGAGGAGGCCGGGCTCGACTCGGTCTGGCTGGCCGAGCATCACTTCGTCCCGTACGGAGTCTGCCCGTCCGCGGCGACGTTCGCGGCGTTTCTGCTCGGACGCACCCGAAGGATCCGCGTCGGCACGGCCGTGAGCGTGCTGCCCACCCAGCATCCGGTGGCCCTCGGCGAGCAGGCCGCGCTCCTCCACCTCAGCAGCGGCGGCCGGTTCACGGTCGGCGTGGGCCGCGGCGGGCCGTGGGTGGACCTGGAGGTCTTCGGCAAGGACCTCGGCGCGTACGAGAACGGCTTCCCGGAAGCGCTGGACCTGCTCCTGGAGTGGCTGCGCGAGCCGCGGGTCGGCGCGTCCGGCGAGCGGTTCAACTTCCGCGAGGTGGCGGTCGTTCCGCGTCCGGACGAGGCGCTGTCCGGGCCCGCCGGGCCGGAGGTCGTGGTGGCGTGCACCTCACCGGCGAGCGTCCGGCTCGCCGCGGAGCGGGGCCTTCCGATGCTGCTCGGCATGCACGTCGGGGACGAGGAGAAGGCCGAGATGGTGACCCTGTGGCGGTCGAGCGCGCTGGCCGCGGGCCACTCCCCGGACGTCGTGCGGGCGGCCGGCCATGTCTCGGCCGGGGTCGCGCAGGTCGCGGACCGGAACGCGCAGGCGGCGGAGACGCTGCTGAAGGCGATGCCGGGCTGGCTGAAGCAGGGCCTGGACGCGCATGTGACGGTCGACGGCCGGGAGCGGCGGATGCGGGACCCGCTGGCGTACACGGAGATGCTCTGCGGGATCCACCCGGTGGGCACGCCCCGGCTGTGCGCGGACCGGCTCGCGGCGACCGCCGAACGCACCGGGATCACGCGGTTCGCGCTGCTCGTGGAGGGCTCGGGGGACCTGGCGGCGACGGAGGAGAACGTGCGCCGGCTCGGCGCCGAGGTGCTGCCCCGGCTTGTCTGACCGTACTGCGACCCGGTGGGCTGCCGCCCCGTACCAGTGACACCTCCCGCGTACGGGACGGCAGCAACAGGCGTCAGCAGTCGCGCAGTTCGGGCGACTGGTTCAGCAACTGGCCCCGTACGGAAGTGAACTTGGCAAGGCGGTCGTCTGCCTCGGCGCCGAGCGGGAAGACCGCGACCCGGTGGCAGTTCTGGAACGCGAGACGCACTCCGAAGTGGCGCTGCAGCGCTCCTCGTATCGCGTCACTCGCGAGTGCACGCAGCAGTTGACCACGCGCCTGCTCGTTGGGCGGCGGCGTCTGGTTGTCGGCGAACTCGCCGCCGTCCACCTTCAGCTGGGCCACCAGAGAGCTGATCATCTCCCATGCGTAG
Organism: Streptomyces sp. Da 82-17; assembly: GCF_046098215.1. NCBI lineage: Bacteria > Bacillati > Actinomycetota > Actinomycetes > Kitasatosporales > Streptomycetaceae > Streptomyces > Streptomyces sp. Da 82-17. The sequence goes on from NZ_JBJURH010000001.1 coordinate 264,257, forward strand.
GGCAGGGAGGTCCGGACGCAGTCGACGAAGGCTGATTCGTCGACCTCGCCTCGCTCGGCCTGTTCCAACAGTGCCGGTGAGACGTCGAGCGACATGGGTTCTCCTCTCGCACCCCCGGGGAGCGGGGGCTGACGGACAGGCAAGGGCGACGCATACGCAGCGTGCACGCGTGACGACGACCCGCTTCCACGGTATGCAACCTGTCCTGCCCGCACCAGGAGAATGCACGCACAACCGGCCAGGGGCGAACGGTGTCCTTCCCGGTAAATAGGGCGGAGTTCACCGCTCCGTTCCCGCCTCGCGGCGTGGTCCGCCGTCCGTTTCGGGCTTGTTGTACGCCCGTCGTCAGCCCGTTGTCCGACAGTTGCCCGCCCGTTCCGCGCCTGCCGTGCGCGCGTTGCGCCGCTGCTGTGCGCGCGTCGTGCTCCCGCTCCCCAGGGGCGTTTCGCGCGGAGCGGGGGGTGTCCAGTAGCGTTGCCGACCATGCGTCTCGTCATCGCCCGCTGCTCCGTGGACTACGCGGGCCGGCTCACCGCCCACCTCCCCCTCGCGCCCCGCCTCATCCTCGTGAAGGCGGACGGCAGTGTCTCGATCCACGCGGACGACCGGGCCTACAAGCCCCTGAACTGGATGTCGCCGCCCTGCACCCTGAAGGAGGGTTCCGGGGACGACGCCGGCGTCTGGACGGTCGTCAACAAGGCGGGCGAGAAGCTCATCATCACGATGGAGGAGATCCTGCACGACTCCTCGCACGAGTTGGGCGTCGACCCCGGCCTCATCAAGGACGGCGTGGAAGCGCACCTCCAGGAGCTCCTCGCCGACCGGATCGAGACACTTGGCGAGGGATACACCCTGATCCGCCGCGAGTACCCGACGGCGATCGGTCCGGTCGACATCCTCTGCCGCGACGCCGACGGCGCGACCGTGGCCGTGGAGATCAAGCGGCGCGGGGAGATCGACGGCGTGGAGCAACTCACGCGGTACCTGGAGCTGTTGAACCGGGATCCGCACCTCGCGCCCGTGAAGGGGGTCTTCGCGGCCCAGGAGATCAAGCCGCAGGCTCGCGTTCTCGCGACGGACCGCGGGATCGACTGCACGGTCCTCGACTACGACGCCCTGCGCGGCATCGAGGACGACAAGCTCCGCCTCTTCTGACCTTCCCGACCGGTATACCGCCCCGCCCTCCCGGCCTGCCCGGGGGTGGCGGGGCGGTTCTTTTTCCCCACCCCGCCCCTTCCCGAAAGCCTCCGGCGGTTCCTCGTTCGTCTGCGGCGCCGTCGTGGCTGGTCGCGCAGTTCCCCGCGCCCCTATCGGGGAGCCCGTCCGGCTCCGGCCTCACGCCGTGCTGGAACCCGAGGGGCTCGTCGTCCCCGTGGACGGTGGCGGCCCCGCCGCGCTGCTGCTGGCCGTCTCCGTCGGGTCCGGCGTCGGCGACGTCTCCGGCGGCTCGGACGTCGGCGGCTTGGACGACGTCGGCGGCTTGGAGGACGTGGGCGGCTTGGAGGACGTGGGCGGCTTGGACGAGCTCGGCGGCGCGCTCGTCGTCGGGTCGTCCTCCGACGCCGACTCGCTCGGGTCCGGCGACCCGCTCCCGCTCGGCCCCTCCGACGGCGCCCCACTGCTCGACTCCCCCGAACTGCTCGGCGCGGGCGGGGCAGCGGGGCCGCTGCTCGGCCCGTCCGACGGCAGCGCGTCGTCCGGGAGCCCGCCCTCGTCCTGCTGTCCCGTCGTACGGTCGGGCCGGACGCTGTCGGCGGGCTGCTCGTCGTCGGAGATCGCGCCGAGCGTCACCACCGTGCCGAGCACGGCCGCGAGCAGCGCCCCCGCACCGGCCGCGGCGAGGTTGCGTCGCGTGCCGGTGACGGCGACCTTGCGCGGGCCCTCCTCGCGCGGCTCGGGCGCCGTACGGCTCAGCACTGTCTGGATCTCGTCCGGCTCGAAGCCGGGGCTCGGCAGCGCCGCCGGCACCGCGCGGGCCGGCGTGGCGGGCTCCTCGCTGCGGGTCACGGGAAGGCCCGCGGGCGGCGTCGTACCGTCCCGGTCGGAGACGAGGGCGAGGGCCCGGCGGCCTGCGACGGTGCCCCGCTTGTCGGCGAGCGCGCCGCGCATCGCGATGGACGCCTCCAGCTCGCTGCGGGCCCGGTCGAGCCGCCCGCCGAGCAGCGCGAGCACGCCCAACTCGTGGTGGAAATAGGCTTCTTCGGCCACTTCCCCGGCGAGCCGGGCCGCCTCCTGGCCGGCCCGGAGCACCCGCTCCCAGGCGCCCCAGGCCCGCCCGGCCGCGAGGGCGGGCGCGGCGGTGCGGGCGAGCAGGACGGCGGAGCCGAGGTGTCCGGGCTCGGTGCCGGGCACGAGCACGGCGAGGGCGGCGAGCAGCGCGTCCGACTCGGCGCTCGCGCGTTCCGCGGTGACGGACGGGTGCCCGGCCCACCAGGCGTAGTGCTGGGCGGCGGCGTGCGCGCGGGCGGGCGCGGCGGCCGCGTATCCGGCGGCTTCGAGCTGGGTGAGGACGCCCGCGGCGAGCCGGTACCGCCCGCCGGTCGGGCCGACGAGCCCGGCGGCGGCGAGCTCGCCGAGCGCGGCGTCGGCGTGCGTGTCGCCGACGAGCGCGGGCAGGTGCGCCTGGTGCGGCACCTCCCCGTCGAGGGCGACCGCGAACTCCAGGGTCGTACGGGCGGACTCGCTCAGCCGGGAGGCGAGCAGCGCGGCGGGCGCGGCGGCCTCGGCGAGCGAGGGCAGCGGCACGGCCGCCGCCGGGTCGGACGCCGAGTCGCCCTCGGCGCCCGCGAGTTCGGCGCCCGCGAGTTCGGCGGCCTCGGCGAGCAGGTGGTCGCGCTGCCGGAGCAGGGCGCCGGCCTGCATGAAGCGCAGCGGGAGGCCCTCGGACTCGAACCAGAGGTCGCCGGCGAGCGCCTCCTCCTCGTCGCTGAGCGGCCGCCCGGTGGCGAGTTCGAGGAGCTTCAGGCCCGCGGCGCGCTCCAGTCCGCCGAGGAAGACCTCTTCGAGGGGCGAGTCGGCGGGCGGCGGCGTGACCTCGGGGGTGGCGGCGAGCAGGAAGGCGCACTCGGGGGTGGCGTCGAGGAGGTCCTGGAGGGCGCTGCCGCCGAACTCCAGGTCGTCGAGGACGACGACGGCCCCGATCTCGTGGACGTGGCCGCGGAGTTGGGCCTCGTCGGGCCGGTGTCCGGGCGAGGCGTACACGGCGGCGTACAGCTCGTGCAGGATCTCGGCGGGGGTGCGGCGGTGTCCGGAGAGGCGGACGACGCCGTCGGGCGCGAGGTCGGCGCAGTCCTCGGCGACGGCGTCGAGCAGCGCGGTCCGCCCGGAGCCCGCGGGTCCGGTGAGGCGTACGGAGCGGCCGCGGGCGAGCAGCCGGGCGAGCCGTTCGCGTACCTCCTGGCGCTCAAGGAGCGGCGGGCGCACCCGCGCGGGCCCGGGCGGCGGGGGCGGTACGGCGGCGGAGCCGCGGGCGGCGCGTTCGTCGGCCGTGTACCGCTGCGGGCTCGCGGGCCGGCGGCCGGGCGGGCATGGCTCGATCTCGCTGCCGTCGACGGGGTTGACGGTCAGCAGGTAGTCGCCGGAGGTGAGTTCGACGGTGCGCACGGGTGCCGCGCTGCCGAACTCCGGGGCGCTCGGGTAGCCGCGGCTGGCGGAGTTCGGGGAGGAGTCGCGGTGCGGCGGGCGGGCGGGGTGCGCGGGCGGCGCCGCGTCGGGGCCGCGGCCGTCCTGGCCGTGCTCCTCTGGTTCCCGGCTCGTCGGGTCCATGGTCAAAGCCCCCAAAAGCTTCGTATGCCTTGGCTTCCCCGGCCTTTCGCACACGGCTCTGTCGCTTCTGGTCCGGAACTCACGGGATCGGTGAGCGACCGAACCTTAGACCTTGGGCCGATGCCGTGGAACACCTGGGGTGGCGTACCGTCCGGGACGTCACGGTCTCAGCGGATTTGTCGCGGCGCACGACGCGGGTTCGTACGCGGGTCCGTACGCGTGCCGACGTCGGCGCGCGCTGTGGGCTGCGCGCTCGACTACAGCGGATGCGCCCCGATGCCGCCCTCGATGGCGAGGATGCGGTGCAGCCGGGTGGCGACGAGCAGCCGCTGCATCTGCGGCGGTACGTTGCGCAGGACCAGGCGGCGTCCGCAGCGGCCGGCCTGGCGGTGGGCGCCCATGATGACGCCGAGTCCGGTGGCGTCGAGGGCGGCGAGGTCCGACAGGTCGAGCACGAGGTCCCCGGCGCCCTCGTCGAGGGCCGAATGCAAGGCAGTTCGGGCGTCCGCCGCGCTTCGGACGTCGAGGCTGCCCCCGACGGTCAGCTCGGCGTGGTCGCCCCTGATGTGCATATGCGCTCCCCGAGAGTGCTGTGGCGTCGTCGTCGCCACCGTCGTCACGTACGTCTCAACTGTGGTCTCACTGAACTGACTGGCTCACGGACGCAGAAGTTGTCGTCCGTGAGCGAACCGATACGCAATTCACCCCTGAGGGGGACCCGGCCGGTCCGCGTACGGGTCGCGTGCGGTCGTCCGGCCGGGGTACTGCGGTGGGTGCTGCGGTTCAGTGCTGGTAGAACCCCTGCCCGCTCTTGCGGCCGATGTCGCCGGCGTCGACCATGCGACGCATCAGCTCCGGCGGGGCGAACTTCTCGTCCTGGGATTCCGTGTAGATGTTGCTGGTCGCGTGCAGCAGGATGTCGACCCCGGTCAGGTCGGCGGTGGCCAGGGGGCCCATCGCGTGGCCGAAGCCCAGCTTGCAGGCGATGTCGATGTCCTCGGCGGTGGCGACGCCCGACTCGTAGAGCTTGGCGGCCTCCACCACGAGGGCGGAGATCAGCCTAGTGGTCACGAAGCCCGCGACGTCGCGGTTCACGACGATGCAGGTCTTGCCGACCGACTCGGCGAACTCCCGTGCGGCGGCGAGGGTTTCGTCACTGGTCTTGTAGCCGCGGACCAGTTCGCAGAGCTGCATCATCGGCACCGGCGAGAAGAAGTGCGCGCCCACGACCCGCTCGGGCCGCTCCGTCACGGCCGCGATCTTGGTGATCGGGATGGCGGAGGTGTTGGAGGCGAGCACGGTCTCCGGGCGCACGAGCTTGTCGAGCGTACGGAAGATCTCGTGCTTGACCTCGAGCTTCTCGAAGACGGCCTCGACGACGATGTCCGCGTCGGCGGCGGCGTCCAGATCGGTGGTCGTGGTGATCCGGGCGAGCGCGGCCTCGGCGTCCTCGGCGCTGAGCTTGCCCTTGCTGACGAACTTGTCGTACGAGGCCTTGATGCCGTCGGTGCCACGGGTCAGGGCGGCGTCGGTGACATCGCGCAGCACCACGTCCCAGCCCGCCTGGGCGGAGACCTGAGCGATACCGGACCCCATGAGTCCGGCTCCGACGACGGCGAGCTTCCGTGCCACTGTGCGATCCCCTTTGACAGTTGCGGTCTTACCCGCGGTTCACTTCCAACTCTCCGGCGGAGACTAGCGGGCGTGAGGCCGCCGTGGGGGGCTTGGAGATGCGCGTCACGTCTCATCTGACGGACATCACACCGGTCCACCCCTCGGACACCCGATCAGGCTGTCCGCGGCGCGTAGTTGGGGCCTTTTCGCGCAATAGGTCCTGGGTCTCGACGACCGCCCCGGCCCCCGGCAGCGGGTCGCCGTCCGCGACCGCCGCCCCGGCGCACGGCTCGCGTCCCGGAGTAACCTCGGCCGCATGGTCATTCTGTCGCGCATCTACACCCGCACCGGGGACAACGGCACCACCGCGCTCGGCGACATGAGCCGTGCGCCCAAGACCGACCTGCGGATCGCGGCGTACGCGGACGCCAACGAGGCCAACGCCGCGCTCGGCACCGCCATCGCCCTCGGCAACCTCGACGAGGAGATCGTCAAGGTCCTCACGCGGGTCCAGAACGACCTGTTCGACGTCGGCGCCGACCTCTCCACCCCGGTCGTGGAGAACCCTCAGTACCCGCCGCTGCGCGTCGAGCAGGCCTATGTCGACAAGCTGGAGGCCGACTGCGACGCGTTCAACGAGCAGTTGGAGAAGCTCCGTTCGTTCATCCTCCCCGGCGGCACGCCCGGCGCGGCCCTGCTGCACCAGGCGTGCACGGTCGTACGGCGGGCCGAGCGCTCCACGTGGGCGGCGCTGGAGGAGCACGGCGAGACGATGAACGCGCTGACGGCCACCTATCTGAACCGCCTCTCCGACCTGCTGTTCATCCTGGCCCGGGTCGCCAACAAGGAGGTCGGGGACGTGCTGTGGGTGCCGGGCGGGGAGCGTTAGCGCACGGTCGCGCGGGCCTCGGTCTCCCGGGGCGCCGGGGCCTTCTTCGGGAACAGCGTGTACGCCGCCGCGATCACCACGTTGATGCCGATCACGAACAGCATCCTCTGCTGCCACAGCTCCAGCGTCCCGGTCTCCCCCGCGTCCCCCACGTACCAGATCGCGCCCTGCAGCAGGCCCATCGCGATCACCGCCGCGAGCACCCAGCGGGCGGCCAGCTTCCACTCGTGCGCCGCGCGGGCCATGCCGTACCGGGGTGTGGTCGGCGGCGGGCCGCCGAAGAAGCGGTGGGCCACGCGGACGTCGACCCACTTGACCGTGTAGTGGCCGAGCGCGATCGAGTAGCCGATGTAGACCGCCGCGAGCCCGTGCTTCCAGTCCGGCTCCGCCCCGCCGCGCAGGTCGATCGCGGTGACCACGAACAGGACGACTTCGAGCAGCGGCTCACAGAGCAGTACGGCGATGCTCGCGCGCGGCATCCTCGCCACGTACCGCAGGGCGAGACCCAGCGCGAGCAGCGCCCAGAAGCCGACCTCGCAGATGACGATGAGCGTGACGATCACGGGACTCTCCTCTCACGGTCCCTCCAGCGTCCCGCCGCCCCGCCGCCCGTTCGTCGGCCGCACCGACGAACCGGGAGTACATCGAAGGATGCAGTCCGGCCCCGCTCCGCGTCCGCCCGCATACGGAGGCCACGGCGCCGCCCGCAATGTTGGATGGGAGGGTGACTTCCGAGTGCCCGCCCCGTGAGGCCCCGGCGCAGGGCCGCCGACGCCGCCCCGCGCCGCCCCCGCCGCACCGGGTCGACGTCCTCATCGCCGTCTCCGGCCTGCTCGGCGGGCTCGCCCTGTACGGCATCGGGCTCGGTCTGCGGCCCTCGCCCTTCCCCGCGCTCCCGGACGCGTGGCTGCTGCTGCCGCTGGCCGTGATGTCGGGCCTGGAACTGGTCCGCCGTACGCTGCCGCAGACCGCGCTCGCCGTCGGGACGCTGGCCGTGGTCGCCGACCAGTTCACCGCCGGCAGTCTCGTCACGATCATCCTGTTCGCGGACCTCGCGTACGCCGCCGTCCTCTACGGCTCGCCCGCCGCCGCCCGGCGCATCCCGTGGACCACCGGGCTCGTCACCGTCGCCTCGACGATCGCGTTCGTCGCCTGGTTCCAGGAGCCCGAGGCCGTGCTGCTCGGCGTCATGGTCGGCCTGGTCGGCTTCGCGCCCGCGACCACCGGCGCGATCGTCCGCAACCACCGCGACGCCGCCGAGACCGCCCGCCTGCGGGCCGAACAGACCGCGCTGCTCGCCGAGATGGACCGCACCCAGGCCGTCACCGCCGAGCGCGCCCGGATGGCCCGCGAGCTGCACGACATGGTCGCCAACCACCTCTCGGCCATCGCCATCCACTCCACGGCCGCGCTCTCCCTCGACGACCCGGCCACCACCCGCGAGGCCCTCGGCGTGATCCGCGAGAACAGCGTCGACGGACTGGCCGAGATGCGCCGCCTCATCGGCCTGCTCAGGGACGGCAGCGACGACCACGAGCCCGCCGCGTCCCCCACCCTCGACGGCCTCGCCGCCCTCGCCGAACAGGCCCGCGTGAACGGCCTCGACGTGACCCTCGACGACCTCCGCACCGACCACGCCCGCCTCCCCGCACCGGTCGAGCTGGCCGCGTACCGCATCGTCCAGGAGTCGCTCACCAACGCGCTCAAGCACGCCGCGCCCGGCCCGGTCCGCGTCGTCCTGAGACTCGTCGACCGGGCCCTGACCGTGGCGGTGACCAGCCCGTTCGGCGATCCGTCGGGCCCGCGCGCGCCGGGCTCGGGCGCCGGGCTCGTCGGCATGCGGGAGCGCGCGACCCTGCTCGGCGGCGCCTTCGAGGCGGGGCCGCGGGAGAGCGCCGAGGGGAAGATCTGGTACGTACGAGCCGCCCTGCCCGCCGGGGAAACCGGGGAAGCGCCCCACGAAGGAGGAAGCGAATGATCCGGGTCCTGGTCGCCGAGGACCAGTCGGCCGTGCGCGCCGGCCTCGTCCTGATCCTGGGCAGCGCCCCGGACATCGAGGTCGTCGGCGAGGCCGTGGACGGCGAGGAGGCGGTGGCCCGCGCCCGCGAACTCCGGCCCGATCTGGTCCTGATGGACGTCCAGATGCCCCGCCTCGACGGCGTCGCCGCCACCCGGCAGGTGGTCGCCGAGCAGCTGGCCGACGTGCTCGTGCTCACCACCTTCGACCTGGACGAGTACGTCTTCGGTGCGCTGCGCGCGGGCGCCGCCGGGTTCCTGCTGAAGAACACCGATGCGGCCGACCTGATCGCGGCGGTCCGCACGGTCGCCCGCGGCGAGGGCCTGATCGCCCCGGCCGTGACCCGCCGCCTGATCGCCGAGTTCGCCGCGAAACCGGCCCGCGCCGAGAACGCCCCCGACCCGGCGGTCCTCGACGCCCTCACCCGCCGCGAACGCGAGGTCCTCTCCTGCCTGGGCCGGGGCCTGTCCAACGCGGAGATCGCCGTACGGCTGGACATGGCGGAGGCCACCGTGAAGACCCATGTGAGCCGGCTGCTCGGGAAGCTGGAGCTGCGCAGCAGGGTCCAAGCGGCCGTCCTGGCCCAGGAGTTGAACGTCTGAGCGGCCCACCGGCGACTTTCGGTGCACTTCGGGTTCACTGGTCCAGACCTATTGACGGCAGGTCTGGACCTTTCTACTCTCACGGCACTGCGGTGAGCACAGCACACGTACGTCCACGACGTGCTCACGGGCGTCGCAGGGTCCCCCCACACCCCCAACGTCCGGACCTCTCCCGAGGAGGCGCACCATGCGCTTCACGCTCAGACCACGCCACAGACGGCACAGCCGGCACAGAATCACAGCGGGACTCACCACCCTGCTCCTCCCGCTCGCCTCCCTCGTCGCCCTGGCCACCCCCGCCGAGGCGGCGACCTCCGCCACCGCCACGTACACCAAGACCCAGGACTGGGGCTCCGGCTTCGAGGGCAAGTGGACGGTGAAGAACACCGGCACCACCTCCCTCGACTCCTGGACCGTCCAGTGGGACTTCCCCGCGGACACCAAGGTCACCTCCGCCTGGGACGCCGACGTCACCAACTCCGGCACCCGCTGGACCGCCAAGAACAAGGCCTGGAACGGCGCCCTCGCCCCCGGCGCCTCCGTCACCTTCGGCTTCAACGGCACCGGCTCCGGCGCCCCGGCGAACTGCACGCTGAACGGCGCCAGTTGCGACGGCGGCAGCGTCCCCGGCGACGCACCGCCGACCGCCCCGGGCACCCCCTCGGCCTCGGACATCACCAACACGTCGGTCAAGCTCAGCTGGACCGCGGCCACCGACGACAAGGGCGTCAAGAACTACGACGTGCTGCGCGACGGCGCCAAGGTCGCGACGGTCACGGGGACTTCGTACGCCGACAGCGGCCTCACCGCCGGCACCGACTACTCGTACAGCGTGCAGGCCCGGGACACCGCCGACCAGACCGGTCCGGTCAGCGGGGCCCGCGCGGTCCGCACCACCGGCGGCACCGACCCGGGCCCCGGCCCCGGCGACCAGGTCAAGCTCGGCTACTTCACCAACTGGGGCGTCTACGGCCGCAATTACCACGTCAAGAACCTGGACACCTCCGGCTCCGCCGCCAAGATCACGCACATCAACTACGCCTTCGGCAACGTCCAGGGCGGCAAGTGCACGATCGGCGACGCGTACGCCGACTACGACAAGGCCTACACCGCCGAGCAGTCCGTCGACGGCAAGGCCGACACCTGGGACCAGCCGTTGCGCGGCAACTTCAACCAGCTGCGCAAGCTGAAGGCCAAGTACCCGCACATCAAGGTCATCTGGTCGTTCGGCGGCTGGACCTGGTCCGGCGGGTTCACGGACGCGATGAAGAACCCGGCCGCGTTCGCCAAGTCCTGCCACGACCTGGTCGAGGACCCGCGCTGGGCCGACGTCTTCGACGGCATCGACCTCGACTGGGAGTACCCGAACGCGTGCGGGCTGAGCTGTGACAGCAGCGGGCCGGCCGTCATGAAGACGATGATGCAGGCCTTCCGCTCCGAGTTCGGCCCGAACGCCCTGGTCACCGCAGCCATCACCGCCGACGCCTCGTCCGGCGGCAAGATCGACTCGGCGGACTACGGGGGCGCGGCGCAGTACACCGACTGGTACAACGTGATGACGTACGACTTCTTCGGCGCCTGGGCCAAGACCGGCCCGACGGCCCCGCACTCCCCGCTCACCTCGTACCCGGGCATCCCGCAGCAGGGCTTCAACTCCGCTGAGGCGATCGCCAAGTTGAAGGCGAAGGGCGTCCCGGCGAAGAAGCTGCTGCTCGGCATCGGCTTCTACGGCCGCGGCTGGACCGGCGTCACACAGAAGGAGCCGGGCGGTACGGCGACGGGCGCGGCGGCCGGCACGTACGAGGCGGGCATCGAGGACTACAAGGTCCTCAAGTCCAAGTGCCCGGCGAACGGGGTGGTCGCGGGCACGGCGTACGCCCACTGCGGCACGGACTGGTGGTCGTACGACACCCCCGCGACGATCAAGTCCAAGATGACCTGGGCGAAGAACCAGGCCCTCGGCGGCGCGTTCTTCTGGGAGTTCAGCGGCGACACGACCGACGGCGATCTGGTCTCGGCCATCAACACCGGTTTGGGCTAGGCCACTTGACCGGAAGCCGGGTCGTACGGGAACGCCCCCCGTCGGCCCGGCTTCTTCTTTCCCCACCCCGCCCCTTCCCGTAACTGGGGCTCCGCCCCAGACCCCGCTCCTCAAACGCCGGAGGGGCTGGATAGTGCGGGGGGGCGGGTGACGTGCCCCGATAGGGGCGCGGGGAACTGCGCGAGCGGCCACTACGGCGCCGCAGACGAACGACACCCCGGAGGGGAAGGCCTCAGGCCACGTTGACCCGCTGCCCCGGAGGCGCCGCCTCCAACCAAGCGAGGAACCCCGTCAGCGCATCCTCACTCATGGCGAGCTCGATCCGCGTCCCCGCATGCGTACACCCGAGAACAATCGCATCGGAGAGCAGCGCCAACTCCTCCTCGCCCTCCGGCGCACGCCGGTCCACGACCTCGATCGCGGACCGCTCCAGCACCCGCCGCGGCCGCGGCGCGTACGAGAAGACCCGGAACCACGCGATGCGATCGCCGTTGTACCGGGCCACTCCATAGCTCCACCCCTTGCCGGACGTGTCCCCCGGCTCGGGCGCGTTCCACCTGAGGGAACAGTCGAAGGTGCCTCCGGAGCGCTGGATCAGGCGCCTGCGCAGCCCGAAGACGAAGAGCCCCACCAACACGAGCACGATCACCAGCGCGCACACAACCACAGCGAGGATCATCGGCACCGACCTCCTCGCTCCGTCCAGTCACGCCAAACGACCTTGCACCTGCATCGCCTCAGCCGCGGCCCGGTCCGGATCACTCCGGTCCTGGCCGCGGCTGAGTCACACACTCCGCGTCGCGCTCTCGTCAGCGCGCCGCCACCGCACGAAGGCGGACGTCCGCGCGCCGTTCGGCGGCCGCGTCGGCCTCCGACTTCGCACGCTCCAGCGCCCGCTCCGCACGCTGAACATCGATCTCGTCGGCAAGCTCCACGATCTCGGCCAGCAGCGAAAGCTTGTTGTCCGCGAACGAGATGAAACCGCCGTGCACCGCGGCGACGATCGTGCCGGCCTCCTCGGAGGTCGTACGGATCGTCACAGGGCCCGACTCCAGCACACCGAGCAGCGGCTGGTGACCGGGCATGACGCCGATGTCGCCGGACGTGGTGCGCGCCACGACCAGGGTGGCCTCGCCGGACCAGACCTGGCGGTCGGCGGCGACCAGCTCGACGTGCAGCTCAGCAGCCAAGGGTGGCTCCTCGGGTCACCACCCGGCGGGTTCTGCCGGGTGTTGGGTCAAATTCTAGTAGGCGTGCCGGGAGGGGCGGGACGCGCCCGCCCCTCCCGAGAGTCGGCTGACTCAGGAGACGCCGAGCTCCTTGGCGTTGGCCTTGAGGTCCTCGATGCCACCGCACATGAAGAACGCCTGCTCGGGGAAGTGGTCGTACTCGCCGTCGCAGATCGCGTTGAAGGCCGCGATCGACTCGTCGAGGGACACGTCCGAACCGTCGACGCCGGTGAACTGCTTGGCGACGTGGGTGTTCTGCGACAGGAAGCGCTCCACGCGACGGGCACGGTGGACGACGAGCTTGTCCTCCTCGCCGAGCTCGTCGATACCGAGGATCGCGATGATGTCCTGGAGGTCCTTGTACTTCTGCAGGATCGTCTTGACGCGCATGGCGGCGTCGTAGTGGTCCTGCGCGATGTACCGCGGGTCCAGGATGCGGGACGTGGAGTCCAGCGGGTCCACGGCCGGGTAGATGCCCTTCTCGGAGATCGGACGGGACAGAACCGTCGTCGCGTCGAGGTGGGCGAACGTGGTGGCCGGGGCCGGGTCGGTCAGGTCGTCCGCGGGGACGTAGATCGCCTGCATCGAGGTGATCGAGTGACCACGGGTCGAGGTGATGCGCTCCTGGAGGAGGCCCATCTCGTCGGCCAGGTTCGGCTGGTAACCCACGGCGGAGGGCATGCGGCCGAGCAGGGTCGAGACCTCGGAGCCGGCCTGGGTGAAGCGGAAGATGTTGTCGATGAAGAACAGCACGTCCTGCTTCTGCACATCGCGGAAGTACTCCGCCATGGTCAGACCGGCGAGGGCCACGCGCAGACGGGTGCCCGGCGGCTCGTCCATCTGACCGAAGACCAGCGCGGTCTTGTCGATGACGCCCGACTCGGACATCTCGTCGATCAGGTCGTTGCCCTCACGGGTGCGCTCACCGACACCGGCGAACACGGAGACACCGTCGTGGTTGTTGGCGACGCGGTAGATCATCTCCTGGATGAGCACCGTCTTGCCGACGCCGGCACCACCGAACAGACCGATCTTTCCACCCTTGACGTACGGGGTGAGAAGGTCGATGACCTTGACGCCGGTCTCGAACATCTCGGTCTTCGACTCGAGCTCGTCGAAGTTCGGGGCCTTGCGGTGGATGGACCAGCGCTCGCCGACGTTGGCGTTCTCCTCGGGGACGTTCAGCACCTCGCCGAGGGTGTTGAACACCTTGCCCTTGGTGAAGTCGCCGACGGGGACGGTGATGCCGTCGCCCGTGTCGGTCACCGGGGCCTGGCGGACCAGGCCGTCGGTGGGCTGCATGGAGATCGCGCGGACCAGGCCGTCACCGAGGTGCTGGGCGACCTCGAGCGTCAGGGTCTTCTTGGCGCCGTCCTGGGCCGGGTCGGCCACCTCGACGGTGAGCGCGTTGTAGATGTCCGGCATCGCGTCGACGGGGAACTCCACGTCGACGACCGGGCCGATCACCCGGGCGACGCGGCCCGTGGCAACGGCCGTATCAACAGTGGTCGTCATTACTTGTCACTCCCCGCGGTCGCGTCGGCCAGGGCGCTCGCGCCACCGACGATCTCGCTGATTTCCTGGGTGATTTCGGCCTGGCGGGCCGCGTTGGCAAGCCGGGAGAGGTTGTTGATCAGCTCTCCGGCGTTGTCGGTCGCCGACTTCATCGCGCGGCGCGTGGCGGCGTGCTTGGAGGCAGCCGACTGCAGCAGCGCGTTGTAGATACGGCTCTCGACGTACCGCGGAAGCAGGGCGTCCAGGACGTCCTGACCCGACGGCTCGAAGTCGTAAAGCGGGCGGATCTCGTCCTTGGTGCCCGCCTCTTCGGCGACCTCGTCGAGGCTCAGCGGAAGCAGTCGGGACTCGACCGCGTTCTGCGTCATCATCGAGACGAACTCGGTGTAGACGATGTGGAGTTCATCCACGCCGCCCTCGGCCGTGTCCTTCTCGATGGCCTCGATCAGCGGCCCGGCGACCGCCTTGGCGTCCGCGTACGTGGGCTCGTCCGTGAAGCCCGTCCACTCCCCCGCGATCTTGCGCTCGCGGAAGTTGTAGTGGGCGATGCCGCGGCGGCCGACGATGTAGCTGTCGACCTGCTTGCCCTCGGCCTGGAGCTTCTCGGTGAGCTGCTCCGCCGACTTGATCGCGTTGGAGTTGAAGGCACCGGCCAGACCACGGTCGCTCGTGAGGAGCAGGACCGCAGCCCGGGTCGGGTTCTCCACCTCGGTGGTCAGCGGGTGCTTGTCGTTCGCACCCGTCGACACCGCGGTGACCGCGCGGGTGAGCTCGGTCGCGTACGGCGTGGAGGCCGCCACCTTGCGCTGTGCCTTGACGACACGCGAGGCGGCGATCATCTCCATCGCCTTCGTGATCTTCTTCGTCGCGGTGACGGACCGGATGCGACGCTTGTAGACCCGGAGCTGGGCTCCCATGAGTCAGGTCCCTTCCGTCGTCACTTGGAGACGTCGACGGCTGCCGGAGCGTCCTCGCCGATCAGCTTGCCGTCGGAGGTCTCGAACTGCTTCTTGAACTCCGCGATGGCGTCCGCGACGGCCGTGAGGGTGTCGTCGGACATCTTGCCGCCCTCCTTGATGGAGGTCATCAGGCCCTGCTCCTTGCGGTGCAGGTAGTCGAGCAGCTCGCGCTCGAAGCGGCGGATGTCGGCGACCGGCACGTCGTCCATCTTGCCGGTGGTGCCGGCCCAGACGGAGACGACCTGGTCCTCGGTCGGCATCGGCTGGTACTGAGCCTGCTTGAGCAGCTCGACCATGCGCTGACCGCGCTCCAGCTGGGCCTTCGACGCGGCGTCCAGGTCGGAGCCGAAGGCGGCGAACGCCTCGAGCTCACGGAACTGGGCGAGGTCCACGCGGAGGCGGCCGGAGACCTGCTTCATCGCCTTGTGCTGCGCGGAACCACCGACTCGGGAGACGGAGATACCGACGTTCAGCGCGGGGCGCTGACCGGCGTTGAAGAGGTCCGACTCCAGGAAGCACTGGCCGTCGGTGATGGAGATGACGTTGGTCGGGATGAACGCCGACACGTCGTTCGCCTTGGTCTCGACGATCGGCAGACCCGTCATCGAGCCCTTGCCCATCTCGTCGGAGAGCTTCGCGCAGCGCTCCAGGAGGCGGGAGTGCAGGTAGAAGACGTCCCCCGGGTAGGCCTCGCGGCCCGGCGGGCGGCGGAGCAGCAGGGACACGGCGCGGTAGGCGTCGGCCTGCTTCGAGAGGTCGTCGAAGATGATGAGGACGTGCTTGCCCTCGTACATCCACTGCTGGCCGATGGCCGAACCGGTGTAGGGGGCCAGGTACTTGAAGCCCGCCGGGTCGGACGCCGGGGCGGCGACGATCGTCGTGTACTCGAGGGCGCCGGCCTCTTCGAGGGCACCACGCACGGAGGCGATGGTCGAGCCCTTCTGACCGATGGCGACGTAGATGCAGCGGACCTGCTTGTTCACGTCACCGGAGCGCCAGTTGTCGCGCTGGTTGATGATCGTGTCGACGGCCAGGGCGGTCTTGCCGGTCTGGCGGTCACCGATGATCAGCTGACGCTGACCACGGCCGATCGGGGTCATCGCGTCGACGGCCTTGTAGCCGGTCTCCATCGGCTCGTGCACCGACTTGCGCTGCATGACCGTGGGGGCCTGCAGCTCGAGGGCGCGGCGGCCGGTGGTCTCGATCTCGCCGAGGCCGTCGATCGGGTTGCCGAGCGGGTCGACGACACGGCCGAGGTAGCCCTCGCCGACGGCGACCGACAGGACCTCGCCGGTACGGGAGACCGACTGGCCCTCTTCAATACCGCTGAACTCGCCGAGGACGATCGAACCGATCTCGCGCTCTTCCAGGTTCAGAGCGAGACCGAGGGTGCCGTCCTCGAACTTCAGCAGCTCGTTGGCCATGGCCGAGGGCAGGCCCTCGACCTTCGCGATGCCATCGCCGGCCAGGGTGACCGTACCGACCTCCTCGCGCGAGGCCGCGTCCGGCTTGTACGCCTGGACAAAGTTCTCCAGCGCGTCCCGGATCTCCTCCGGCCGGATCGTGAGCTCCGCCATCTGGGTTCCCTGCTCTCCTTGTTGGGCCCGAAGTTTCTTTGGGGGTCTGGGGGCGCCCCCCAGAAAAACTGTCTGCACGGCCCAACTCGGGCCGTAGTCATGCTTGTTGAGTTGATTCGCCGAGCAGCACGCCCGGGTCGACCACGTGGTCGTCAGCCGGCCATCCGGCGGCTCGCGTCCTCGAGCCGGTCCGCGATGGAGCCGTTGATGACCTCGTCGCCCACCTGCACCCGGATCCCGCCGAGGACCTCGGGGTCCACGTCGAGGTTGAGGTGCATCTGCCGGCCGTACAGCTTGGCCAGCGAACCGGCCAGGCGCTGCTTCTGTCCGTCGGACAGCGGCACGGCCGAGGTGACGATCGCGACCGTGCGGTCCCGGCGGTCCGCGGCGAGCTTGGACAGGGACTCGAGTCCCGCTTCCAGGCTACGTCCCCGGGGCTGGGTCACAAGGCGCGTGATCAGGCGCTCCGTCACGGCCTCCGCGCGACCGCCGAGCAGGCTGCGCAGCAGCTCGCCCTTGGCGGACCCGGCGGCGGTACGGCTGGTCAGCGCGGCCCGCAGCTCGGTGCTCGAGGTGACGATCCGTCCGAAGCGGAACAGCTCGTCCTCGACGTTGTCGAGCTTGCCCGCGCGCTGGGCGGCGGTGAGGTCGGCGACGTTGGCCAGCTCTTCGAGAGCGTCGACCAGGTCACGCGACTGCGACCAGCGGGAGCGGACGACGCCGGCCACCAGGTCGGCGGTCTCGGCGGAGACCTGCCCACCGAGCACCCGGCCCGCGAGCTCGGCCTTCGCCTCAGCGGCCTGCGCCGGGTCGGTCAGGACCCGACGCAGCGACACCTCGCGGTCGAGCAGCGCGGTGACGGCGGCCAGCTCGTCCGCGAGCGCGGTCGCGTCCACCGACGTGTTGTCGGTCAGCGCGTCGAGACGCTCACGTGCGGCAGCCAGTGCCTCGCGGCTCGCTCCGTTCATCGCGCGGCCTCGGCCTTCTCCTCGAGCTCGTCGAGGAAACGGTCGATGGTGCGGCTCTGCCGGGCGTGGTCCTCGAGGGACTCGCCGACGAGCTTGCCGGCCAGGGTGGTGGCCAGCTGGCCGACGTCCTGACGCAGCGACTGCGAAGCGGCCTTGCGGTCCGCAGCGATCTGCGCGTGACCGGCAGCGATGATCTCCTCACGCTGCCGCTGGCCCTCGGCGCGCATCTCGGCGATGAGCTGAGCACCCTGCTCCTGCGCCTCCTGGCGCAGCCGCGCGGCCTCGTGCCGAGCCTCGGCGAGCTGAGCCTTGTACTGCTCGAGCACGCTCTGGGCCTCGGTCTGGGCGGCCTCGGCCTTCTCAATGCCGCCTTCGATCGCCTCCCGGCGCTGCTCCAGAACCTTGTTGATGTTCGGGAGGAGCTTCTTCCAGAAGAAGAAGAAGACGATGGCGAAGGCGATGGTGCCGACGAGCAGCTCGGGGCCGGGCGGGAGGAGCGGACTCTGCTCTTCCTCGGCCGCCAGCTGCACCAGGTTGGCGATCACATCAGTGCCTTTCGTCGAAATGTGTCAGGTAAGAAGGGCTTACTTACCGAACACGAACGGCATAACGATGCCGATGAGGGCGAGCGCCTCACAGAAGGCGAAGCCCAGGATCTGGTTGGCGCGGATCAGGCCGGCGGCCTCGGGCTGACGGGCCAGGGCCTGCGTGCCGTTACCGAACACGATGCCGACGCCGATGCCGGGGCCGATGGCGGCGAGACCGTAGCCGATGGAGCCGAGGGATCCGGTGACGGCGGCGAGTTCGATGGTCGCGGACATGCCGTTACTTCCTTCTCTTTCATGGACCGGTGGGGGTTGGCCACCGGGCGATCTGGGGGGGGTGTTGCAGGCGGGGTGGCTCAGTGGTGCTCGGCGACCGCGCCCTGGATGTACGTGCAGGCGAGCAGCACGAAGACGTAAGCCTGGACGGCCTGCACGAAGAGCTCGAACATGATCATGACGACGGTCATCACGAAGGAGACACCGGCGGCGGGGATCAGCCAGGAGTTGAGCAGGTACCAGGAGGCGACGGTGAACATCACCAGCATCAGGTGGCCGGCGAACATGTTGGCGAAGAGTCGCACCGCGTGCGTGAAGGGACGCACGAGCAGGTTCGAGAAGAACTCGATGAACGAGACCAGCCACTTGATCGGGCCGAGCGAGTTGTCGTAGCCGGTGATGTTCTTCCAGCCGCCGACGAAGCCGTGACGCTTGAAGGTCAGCGAGACCCAGATGACGTAGACGATCGCGGCGAGCACGGCCGGGTAGGCGATGACCGAGGAGACCGGGAACTGGGCCAGCGGGATCACGGACCAGATGTTCATGATCCAGATGAAGAAGAAGAGCGAGACCATCAGGGGGACGTACTTCTCGCCCTCCTTCTTTCCGAGGGTCTCGTAGACGATCCCGCGGCGTACGAAGTCGTAACCCGCCTCACCGATCATCTGCAGCTTGCCGGGCACGACCTTCGCCTTGCCGAAAGCAAGGGTGAAGAACGTGACGACGACCAGCGTGGTGATGAGCGCGAGCAGCATCACCTTGTTGAACTCGAAGCCGCCGACGGTGAACATCGGCTTGAAGAGGAAAGAGTGCAGGCCCGGCGCCGGGAAGCCACATCCGTTGTCGGACATGATGCGGCAGCTCCAGTCAAAGGCGAGCTGGGTCTGGTCAGCACTCACCGCGGGCTCCTTCGGCGTGACGCATAAGTACGGCAACCTCGTTGTGTCGGCGCGGCGTGCAGCCGCGAGTCGGCACCGGTCTGGTGTTTCGGATGTGGGGGCGGCAGTCAGGCAATGAGCCTCGCGATGAAGCAGGCGTCAGCTCAGTCGTTGCCCGCGCCCGCAGTGCCGCAGTTGGCACCGGACGATAGCAGGAGTTCTTACGGCTCTTTATCCCGGCCCTACCCCTCACGACGAGGACCCCGACTTCTCGCCCTTGTCGGCGTCCGAAGAGTCCGGATCGATGTAGAAGATCTTGGCCTTCATGTGCGCACGTGCTTGGGAAACGACCCAGGCGATCGTGGTCGCCACGATGGTGGCGGCAAAGGCCTTGGGGTCGAAGAGCGTGGTGTTCTTGAAAATGGCCACGAAGACGAACAGCACAAGCAGCTGCGTCACATAGAGCAGCAGTCCCATCGCCTGGAACAGGTGCGGAAAGTGCTTGGCCGTGTACTGGAGGCCGAGAATCCCGAGCCCCATGAAGAGGCACACCACGGCGGTCGCGACGACGGCACCGATCGCTCCCTTGCCGCCCGCGACGATTCCACTGACGACGACGGCGACAGCGCCGACGGCGACGGTGGGCACGACGATGGGCACGAGAGTTCGGGCGTCATTGGACTGCATGGCGGCAGCTCCACTTACTACAGAAGGGGACGAGTTGTCGTCATGGACGAGCGTAAGCCCGGGAACGGAGAGCTCCTGCCGGCCAACCGACCGTCGCACTACGGTCCTTCGGCCCTACCCCGGGATCTCGTGAACGGTATCACAAACTATTTGATGAGGTCTTTACCCACTAGGTGTGCCAGCCGTCACACATGAGAGTTAACGCGCGCGTCTGCGCGCGCACGCGCCCGACTTGTCTGGTAATGGCCGACTTTGACGAGGGGTCGGCGGCCGACCGTCAGTTTTCGGCCCCCGGCTCGACCCGTGCGTGGCTCCGCTGAACCCGCGCAGCCGGCTAGACCCGCGAGTGGTCCGGCGCCGACTTGCCCTCTGCCGTGTGGCGGGCGCGGCCGCCGATGGCCGTCGCACCGCCGCCCCGGACCGCCGGGGCCGCCGAAGACGCGGGCGCGGACTCCCCCGCCCCGTCCTCGGCGACCGCGGCGGCACCTGCAGCGGCAGCAGCCGGCTCCGCCTCCCGTACGCGTCGGTACCGAGGCGGTACGAAGGCCTCCATCCAGCGCGGCGTACGCGGCGTGAAGCGCGGCAGGAGCAGCAGGACCAGGCCCACGAAGCTCAGCGCGACGACCACGAGGACGATCCACATCGACGCCGAGTGCACCGAGTACGCCAGGGCGCCGAAGGCGATCAGGGCCGACCAGAAGTACATGATCAGGACCGCCCGGCTGTGCGAGTGGCCGATCTCCAGGAGCCGGTGGTGCAGATGGCCCCGGTCGGCGGCGAACGGCGACTGGCCGCGCCAGGTGCGGCGTACGACCGCGAGGATCAGGTCGGCGGCCGGGACCGCGATGATCGTCAGCGGGAGGAGCAGCGGGATGTAGACCGGCACCGTCTGGTGGACCGCGGAGCGCTCGGAGCCGGCGAAGAGGTTCATCGCGTCCGGGTCGACCTGGCCCGTGATGGAGATCGCGCCCGCGGCGAGCACCAGGCCGATCAGCATCGAGCCGGAGTCGCCCATGAAGATCCGGGCCGGGTGCATGTTGTGCGGCAGGAAGCCGAGGCACATGCCCATCAGGATCGCGGCGAACAGCGTGGCCGGGGCGGCCGACTCGATGCCGTAGCTGAACCAGATGCGGTACGCGTACAGGAAGAACGCCGTGGCCGCGATGCAGACCATGCCCGCGGCCAGGCCGTCGAGGCCGTCGACGAAGTTCACGGCGTTGATGGTGATGAGGACCAGGGCGACCGTGAGGAGCGTGCCCTGCTGGTCGCTCAGGGAGACCGATCCCACACCCGGCACCGGCAGCCACAGGATCGTCAGACCCTGCATGACCATCACGCCCGCGGCGATCATCTGGCCGCCCAGCTTGATCAGGGCGTCGATCTCGAACTTGTCGTCCAGGACGCCGATCAGCCAGATCACCGCGGCCCCGGAGAGCAGTGCTCTCGGTTCGTTGGAGTTCTCGAAGACCTCGTTGAGGTTCTGCAGATGGTCCGCGACGAGCAGGCCCGCGCACAGGCCGAAGAACATCGCGATGCCGCCGAGCCGCGGGGTCGGTTCCCGGTGCACGTCGCGCGCGCGGATCTCCGGCATCGCCCCGGCGACGATGGCGAACTTCCGCACCGGCCCGGTCAGCAGATAGGTGACCGCTGCCGTGACGCAGAGCGTCAGCAGGTATTCACGCACGGGCTTCCCCACAGGTATCGCTGGCCATCTCAGCCCCACACCCTAGCTTCGCGCGCATACGGTTGAGGACTTCCGGGTAGCGACGATGGTTGCACGCAAGCCTGTCCACCCCGCAGCGCCTACCCCGGATCCGCACGGAATACGGCGGAAACTAACGCTCCGGACGGTCCGGGTGGTCGGGATGGTCCGGATAGGGCGGGAACCGTCGTACGAGCTCCCGTACCTCGGCGCGCAGCCGGGTCGGCTCGGCGTCGGCGTGCAGGGCCGCCGCGAACAGTTCCGCGATCGTGACCATCTCCTCCTCGCCCATGCCCTGCGTCGTGACGGCGGCCGTGCCGAGGCGCAGGCCGCGGACGTCGCCGTGCGGCAGCGCGCAGGTGTCGAGGACGAGCCCGGCGGCGGCGAGGCGGCCGCGGGCGGTGCGGGCGTCCAGGGCGAAGCGGCCGGTGTCGGCGGTGAGCAGATGCGTGTCGGTGCCGCCGGTGGTGATCAGCAGCCCGCGCTGCGTCAACTCCTCGGCGAGGACACGGGCGTTGGCGACGACCTTGTGCGCGTACGTCGTGAACGCCGGGCCCGCCGCCTCGCCGAAGCCGACGGCCTTCGCGGCGATGGTGTGCATCTGGGCGCCGCCCTGGGTGAACGGGAACACGGCCCGGTCGATGCGCTCCGCCAGGTCGGCGCCGCACAGCAGCATCCCGCCGCGCGGCCCGCGCAGCACCTTGTGCGTGGTGGCGCACACCACGTCCGCGTACGGCACCGGGTTGGGCGCCGCTCCCCCGGCGACCAGGCCCATCGGGTGCGCGGCGTCGGCGATCAGATACGCGCCCACGTCGTCGGCGATGTCCCGGAACGCGGAGTAGTCGATGTGCCGCGGGTACGAGATCGAGCCGCAGACCACGGCCTTCGGCTTGTGCGTGCGGGCGAGGGCGCGGATCTGCTCGTAGTCGATGAGGCCGCTCTCGGCGTCGACGCCGTAGCCGACGAACTCGAACCAGCGGCCGGAGAAGTTCGCGGGCGAGCCGTGCGTGAGGTGCCCGCCGTGCGGCAGGCCCATCGCGAGGACCGTGTCGCCGGGGCGGAGCAGGGCGGCGTACGCGGCGAGCACGGCGGAGGAGCCGGAGTGCGGCTGCACGTTGGCGTGCTCGGCGCCGAACAGGGCCTTGGCGCGGTCCACGGCGATGCGCTCGGCGACGTCGACGAACTCGCAGCCGCCGTGGTGGCGGGCGCCGGGGTAGCCCTCGGCGTACTTGTTCGCGAGCGGCGAGCCGAGGGCGGTGAGGACCGCGGGCGAGGTGAAGTTCTCGGCGGCGATCAACTGCAGGCCGTCCGACTGGCGTTCCAGTTCGGCGACGAGGATCTCCGCGAGCTCGGGGTCCTGCCGGCGCAGCGCATCGAGGTCGGGCCCGGAGGGGGTGTGCCGCGGGGCGGCGGGCCGTGCGGTGGCGGGCCGTGCGGTGGCGCTTGCGGAAGTGACCGACATCTTCGGCTCCGGCGGGGTGTAGTGAGGGCGCGAATCCAATGTAGGACGCCTTCCGGCCAACCGCCTGGCGTGCACGCACCGCCCTTCGGGCGGGTTGCTCCCCTCCCCGCCCCTTCCCGAACCCCGCGCCCCCAAAAAACCCAGCCCCGCCCGCAAAATCCAGCCCCTCCGGCGTTTGAGGAGCGGGGTCTGGGGCGGAGCCCCAGTTCGGGAAGGGGCGGGGAGGGGAAAAGAACGGCCTCAGGCCGGCAGTCCCGCCGCCGGGACCCCCGTCAACGCCGTGACCACCGGGTCCAGTGCCTGGTTGATCTCGTCGCCGATGGAGCGGAAGAACGGCAGCGGGGCGCCGTACGGATCGTGCACCTCGTCCGCCTCCGCGCTGGGCGCGAGCAGCCAGCCGCGCAGCGCTGCCGCGGCCCGTACGAGAGCCCTGGCGCGCTCCACGACGCCGTCGTCGAGCGGGTCCGGCAGGGTCGCCGGATCTATGGCGCGGACGAGCCGCGTGAACTCCTTCAGCGTGAACGTGCGAAGGCCCGCGCTGTGCCCCATCGAGACGACCTGGGCGCGGTGGTCACGGGTCGCGGTGAGGACCAGGTCGGCGCGGATGACGTGCTCGTCGAGCAGCTCACGGCCGATGAAGCCGCTGGCGTCCGCCCCGAAGTCGGAGAGGACCGTCGCCGCGTTGGTCTCCATGGCGGCGCCCTCGTGGCCCCAGGTGCCCGCGCTCTCCACGATCAGGCCGCGGGTGTCCAGGTCGCCGAGCCGGTGGGCCAGGGCATGACGGGTCAGCCGCTCGGTGATCGGCGAGCGGCAGACGTTGCCGGTGCTGACGTGGAGGATGCGGAAGCTGTCCGTGGGCCCGGCGACCGCGCCGGGGAACGTCTCGGGGAAGCCCGCTATGCCACGCCCCTCGGGGGCCGTCAATTGGCCACCTCGAGGTCGGGTACCACCTTGCGGAGCTCGTCGGCGTCGAGCGCGCCCGCGCGCAGCAGTACGGGGATCTTGCCCGTGACGTCGACGATCGACGACGGGACGATGCCCGGCGTCGGCCCGCCGTCCAGGTACACGGACACGGCGTCGCCGAGCATCTCCTGCGCGGCGTCGCAGTTCTCCGGGGCCGGGTGCCCGGTCAGGTTGGCCGACGTGACCGCCATCGGGCCGACCTCGGTGAGCAGTTCGATCGCCACGGGGTGCAGCGGCATCCGGATGGCGACCGTGCCGCGGGTGTCCCCGAGGTCCCACTGCAGCGACGGCTGGTGCCGGGCGACCAGGGTGAGGGCGCCGGGCCAGAACGCGTCGACGAGCTCCCAGGCCTGCTCCGAGAAGTCGGTGACCAGGCCGTGCAGCGTGTTCGGGGAGCCGATGAGCACGGGCGTGGGCATGTTGCGCCCCCTGCCCTTGGCCGCGAGCACGTCCGCCACGGCCTCCGAGGAGAAGGCGTCGGCGCCGATGCCGTAGACCGTGTCGGTGGGCAGCACGACCAGCTCGCCTCGGCGGACGGCGGACGCGGCCTCGCGCAGACCGGTCACCCGGTCCGTCGCGTCGTTCGTGTCGTATCGCCGTGCCATCTAGCGAGCCTCCTCGTACGCGTACAACTTCTCGGTGATCAGCGGTTCTTGACGGCCCGTCACGGCAGCGCCTTGCGGGCCGTCGCGAAGCGGGGCCGGTTGTTGAGGTCGGGGTGGTCGGCGGCGTCCGCCCAGCCCCGTTCCTCGGTGAAGATCCACGGGACCTGCCCGCCCTGGGTGTCGGCGTGCTCGATGACGACGATGCCGCCGGGGCGGAGCAGCCGGTGCGCGGTGCGTTCCAGGCCGCGGATGGTGTCGAGCCCGTCCTCGCCGGAGAACAGGGCGAGCTCCGGGTCGTGGTCGCGGGCCTCGGGCGCCACGTACTCCCACTCGGTGAGCGGGATGTACGGCGGGTTGGAGATGACCAGGTCGACCTGGCCGTCCAGCTCCGGCAGCGCGGTCAGCGCGTCCCCCTGGTGCAGCTGGACCCGCGAGCCGTCGACGTTCTTGCGGGTCCACACCAGCGCGTCCTCGGACAGCTCCACGGCGTGCACGCGGGAGCGCGGCACCTCCTGGGCCATGGCGAGCGCGATGGCGCCGGAGCCGGTGCACAGGTCGACGACGAGCGGCTCGACGACGTCCATGGCGCGCACCGCGTCTATCGCCCAGCCGACCACCGACTCGGTCTCGGGGCGCGGCACGAACACCCCGGGGCCCACCTGGAGTTCGAGGTACCGGAAGAAGGCCCGGCCGGTGATGTGCTGGAGCGGCTCACGGGCCTCGCGCCGGGAGACGGCCTCCCAGTACCGGGCGTCGAAGTCGGCGTCCTTGACGTTGTGCAGTTCGCCCCGCTTGACGCCGTGCACGAAGGCGGCGAGCTCCTCGGCGTCGAAGCGCGGTGAGGGCACGCCGGCGTCGGCCAGCCGCTGGGTGGCCTGGGCCACTTCCGCGAGCAGCAGGTTCACGCTGGTCCTCCGGTGCTGCAGTACGTGCTGATGGGGTGCTTTACGTGCTTTACGTGCTTTACGTGCTTTACGTGCTTTACGTGCTTTACGTGCTCTACGTGCTGTGCGCTGCCGTGTGCAGGCGCTGGGCGCGGGCCTACTGCGCGGCCGCGAGCTTCGCCGCGGAGTCCGCGTCGACGCAGGCCTGGATGACCGCGTCCAGGTCGCCGTCGAGCACCTGGTCCAAGTTGTACGCCTTGAAGCCCACCCGGTGGTCGGAGATCCGGTTCTCCGGGAAGTTGTACGTACGGATCTTCTCGGAGCGGTCGACCGTGCGGACCTGGCTGCGCCGGGCGTCGGCGGCCTTGCTCTCGGCCTCCTCCTGCGCCGCGGCGAGCAGCCTGGAGCGCAGGATACGCATCGCCTGCTCCTTGTTCTGCAGCTGGCTCTTCTCGTTCTGGCAGGAGGCGACGACACCGGTCGGGATGTGCGTGATGCGGACCGCGGAGTCGGTGGTGTTGACGGACTGGCCGCCGGGCCCGGACGAGCGGTACACGTCGATCCGCAGGTCGTTCGGGTTGATCTCGACGTCGATCTCCTCGGCCTCCGGCGTCACCAGGACACCGGCCGCGGAGGTGTGGATCCGGCCCTGCGACTCGGTGGCGGGCACGCGCTGCACGCGGTGCACCCCGCCCTCGTACTTCATCCGCGCCCATACGCCCTGGCCGGGCTCGGTGGCGCCCTGGCCGCCCTTGGTCTTCACGGCGACCTGGACGTCCTTGTACCCGCCCAGCTCGGACTCGGTGGAGTCGATGATCTCGGTCTTCCAGCCGACCCGCTCCGCGTACCGCAGATACATCCGCAGCAGGTCGCCGGCGAACAGGGCCGACTCGTCGCCGCCCGCGCCCGCCTTGATCTCCAGGAGGACGTCCTTGTCGTCGGACGGGTCGCGCGGCACGAGCAGCAGGCGCAGCTTCTCGGTGAGCTCCTCGCGCTGCTCCTCGAGCTCCTTGACCTCGGCGCCGAACTCCGGGTCGTCGGCGGCCAGTTCACGGGCCGTCTCGATGTCGTCCCCGGTCTGCTTCCAGGAGCGGTACGTGGCGACGATCGGGGTCAGCTCGGCGTAGCGCTTGTTGAGCTTGCGCGCGTTGGCCTGGTCCGCGTGGACCGAAGGGTCGGCGAGCTGCTTCTCGAGATCGGCGTGCTCACCGATCAGTTCCTCGACCGCCTCGAACATCTCCGGGCTCCTGGGTGTACGTGAAGGGGAAGGGATGCGACCAAAAACGCCGGTCCTGGTCGCTCCGGGGTGGGAGCGACCGAGGACCGGCGCTGTGGCTCGCTACTTCTTGGCGGAGCCGGCGGCCTTGCCGAAGCGGGCCTCGAAGCGGGCCACGCGGCCACCGGTGTCGAGGATCTTCTGCTTGCCCGTGTAGAACGGGTGGCACTCGGAGCAGACCTCGGCACGGATGGTGCCGGAGTCGATGGTGCTGCGAGTGGTGAACGACGCGCCGCAGGTGCAGCTGACCTGGGTCTCGACGTACTCGGGGTGAATGTCGCGCTTCAAGGTGTCTCCTAGTTTCGGGAGGGCGCCGGGTCGCACGCGCGGGATGCGGGTGCGTGAACCGGGGCCGACGTACCAGTCTGCCAGCACTGGCCGCATCCCCCAAAACCGGGGTGGGGCGGGATCTATTCCCTCGGCCGGGGCGCTGCCGTCGCGGAACGCCTACTTGCTGCTCACCACGGTGCCCGCTTCGCCCTTGTCGCCCGCGGAGTCCTTGGTCGCGGCGGCCGGGATGGGCTTGTCGGCGTGCAGGGCGGCCCAGACCTGCTTGCCCTGCTTCTCCAGCGGGACGACGCGGTTCGGGTCCTGGGGGTCGTAGATCACGGGGAGGGTCACCATCTCCATGTCGTTCGACTCGATGCCCTTGAGGCTGTTGGCGAAGCCGATGAGGCTCTTCACGTCGTCGAGCTCGGAGTCGGTGGTGACGGTCCTGGTCGCGGTGTCCGCGAGGTCGTAGAGCTTCTTCGGGCTGGTGAAGACGCCGACGTCCTTGACCTGGTCGATCAGCGCCTTGATGAAGGCCTGCTGCAGCTGTATTCGGCCGAGGTCGCCGCCGTCGCCCACCGCGTGCCGGGTGCGGACCAGGCCGAGGGCCTGCTCGCCGTCGAGGGTGTGGGTGCCGGCGGCCAGGTTCAGGTGGCTGTCCGGGTCGGAGATGGCCTTCTTGGTGGTGACGTCGACGCCGCCGAGCTCGTCGATGAGCTTCTTGAAGCCGGTGAAGTCGACTTCCAGGTAGTGGTCCATGCGGATGCCGGACATCTTCTCGACGGTCTTCACCGCACAGGCCGGGCCGCCCACCGAGTACGACTCGTTGAACATGTGGTGCGGGCCGCCCGGGTCGGTCGTGCCGGCCTCGGTCGTGCACTCGGGCCTGGTCACCATCGTGTCCCGGGGTATGGAGACCACGCTGGCCTTCTTGTGGCCCTCGTAGACGTGGACGACCATCGCGGTGTCCGAGCGCTCGCCCTCCTGCCCGGCGCCGCCGTACTTGGAGTTGGCGCCGTTGCGGGAGTCGGAGCCGAGGACGAGGATGTCCATCGAGCCGTTGTCGACGTCCTCGGGCCGGTCGGTGCCGAGCGCGGCGTTGATGTCGACGCCGTTGATGTTGCCGTTCAGCTTGAAGTAGACGTACCCGAGGCCGATGCCGCCGGCCAGGACGACGGAGGCGGCGGCCCAGGCGGTGACGACGAGGGCCTTGCTCCGCGTGCGCGGCTTGCGGCGCCTGCCGGTGGCGCCCTTGCGTCGGCGCTCGGGCGTGCTCGTGGCGGGATCGTCGCTGTCGTCGGCCATGTGCTCCTCAGTCCTCGGGTCGGTCGGGTACCCCCTGCTCTCAGGGTCAGACGCGGCTCGACGTCACCTGGCGTGACGCTCGGGTGCAGCCACTTGTCAGACGCCGAATCCGGAAAAAGGGTTGCACAGGGCGTTAAGCGCTCCGTAAGGCCGAACGGCCCCGACTGTCCGCCGAGGGTCCCTTTCGCGCCCCGCCGGACGACCCTCCTGACCTGCACGATCGCAGTACGGAACGGACCGCGGGAGACGTCCCCGTACGCCCGGTTCCTGTGGCAAAGCTCTCGTACGACGCCTCTCGTACGAGGCACGGAGGTACGACAAAGGCCCCGCCCCCGGCACGGACGGACCGTGACGGGGGCGGGGCCTGGAGCGCTGGGCCCGATCAGTCGTTGCCGTTGCCCGGGGTGGGCGTGGTCTTGGCGATCTGCATCAGGAACTCGGCGTTCGACTTGGTCTGCTTCATCTTGTCGAGGAGCAGCTCGATCGCCTGCTGCGAGTCGAGCGCGTGCAGCACCCGGCGCAGCTTCCAGACGATGTTCAACTCCTCGCCGTTCAGGAGGATTTCCTCCTTGCGGGTGGAGGAGGCGTCCACGTCGACGGCCGGGAAGATGCGCTTGTCCGAGAGCTTCCGGTCGAGCTTCAGCTCCATGTTGCCGGTGCCCTTGAACTCCTCGAAGATCACCTCGTCCATGCGCGAGCCGGTCTCGACGAGCGCGGTGGCCAGGATGGTCAGCGAGCCGCCGTCCTCGATGTTCCGCGCGGCGCCGAAGAAGCGCTTCGGCGGGTACAGCGCGGTCGAGTCGACACCACCGGACAGGATGCGCCCGGACGCCGGGGCCGCCAGGTTGTAGGCACGGCCGAGGCGGGTGATCGAGTCGAGCAGGACGACCACGTCGTGACCCAGCTCGACGAGACGCTTGGCGCGCTCGATGGCCAGCTCGGCGACGGTGGTGTGGTCCTCGGCGGGACGGTCGAAGGTCGAGGAGATGACCTCGCCCTTCACCGACCGCTGCATGTCGGTGACTTCCTCGGGCCGCTCGTCGACGAGGACGACCATGAGGTGGCACTCGGGGCTGTTGTGCGTGATCGCGTTGGCGACCGCCTGCATGATCATGGTCTTGCCGGTCTTCGGCGGGGCCACGATCAGGCCTCGCTGGCCCTTACCGATCGGCGACACGAGGTCGATGATGCGGGTGGTCAGGATGCCCGGGTCGGTCTCCAGGCGCAGCCGCTCCTGCGGGTAGAGCGGCGTCAGCTTGTTGAACTCCGGGCGGCCGCGGCCGGTTTCGGGCGCCATGCCGTTGACGGAGTCGAGCCGGACCAGCGCGTTGAACTTCTCGCGCCGCTCGCCGTCCTTGGGCTGACGGACCGCGCCGGTGACGTGGTCGCCCTTGCGCAGGCCGTTCTTGCGGACCTGGGCGAGGGACACGTACACGTCGTTCGGGCCCGGCAGGTAGCCGGACGTACGGATGAACGCGTAGTTGTCGAGGATGTCGAGGATGCCCGCGACGGGGATCAGGACGTCGTCCTCGGACAGCTGCGGCTCGCTCGCGTCGTCACGGCCGCGACGGCCACGACGGTCGCGGTAGCGGCCGCGGCGACCACGCCTGCCACCCTCGAACTCGTCGTCGTCCTGGCGGTCTTGACGGTCCTGACGACCGCCGCCGCCCTGCTGCTGCCGGCCCTGGCCGCCGCCCTGGCCGCCCTGGTCGTCGCCCTTGTTGCGACGGCCGCGGTCACGGCGGTTGCCACGGTCACCGCGCTCGCCGCGGTCGCGGTCACGGCCGCGGCCCTCGGCGGTGTCGGCGGCGCCCTCGGCGCGCGCGTCCTCGGACTTCGCCTCGGACTTGGCCTCGCCCTTCGGCTCGGCCTGGGCGTCCGGGGCGCCGGCCTCGGCGGTGGCGCGACGACGGCCGCGGCGCTCACCGGAGGACGCGTCGTCGGACGCGGGCTGGCCGGGGATGTCGATCTGCTGCTGTGCGGCCGGCTTCTCCGCGGCCTTCTCCGCCTTGGCGGGCTTCTCGGCCTTCTCGACCGGCTGCGCCTTCTCCGCGCTCTCGGTCTCGCCGGTGCGCGCCTTGGAGGTGGCCCGGCGCTTGGGCTTGGTCTCACCCTCGCCCGTCGCCTTCGCGGGGGCGGAGCCTCCGGCGGCCTGCGCCTCCTTGATGACGTCGATCAGCTGGCTCTTGCGCATCCGCGCGGTGCCCCTGATCCCGAGGCCCGATGCGACCTGCTGAAGTTCGGCCAGCACCATGCCCTCGAGGCCGGTGCCGCGGCGCCGCCGCGTGCCGGTCGAAGCACCGGTGGCAGGCGCAGCAGAGGCGTCCGTGGCGGGCGCGCCGGCGGTGTCGACCGCGCTGTCGGCAGTCACGCCCATCAGATCGGTGGTGTCGCTCACGAAGGGTCCTTCCCTGGAGCGGACGTCGGCCTGTCTGGCTCGGCGACCGGTTGTGCTGTCCGGCGGGTGCCTGTGTGGTGCGGACCTGCCGGGGCGGTGGTCCCGCCGGAAGTGGCGGAAGAGTTCATTGATGACGGCGCTTTTCGAATCCGTGACACCTGCTGTGCTGTGTCACGCGGATCGATCGCACCGACTCCGGAGCGTGCTCATGGCCGCTCGATGCGTGGCATCGAACAGTTCGGGGGCTCCCGGAAGAAGGTCTGTCCCCTGCTTACCTGACAGGGACACGAGGCACCACGCCCATCAGGGCTCGGGTGCAGACTTGAGGTTAACACTACCGGATCCAACAAATATTCCCCCTCTCTTGCTCCGGCATTCGCGTATCAGGGCGCAAGCGGCAGCACGCTCGCACCGCCCGCGTCGAGGTCGAGGCGGTTGGCCGCCCAGCCCTCGCCCGCGAGGAGCGCGACCTTGTCGGCCGTGCTCACGTCGGCCAGCGCCAGGACCGTCGGGCCCGCGCCGGAGATGACCGCGGGGACGCCGTCCGCACGCAGCCGCTCCACCAGGGCGGCGCTCTCCGGCATGGCGGGGGCGCGGTACTCCTGGTGCAGCCGGTCCTCGGTGGCCGCCAGCAGGTGCTCGGGGCGCCGGGTGAGCGCCTCGACGAGCAGGGCGGCCCGGCCCGCGTTGGCCGCGGCGTCCACGTGCGGGACGGTGCGCGGCAGCAGTCCGCGGGCGGTCTCGGTGAGTACCGGCTTCCCCGGTACGAAAACCACCGGAACGATGGAATCGGCGGGGTCCATCCTGATCGCGCGCGCCGATCCGCCCTCCATCCAGGAGAGCGTGAAGCCGCCGAGCAGACAGGCGGCGACGTTGTCCGGGTGGCCCTCGATCTCGGTGGCGAGCTCGAGCAGCGCGGTGTCGTCGAGCTTGGCGTCTCCGCCTATGGTCACGGCCCGCGCGGCGACGATGCCGGCGCAGATGGCGGCGGACGAGGAGCCGAGGCCGCGGCCGTGCGGAATGCGGTTGGCGCAGACCACCTCGAGGCCGCGGGGCTGCCCGCCGAGCAGGTCGAAGGCGGTGCGCAGGGAGCGTACGAGCAGATGCTTCTCGTCGCGCGGGAGGGTGTCGGAGCCCTCGCCTGCGATGTCGACGTGCAGACCGGAATCGGCCACCCGGACGACGACGTCGTCGTACAGCCCCAGCGACAGGCCGAGGGCGTCGAAGCCCGGGCCGAGGTTGGCGCTGGTGGCGGGGACGCGCACCCGGACGGCGGCGGCGCGGAATGCGGGACCGGCCATCGCTCGATGACTCTCCTTGTTGAGCTGCGAGTTCGTGATTCGCAAGGGGAACGACAGAGTTACGGAAATACCCGAAGGCCGCTACCGGCGGCACCGCGGCATATGCGGCTTGGCGGGTTCGGTACAGCCTATCGAAGGAAGGTTCTGTGGCGACATAGGGCGCACAGGAGGCGCACGATGCGTGTCGTAAGCCCCCTGTGCACCCCCCTGTTGCGGAATGCGGGCTATGCCCTGGGTGATACCCCGCCAACAGGCGCCGCGCACACGGGTGTTGGGCGGATGCCGGGTTACGCCAGGCCGAGGCGCTCGGCCGCGGCGGCGGCGTCGACCGGGACGGTGAGCGGCTGCGGGGCGCCGGCCACGGCCCAGTCCGGGTCCTTCAGGCCGTTGCCGGTGACCGTGCAGACGATCCGCTGGCCCTTGTCGACCTTGCCCTCCTCGGCGGCCTTCAGCAGACCGGCGACCGAGGCGGCCGAGGCGGGCTCCACGAAGACGCCCTCGCGGGAGGCCAACAGCTTGTAGGCGCGCAGGATCTGACGGTCGGTCACCTCGTCGATGAAGCCGCCGGACTCGTCCCGCGCGGCCTCGGCGAACGCCCAGGAGGCGGGGTTGCCGATGCGAATCGCGGTGGCGATCGTCGACGGGTCCTTGACGACCTCGCCGCGCACGATCGGGGCCGAACCGGAGGCCTGGAAGCCCCACATGCGCGGGGTGTGCGAGCTGAGGCCGTCCGCCGCGTACTCCTTGTACCCGCGCCAGTAGGCCGTGATGTTGCCGGCGTTGCCGACGGGCAGGACGTGGATGTCGGGGGCGTCGCCGAGGCGGTCGACGATCTCGAACGCGGCGGTCTTCTGGCCCTCGATACGGACCGGGTTGACCGAGTTGACCAGCGCCACCGGGTAGTTCTCGCTGAGGCCGCGGGCGAGCACCAGGCAGTCGTCGAAGTTGCCGTCGACCTGGAGGATCTTCGCGCCGTGCACGAGGGCCTGGCCGAGCTTGCCCATGGCGATCTTGCCCTGCGGGATGAGCACGGCGCTGACCATGCCGGCCTTGCCCGCGTACGCCGCGGCGGAGGCGGAGGTGTTGCCGGTGGAGGCGCAGATGACGGCCTTCGCGCCCTCCTCCTTGGCCTTGGTGATGGCCATGGTCATGCCGCGGTCCTTGAACGAACCGGTGGGGTTGGCGCCCTCGACCTTCAGGTGCACCTCACAGCCGGTGAGCTCGGAGAGGACCTCTGCGTGGACGAGCGGAGTGCCGCCCTCGCCGAGCGTGACCACGGGCGTCGTCTCGGTGACGGGGAGACGGTCGCGGTACTCCTCGATGATCCCGCGCCACTGGTGGGCGCCGGCCTGGATGGCGGTCATGGCTTCGTTTACTCCCCTTCAACACGCATGATGCTGGCGACACCACGCACGGTGTCGAGCTGCCGCAGAGCGTCGACGGTGCCGGTGAGGGCGGCGTCCGCTGCACGGTGGGTCACGACGACGAGCGATGCCTCGCCGTCCTTGCCCTGCTGGCGCACCGTATCGATCGATACGCCGTGCTCGGCGAAGACCGTCGCGACCTGGGCGAGGACGCCCGGCTTGTCGGCCACGTCGAGGCTGATGTGGTACCGCGTCACGACCTCGCCCATCGGGCTCACCGGCAGGCGGGTGTACGCGGATTCGCCGGGCCCGGTGGCGCCGGCGAGCTTGTTGCGGCAGACGGCCACGAGGTCGCCGAGGACCGCGGAGGCGGTGGGGGCGCCGCCCGCGCCGGGGCCGTAGAACATCAGCTGGCCGGCCGCGTCGGACTCCACGAACACCGCGTTGTACGCCTCGCGGACCGAGGCCAGCGGGTGGGTGAGGGGGATCATCGCGGGGTGCACGCGGGCGGTGACGGACTCGCCGTCGGCGGCCCGCTCGCAGATGGCGAGCAGCTTGATGGTGCAGCCCATCTCCTTCGCGGAAGCGAAGTCGGCGGCGGTGACCTCGGTCATGCCCTCGCGGTACACGTCGTCCAGGCGCACCCGCGTGTGGAAGGCGATGCCGGCCAGGATCGCGGCCTTGGCGGCGGCGTCGAAGCCCTCGACGTCGGCGGTCGGGTCGGCCTCCGCGTATCCGAGCGCGGTGGCCTCGTCGAGCGCCTCCTGGTAGCCGGCGCCGGTCGAGTCCATCTTGTCGAGGATGAAGTTCGTGGTGCCGTTGACGATGCCCATGACGCGGTTGATCTTGTCGCCGGCGAGGGACTCGCGCAGCGGCCGGATCAGCGGGATGGCACCGGCGACGGCCGCCTCGTAGTACAGGTCCCGGTCGTGCTCCTCGGCGGCGGCGTGCAGCGCGGCGCCGTCCTGGGCGAGCAGCGCCTTGTTGGCCGAGACGACGGAGGCGCCGTGCTCGAAGGCGGTGGTGATCAGCGTGCGGGCGGGCTCGATACCGCCGATGACCTCGACCACGACGTCCAGGTCGCCGCGTTTGACGAGCGCGGTGGCGTCGGTGGTGATCAGGGACTTGTCGATGCCCTCGCGCACCCGGTCGGGGCGGCGGACGGCCACGCCCGCCAGCTCCACCGGGGCGCCGATCCGGGCCGCCAGGTCGTCGGCGTGCGTCGTCATGATGCGCGCCACCTCGGAGCCGACAACCCCGCAGCCAAGCAGCGCGACCTTCAGCGGACGCGTACGCATCATCCGACCTCACTTCTCATTACATCTACGGTTGGACCAGTCTCACCCACCGGAACGCAGTTTCTACCCTACGTCCGGATCGTGAGACGGAAATTTCACGGGGCGGTCGGTCCCGCCCCGTCGGACCTCGGTCATCCGACGTCCAGACGCAGGAGATCCTCCTCCGTCTCACGCCGCACGATCACTCGGGCCTCGCCGTCCTTGACGGCGACGACCGGCGGGCGCAGCGCGTGGTTGTAGTTGCTCGCCATGGAGCGGCAGTAGGCGCCGGTGGCGGGCACGGCGATCAGGTCGCCGGGGGCCAGGTCGGCCGGCAGGAACGCGTCCTTCACGACGATGTCACCGCTCTCGCAGTGCTTGCCGACCACCCGGACGAGGATCGGCTCGGCGTCGGAGCGGCGCGACACGAGCGCGACGGTGTACTCCGCGTCGTACAGCGCCGTGCGGATGTTGTCGGACATGCCGCCGTCCACGGACACGTACGTCCGCAGGCCTTCGAGGGGCTTGACGGTGCCGACGCGGTAGAGCGTGAAGGCGGTCGGGCCGACGATGGCGCGGCCCGGCTCGACGGAGATGCGGGGCGTGGCGAGACCCGCGGACTCGCACTCCCTCGTCACGATCTCGCTGAGCGCCTTGGCGATCTCGTGCGGCTCGCGCGGGTCGTCGTCCGAGGTGTACGCGATGCCGAGGCCGCCGCCGAGGTCGATCTCGGGCAGCTCGACGCCGTGCTCGTCGCGCACTTCGGCGAGGAGCCGCACGACGCGGCGGGCGGAGACCTCGAAGCCGGCCATGTCGAAGATCTGCGAGCCGATGTGGCTGTGGATGCCGATCAGTTCGAGCCCGTCGAGCTTGAGGGCCCGGCGTACGGCCTCCGCGGCCTGGCCGCCGGCGAGGGCGATGCCGAACTTCTGGTCCTCGTGGGCGGTGGCGATGAACTCGTGGGTGTGCGCCTCGACGCCGACGGTGACGCGGATCTGCACGCGCTGCCGCTTGCCGAGCCGCTCGGCGGTGTGCGCGACGCGGGCGATCTCCTGGAAGGAGTCGAGCACGATCCGCCCGACGCCCGCCTCGACGGCCCGCTCGATCTCCTCGGGGCTCTTGTTGTTGCCGTGGTACGCGATCCGCTCGGCGGGCATGCCCGCGGCGAGGGCGGTGGTCAGCTCGCCGGCGGAGCAGACGTCGAGGTTGAGCCCCTCCTCCTGGAGCCAGCGGACGATCGCGCGGGAGAGGAAGGCCTTGCCGGCGTAGAAGACGTCGGCCTCGGTGCCGAAGGCCTCGCGCCAGGCGCGGCAGCGGGCCCGGAAGTCGGTCTCGTCCAGGAAGTACGCCGGGGTGCCGAACTCCTCGGCGAGGCGGGCGACTTCGATGCCGCCGACGCTGACGGTGCCGTCCTCGGCGCGGGCGACGGTGCGGGACCAGACCTTCGGGTCGAGGACGTTCAGGTCGGCGGGCGGCGCCATGTAGTGACCCTCGGGGAGGACATCGGCGTGACGGGGCCCGGCGGGGTGTGCGGAACGGCTCATGATGCGGTCTCTCTCACAGATGTTCGGGTGCGCTGATGCCGAGCAGGGTCAGGCCGCCGGCGAGCACCGTCCCGGCGGCTTCGGCGAGCGCGAGCCGGGCGCGGTGGGCGGCCGAGGGTTTCTCGTCGCCGAGCGGGAGGACGGTGTGCTGGTGCGCCAGGAGGGCGTCGGCGCCGGCCACGAGGTGCCGCGCGAGCCGGTCGGGGGCGCGGTGGTGGGCGGCGGCTTCGAGTACGGAGGGGTGGTCGGCGAGGAACGCGGGGAGCGGGCCGTCCACGGCCCCGGGTTCGGGGCCGAAGCCCAGGTCGGCGGCGTTGCGCAGCAGGGCGCGGGCCCGCGCGTGCGCGTACCGGACGCGGAACAGCGGGTTGTCCTCGGTCTGGGCGAGCAGCGACTCGGGAAAGCGCGGGGTCTCCTGCGGCGGGGCGCTCAGCAGGGCCCAGCGGGCGGCGTCCGCGCCGTACCGCCCGAGCACGTCCCCGGCGGCGCGCGGCACGGGCGCGACGCGCAGGGTCTGCTCGCCCCCGGGCACGACCCCGGCCTCGGCGCCGAGCGCGCGGAGGAGGCGTACGACGGTGTCGGTGACGAGGCCGGCGCGCAGCTCGTCGGCGGGCGCGAAGCGGAACTCCTGCCCGGCGAGCAGGTCGGCGTGCCCGTAGGCCGCGCGGCGGGCCAGCACCTCGCGTACGACGTGGGCCTCGCCGGTGCCGTCGACGGTGAAGTTCAGGAAGCCGGGGCCGGTGATCTCGACGTCGGCGATGCCCGGCTCGCGCACGAGGGCCGTGCCGAGGAGCTCGGCGACCTCGCGCGGGGGCCGGCCGGCCGCGCCGGCGAGCTGCAGCGCGACGTTGGAGGCGAAGTCCCCGCGTCCGCCGGGCCGCGGCCGCTCGACCACGACACGTGCCGGGACGGGCACGCTCAGCTTCTCGTCCTCGACAGCGCGGCGCACGACGCGCAGCACGGTACGGGAGAGATCGGCGGGGGTCACAGGACAAGCGTATGGGAGGAGGGGGGTGGGTAGGCGAACCGGTTTCCCGGTCTTCTTGCGATGTGGACGGCGGGACTCCCCGGGCGGCCTTGCCGCAGGTCACCGCCGGGTGCGTTCCGCGGCCCCCTCGGCGCGCTTCCCCGGCACCCGGTCCCGCCGCCCCTGCCGCCTCAACTGCCGGACGACGCCGAGGAGTTCGGCGGGCTCGAAGGGCTTGCTGAGGAATGCGTCGACTCCTACGGCGAGGCCGCTCTCCACCTCGTACCGCGTGCAGGCGCTGATGATCGCGACCGGGATGTGCTGTGTCACGGGCTCGGCGCGGAGCAGGGCCGCCGTGCGCAGGCCGTCGAGCCGGGGCATGACGACGTCGAGGGTGATGACGTCGGGGCGGACGTCCTTGACGACGTCCAGACACTCGGCACCGTCGGCCGCGGTCACGACCTCGAAGCCCTCAAGCTCGAGATTGACCCTGATCAGCTGCCGGATCACCTTGTTGTCGTCGACGACAAGGACCCGGCCGGACGCCCCTGGCACAGATCGAGGGTAGGACTGCGAGGTGTTCCGCGTCCGGGTTTTCCCCACTTCCGCCCTGCGGGGGTACGTGCCTGCGCGCCTTGACGTTCCCGGGCCGGCGAGGCGGCCGCCGCCTGCGAAATACCTGTTCCTGGCCACCCCCGTGGAGCTGGTAGGGTTCTACCCGTCGCCGCGCCGAGCGCGGTGAACGCCCCCGTAGCTCAGGGGATAGAGCAACGGCCTCCGGAGCCGTGTGCGCAGGTTCGAATCCTGCCGGGGGCACCTTGTTTGTGAGGTGTCTGTAGACCCCGCGATCAGCGACTTCGCTGAGGCGGGGTCTTTGTTTTGCGCGTCTCCGGTGCGCGTACGAATTCACTACTCTCCGCGATGGCCGGGTGCCCGTGGGTGCGTACACATCTTGCTGATCTTGTGCTTGTTTGCTGGTGAGGGCATGGAAGCCGGACGAGGGGACGCATCTCGCCGAGGGTGCGGCCGGGGGGCGTGATAACACGGAGTGACCAACTCGAAGGGGAGTACGGCCTCATGGGCATCTTCAGCCGTCGTCGCACCGCCACGCTCGAACCGGGCGACGCCTTCCCCGCCGCCGCCCAAGCGCGGAGCGGTTCCGGGGACACCGGGCTCGATCCCGCGCTGCGCGCGCTGACCGGGCAGTGGACGATCGACCGTCCGCACAGCCGGATCGGGTTCTCCGTGCGGCACGCCATGGTCACGACCGTGCGGGGCGCGTTCGCGGACTACGACAGCCGGCTGTACTTCGACGGGGAGCGGCCCTCCCGGTCGCGCGCCGAACTCGTCATCCGCGTCGCCAGCGTGGACACGGGCGTGGAGCAGCGGGACGCGCACATCGCCGGAGCGGACTTCTTCGACGCGCACCGCTTCCCGGAGATGACGTTCCGCAGCACGTCGACCGTGCACGAGGGCGGGGAGACGTTCCGCATGACGGGCGACCTGACGATCCGCGACGTCACCCGCCCCGTCGAGCTGCAGCTGGACTACCTGGGCTCGGTCATGGACCCCTTCGGCTACGAACGCTCCGGCTTCGACGGCACGACGACCATCGACCGCACGGAATGGGGCCTGGTCTACAACCAGCGCCTGGCGGCGGGCGGCACGATGGTCAGCGAAAAGGTCCGCCTGCAGTTCGACATCTCGGCGGTCCGGGCGGAGGGGTAGGACGCCCTGTCACGCTGGGCGCATGCTGCTGCCTCCCGCGTACGAGCAGACCGAGAGGTGGCGGTCTGGGGCGGCCCGCCTCTGGACGACGAACTGCCCCTGCGCGGGGCGGGAGTTGCAGGAATTCGACGGCGCGAGCCCGGACGCCCTGGAGCTGTTGCGGCGGTTTCGATCTTCGCTGCGCGGGCTCCGGTAAAGTGACGGCTTCACGCAGTGCGCAGGGGCGAGGAGGTGAGACCCATCAACGCTGCAGTCGGTCGGGGGTTCTCGCCTGTTCGTGGTGTGGTTGCCGGGCAGTGGTGACCCGGGAGGGCCCCTTCGCTTCGCGTAAAGGTGCTTGTTTTCATGGGTTCTTTTCCCACTCCCTCTCCTTCTCCTTTTCCCTCTCCTTCTCCCTCTCCCTCCCCTGAGGTTTCCCTTCTCGACTCCGTCGTCGGGCGGTTGCGGCGGGCCGGTTGTGTGTTCGCCGAGGACGAGGCGGCGTTGATCTTCTCCGTGGCCCGGGACCGGCGGGACGTCGACGGCATGGTGCGAGAGCGGGTGCGCGGGCTGCCGTTGGAGCAGGTCGTCGGGTTCGCCGAGTTCTGCGGGCTGCGGGTCGGCGTATCGGCCGGGGTGTTCGTGCCGCGGCGGCGTACCGAGTTCCTGGTGCGGCAGGCACTGGGCGTGCTGCCGGAGCGGGGTGTCGTGCTCGACCTGTGCTGCGGGAGCGGGGCGCTCGGGCTCGCCGTCGCGCACGGCGGGCCGGTCTGCGAGCTGCACGCGGCGGACATCGACCCCGTGGCCGTCGACTGCGCGCGCGGCAATCTCGCCGGGGTCGGCGGGCAGGTGTACGTGAGCGATCTGTACGACGGGCTGCCCGCGCGGCTGCGGGGCCGGGTGGACGTGCTTGTCGCAAACGCCCCGTACGTACCGAGTGCGGAGATCGGGCTGTTGCCGGCCGAGGCGCGGGAGTACGAGCCGCAGGCCGCGCTGGACGGCGGGTCCGACGGGGTCGAGGTGCAGCGGCGGGTGGCCGCCGGGGCGCGGGCGTGGCTCGCGCCGGGCGGGCGGCTGCTGATCGAGACCGGTGAACGGCAGGCGGAGCGGACCGTACGGGCGATGGCGGACGGCGGGCTCGCTGCGCGGGTCGAGGAGTGCGAGGAGCTCGGGGCGACCGTCGTGATCGGGACGGCCGCCCCGCAGGAGCCCTCGTAGCGGGTCGACCCTCTTACGCGGAGGCCCGCTTGCGCGGCGAGGAGGAC
Source organism: Streptomyces sp. Da 82-17 (assembly GCF_046098215.1). Lineage (NCBI taxonomy): Bacteria > Bacillati > Actinomycetota > Actinomycetes > Kitasatosporales > Streptomycetaceae > Streptomyces > Streptomyces sp. Da 82-17. The sequence goes on from NZ_JBJURH010000001.1 coordinate 304,109, forward strand.
GACTTCTTGACGGTCGTCTTCGTCGTGGCCGTCTTCTTCGCCGCCGCCTTCTTCGCCGTACTCGTCGACTTCTTCGAGGACGCGCTCGCGGTCTTCTTCGCCGCCGTGGACGTCGACTTCTTCGTGGACGCGCTCGACGCCGTCTTCTTCGCCGTGGCCGACGTGGACTTCTTGCCGCCGACCGCCTTCGGTGTGGCCGTCGACTTCTTGCGCGTCCGGGCGAGGGGCGTGACCTCGGCCGGTTCCGGCTCCTCGCCGCGGGCCGCCTGGGCCGCCTTGACCGAGCTCTCCAGGGCGGCCATCAGGTCGATCACCTTGCCGCCGCCGGGCGCCGCCGCGGGGGCCCGGGCCGGTTCCGTGCCCTCGACCTTGGCGGCGATCATCTCCTCGACGGCCTCGCGGTAGTCGTCGTGCAGGGTCTCCAGGTCGACCTCGCCGAGGGTCTCCATCAGGGCGTCCGCGAGGTCCAACTCGGCGTCCCGCACGGTGACTTGGGTGTCGGGGGCGACGTCCTCGGGGGCGCGGATCTCGTCCGGCCAGAGCAGTCCGTGCATGGCGATGACGTCGCCGACGACGCGCAGCATGCCGAGCCGCTCACGGCCGCGGAGGGCGAACTTGGCGACGGCGACCTTGTTGCTGCGCTTCAGCGCCTCGCGGAGCAGCGTGTACGGCTTGGCGGCCGGGACGCCGTTCGCGGCGAGGTAGTACGCGGCGTCCATCTGGAGCGGGTCGATCCGCTCCTCCGGGACGAAGGCGACGATCTCGATGGTCTTGGCGGTCGGGATGGGCAGCGAGGCCAGGTCTTCCTCCGTGATGGGGATGATCGAGCCGTCGGCGTCCTCGTACCCCTTGCCGATCTCGGCGGACGAGACCTCCTTCTCCTCCAGTTCGCAGACCTTGCGGTAGCGGATGCGGCCGCCGTCGGCGGTGTGGATCTGGCGGAAGGAGACGTTGTGGTTCTCGGTGGCGTTCACGAGCTTGATCGGGATGCTGACCAGGCCGAAGGAGATGGCCCCGTTCCATATGGATCGCACAGTGAGAACCCCTTACCTGGGCATCGCCCGGGCGCCGCGCCTGCAATTGCATACGCATTCGCCCGTTATGTCCGTTCGCGTCATCCTCATCGTATGACGCCGATCACGGAGGTGGAGGGGCGACGGCTTGCGCTCACGAACCTCGACAAGGTGCTGTATCCGTCCGTCGGGTTCACCAAGGGCGAGGCCGTGCACTACTACGCGACCTGCGCCGGAGCCCTGCTCGCGCATCTCTACAACCGCCCGGTCTCCTTCCTGCGCTTCCCCGACGGGCCGGACGGCCAGCGCTTCTTCACGAAGAACGTCCCGCCCGGCACCCCCGACTGGGTGCGCACCGCCGACGTCCCGCGGCGCAGCGAGGAGGGCACGGCGACGTTCGTCCTCGTGCAGGACATGTCTAGCCTGATCTGGGCGGCCAACCTGGTGACGGAGTTCCACACCCCGCAGTGGCAGGCCGACTCCCCCGGCGTCGCCGACCGGATGGTGTTCGACCTCGACCCCGGCGCGCCCGCCACGATCGTGGAGTGCTGCACGGTGGCGCTCTGGCTGCGCGAACGCCTCGCCGCCGACGGACTGCACTCGTACGCCAAGACCTCCGGCTCGAAGGGCCTGCACCTCCTCGTGCCGATCGAGCCGACCCCGTCCGAGCAGGTCACCGCGTACGCCAAGGAGCTGGCGGTCGAGGCCGAGCGGGAGCTGGCCGGGCTCGCGCTGCACCGGATGACGCGGAGCCTCAGGCCCGGGAAGGTGTTCGTCGACTTCAGCCAGAACGCCGCCGCGAAGACGACGGCCACCCCGTACACCCTGCGGGCCCGCGCCGAGCCGACCGTGTCCGCGCCCGTGACCTGGGAGGAGGTCGAGGGCTGCGGCGCACCCGACGAGCTGTCGTTCCTCGCCACGGACATCGCGCCCCGGCTGGCGGAGCACGGGGACCTGCTCGGCCCGCTCATCAACCTCAACCGGGCGGGCAGGCTGCCACGGGGCTTCCGGTGACGGCCCCGCCCGTGCGCCCTCCGGTGCGCGTGGCGCTCGCCGACGCCGTCGCCGCGCTGCCGACGGACGGGCCGTGGGCGTACGAGCCGAAGTTCGACGGGCACCGGCTCGTGCTGTTCCGGAACGCCGGGCCGCGCGGCGTGCTGCTGCAGGCACGGTCGGGGCGGACGGTGACCGCGGCGTTCCCGGACCTGGCCCGGGCGGCGCTCGCCCTGCCCGAGGGCACCGTCGTCGACGGCGAGGTCGTGGTGTGGACGGAGGGGCGGACCGACTTCGCGGCGGTGCAGCGGCGGGCGGCGGCCACGCCCGGCCGGGCCCCGGAGCTGGCGCGCGCCCTGCCCGCCTCGTACGCGGCGTTCGACCTGCTCGCCGACGCGGGCGCGGACCTGCGCGGGCGGGCGTACCGGGAGCGGCGCGAGCGGCTCGTCGCGCTGCTCGCGCCGCTCGGCCCGCCGCTGCAGCCGGTGCCGATGACGACGGACCCGGAGCTCGCGGCGGTCTGGTACGAGTCGCTGCGCGCGACCGGCGTCGAGGGGCTTGTGGTCAAGCGGCTCGACCAGCCGTATCCGGGCGGCCGCCGGGCCTGGCTGAAGTTGCGGCACAGCGACACCCGGGACGCGGTCGTGGTGGGCTTCACCGGCAGCCCGGCGCGGCCGCAGGCGCTGGTCCTCGTGCTGCCGGGGGATGACGACCCGGTGCTGTCCAGCCCGCTGGCGCCGGCGGTGCGGGCGCGGGCGGCGGAGCTGCTGCCTGCGCCGGACGGGGAGGCGGGGATGAACGCGATCGGCTTCGGCGACATCACGTACCGGACCGTGCCGCCGGAGCTGACGGTCGAGGTGCGGCAGCAGACGACGCGGCACCGGATGGCGGCGGTGGTGCGGTTCCGGAGCGGGGACGAGTGAGCCGCACCGCCCGTCCCCTTCGGATCCGTGACCGGGATCACCATTAATCAAGTTTGACCAATGCTCGTTCGCGGCATACCTTTCTTCGAGTAGTCAAGGTTGACCAATACGACAGCGATCTGCCGGAGGCGCCTGCATGACCGTTCTGCCCGACACCGGATACACCCCCACCGCCGAGGACCGGGCGAGCCTGGACGCCTGGTTCGCCGAGTACGACGCCGCGAGCGGACGCCGGGACGTCGAGCGCATGGCCGACCTGGCGGCGTTCCCGCTCAACCTGGTGAGCGACGACTCGGCGGGCGACGGCCGGTCCGCGCAGTGGGACCGCGAACAGTTCGTCGCGACCATGACCCATGTGATGGGCGAGGGAAGCGAGGACATCACCTTCGAGTCCGTCCGCACGCCGGTGTTCCTCTCCCCCGCGATGGCCGTGGTCTTCACCGACTCGACCATGACGGCGGAGGGCCGCACCCAGCAGCTCCGGTACGCCGACGTGCTGATCCGGCGCGGCGGGCAGTGGGCGTTCCAGACGATGCTCCAGGGCGGCTGGGGCGACAACCTGTAGCCGGTCCCCGTATGCCCGAGCAGGCTCAGGCCCGCGACCAGGTGTTCCGGTCGCGGGCCCGGGCGTAGAGGGCGTCGACGTCGGCGGGCTTGAGGAGGCCGCCGGTGCGGGCGAGCGAGGCGAGGTCGGGCGCCGCCACGACGCGCACCTCGCCCGCGTCCGACGGTTCGATCCGCGCGGCCTCGACCACCGCGAGGACCGGGCGCACCTCCGCCGTCAGGGCGAGCGAAGCCCGCTCCGCGTCGTGCGTGAGGCGGCGGAGCAGCGGCTGCGGCTCGGCCCGGCCCACCGCGACGTACGGCGCCGCGATCCGCACCCGGCGGCCGCGCGCGTGCAGGGAGCGCAGGCAGTGGACGCCGCCGGGGCCGATCAGCAGATGGTGCAGGCGGGCGCCGCCGGGCAGCGGGACGGAGTGCAGGGCGCGCCAGCCCGCGCCGTCGAGCCGGTCCAGGGCCTCGCCCACGGCCTGCTCGGCGGCCAGGTCCAGGCGGCGGGGGTCGGTGCGGAGCCGGCGGGGCGGCGCGGGGTCGCGGTCGAGGTCGACGAGGAGGGCCTCGCCGGGGCGGTTCGGGGCCAGGTCGTCGTCGGGGTGCAGGGCGAGTCCGGCCAGCTCGGCGGCGGTGGGCAGGGGCGGCGGGCCGACGGTGACGGGGCCGGTGAGGTAGGGCTTGAGGGCGTCCAGGACGCTCTCCTCGCGGTCTGCGCTGAGCAGGTTGACGCGGCCCGTGCCGCGCTCGTACCAGGCGACGTTCCGGCCGTCCGGCAGCAGCACGTGGTACAGCTCCCGGCCGTGCCGCCGGACCGGCACGACGCGCAGTGCGGACATGTCGCCTCACCCCCATGACCATGGGAACAGCTGCGGGGCGGACGGGCAACAACGACTCGGCGGCGAGGGCGAGTTGCCGACGGCGGGCCGCCCCGTGGGTTCCGGACGAGGGCGTACGAATGCGAACAAGTGGGCGGAGCTTCGTATTCTGGTCTGGTCGTCGCCGTAGCTGTAGCTGTAGTCGTCGCCGTAGCCGCGGTCGAGCGGCGGTCTGGAGGGCCCTGTTGGGAAGCCGTGCGGGGTGCGCACGCCGGGTGCGCCGGGGTGCGCTGCTGCTGCCCCTGTTCGCGCTGGCCCTCGCGGGCTGCGACGACGCGGGCGGCATCGAGAGCGCGGGCCCCACGCCGCGCGCGGTCGGCCCGGCCCGGCTCTGGCCGCAGCTGCCGCCGGCGAAGAACGACTACCCGGAGGACGACGAGGCGACCGTCGAGGTGGTCAAGGGCGTCGAGGCGCCCGGCGGCGACCTGCGCCGGGTCGACCCGCTCGCCGTCGTACGGGCCGAGCTCGCCGCCCACCCGCCCGCGGACAGCGGCGCCGACGCGATGCCGAGGAAGACCGCCGAGGCCGTCGAGCGCTGCCCGGCCGGCAAGAAGCCCGAGGAGGCGGTGTCCGGCTGCCCGGTGCTGCAGGCGTACTACCGGGACCTGACCGGCAGCGGCGCGGACGAGCTGATCGTCGGCATCCGGTTCGCCGAGGGCACGCTCGGCATCCGCGTCTACAGCCTCGACGGCGACCGGATCGTCCGGATCATGTCGACCGCCGAGGAGGTCACCCGCGTCGAGCTGGCCGGGCGGGACCTGATCGTGCACGAGCCGGCGCAGAGCCGCGGCTACGAGTTCCGGTACGCCTGGTCGTGGGACGCCCGGCAGCGCGCGATGCTGCCCGCGCGGATCGAGATCGTCCGCACGGGCGCGGACGGGTCCGCGGGGCGGCCGTGAGACTGCGACCGCCCGCCTGGACGGCGACGCTCACCTGGAAGGCCGCGCTCTTCATCACCGTCATGTGCTGTGCGCTGGCCACCCTGCTCGGCGCGCTCGTGCATGTCGCGGTCACCCGGCAGACGGTCGGCAACGCCCGCGACAAGGCGCTCACCAAACTGGAGGACGTCACCCGCCTGTACGAAGCCGGGGACCGGCTGCCGCCCGGCTCCGGCGTCGACCCGGCGGGCCTGCCCGAGTCGCTGCGCGCGCTCGCCGCGGACGGGCGGCGCGGCACGATCGTCGCCGACCACGACGGCCGGCCGACGATGTGGGCCGCTGGACCCGCCGACCGCGGCCGGACCATCGCCGCCGAGGTGGACTACACGCAGGGCGCGAAGACCATCGAGGGCCTCGACCGGGCCATCGCCGGGTCCGCGGTGCTCGCCATCGGGGCGACGCTGCTCGTCGGGGCGTTCGCGGTGACCCGGGTGACCCGGCGGCTCCACCAGACCGCGACCGTGGCCCGCCGGATCGGCGCCGGCGACCTGGACGCGCGCGTCGACGACCCCCGTACGAAGGACCCGTCGCGGGCGCAGGACGAGGTGGCGACCGTCGCCGGGGCGCTCGACACGATGGCGGCGACGCTGCAGGCCAAGCTGGAGAGCGAGCAGCGGTTCACGGCGGACGTCGCGCACGAGCTGCGCACCCCGCTGACCGGCCTGCACGCCGCCGCCGAGCTGCTGCCGCCCGGGCGGCCCGCCGAGCTGGTGCGGGAACGGGTGCAGACGATGCGGGTGCTGACCGAGGACCTCCTGGAGATCTCCCGGCTCGACGCCCGCCGCGAGCAGGTCGACCTCGACTGCCATCCACTGGGCCCGCTCGCCGAACGCGCGGTGCGGGCCTCGGGCACGGACACGGAGGTACGGGTCGTACGGGACGTCTGCGTCGAGACCGACCGGCGCCGCCTGGAGCGGGTGCTCGGCAACCTCGTCGCCAACGCGCACAAGCACGGGCGGGCGCCGGTGGTCGTCACCGTCGACGGCCCGGTCCTCTCCGTCCGCGACCACGGCGACGGCTTCCCGTCCTACCTGGTCGAGCACGGGCCGCAGCGCTTCCGCACGGAGGGCGGCGCGCACGGGCACGGCCTCGGCCTGACCATCGCGGCGGGGCAGGCCCGGGTCCTCGGGGCGCGACTCACGTTCACGAACGCGGCGGACGGCGGGGCGGTGGCGACGCTGAGGCTGCCGTACGCGGAGGGGGAGGCGGGCTGCGGCGAGCCGTCGTGACGGGGGCTCCTCAATCGCCGGAGGGGCTTGCTTTTCTTGCTACTTTGCCCCGCATGACCGGAAGAACCGTTGATGTGACAGACAGGCAGGAAACGTCTGTTCCGGCGGTACCGGTGCCGCGGCGGCGGGGAACCGAACTCGTGCTGCTCGTGCTCGCCGTCGGCCTCTGCGTGCTCGGCTATCTGAACGTGGGCCTCGCCCGGTACGGCGCCGTGCCCGGCAACGTCGACGACTACGCGCTCGGGCTCGGCGCGCTCGCGCTGCTCGCGCACATCGCCGTACGGTTACGCTCCCCGTACGCCGACCCGCTGCTGCTGCCGATCGCCGTGCTGCTCAACGGCCTCGGCCTGGTCCTCATCTACCGGCTCGACCAGGAGACCCCCGACGACCCGGCCGCGCTCGCCCAACTCACCTGGTCCACGGGCGGGGTGGCACTGTTCATCGTGGTGGTGCTCTTGCTGCGCGACCACCGGGCGCTGCAGCGGTACGCGTACCTGTTCGTCGTCGCCGCGCTCGCGCTGCTCGTGTCGCCGATCTTCTTCCCGGCCGTCAACGGCGCCCGGATCTGGGTGCGGATCGCCGGGTTCTCGCTGCAGCCCGCCGAGTTCGCGAAGATCCTGCTCGCCGTCTTCTTCGCCGCGTACCTCGCCGCCAACCGCACGGCCCTCGCGTACACCGGACGGCAGGTGTGGAAGCTGCAGTTCCCGACCGGGCGGGTGCTCGGGCCGATCCTGGCGATCTGGCTGGTCAGCGTGGGCGTCCTCGTCCTGGAGCGGGACCTGGGGACCTCGCTGCTGTTCTTCGGGATCTTCGTGGTGCTGCTCTACGTCGCGACCGGGCGCACCGGATGGATCGCCGTGGGCCTGCTGCTCGCCTGCGTCGGCGCGTTCGCGGCGGGCTCGCTCGAACCGCATGTGCACAGCCGCGTCCAGGACTGGCTGCACCCGTTCGCCACCATCGAGGAGGGCCGCGGGCCGACCCAACTCGCCCAGTCCCTCTTCGCGTTCGCCGCCGGCGGCCTCCTCGGCACCGGGCTCGGCCAGGGCCACTCCGTCCTCATCGGCTTCGCCGCCAAGTCCGACTTCATCCTCGCCACGGCCGGCGAGGAGCTGGGCCTGACCGGACTGTGCGCGATCTTCCTGCTGTACGCGATGCTCGTCGCCCGCGGCTGCAAGGCGGGGCTCGCGCTGCGCGACCCGTTCGGGCGGCTGCTCGCGATCGGGCTCGCCTCGATCCTGGCCCTGCAGGTCTTCGTCATCGCGGGCGGGGTCACCGGGCTCATCCCGCTCACCGGCATGGCGATGCCGTTCCTCGCGCAGGGCGGCTCGTCGGTCGTCACCAACTGGATCATCGTCGCGCTGCTCGTCCGTCTCAGCTCCTCCGCCCGCTCCCAGCCGCCGGACGCGTACGAGCAACTCCTCGAAGAGGACTGATACTTGAAGAGGACTGAGGCTTGACCCGTCACATCCGCCGCGCCGCCGCGTTCTGCCTGCTCCTGATGCTCGCCCTCGCCGTCAACGCCACCCGCATCCAGGTCTTCCGCGCCGACTCCTACGACGCCAACCCGGCCAACCGCCGCCAGACCATCGCCCGCTACGGGCAGGAGCGCGGCGACATCTACGTGGACGGCCGCCCGATCACCGGCTCCGTCGACACGGGCGAGCAGCTGCGGTACGAACGGACCTACAAGAACGGCCCGTTGTACGCGCCGGTCACCGGCTACGCCTCGCAGGTCTACGGCACGACGCTCCTGGAGGGTGCCGCCGACCCGCTGCTGTCCGGCACCGACCCGGACCTCGCGCCGTTCCCGTTCGTGGACGACGTGACGCGGGCGCGGCGGCCGGGCGGGGCCGTGCACACCACGATCGCGCCGTCCGTGCAGCAGGCCGCGTACGCCGCGCTCGGCGACAAGCAGGGCGCGGTCGCCGCCCTCGACCCGACGACCGGGCGCATCCTGGCCCTCGTCTCCACCCCGTCGTACGACCCGGAGCTGCTGTCCGGGAACGGGCGGTCGGAGGAGCGGCACTGGACGACGCTGAACAACGCGGCGAGCCGGCCGATGCTCAACCGGGCGATCCGGCAGACGTATCCGCCCGGCTCGGCGTTCAAGGTGGTGACCGCGGCGGCGGCCCTGGACGCGGGCGTCGTCACGGACCCGGACGCGAAGACCCGCTCCCCCGACCCGTACACCCTGCCGCGTACGTCGACCAAGCTCACCAACGAGGTCGAGGGCTGCAGGAACGCCTCGCTGCGGTACGCCTTCGAGTGGTCCTGCAACACGGTCTTCGCCAACCTGGGCGCGCAGGTCGGCCTGGACGGGCTCGTCGGCACGGCCGAGCGGTTCGGGTTCAACGACACGGATCTGCGCATCCCCGCGCGGGTCGCGAAGAGCAACCTGAACCGGGAGATGGAGCCGTCGAGCGTCGCGCTGTCCGCGATCGGGCAGTACGACACGACGGCGACACCGCTGCAGATGGCGATGGTCGCCGCGGCCGTGTCCAACAACGGGGACCTCAAGACGCCCCACCTGGTGGACCGGACGACGGACGCGTCCGGCCGTACCGTCTCGACCACGCACCCGGTCTCGCTGCGGCAGACCGTCAACCCGGGAACGGCGGCGCTGCTGCGGGAGTTGATGGTCGGCGTGGTCGAGGACGGCACCGGGAAGCGGGCGGCGATCCGGGGCGCGGTCGTCGGCGGCAAGACCGGCACCGCGCAGCACGGCATCGGCAACAAGGGCCTGCCGTACGCCTGGTTCATCTCCTGGGCGCAGGCCGAGGACGCGGCCGAGCCGAAGGTCGCGGTCGCGGTGGTCGTGGAGGACGCGGCGGCCGACCGGGACGACATCAGCGGCGGCGGCAGCGCGGCGCCGGTCGCGCGGGCCGTGATGAAGGCGGCGCTCGCGTTGTGAGACGGGGGTGGGGGTGCGGGGGCGGGTCGGCCTATCGTGCGCCCATGCCCACGGACGCCTCGCACGAACTCGCCCAGGTCAACATCGCCCGCCTCAAGTTCCCTCTGGATTCCCCGGAGTTGAAGGACTTCGTGGACGCCCTCGACCCGGTGAACGCGGTCGCCGACGCGGCCGACGGGTTCGTGTGGCGGCTGCAGAGCGAGTCGGGCAACGCGACGGACGTGCCGGTCCTCGACGACGCCTGGCTGATCGTCAACATGTCGGTGTGGCGGGACGCGAACGCGCTCACCGCGTTCATGTACCAGGGGCAGCACCGGGAGCTGCTCGCCCGGCGGCGCGAGTGGTTCGAGCGGGTCGAGGAGGCGGTGACGGCCCTGTGGTGGGTCCCGGCCGGCCACCGCCCGACCGTCGCGGAGGCGGAACAGCGCCTGCTCCACCTCCGCACCAACGGCCCGACCCCGCACGCCTTCAACCTGCGCACGTCGTTCCCGCCGGGAGCGGCCCAGGAGTGACGGAAGGACCGGGGCCTATCGGCGTCGGCCGACCGCCGTGAGGTCGATGTCGATGTCGAAGGGGACGGTGAGCACGACGCGGTCCTTGAAGATGCCGGTCGGCGCGTACGACCGGGTCGCCGGGTCGAGTTCGTAGACGTAGACCACGGGCTGCCCGCCGTTCTCCTCGACCCGCCAGTAGTGCGGAATGCCGGACTCCGCGTACTTGCGGGGCTTCACCTCGCGGTCGCGGTCCTCGGAGTCCTTGGAGACGACTTCTACGGCGAGGAGGACGTCCTCGGGCCTGAGCCACGTCTGCTCCGGCCCGGTGTCGGCTTCGGCATGGATGACCGACACGTCCGGCTCCGGCCTGTTGCGGTTGTTCAGCTTGACACTGAACTCCCGGTCGACGTCGTACGCGTCGGGTGCCTGCGCGAGGAGGCTGGCCTCCAAGAGCCTGATGGTGCGCATGTGGAATCGAGTCTGCGGACTCACGAAGACGAGGCTCCCGTCGATCAGCTCCGTGTGCGGGGGAAGGTTCGGAAGCCGGTCCAGGTCGTCCGCGGTCCAGCCGCCCTCGGGCGGGCGGACCCACTCTTGGTCCTCGTCAAGCCCGTACTCACGCGCGGCGCTCATGATCGCTCCCATGCGGCAGAGTCTCGCTGATATGTCCAGGCTACCCACGGCATATGCCGATCTGCCGCACGATGGAGTGAGCGCGACCGCGTAGCGTTGACGCGCTCAGCGCGCCTCCGTGGCCGCCTCGATGGTCTGCTCGACCTCTGTCACGCGGGCCGCCTCCTCCGCCGCGAAGCGTTCCGCGTCGAGTTTTTCGGCTATCTCCTCGTCCTGGGCCATCAGCTGGTCGAGGTTGGAGTCGCCCAGCTCGAAGACGCCCATGTCGACGTACGCCCGCTGGAGGCGTTCGCCCCAGAGGCCGATGTCGCGGACGCAGGGGACGATGCGGGAGAACAGCAACTGGCGGAAGAGCGCGAGGTATTCGGAGTTCTCGCTGTACTCGTCGGCCTCCTTGCGCGGGATGCCCAGGTTCTCCAGGACCTCCACGCCGCGCAGCCGGTCCCGCATCAGGTGGCAGCCCTCGATGACGAACTCCTCGCGCTCGCGCAGCTCGGCGTCCGTGAGCTGCTTGTAGTAGTCGCGCAGGGCCATCCGCCCGAAGGCCACGTGCCGGGCCTCGTCCTGCATCACGTACGCCAGGATCTGCTGCGGCAGGGGCTTGTCCGTGGTGTCGCGGATCATGCCGAACGCGGCGAGCGCGAGGCCCTCGATGAGGACCTGCATGCCGAGGTACGGCATGTCCCAGCGGGAGTCGCGCAGGGTGTCGCCGAGCAGCGACTGCAGGTTGTCGTTGACCGGGTAGACCATCCCGACCTTGTCGTGCAGGAACCGTCCGAAGATCTCCGCGTGCCGGGCCTCGTCCATGGTCTGGGTCGCGGAGTAGAACTTGGCATCCAGGTCGGGGACGGACTCGACGATGCGGGCCGCGCACACCATCGCGCCCTGCTCGCCGTGCAGGAACTGGCTGAACTGCCAGGACGCGTAGTGCCGGCGCAGCTCCCCCTTGTCCTTGGCGGTCATCCTCGACCAGTGCCGGGTGCCGTACAGCGTGAGCGCCTCGTCGGGGGTGCCGAGCGCGTTCTCCGGGTCGACCTCCAGGTCCCAGTCGATCCGCTTGGCGCCGTCCCACTGCTTGTCCTTGCCCTTCTGGTACAGGGCCAGGAGGCGGTCGCGGCCGTCGTCGTAGTCCCAGCTGAAGCGGGCCGATCCGGTCGCCGGGACCTGCCAGTGCGGCTCGCCCGGGTCCATGGCGTAGAGCTCCTGCGTCGACATCCCGACGCCTCCTTCGCTGCGCGAACTGCCGTACGGGACAAGCTCGTCGAGCTCGTTGGCAGGCTCACACGCGTGAGACGAGGCGTCAACGACTCGCGCGCACTCTCCCGCTGGAGGGCCGCCGGACGCCCGCGTCCCGCGATGTGGACGTCCTGCGAAATCTCTGCGGACAACCCGTGGCCCGGGCGCGGCGCGGGGCCGATACGCTGCGGGCATGCCCCCGGCAACCACCCGACGTGCCTCGACCCCCGCCTACCGCCGGCTCAGCGTGGAGGAGCGGCGCAGCCAGCTCCTCGACGCCGCGCTGTCCCTCTTCGCGCACCGCCCGCCGGAGGAGGTCTCCCTCGACGACGTCGCCGAGGCGGCGGGCGTCTCCCGCCCGCTCGTCTACCGGTACTTCCCCGGCGGCAAGCAGCAGCTGTACGAGGCCGCCCTGCGCACCGCCGCCGACGCCCTGGAGCAGTGCTTCGACGAGCCGCCGCACGGCCCGCTCACCGCCCGCCTCTCCCGCGCCCTGACCCGGTACCTCGCGTTCGTCGACGAGCACGACACCGGGTTCAGCGCGCTGCTGCAGGGCGGCAGCGTCGTCTCCACGTCCCGGACCAGCGCGATCGTCGACGAGGTCCGCGCCGTAGCCGCGGCGCGCATCCTCGCGCATCTGCCGGTCGCCGAGCCTGGACCGCGGCTGCAGCTGATGGTGCGCACCTGGATCTCCGCCGTCGAGGCCGCGTCCCTGATCTGGCTGGACGAGGGCAAGCAGCCGCCGCAGGAGGAGCTGCGGGACTGGCTGCTCGACCACTTCCTCGCCGTGACGACGGCCACCGCCGCGTCCGACCCGCAGACCGCCGAGGTGCTGCGCGCCGCGCTGGAACTGGAGGAGCCGGGCGGCATCGCGGCCTCGCTCGCCGGCCGGGTGCTGCCCGTGGTGAGCGACGCGGCGCACCTGCTGTGAGACTGGCCCGGTGAGAAGCGAGGACATCCCCTTCGAGGGCGGCCCCCTGGACGGCCGCACCCTGCCCGTACTCCTCGGCGCCACGGGCCAGCCCCCGAAGCGGTACGAGGTGCCGGTCCCGGACGCGGCCGGCGGGCCCCCGACGGTGCTCGTGTACCGGCGCGAGCCCGCGAGCCTCAGCCGCCGGCTCGGCGTCCCGCGCGGCTGGAAGTACGTGTACGACCCGGAGGGGCGGCGGGGGCGGGGGCTCAAGTGGCCGTGGTCGAGGGCGGGTTCGTAGCGCTCGCCTTTCGTCTGCGGCGCCGCGGTGGCCGGTCGCGCAGTTCCCCGCGCCCCTTTTCGGGGCTCCGCCCCGGACCCCGCTCCGTGCCCCTTCAGGGGCGCGGGGAACTGCGCGACCAGCCACGACGGCGCTGCAGCCGACAGACAACCGCCGGAGGCTTTCGGGAAGGGGCGGGGCGGGGAACAACGCGCTGTCAACGGCGCCGCACCGCTCCGTCGCCGCCCCGACCGGGACGAGTGAGCCGGTTCCGCCACCGGGCCCCACCCGCCGGGTGCCGCCGCCCCCACCGCTGCATGCTCGCCGCGGAGGTGATGGTGTGTCAGCCAACAGCATCGGCCGCGCCGTCTGCGCCGCGGCGGCGGTGGCGGGACTCGTGACGGGACTCCTGACCGGACCTCAGGCGGCGGCCGCGCCGGGGCCCGAGGAGGGGACCGTGGCAGGGCTCCTCGCGGATCTCCAGGAGCTGTACCGGAAGACCGAGCAGGCCACCGAGACGTACAACGCCACCGCGGAGAAACTGAAGAAACAGCGGACGCAGGCGAAGAAGCTGACCCGGGACCTGAAGAAGGCCCGCACCGCCCTGCACGACAGCCGGGCCGCCGCCGGACGCCTCGCCCGCCAGCAGTACCAGGGCGACAGCGAGCTCTCCCCGTACCTGAAGCTGCTCCTCGCCCGCGATCCGCGGCGAGCCCTCGACCAGGGCCACGTCGTGCGACGCATGGCCGCCGAGCGCGTCGAGACGGTCGGGCGCCTCGTCGACCGGGAGAAGCGGACCGCCGCGCTCGCCGCCCGCGCCCGCAAGGCCCTGGACGCCCAACTCGCCCTGGCCGAACGGCAGAAGGGGCAGCGGGACGAAGTGCAGGAACGGCTGCGGGACGTCGAGTCGATGCTCGCCGAGCTCACCGCCGACGAGCTGGACGCGCTGCGCCGCCTGGAGGCGGACTCCACCGCCGACGCCCAGCGCGACCTCCTCGACTCCGGCGCCCTCGGCGGCCCGCCCGGCAAGCCCGCGGCGACCCGCGCCCCGTCGAAAGCCGGCGCGGAAGCACTGCGGTACGCGGTGAAGCAGATCGGCAAGCCGTACGTGTGGGGCGCGGAGGGACCGAAGTCCTTCGACTGCTCGGGGCTGACCTCGCGGGCGTGGGAGCGGGCGGGGCGGGAGATTCCGCGTACGTCGCAGGAGCAGTGGGCGCAGTTGCGGCGCGTGCCGTTGGACCGGCTGCGGCCGGGGGACCTGGTCGTGTACTTCCCCGATGCCACGCATGTGGCGATCTATCTGGGCGGAGGGAAGGTCGTGCAGGCGCCGCGGCCCGGGGCGCGGGTCAAGGTCTCGCCGATCGCGGCGAACCCGCTCCTCGGCGCGGTCCGGCCCGACCCGGGCTCCCGCCCGGACCCGTCCTACCGTCCGCCGAAGTTGCCCGCGGGGGCGGAGGAGGGGGCGGATACGGGGTGGGGGTCGGAGTCGGCCCCGGGCGACGCCTGAGCCCCCCTCCCCCAGGGGGCTCCGCCCCCGGCCCCCCGCTCCTCGATCGCCGGAGGGGCTCCCCCTCCTGGGCCTTGCTCTTCGGCTGCAGCACCGCCGTGGCTGGTCGCGCAGTTCCCCGCGCCCCTCTCCGGGGCTCCGCCCCGGACCCCGCTCCTCAATCGCCGGAGCGGCTCCCGGGGGGCGTCTTTCGGGTCCCCCGCCGCCGTGGTGGGGCAGGCCGGGGTGACGGGCCCCGATAGGGGCGCGGGGAACTGCGCGAGCGGCCACCGCGGCGCCGCAGACGAAGGACCGACCCGGATCGAGCCCCTCCGGCGATTGAGGAGCCGGGGGCCGGGGGCGGAGCCCCCTGGGGTGGCGCGGGAGGCCTACCTGACCGAGTCCAAGTAGCGTTCCGCCGACGCCGGTTCGTAGAAGTAGCCCTCGAAGTCCGACGGATCGTCGAAGCCGTTGGCGAAGCGGTGGGCCACCTCGGGGTGCGTGTCCGCGGCCGTGATGACGGCCAGGGCATGGGCGGGCGGCGGGGCCAGCATCGCGTTGGTCCACCGCGTCGTGTGCCGCGCCGAGGACTCCCAGTACCGCGAGAACGCCGACCGCATCCACTCCTCGTCGAACGGCCGGTCCCCGTGCTCCAGGATGGAGCGGAGGTACGAAGCCGCGCACTTGGCGGCCGAGTTGGCGCCCTGCCCGGTGATCGGGTCGTTGGCGACGACCACGTCGCCGACCCCGAGGACGAGCCCTCCGGACGGCAGCATCGCGACGGGGTTGCGCACCGTCGGCGTGTAGC
This sequence comes from Streptomyces sp. Da 82-17, assembly GCF_046098215.1. Taxonomy (NCBI): domain Bacteria; kingdom Bacillati; phylum Actinomycetota; class Actinomycetes; order Kitasatosporales; family Streptomycetaceae; genus Streptomyces; species Streptomyces sp. Da 82-17. The sequence continues at coordinate 319,393 of NZ_JBJURH010000001.1, forward strand.
GTCCCGCCAACGTGCCGCCCGCGTCGGTGAGTTCGACGGAGGTGGTCCGCTCGTACTCCCACGGTGTGAACCGGCGCATCAGGGACAGGGTGAGGTCGAGGTGCTCGGCCGGGTCGGCGACGCCGCGGAAGGCGTCGACCGGGCCGCCGGGGACGCCTTCCCAGAAGAGGATGTCGGCCCGCCCGGAGGTGGTCAGCGTCGGGATGACGACCAGTTCGCCGACGCCCGGCACCATGTTGAGCCGCACCTGCCCGGTGTCGGGCCCGCCGGGGCGCGGTGCGAGCCCGTGCACGTAGGACACGGCGAGGGAGCGCTGCGGTCGGGTGTACGGGGAGCGGGCCGGGTCGCGGTCGAAGAGGTTGACGAGCTCGCCCTTGCCGGTGGCGACCAGGACCAGGTCGTACAGGCGGGAGAAGTAGTCGAGGTCGGAGACGGCGGCGCCGTGGATGACGAGCTGGCCGCCGCGCCGGACGAACGTGTCGAGCCAGCCGGCCATCTTCACGCGCTGGTCGACGGACTGGGCGATGCCGTCGAGCGGGCCGAGCCAGTCGACGGCGCGCTGCGCGGGGCCGGGGTCGTCGCTGCCGGGGACGGCGACGGTGACGCCGAGGCCTTCGATGGCCGGGGTCTGGGACTCCCAGAAGTTCAGCTTGAGGTCCCGCTCGTGCTGCAGCGCGGTGTGGAAGAGCACCTGGGTCGACATGACGCGGCCGGCCCGGATCTCGTCGGCGGTGCGGTGGGACATGAGGGTGACCTCGTAGCCCTGCGCCTGGAGTCCCAGGGCGAGTTGGAGCCCGGCCTGGCCGGCTCCGGCGATGAGTATCTTCCGCATGCGGGTGGTCTCGCTCTCCTACGGTGACGCGGGCTACTTCGGTACGTACGGGCGACTCCCCGGTACGTACGGGCTACTGCGGCGCGGTCTCGCAGGCGTGCCGCACCAGCGCGAGCAGCGTCTCGACGACGCTGATCCGGCGGCGTGCGTCCATGACCAGGACCGGCACGTGGGCGGGCACGTCGAGCGCCTCGCGCACCTCCTCAGCCGCGAACCGCTCGGAGCCGTCGAAGTGGTTGACGGCCACGACGTACGGCAGTCCGCAGCCCTCCACGTAGTCGAGGGCCGGGAAGCAGTCGTCGAGGCGGCGGGTGTCGGCGAGCACGATCACGCCGACCGCGCCGCGCACCAGGTCGTCCCACATGAACCAGAACCGCTGCTGGCCCGGGGTGCCGAACAGGTACAGGACAAGGTCCTCGTCGAGCGTGATCCGGCCGAAGTCCATGGCGACGGTGGTCGTGGCCTTCTGCGGGACGAGGGCCAGGTCGTCGTCGCCGGTGCCCGAACTGGCCTCGGTCATCAGGGACTCGGTGCGCAGCGGGGCGATCTCGGAGACCGCGCCGACCATGGTCGTCTTGCCCACGCCGAAGCCGCCCGCGACCACGATCTTCGTGGCGATGGGCGCCCGGCTGAGGTCGGACTGCCAGGGCTGTGCGCCCTCCTCGGCCGCGAGGCCGTCGGCGGAGGCGGCGGTGAGCGTGTCAGAGGCGGCGGAGTCCACCCAGCACCCTTTCGAGCAGTGCGCGGTCCGGCTGGCCCGGCCCGTGCCCCGTGCCGTACACCCGGATCCTTCCCTGGTCGGCGAGGTCGCTGAGGAGTACGCGGACCACGCCGAGCGGCATCTTCAGGAGCGCGGAGATCTCGGCGACGGTGCGCATCCTGCGGCACACCTCGACGATCGCCCGCATCTCGGGCACGCCCCGGCCGCGCGGCGCGACGGCCTTCCGCTCCTCGGCCCCCGGCGCCTGGATCGCGGCGACGAAGGTCTCGACGAGCAGCGCGTGCGCGAAGCGCGTACGGCCTCCGGTGAGCGAGTACGGCCGGACCCGCGCGGGCCTGCGTCCCCGGCCGCGCACCGGCAGTCGCGCGGCGGCGCCCGGGGCGGTCACCGTCCGCTCTCCATGGACTGCCGCAGCTCGCTGCGGAGTTCGGGGGTCAGGACGTGCCCGGCCCGGCCGACGAACAGGCCCATCTGGTACGCGACCACGCTCTCGTCGCAGTCGGGGGCGGCGTGCACGCCGAGCAGCGAGCCGTCACTGATCGCCATCACGAAGAGGCTGCCCTCGTCCATGGCGACCACGGTCTGCTTGATGCCGCCGCCGTCCATCAGCTTGGCCGCCCCGATGGTGAGGCTGCCGATGCCAGAGACGATCGTGGCGAGGTCGGCGCTCGACCCCTTCGGTCCGGAGGCGGTACGCGGCTGCTGGGCCGCGTCGTTCACCTCCGGGTCGGAGGAGAGCAGCAGCAGTCCGTCGGAGGACACCACGGCCACCGAGAGCAGTCCGGGCACCTCCCGGACCAGGTTGTCGAGCAGCCAGTGCAGGTTCCGGGCTTCGCTGCTGAGACGGTACGCACGGGACGTACTGGGAGCGGTCAACTGCGTGCCTCCTCGGCTGGGTCCCCCTGGTCGGTCCGGGGCGCCCGGTCGGGCGCCTCCCCGGTGGCCGCGTCGGCGCCGGCCGCGAACTCGTCGGCCGCGAACTCGCCGGTCCGCTCGGCGAGTTCGGCCTCGGCGTCACGGCGGCCCGAGTTGGCGCCCCGGTGGAAGCTGCCGAGCCTGCGGCGCAGGGCCTCCGGGTCGACGGAGCTGCGGCGGGCCACGGGTTCGGGGGCGGGTCCGGTGGCCTTGGGCGTCCGCACCGGAAGCCCCGTCTCGGTGGTGCGCTCCCGCTGCGGCAGGGGCTCGCGCAGTTCGCGCCGCGCCTGCTGCGGGACTACTTCAGCGTCGGCGACCCGCTCATGCCCCTCGCCCACCTCGGGCAGCAGCACGGACTCACCGGCGGGGGCGGCCAACGGCTCGGGCGCGTCGGCCACGACGGCGTCCGCCTCGCCCTCCCCACCGAACAACTCCCGCTCGACCTCGGCCTCCGGGGAGAGCGGATCGAGAAGAACGGAGCCGGGCTCACCGTCGGCCCCGAGACCGGCGGTACGACCGAACTCGGTGTCGGCCTCGGGGTCGGGCTCGGGCTCGTGAGCGTGCTCGGGGTGCGGCTCGGGGGCGGTGGTGGCCGGGGTTGTGTCGCCGGTCGGCCGGGCGTCGTCGGCACGCTCGATGTCGGGCGTCGACTCGGCGTCGTCGGCAGGTACGGGGGCCGTGATCGACTCGGCACCGAAGACCGGGGCAGCATCCGCGCCCGCCGCGGCCTCGGCGCCCGACGTCAGGCCGGAGACCGGCTCCGCGTCGGCGGCCGACTCGGCGTCACCAGTCCGCTCGCTGTCAAGCACGGGGTCCACGGTCGACTCGGCATCGGCAACCGTCGGCGTGGAACCCGAAACCGACGCCGCGTCGGCGAACAGCTCGGGCTCCGGGGCAGGCTCGGCGTCCCCGAGCGACTCGCCGCCGAAGCCGGGGTCAGCGTCGAAGGTGGCGCCACCGGGCGACTCGGTACCGAAGGCCGGGGCAGCATCCGAGTCGGTGTCGCCGACCCGCTCCTCAGCGGCAAGCGCAGCATCCGCGCCCGGTGTCTGGCCGGGGAGCGGCGCGTCGGCGAACGGCTCGGGGTCCCCCGACTGCTCGGCCGTGGCAGGCGTCGGCGTGGAGGTGTGGGTCGCCTTCTCGTCCGTCCCCGCTGCCTCGGTGTCCGAGGACTCCGGAGTCTCGTCGAACGCTCGCTCCGCCGCGCGGATGAACGGGTCCGGGGCCTGCCCCGGGTCCTCGTCCTCCTCGGGGGAACGGCGGTCCAGGACATTGGCGTTGGCCTCGGCCTCCGCGCCCGGCAGGTGGACCTGCGGCAGGGCGGCGGCCATCGCCACCGGGTGCTGCGGGGTCGCCTCGGCCGGGGCCGCGGCGAGGATCGACGCGGGCAGGACCACGAGGGCCGCGAGCCCGCCCTGCTTCTGCTCGCGCAGCTCGACGCTCAGCCCGTGCAGCGCGGCGAGCCGGGCCACCACGTACAGGCCGAGCCCCAGCTCCCCGGTCCCCTCGGCCTCCGCGGAGACAGAAGCAGGCACGTACGGCTGCGACGGGTCGAACTCGGCGAGCTTGTCGTTGAGCCGGCGGAGCCGGTCCTCGGGGAGGCCGATGCCCTCGTCGCGTACGGAGAGCATCACGTCGCCGCTCTCCAGGAGCCACGCGGAGGCCTCGACGGCGGCGTCCGGCGGGGAGAACGTGGTGGCGTTCTCCAGGAGTTCGGCGACCAGGTGGCTGATGTCGTCGGCCGTGGCGCCCGCGAGGTGGGCGTGCGGCGGCAGGGAGGCGATGCGGACCCGGTCGTACGCGTCGATCTCGCTGACGGCGGCACGCAGCACGTCGATCAGCGGGACGGGGCCGGGGTGGCTGTCGCGGTGCTCGGCGCCCGCGAGGACGAGCAGGTTCTCGCTGTGCCGGCGCATGACGGTGGCGAAGTGGTCGAGCTTGAAGAGCGTGTCGAGGCGCTCCGGGTCCTGCTCGCGCTCCTCCAGGTTCTCGATCACGCCCAACTGCCGCTCGACCAGGGCGAGATGGCGCAGGGCGAGCTGGACGACCGTGCCGTCGGCGCCGTGCCGCTGCGTGCGCTCGGCCTGGGCGAGGGCCTCGTCGAGCTGTTCGCGCAGTTCCTCGCGCTCGTCGGCGAGCTTCTCGCGCTGGCCGACGAGGTGCTTGCGGTCGCCCTCCAGGTACGTGAGGCGGTCCTGCAGCCGACGGGTGTGCGCGTGCAGGGAGTTGACGGAGCGGACGACGGCGGCGAACTCGTCGTTGCGGCCGGTGAAGCGGATCGGCTCGTCCGTGGCCGGGGTCTCGGCGAGCCGGGCGGAGCCGAGCCGGAGGACGGCCAGGGGGCGGGTGAGCGTACGGGCGATGGCGGTGGCGATGCCGACGGCGAGGAGCAGCAGGACGCCGATGAGCGCGATGCGCACTTCGAGGGCGGTGACGTCGTCGTCGCGGAGGCTGCTGAGGGACTCGACGCGGTCGGCGCTCAGGGTGTTCTCGACGCTGCGGAGCTGTTCGACGCGGGCGGACAGCGCGGCGGCCACCCGCTCGCGGTCGTAGCGGAGTTCGGCGGCCGACAGGGTGGGCTGGTCGGTGAGCCGGGCGAGGTAGCGCTCGGCGGCGGCGACCTCGGGGCCGGTGACCGTGGAGCCGAGCTTGGCCCGGTCGGTGTCGGGGGCGGCGCGCTCGAAGTCGGCGAGGGCGGCCTGTTCGCTGACCCGGGCCTGCTGGGCGGCGGCCACGAGGGCGTTGCGGTTGCGGGAGTTGGTGCTGGCGCCCGCCTGCGGCTGCCCGGTGACCGGGTCGACGCCGGTGGCCGGGTCGCGGGGCGTGGCGAGGGCGGCGAGCAGCAGCCCGCGGGTGGCGCCGGCCTGCTCGACGGCGCGGTCCAGCTCGGCGAGCGCGCGGGCGCCGGAGCCCGCGCGGGGCGGCAGCTGGGCGGCCAGGTCCTCGACGAGGGCGTGCAGTTCGCCGATCGCCTTGGTGTACGCGACGTGCGCCTCGAGTGCGGTGCCGCGGCCCTCGGTGGCGCTGCGGCGGACCTTGCCGAGGGCGTCGAGGTCGCGGCGGAGCGCGGCGGGGGCCTCGGCGCGTACTTCCTTGATGCGGCGGTCGACGCTGCCGCGGCCGTCGGTGAGGGCCTCGCGGGCGGCGGGGTCGTCGGGGCGGCCGGCGGCGATGTGCGCGGTGACCTCGTCGCGCTCGTCGGCGAGGGCGTGGGCCAGGGTGACCGCGCTCTTGGTGAGCTCGGCGAGCGTGACGAGTTCCTGGGACTCGGCCAACTGCCCGGAGGAGGCGGTGATTCCGGGGGCGCCCGCGCCCGCGACGGCGGCGGCGACCACGGCGACGGCCGCGACCAGGCGGTTGCGGACCCGCTTGCGCCGGCCCGCGGGGGCGGCGTCGGTCGTGGTGTCGGGCTGCGGCCGCAGGCCGGTGGCGCTCTCAGGAGTGTCGGCGCGCGCCTCGGAGGTCGCGCCCTCGGTGTCCAGGGGCCGCGCCGCGGCCTTGTCGCCCTTGCCCCGAGGCCGCTTCATCTGCACCGGTGCTCGCATTCTTGAAGTTCTCGTTCCTCACCGGGGGCGCATGTGACGACGGGTCAACGTGCGACGGGTCAACACAAGTCCCCTCTGGTACGGCTCATGACCATTCCAGTGCGGTTGAGCAGTGGTCGCCCATCCTCCGCCGGGCCACCCGAAGGAGTGAACATCGGCGGGAGGGACCCGGCAAGTTCCTCGGGCACACGCATCGACCGCACGCGGAGCGCCGGTTGGACGGGCCGGGCCCGCTTTGGCAAGATGCCCCGCCGCTCGCTTCCCGGAGGCTATCAATCCGGCGAAAACCCGACGTTCGGACCGCCCCTGAGCTCCGGGTCCGGCCCAAGTCCCGCCCTGTGAAGACCTCGTGCAGACTGGCCGGATGCGTATCGAACTGGCCACGGAGCCCGGCGACCCGGGCCGCCCCAACGAGGACTACGCGTCGGTCGCGCTCCCCGCGTCTGGCAAGGGCGGAACGCTGGTGCTGCTCGACGGGGTGACGCCGCCGGCGGAGGACTACGGCTGTCTGCATTCCGTCCCCTGGTTCACGGCCCGGCTGGGCGGCGCGCTCGGTGAACTGTCCGGTTCGCGGCGAGATTTGGGCTTGCGTGAGGTCCTCGCGGCCGCCATCGCGCGTACCGCCGATGCGCATCGGCAAACCTGTGACCTTTCTCACGTTCGTACGCCTCAGGCGACCGTGGTGCTCGTGCGGTGGGACGAGGAGCGGGTGGAGCATCTGGTGCTCTCCGACTCGGCGTTGCTCGTGGAGGCGGCCGACGGCACGGTCCGCGCGGTCCTCGACGAGCGGCTCGGCGCGCTGCCCGCGGCGGTCGGGCGGCTGCGGGCGGCGGTGCGCGCGCTGCCGGACGGCTCGCCCGAACGGGCCGCGGCGGCACGGGAGTACGTGGCCGCGGTGGAGGCGCTGCGGAACGCGGAGGGCGGCTTCTTCACGGCGGCGGCCGACCCGGACGTGGCCCGGCGCGCGGTGTGCGGGGCCGAGCCGCGGTCGGCGGTGCGCAGTGTGGCGGCGTTGACGGACGGGGCGACGCGCTGGGTGGAGCGGTTCGGTGCGGGCGGCTGGACGGAGTGCCTGGCGCTGCTGCGCAAGGCGGGCCCGCAGGAGCTGATCGACCGGGTGAGGGCCCTGGAGTCCGCCGAGGCGGCCGGGCCCACGGCGCCGCGCGGGAAGCTGCACGACGACGCGGCGGTGGTCTTCGCGGAGCTGTGACCGTACGGCCGGGGCGCGGCGGCCCGGGTGCGGCTCAGCCCTCCTGGCTGTCGTTCAACTGGCCGAGCAGCCGGGCGAGTTCGGCGACCTCGCGGCGGTCCCAGCCGGCCAGGCGCTGCACGTACTTGGCGCGGCGCGCGTCCCGCACGGTGCGGAAGCGGGCGCGACCTTCGTCGGTGAGGCGCATCAGGGAGGCCCGCCCGTCGACCGGGTCCGGGTCGCGGGCGACGAGGCCCAGCTCTTCGAGGGCCCGCAGCTGCCGGCTCATGGTGGCCTTGCCGACGCCGATGTACGCCGCGAGCTCGGTGGCCCGCTGCGGACCGCCCTCCTCCAGGCGTACGAGGAGTCCGTACGCGGCGGGCTCCAGGTCGGGGTGGACGGCGCGGGCCATCTCTCCGGAGGAGGCGCGGGCGCGGCGCAGGAAGACGGTCAACTCCCGTTCGAGGGCGAGGAATTCGTGGTCGGCGCCGGTCTCGTCGCCGTTCCCGGCAGCAGCCTCCGCGCCGCTCCCGGCGCCCGCCTCGGACCCCGTCGCCGGCTCGGCCCCGGAGCGCGGCTCGTCCCCGTCCGCTCCGCCCGCTCCGCCGCTCTCGTGCACGTCAGCAGCCATGAATCGCTTTCCCGTTCCTGAAAGTTTCCCGCTCCGGCGGCCGATCGCCGCAGCTCGGCCAGTATTCCGCAGGAGTAGACCATCGGCAGCCTCCGGCTTCTCTTCCCACGCGGGGTCTACGTGCGTAGCGTCCTGGGTACATGCTCCATGACATGCACACGTTCGGTTCGTTCCAGGTCCCCCCACCGCACTCCTGAGGCCTTCGGAGGCACTCCATGCCCGTGCACAGACCCGGATCCCCCGCCAGACCGTCCCGTTCCCGCTTACCGCGCCGCTCCCGCAGGCCGGCGCTCGCGGTCCTCCTGACCGTGCTGTCCCTGCTCCTCGCCTTCCCGACCACGGCGCAGGCCGCCGAGGACGACATCCCGCCGCGCGGTTCCGCGTACATGGGCATGGGCGTCGCCGAGCACGACGGCGAGGGCCCGCTGCCACCCGACAGCCCGAGCATCGCCGCCGTCCAGACGGAGGGCGTGGACGTCTCCAGCCATCAGGGCAACGTCAACTGGTCCGCGCTGTGGACGAGCGGCGTGCGCTGGGCCTACGTGAAGGCGACCGAGGGCACGTACTACAAGAACACGTACTTCACGCAGCAGTACAACGGCTCGTACAACGTCGGCATGATCCGTGGCTCGTACCACTTCGCCACACCCGACACCACGAGCGGCGCCGCGCAGGCGGACTACTTCGTCAACAACGGCGGCGGCTGGTCCCGCGACGGGAAGACGCTGCCGGGCGCCCTCGACATCGAGTGGAACCCGTACGGCGGGCAGTGCTACGGCAAGTCGCAGGCCGGGATGGTCAGCTGGATCTGGGACTTCGTGAACCGGTACAAGTACCGCACCGGGCGCTACCCCGTGATCTACACGGCGACCAGCTGGTGGAAGACCTGCACGGGCAACTACGGCGGCTTCGCGACCAACCACCCGCTGTGGATCGCCCGCTACAACACGACCCCCGGCGAACTGCCGGCCGGCTGGGGCTACTACACGATGTGGCAGTACACCTCCTCCGGCCCGATCGTCGGCGACCACAACAAGTTCAACGGCGCCTACGACCGCCTCCAGGCCCTCGCGAACGGATAGGGCCCCGTAAGGGGCGCGGGGAACTGCGCGACCAGCCACGACGGCGCGCCAGACAAAGAAACAACCGGAGGGGCCCCCGAAAAGGGAGCCCCTCCGGCGATCGAGGAGCGGGGGTCCGGGGGCGGAGCCCCCTGGACCTAGCCCCGTCAGGCCGCGACGGGAACGCCGACCTCCGCCGGCGCGAGGGCCAGCTCAAGGACCTGCCGAACATCCGTCACCGGGTGCACCTCCAACTTCTCCAGCACCTCCGCCGGGACGTCGTCCAGATCCGCCTCGTTCCGCTTCGGGATGATCACCGTCGTGATCCCGGCCCGGTGCGCCGCGAGCAGCTTCTGCTTGACGCCGCCGATCGGCAGCACCCGCCCGGTCAGCGACACCTCGCCGGTCATCGCCACGTCCGTACGGACGAGACGGCCGGACAGCAGCGACGCGAGCGCCGTCGTCATCGTGATGCCCGCGCTCGGCCCGTCCTTCGGGACCGCGCCCGCCGGGAAGTGGATGTGCGCTCCCCGGTCCTTCAAGTCGCCGACGGGCAGCTCCAGTTCGGCGCCGTGCGAGCGCAGGAAGGACAGCGCGATCTGCGCGGACTCCTTCATCACGTCACCCAGCTGACCGGTCAGGGTCAGGCCCGCCGCACCCGTCTCCGGGTCGGCCAGGGACGCCTCCACGAACAGCACGTCGCCGCCCGCGCCGGTGACCGCGAGGCCCGTGGCCACGCCCGGCACCGCCGTGCGCCGCTCGGCCGGGTCCTGCGCGGACTCGGGCACGTGGTGCGGCCGGCCGATCAGGCCGCGCAGGTCGTCCGCGGTGACCGTGAACGGCAGTTCCCGCTCGCCGAGTTCGCTCTGCGCCGCGACCTTGCGGAGCAGCCGCGCCACGGACCGCTCCAGGTTGCGGACGCCGGCCTCGCGCGTGTACTCGCCCGCCAGCTTGCGCAGCGCGGACTCGTCCAGCGTGACCTCGTCCGCCTCCAGGCCGGCCCGCTCCAGCTGACGCGGGAGCAGGTGGTCGCGGGCGATGACGACCTTCTCGTCCTCGGTGTACCCGTCGAGCCGGACCAGCTCCATGCGGTCGAGCAGCGCCTCCGGAATGGCCTCCAGGACGTTCGCCGTGGCCAGGAAGACGACATCGCTCAGGTCGAGTTCGACCTCCAGGTAGTGGTCCCGGAACGTGTGGTTCTGCGCCGGGTCGAGGACTTCGAGCAGGGCCGCGGCCGGGTCGCCGCGGAAGTCGGAGCCGACCTTGTCGATCTCGTCGAGCAGGACGACGGGGTTCATCGAGCCCGCCTCCTTGATCGCCCGCACGATCCGGCCGGGCAGCGCCCCCACGTACGTACGCCGGTGGCCGCGGATCTCCGCCTCGTCGCGGACGCCGCCGAGGGCGACGCGGACGAACTTCCGGCCCATCGCGTGCGCGACGGACTCGCCGAGCGAGGTCTTGCCGACGCCGGGCGGGCCGACCAGCGCGAGCACGGCGCCGCCGCGACGGCCGCCGACCACGCCGAGGCCGCGGTCGGCGCGCCGCTTGCGCACCGCCAGGTACTCGGTGATCCGCTCCTTCACGTCCTCCAGGCCCGCGTGCTCGGCGTCGAGCACGCCCTTGGCGCCCTGGATGTCGTACGCGTCCTCGGTCCGCTCGTTCCACGGCAGTTCGAGGACGGTGTCCAGCCAGGTGCGGATCCAGGAGCCCTCCGGGGACTGGTCGCTGGCCCGCTCCAGCTTGTCGACCTCCTTGAGCGCGGCCGTGCGGACGTGCTCGGGCAGGTCGGCGGCCTCCACGCGGGCGCGGTAGTCGTCGGACTCCTCGCCCTCGCTCTCGCCGTTCAGCTCGCGCAGCTCCTTGCGTACGGCTTCGAGCTGGCGGCGCAGCAGGAACTCGCGCTGCTGCTTGTCGACGCCCTCCTGGACGTCCTTCGCGATCGACTCGGCCACGTCCTGCTCGGCGAGGTGGTCGCTGAGCAGCTTCGCGGCGAGCTTGAGGCGCTCCACCGGGTCGGTGGTCTCCAGGAGTTCGACCTTCTGCGCGGTGGTCAGGAAGGGCGAGTAGCCGGAGTTGTCGGCGAGCGCCGAGATGTCGTCGATCTGCTGGACCCGGTCCACGACCTGCCAGGCGCCGCGCTTCTTCAGCCAGCTGGTGGCCAGCGCCTTGTACTGGTTGGCGAGCTCGGTGACCGCGCCGGGCAGCGGGTCGGGCACGGTCTCGTCGACCTCGATGCCCTCCACCCACAGGGCGGCGCCGGGTCCGGTCGTGCCCGCGCCGATCTGCACCCGCCGACGGCCCTTGATCAGCGCGCCGGGGTCGCCGTCGGCGAGGCGGCCCACCTGCTCGACGGTGCCGAGCACGCCCGTCGCCGCGTACGTGCCGTCGATGCGCGGGACGAGCAGCACCCGTGGCTTCCCGGTCTGCCCGCGGGCGGCGGCCTGCGCGGCCTCCACCGCGGCTCGTACGTCGGGGTCGTTGAGGTCCAGGGGCACCACCATGCCGGGCAGCACGACCTCGTCGTCGAGCGGAAGGACGGGCAGGGTGAGCGTTGTGGACGTCGATGCCATGATCTCCCCTTCGGCAGTCAAGTTGAGCTACATGGGCTCAATGCTTGTGAGCCTGGAGATGTTCCCTTCGGGCTGTTCGCTCTGAGCGATCAGGCAATCGCGCTCTCGCCTGGGCCGCCTGATTTCTCCCCTCCCCGCCCCTTCCCGAAAGCCTGCGGCAGCTCCGGGGGCTCCGCCCCCGGACCCCCGCTCCTCAAACGCCGGAGGGGCTGGATTGTGCGGGCGGGGGGCGTGCCCCGTCAGGGGCGCGGGGCTGTGACATTTGCGGCTCTGCCGCGGGGCGCGGGCAACCACGACGGCGCTGCAGCCGGAAGACGACCTCGGAAGTGGGGGTTCGGGGCCACGGCCCCGTGTCACTTCGGCATGATGCGCCCCATGGACCGACTGCGACAGAAGCTCAGCACGATCGCCCACGGCGACCACCCCGTAGCCGCCCCGCTGCACGAGACCACCGTGCGGCACCTCCTCGACCTCGCCCTGCCGCGCGGCGACGAGCGCGTCCTCGACCTCGGCTGCGGCGAGGGCGCCTGGCTGTTGCGGGCCGCCGCCGACCGCCCCGCCGTCCGGGCTGTCGGCGTCGACGTGAGCGAGTCCGCGCTCGACCTCGGCCGCGAGCGGATCGCCGCCGCCGGGCTCGCCGACCGGGTCACGCTGCTCCAGGAGGACGCCACCGCCCACAGCGCCCCGCAGCAGTACGACGTCGTCCTGTGCGTCGGCGCCACGCACGCCTTCGGCGGCCTCCTGCCCACCCTCGAAGCGGCCCGCAAGCACCTCGCGCCCGGCGGCACACTGATCGTCGGCGACGGCTTCTGGGAGCAGGCGCCGGGGCCCGAGACGCTCCAAGTCGGCTTCGCCGAGGACGAGTTCATGTCCCTGCCGAACACCGTCGACCAGGTTCTGCTCGACCAGTGGATCCCCGTCCACGGCCACGTCAGCACGCTCGCCGAGTGGGACGAGTACGAGTGGGCCTGGACCGGCACCCTGTCGCGCTGGGCCCTCGACCACCCGGACGACCCGGACAGCGCGGAGGCCCTGCGCACGGCGAACCAGCACCGGGAGGAGTGGCTGCGCGGCTACCGCGGCACGCTCGGCTTCCTCACGATGCTGCTGCGCCAGCAGGCCCGCTCGGAGCCGCAGCACACCCTGTTCCGGCACTGACGACCAGGCGGCACAGAGAGCCTCACCCGCCCGTGGGCGCCAGCCGCCACAGCGACGTCACCTCGCCCGCCCGCGCCCCGTACAGCGGATCGTTCTCGTCCCGGGCGCGGGCGTGGCGGGGGCGGGTGTCGAGGCGGCCGAGGACCGTCAGACCCGCCGCCGCGATCAGCTCGGCGAGCTCGTCGGGGGCGCGCAGCTCCAGACGTTCGGCCAGGTCGGAGATGATCAGCCAGGCCTCGCCGCCGGGCCGCAGATGCTCGCCCGCACCGTCGAGGAAGCCGCGCAGCATCGCGCTGTCCTGGTCGTACACGGCCCGGTCGAGCGCTGTGCGCGGGCGGCCCGGCAGCCACGGCGGGTTGCACACGAGCACGTCCGCCCGCCCGTCGGGGAACAGGTCGGCCCGCCGTACCTCGATCCGGTCGCCGAGGCCGAACCGCTCGGCGTTGTCCCGGGCGCAGGCCACCGCCCGCTCGTCCAGATCGGTCGCCGTCACCCGCCGTACCCCGCGCCGGGCGAGCAGCACCGCGAGCACCCCCGTCCCGGTGCCGATGTCGAACGCCGTGTCCGCCCCCGGCGGCAGCGGCGCCTGAGCGACCAGGTCGACGTACTCGCCGCGCACCGGCGAGAACACCCCGTGCCGCGGATGGATGCGCGCCCCGGGCCCGAGCGCCGGGATCTCGACGCCCTTGCGGTGCCATTCGTACGCCCCGACGACGCCGAGCAGGTCGCGCAGCGAGCCCACGCCGGGCCCCTCGGCCGGCTTCCCGTAGGCGTGCGCGCAGGCCGCCGCCACGTCCGGCGCCCCCTTCAGGGCGACCCGCAGTCCGGCCCCGTCCGGGTTCTCGTACGGGATCAGGAGCAGGCCCAGAATCCTTGCCCTGCGGGCCTGTTCGCGGCGCTGGAGGTGGAAGGCCTCCGCCGGGGAGGGCGGCTGCGCGGGCGGCTTGCGCCTGCCTTCGGCGCGGCGCCCGAGCGAGGCGAGCAGCTGCCGCGCCGAGCGGTAGTCGCCGCGCCAGAGCAGCGCGGTGCCCTCGCAGACGTGCCGGTAGGCGGCCGCGACGCCCATCCGGCTGTCGGCGGGCACGACGCGGCGCGGCGGCGGGGTCCCGTTCTGTGCGTACCACGTCGCGAAGCGCTCGTCGGCGCCGTCCGTCCACCGCATGACCTGCGGGCTGTTTCCTGACACCGGGACATTGTGCGGCCAGTTCCGGGCAGGATGGTCCGCATGCTTGACCCGTACGACACCGAGCAGCCCGTCGTCCTCGACCGCCGCACCGGCCCGCACGGCGAAGTGGTGCTGCGCAGGCACGGCGACCTGCTGCAGATCATCGCCAACGGCACGTTCCTGATGGACACGTCGGACGGCCGCTCCGAGCGTCTCCTCGTCGACGCCGCCCGCGACGCCCTGGACGACCGGCCCGAGCCGAGCGTCCTCATCGGCGGCCTGGGCGTCGGCTTCTCGCTCGCGCACGCCGCCGCCGACCCGCGCTGGGGCGCCGTCACCGTCGTCGAGCGGGAGTCCGCCATCGTCGACTGGCACCGCTTCGGCCCCCTCGCCCCGTACACCGCGGAGGCGTTCGCCGACCCGCGCACCCGGATCGTCGAGGCCGACCTCGTCGCCCACCTCCACGACCCCGCCTCGCCCGCGTACGACGCGCTCTGTCTGGACATCGACAACGGCCCGGACTGGACGGTGACGGACGACAACGACAGTCTGTACTCCCCCGCCGGTCTCGCCGCCTGCACGGCCCGGCTGCGCCCCGGCGGAGTGCTCGCGGTCTGGTCCGCGCAGCCTTCGCCCGCTTTCGAGAAGGCTCTGCGCAATGCCGGTTTCGACGGGGTACGTACGGAAGAAGTCGCCGTTGCCCGGGGCGTTCCGGACGTCGTCCACCTCGGCATCAGGGCTGCGTAGCCGAGCTGCGGTAACTCCCCGTACGCTCTGTCCCGACACACGCGGGATCTTTACTGCAGATCCACCGAAGGCATTCAAGGCGCATTTTCAGGGGCGGGGCCATGGAGCAGACACACACCTCCCACAACGGCACGGCGGCCACGCCGGGTGCCCAGCGCCGGGTCCTCGTGGTCGAGGACGATCCGACGATCGTCGACGCCATCGCGGCCCGGCTGCGGGCGGAGGGCTTCCTCGTGCAGACCGCGGCCGACGGCCCGTCCGCCGTGGACACGGCCGAGGCCTGGCAGCCCGACCTGCTGATCCTCGACATCATGCTGCCCGGCTTCGACGGCCTGGAGGTCTGCCGCCGGGTCCAGGCGCAGCGCCCGGTGCCGGTGCTGATGCTGACGGCGCGTGACGACGAGACGGACATGCTGGTCGGCCTCGGCGTCGGCGCCGACGACTACATGACGAAGCCGTTCTCCATGCGGGAGCTGGCCGCCCGGGTGCACGTGCTGCTGCGCCGGGTGGAGCGCGCCGCGCTCGCCGCGGCCACGCCGCGCAGCGGCATCCTGCGCCTCGGCGAGCTGGAGATCGACCACGCGCAGCGCCGGGTGCGGGTGCGCTCGGAGGACGTGCACCTCACGCCCACCGAGTTCGACCTCCTGGTCTGCCTGGCCAACACCCCGCGGGCGGTGCTCTCCCGGGAGCAGCTCCTCGCCGAGGTGTGGGACTGGGCGGACGCCTCCGGCACCCGGACCGTCGACAGCCACATCAAGGCGCTGCGCCGCAAGATCGGCGCGGAGCGGATCCGTACGGTGCACGGGGTGGGGTACGCCCTGGAGACCCCCACTCCGTGAGGTGCCGGGCATGAACGGCGGGCTCAGAGAACGGGCCGTACACGTGGGCGGGCAACTCGGTGCGCGGGCCAGGGGGTTCGGCCTCCACCTGCTCACGGCGCTGCGGCCGAAGCGGCTGCTCGCCGCCGCGCGGCAGCCGAAGGCGCTGTTCGCAGGACTGCTGCGGCAGCCGACCGCGCTGCACGACCTGCGCCCGTTCTCGATCAAGACCAAGCTCGGCACGCTCGTGGTCGTCTCGGTCTTCATCACCACGGGCCTGCTGATGATCGCCGTGCGCACCGAGACCGAGCTGCGCTTCATCACGGTCTTCTCGGTCATCGCCACGCTGCTGATCACCCAGTTCGTGGCGCACTCGCTGACCGCGCCGCTCGACGAGATGAACACCGTGGCCCGGTCCATCTCGCACGGCGACTACACCCGCCGGGTCCGCGGCGCGGGCCGGCGCGACGAGCTCGGCGACCTGGCCGGCACGATCAACCGCATGGCCGACGACCTGGAGGCCCAGGACCAGCACCGCAAGGAGCTGGTGGCGAATGTCTCGCACGAGCTGCGCACCCCGATCGCGGCCCTGCGCGCGGTCCTGGAGAACGTCGTCGACGGCGTCTCCGAGGCCGACCCGGAGACCATGCGCACCGCCCTCAAGCAGACCGAGCGCCTCGGCCGCCTGGTGGAGACGCTGCTCGACCTGTCCCGCCTGGACAACGGCGTGGTCCCGCTGCGCGCCCGCCGCTTCGAGGTGTGGCCGTACCTCTCGGGCGTCCTGAAGGAGGCCCAGCTGTCCGGCGCCGCCGCGGCCCAGCGCCAGGGCATGCCGTCCGGCTCCGGCCGCCACACGCGTACGGACGTCCATCTGCACCTCGACGTCTCGCCGCCCGAGCTGACCGCGCACGCCGACGCCGAGCGGCTGCACCAGGTCGTGGCGAACCTCATCGACAACGCGGTGAAGCACTCCCCGCCGCACGGCCGGGTCACGGTGCGGGCCCGGCGCGGGCCGACGCCCGAGTCCCTCGACCTGGAGGTCCTGGACGAGGGGCCCGGCATTCCCGAGTCGGAGTGGCACCGGGTCTTCGAGCGGTTCAACCGGGGCACGGCGCCCGGGCCGCACGGCCCGGACAACGACGGCGGCACCGGTCTCGGCCTCGCCATCGCCCGCTGGGCGGTCGACCTGCACGGCGGTCGCATCGGAGTGGCCGAATCCACCCGCGGCGCCCGCATCCAGGTCACCCTTCCGGGCATCCCCTGACCTCCGCTGTTGACGTAGGGTTCGAAGCGGAAGCACAAGATCTTCGACTCTTCGCGCCCTCGGGCGGGGAGCTCACGAGGAAAGACGTGCTCCGCGCCGCGGGTGCGGGCCGAACACCGGGCCGCAGCCGCCTACGACGCTGCCCGGCCGCAGCGGAACCTCGCTTGTTTCCCGCCATTTCCAGCCCCGAAACACGCGATCCAATGTGACTTACGCGACCAAAGTCCCGCCCGGTCTGCACCTCTCGGCCACGGAGGCGTAGCCTTTATTCCCGCTGTCCATCACCTTGTGAAGCGGAAGAGGGCGGTTACCGCCGTGTCGCCACAGTCCCCCAGTAACTCGAGCACCACGACCGACCAAGAGGGGCAGGGCAAGAACCCTGCCGCCGCGTTCGGTCCCAACGAGTGGCTCGTCGACGAGATCTACCAGCAGTACCTCCAGGACCCGAACTCGGTTGACCGAGCCTGGTGGGACTTCTTCGCCGACTACAAGCCGGGTGGCGGCACCGCCGCCCCGGCCCAGCCGACGCAGGCTCCCGCCACCGGCACCGCAGCCGCGGGGGCTGCGGGGACCCCCACCAAGCCGAGCGCTCCCGCAGCCGTGTCGACGCAGACCCCGGCCCCGGCCAAGCCCGCCGCGGACGCTCCGGCCCCCGCCGCCGCTCCGGCGAAGCCCGCGGCCCAGGCCGCGCCCGCCGCCAAGCCGGCCGAGGCGAAGCCCGCCGCGAAGAAGGCCGAGCCGGCCAAGGAGTCCGCCGAGGGCCCCGAGCTGGTCACGCTGCGCGGCCCCGCCGCCGCCGTCGCGAAGAACATGAACGCCTCGATCGACGTCCCCACGGCCACGTCCGTGCGCGCGGTCCCGGTGAAGCTGCTCTTCGACAACCGCATCGTCATCAACAACCACCTGAAGCGCGCCCGGGGCGGGAAGATCTCCTTCACCCACCTCATCGGGTACGCGATGGTGCAGGCCATCAAGGCCATGCCGTCGATGAACTGGTCCTTCGCGGAGAAGGACGGCAAGCCGACGCTGGTCAAGCCGGACCACGTGAACTTCGGCCTCGCCATCGACCTGGTCAAGCCCAACGGCGACCGCCAGCTCGTGGTCGCGGGCATCAAGAAGGCCGAGACCCTGAACTTCTTCGAGTTCTGGCAGGCCTACGAGGACATCGTCCGCCGCGCCCGCAACAACAAGCTGACGATGGAGGACTTCTCCGGCGTCACGGTCTCCCTGACCAACCCCGGCGGCCTCGGCACCGTCCACTCCGTGCCGCGTCTGATGCCCGGCCAGTCGGTCATCATGGGCGTCGGCTCCATGGACTACCCGGCGGAGTTCCAGGGCACCTCCCAGGACACCCTGAACAAGCTCGGCATCTCGAAGGTCATGACGCTCACGTCGACCTACGACCACCGGGTCATCCAGGGCGCCGCCTCCGGCGAGTTCCTGCGCATCGTCGCCAACCTCCTCCTCGGCGAGGACGAGTTCTACGACGAGATCTTCAAGTCGCTGCGCATTCCGTACGAGCCGGTCCGCTGGCTCAAGGACATCGACGCCTCGCACGACGACGACGTCACGAAGGCCGCCCGCGTCTTCGAGCTGATCCACTCCTACCGGGTCCGCGGCCACGTCATGGCCGACACCGACCCGCTGGAGTACCGCCAGCGCAAGCACCCCGACCTGGACATCACCGAGCACGGCCTCACCCTGTGGGACCTGGAGCGGGAGTTCGCGGTCGGCGGCTTCGCCGGTCAGTCGATGATGAAGCTGCGCGACATCCTCGGCGTGCTGCGTGAGTCGTACTGCCGCACCACCGGCGTCGAGTTCATGCACATCCAGGACCCGAAGCAGCGCAAGTGGCTGCAGGACCGCATCGAGCGTCCGCGCAACAAGCCGGAGCGCGAGGAGCAGCTGCGCATCCTGCGCCGCCTGAACGCCGCCGAGGCCTTCGAGACGTTCCTGCAGACGAAGTACGTCGGCCAGAAGCGGTTCTCCCTGGAGGGCGGCGAGTCCGTCATCCCGCTGCTCGACGCGGTAATCGACTCCGCCGCCGAGTCGCGCCTCGACGAGGTCGTCATCGGCATGGCCCACCGCGGCCGCCTGAACGTCCTCGCCAACATCGTCGGCAAGTCGTACGCGCAGATCTTCCGCGAGTTCGAGGGCAACCTCGACCCGAAGTCGATGCACGGCTCCGGCGACGTGAAGTACCACCTGGGCGCCGAGGGCACGTTCACCGGTCTCGACGGCGAGCAGATCAAGGTCAGCCTGGTCGCGAACCCCTCGCACCTGGAGGCGGTCGACCCGGTCCTGGAGGGCGTCGCCCGCGCCAAGCAGGACATCATCAACAAGGGCGGCACGGACTTCACGGTCCTGCCGATCGCGCTGCACGGCGACGCGGCCTTCGCGGGCCAGGGCGTCGTGGCCGAGACCCTCAACATGTCGCAGCTGCGCGGCTACCGCACCGGCGGCACCGTGCACGTCGTCATCAACAACCAGGTCGGCTTCACGGCGGCGCCCGAGTCCTCGCGCTCCTCCATGTACTCGACCGACGTGGCCCGGATGATCGAGGCCCCGATCTTCCACGTCAACGGCGACGACCCCGAGGCCGTCGTCCGCGTCGCGCGCCTGGCCTTCGAGTTCCGGCAGGCGTTCAACAAGGACGTGGTCATCGACCTCATCTGCTACCGCCGCCGCGGCCACAACGAGTCGGACAACCCGGCGTTCACGCAGCCGCTGATGTACGACCTGATCGACAAGAAGCGCTCGGTGCGCAAGCTCTACACCGAGTCCCTCATCGGTCGTGGCGACATCACCCTGGAAGAGGCCGAGCAGGCACTGCAGGACTACCAGGGCCAGCTGGAGAAGGTCTTCACCGAGGTCCGCGAGGCCACCTCGCAGTCCGCTCCGGGTCATGTCCCGGGCGCCGAGGCCGAGTTCCCGGTCGCGGTCAAGACGGCCGTCTCGCAGGAGGTCGTCAAGCGGATCGCCGAGTCCCAGGTCAACATCCCCGACCGCGTCACCGTGCACCCGCGTCTGCTGCCGCAGCTGCAGCGCCGCGCGGCCATGGTCGAGGACGGCACGATCGACTGGGGCATGGGCGAGACCCTGGCCATCGGCTCGCTGCTCCTGGAGGGCACCCCGGTCCGCCTCGCGGGCCAGGACTCCCGCCGCGGCACCTTCGGCCAGCGCCACGCGGTCCTCATCGACCGCGAGACCGGCGACGACTTCACGCCGCTCCAGTACCTCTCCGAGGACCAGGCGCGCTACAACGTCTACGACTCGCTGCTCTCCGAGTACGCGGCGATGGGCTTCGAGTACGGCTACTCGCTGGCCCGTCCCGAGGCGCTCGTGATGTGGGAGGCGCAGTTCGGTGACTTCGTCAACGGCGCGCAGACCGTGGTCGACGAGTTCATCTCGTCCGCGGAGCAGAAGTGGGGCCAGCACTCCGGTGTGACCCTGCTCCTCCCGCACGGCTACGAGGGCCAGGGCCCCGACCACTCGTCGGCCCGCCCGGAGCGGTTCCTGCAGCTCTGCGCCCAGAACAACATGACGGTCGCGATGCCGACGCTCCCGTCGAACTACTTCCACCTCCTGCGGTGGCAGGTGCACAACCCGCACCACAAGCCGCTGATCGTCTTCACCCCGAAGTCGATGCTGCGCCTCAAGGCCGCGGCGTCGAAGGCGGAGGAGTTCACCACGGGCGGCTTCCGTCCCGTCATCGGCGACTCCACGGTCGACCCGGCCGCGGTCCGCAAGGTCGTCTTCTGCGCGGGCAAGGTCTACTACGACCTGGAGGCCGAGCGGCAGAAGCGCGGCGCGAACGACACGGCGATCATCCGCATCGAGCGGCTGTACCCGCTCCCGGGTGCGGAGCTCCAGGAGGAGATCGCCAAGTTCCCGAACGCCGAGAAGTACCTGTGGGCGCAGGAGGAGCCGGCGAACCAGGGTGCCTGGCCGTTCATCGCGCTCAACCTGATCGACCACCTGGACCTGGCCGTCGGCGCGGACGTCCCGCACGGCGAGCGCCTGCGCCGCATCTCGCGCCCGCACGGCTCGTCCCCGGCGGTCGGCTCGGCCAAGCGCCACCAGGCGGAGCAGGAGCAGTTGGTCGCGGAGGTCTTCGACGCGTGACGCGATGACACTGCGCTAGCAGTACGCGGCAACGGGCCGCACCCCTGAAGTCCAGGGGTGCGGCCCGTACCCGTTCCGCCCTGAAGTCCAGGGGTACGGGCCCCGACAGGGGCGCGGGGAACTGCGGGCTCAGCCACGACGGCGCAGCAGCCGAACGACTGCCCGGGGGTCCGGGGGCGGAGTCCCCAGGGGTGGGCGAGGCGGTCCACGGTGCCCAATATCCTGGTCGTATGTACTTCACCGACCGAGGCATCGAAGAACTGGAGAAGCGGCGCGGCGAGGAAGAAGTCACCTTCGAGTGGCTCGCCGAACAGCTGCGGACGTTCGTCGATCTGAACCCCGACTTCGAGGTGCCGGTCGAGCGCCTCGCGACGTGGCTGGCCCGCCTGGACGACGAGGACGAGGACGAGTAACCCCAGGTACGCCCCGTACAGGCCCCGTACAACCCGGTACAGCCCCGTACAGCCCCGTACAGCCCTCAGTCCAGGGGCCGCCGCGCCTCCCGTACAAGCTCAAGCACCCCGTGCCCCAGCAGCAGCACCCCCGCCGTCGTCCACGCGGCGCTGCGGCGGCGCAGCCCGAAGAGGGTGAGCGGGAGGCCCGCGGCGAGCTGGACCGCGGCGAGCACGCGGGCCGCCGGATGGCCGCCGTGCGGGGCGAGTTCGGCCCGTACGGCCTCGCGCCAGCCGGGCCATTCGACGGTCTCCGCGTCCGGCAGCGCACGGACCGCCGTACGCAGCTCGGCCGCGCTCG
Source organism: Streptomyces sp. Da 82-17 (assembly GCF_046098215.1). NCBI lineage: Bacteria > Bacillati > Actinomycetota > Actinomycetes > Kitasatosporales > Streptomycetaceae > Streptomyces > Streptomyces sp. Da 82-17. The sequence goes on from NZ_JBJURH010000001.1 coordinate 340,887, forward strand.
CCCCCGGGGTGAGCCCCATCGGCGCGGCCAGCCCGGCGCGGCCGAGGATCGCGAGGAGCACTCGCAGCCGGTCGCGGGCGTCCGCGTCCGGGTCGGCCCGGGTCAGCGGTTCGAGCGCCTGTACGTCGAGGACGGGGTCGAGGCCGAGCCGCGCCGCGAAGGTGCGCATCGCCTCGTCCTCCCCCACCGGTGTCCCGCCGGCCAGCCATACGTAGCCGACGCCGCGGCGGAAGCCGGACGCGAGGAGGTAGCCGCTGCGGTCGGGGTCCCACCACAGCGCGAGCACCGGCCAGGACGTGCCGACGGCGAGCGCGGTCGCCCAGCCCGCGAGGACCCGGTCGACGGGCTCGCCCGCCCGCGTCCACGGCGTGCCGTCGGGCACGAGCACACTCCACTGCCCGCCTGCCGGGGCCAGGTGCAGTCGTTCGCGGAGGAGACCGGCGACGGGCCGGACGTCGGCGGGCGCGGCGCGGCAGAAGAGCAGCGCACCGGTCGTACCACCGTCGGGGTCGGGCGGGGTCAGCACAGCTCCACGCTAGGGCAATTTGTTCGTATCAGCCCTGGTATGCACCGCTGTCCGAACGCCGGGCGTGCAGGGCGGCCTTGACGTTCCGGAACCGCGATATATCGTGTGTGGGGAGGCGACGCGATATGGCGCGTCGTGGAGCGAGCGGGCCTGGGAGGTCAGCCATGGCGGAGTCCGAGTCCGGCTGGGAGATCGCCGAGCCGCAGAAGCACGACTTCGACGAGCCGGTGCGCTCGCTGCACGTCCGCACCGTCCACGGCACCGTGAACGTGGTGGGCACGGACGAGGACGCGGCCCGGCTGGAGGTGTCCGAGCTCGACGGGCCGCCGCTGCGGGTGACGCTGAAGGACGGCGCGTTGAGCGTCGCGTACGACGACCTGCCCTGGAAGGGCTTCCTCAAGTGGCTCGACCCCAAGGGCCGGCGGCGGCACGCGGTCGTCTCGCTCGCGGTGCCCGCGGGCACCGCGGTCGAGGTGGGCACGGTCGGCGCGACGGCCACGGTGTCGGGCATCGACGGGCGGACGGCGGTGCGGGGCGTGCACGGCGAGACGACGCTGGTCGGGCTGTCCGGGTCGGTGCGGGCGGAGACCGTCAGCGGGAACGTCCAAGTGCAGTCCGTGACGGGCGACTTGAGGTTCAGCTCGGTCTCCGGGGACCTGACGGTGATCGCGGCGGGCCCGTCCGTACGGGCGGAGTCGGTGAGCGGGGACATGATCGTGGACGTGGACGCGGCCGGCGGCGACCCGGACATCCGGCTCACCAGCGTCTCCGGTGAGATCGCGATCCGGCTGCCCCATCCGGCGGACGCGGTGGTCCGGGCGGACACGACGAGCGGGGCGGTCTCCAACGCGTTCGAGGACCTGCGGGTCGGCGGGGAGTGGGGCGCCAAGAGGATCACCGGCCGGCTCGGCGCGGGCACCGGCACCCTCAAGGCCACGACGGTCTCCGGCGCCATCGCCCTGCTGCGCCGCCCGGAGCCGGACGCGTACGAGACGCCGGAGGCGCACGAGGGCACGGGCCCCGGCGGACCCAAGCCGTCCGGACCCGACCCCGACGGCCGCCGCACACAAGCGGACGGGAAGAATCCTCCTACGGACACGCCCCCGGCGGACACCCCGCCCGCCGGTGACAGCACGACCGGGAAGGTGCTCTGACATGCCCCCCGTCTTCGCCCACGGCCGACTGCGGCTCTACCTCCTCAAGCTGCTCGACGAGGCGCCCCGCCACGGCTACGAGGTGATCCGGCTCCTGGAGGAGCGCTTCCAGGGCCTGTACGCGCCCTCGGCGGGCACCGTCTACCCGCGCCTGGCGAAGCTGGAGGCCGAGGGCCTGGTCACCCACACCACCGAGGGCGGCCGCAAGGTGTACTCGATCACCGACGCCGGCCGGGCCGAACTGGCCGACCGCAGCGGCGAGTTGGCCGACCTGGAGCTGGAGATCCGCGAGTCGGTCGCCGAGCTCGCGGCCGAGATCCGGGACGACGTCCGGGGCGCGGCGGGCGACCTGCGGCGCGAGATGCGGGCGGCGGCGAGCGAGACCCGGCGGGGCCCCGGCGCGCAGGGCGAGCCGGAGGGGTGGCGCACCGCGAAGGAGGAGCTGCGCCGCGCCAAGCAGGAGTGGAAGGAGCAGGCCCGCCGCGCCAAGGACGAGTCGCGGCGCGCGCGGGACGAGGCGCAGCGCGCCCGCCGCCAGGCCAAGGAGGCGCAGGACGCGGCGCGCGACGAGGTGCAGCGGATCGCGAAGCGCGTACAGGACCAGATGCAGGACCACTTCACGCGCGGGGACTGGCCGACGGGGCTGCGGGAGGGGCTCGCGGAGATCACCAAGGAGTTCGGCCGCTTCACGAAGCCCACCGCGACGGCCACGGAGGCGGCAGACACCGCGGACGTCCCCGAGCCGGAGTGGGCCCGCGCGGACTCGACCGGCGACCCGGCCCGCGACCTGGACCGCCTCCTGGACCGCTTCCGCGACGACATCCGCGACGCGGCCCGCGACAACGGAGTGACGGAATCCCAACTACGCGACGCAAAGCGCCACTTGTCGACAGCGGCAGCCCACATCGGAGCACTCCTGAGGACACCCAAATAGGTGGGCGCCCCAAAGGGGCCCGGGGCGAAGCCCCGCCCAGGGGCGCGGGGAACTGCGCGACCAGCCACGACGGCGCCGCAGACGAAACACGACCCGGGACGGGGGCCCGGGGCGAAGCCCCGCCCCAGGGGCGCGGGGAACTGCGCGAGCAACCACGAGGACGCCGCAGACGAAACTCGACCCATGAGCTCAGGGGCGCGGGGAACTGCGCGAGCAGCCACAACGACGCCGCAGACGAAACACGACCCCGAACCCGGGCCCGGGGCGGAGCCCCGGAGTCACGACGGCCCCAGCACGCGCACCACCTCCCCATAAGAAGCCCCGTACACCCCCAGCACATCCCGCACGACCCCGGGCCGGACGGCCAACGCGAGCAGGAGGTGCTCGTCGCCGATGGCCCGCTCCCCGCGCCCGACGGCGACCCGCAGCGCCTGTTCCAGTACGCCCTTGGACTCGCGGGCGAACGGCCGGTGCGCGCCGCCGAACCAGCGCTGCGTACGGCCACGCCCTCGCCCGCTGCGCCCCAACGCCCCTTCCCCGTGGGCCTGTTCGACGCGGGCGACGATCGCGTCGACGTCGATGCCGAGCCCGGCGAGGGCCTCCTCGTCGGCCGCCGAGACTCCCCCGCGCCGGCGCGCCTCGGCGAGGTCCGCGGCGATCGCGTCGCGCCGTCCGGTCACGCCGAGCGCGGCGAGGACGTACGCGGCTTTCGTACCCTCGGCGTCGAGGAGGGCGAGCAGGAGATGCTCGGTGGTGACCGCGGGTGCGTCGGCCCGTTCGGCGTGCCCGACCGCGCCCTCGACGACGTCCCTCGCGCCCTGCGTGAACCGCTCGAACATCACTGCCTCCCGTACTTCTTGTGCACGGCCTGCCTGCTGACGCCCAGCTCTGCGGCGATCTCCTGCCACGACCAGCCCTGGTTCCGGGCGCTGCGCACCTGGACTGACTCGAGCTGTTCGAGCAGCCGCCGCAGTGCGGCCACCGCCCGCAGCCCGATGCGCGGGTCACGATCTCCGGCTCGCTCGGCGAGATCCGTTGCCTCGGTCATGCTGTCAATGTAGGTTGACAGCCGCCGAAGCGTCAACCTCAGTTGACACCGTACGTACGAGAAAGGCCCGGCCGCCGTACGAAGCGGCGGGCCGGGCCTGGGGCGTGCGCGAGCCGGTCAGACCGTCAGCACGATCTTGCCGAACTGCCCGCCCTCCGCCAGCCGTTCGAAGCCCTCGCGGGCGCGGTCGAGGGGCAGCTCCTCGTCGATGACGGGGCGGATGCCGGTGTTGGCGCAGAATGCGAGCAGGTCCTCCAGCTCGTCCTTGGAGCCCATCGTGGAGCCGACGACCTTCAGCTCCAGGAAGAAGATCCGGGTCAGCTCGGCGTGCGAGGGCCGGTCGCCGCTGGTGGCGCCGGAGATCACCAACGTGCCGCCGGGGCGCAGGGACTTCACGGAGTGCGACCAGGTGGCGGCGCCGACCGTCTCGATCACCGCGTCGACCCGCTGCGGCAGCCGGGCGCCCGGCTCGACGGCCTCGACGGCGCCGAGCTCTAGGGCCCGCTTGCGCTTGGCCTCGTCCCGGCTGGTCGCGAAGACCTTCAGTCCGGCCGCCTTGCCGAGCACGATCGCGGCCGTGGCGACCCCGCCGCCGGCGCCCTGCACGAGCACCGAATCCCCGGGCCGCACACCGGCGTTGGTGAACAGCATGCGGTACGCGGTGAGCCAGGCGGTCGGCAGGCAGGCGGCCTCGGCGAAGCTGAGCTCCTTGGGCTTGGGCAGGACGTTCCAGGTCGGCACGGAGACCTGCTCGGCGAACGTGCCCTGGTAGCGCTCGGTCAGGATCGAGCGGGGCTCGTCCGGGCCGACGCCGTGCCCGGACTGGCCGATGACGGAGTGCAGGACGACCTCGTTGCCGTCGGCGTCGACCCCGGCGGCGTCGCAGCCGAGGATCATCGGGAGCTTGTCCTCACCGAGGCCGACGCCTCGCAGGGACCAGAGGTCGTGGTGGTTGAGGGAGGCGGCCTTCACGTTGACGGTCGTCCAGCCGGGGCGTGCCTCGGGGGCCGGGCGCTCCCCCAACTCGAGGCCGCTGAGCGGCTGGTCACGGTCGATGCGGGCGGCATAGGCGGCGAACATGCCGCCGACGATATTGCGGAGGCGGCCCCACGGGAACCAGCCCACGGTGTGACCCCTCGCACCGTCGCCCGGCTGCACCCCGGCCGCCCTGCGGGGCGACATTCCCCGCCCCGCCCCTTCCCGTAACTGGGGCTCCGCCCCAGACGCCGCTCCTCAAACGCCGTAGGGGCTGTTTCTTGGGGGCGCGGGGAACTGCGCGAGCAACCACGACGGCGAGACAGCCGAACGACAACCCGGTTACGCGCGGAACGGGGAGCAAACACGGGCAAGGGCCCCGCCAACAGGCAGGGCCCTTGCACCAGTTCGGCTCCGAGCCGGGGTCGGGGGCCCGGGGCGAAGCCCCGTTCCCTCCGTACGCTCAGCGGCGAGCAACACCCTCCGCACGGGCCGCCGCCGCGACCGCCGCGGTGACGGCCGGGGCCACCCGCTCGTCGAACGGCGACGGGATCACGTACTCCGCGGACAGGTCGTCACCGACGACCTCGGCGAGCGCGTCGGCCGCCGCGATCTTCATGCCCTCGGTGATCTGCGCGGCGCGCACCTGCAGCGCACCGGCGAAGATGCCCGGGAAGGCGAGCACGTTGTTGATCTGGTTCGGGTAGTCCGAGCGCCCGGTGGCCACGACCGCCGCGTACTTGTGCGCGATGTCGGGGTGCACCTCGGGGTTCGGGTTGGCCATGGCGAACACGAAGGAGTTCTCCGCCATGGACGCCACCGCGGGCTCCGGGACCGTACCGCCCGAGACGCCGATGAAGACGTCCGCGCCCGCGAGGGCCGACTCCAGGGAGCCGGACAGGCCCGCCTTGTTGGTGAGCTCGGCGAGCTCCCGCTTGACCGGGGTGAGGTCGTCCCGGTCCTTGCTGACGACACCCTTGCGGTCCGCCACCGCCACGTCGCCGATGCCCGCCTCCAGGAGGAACTTGGCGATGGCGACGCCGGCCGCGCCCGCACCGGAGATCACGGCGCGCAGGTCGCCGAGGGTCCGGTTCGTGAGCTTCGCGGCGTTGCGCAGCGCGGCGAGCGTGACGACCGCCGTGCCGTGCTGGTCGTCGTGGAAGACGGGAATGTCGAGGGCCTCCTTGAGGCGGTCCTCGATCTCGAAGCAGCGCGGCGCCGAGATGTCCTCCAGGTTCACACCGCCGAAGGACGGGGCGAGCCGGACCACGGTGTCGACGATCTCGTCGACGCTGGTGGTCTGGAGGGCGATCGGAACGGCGTCCACGCCGCCGAACTGCTTGAACAGAATGGCCTTGCCCTCCATCACGGGGAGGGAGGCTTCAGGACCGATGTCGCCGAGTCCGAGCACGGCCGTGCCGTCGGTGACGACGGCGACGACGTTGGACTTCCACGTGTAGTCGTGGACGAGCTCGGGCTGCTCGGCGATGGCGCTGCACACCTTGGCCACGCCAGGTGTGTACGCGAGGGACAGGTCGTCCTTGTCACGCACCGGCACGGTGGCCTGGACGGCCATCTTGCCGCCACGGTGCAATGCGAACGCGGGATCGAAGGGCTCTTCCGCGCCCTCCGCACCGGCGTCGCTGCGAGGGTTGACGATCTCCGCTGCCACTTTTGTCTGACCCCTTAAGTCTTATTCGTTGAGGGTGACCACTCCTGGTTTAGGGGTGGGCGGGCACCGCGTCCGTGACTCGCTTCGGCGGTTGGCCCGCCTCCACGAGGGGAGGTACGTACGCGCGGGCGCGCCGCACACGCGCCCTGAGCCCCGGATGAGGGGTGTAACAGCCCTTTTTACCTGAAGACCGCACGGACGGGCGAGCGGCATTGGTCACTGCCCGGTAAGGCCCTTTTGCCCACCCGGAAAACGAACGATCATCGTTCATCGAGCGGCCACCGCACGTTGCCCCGTACGCCTCCCACCTGCGGTGTTGCCACAGCCCCCGAGGCCGCGGGAAGGGGTGGGCCGGTGCTGTCGCGCGGGCCGCACCCGAGTCGCCACAAAGGCAGACAAGGCGCACACTGAATACCCGGAAAGATCCGTCCCACATAGCGAGATAGGCCGGGGATGGCACGGTTAGCGGCTGTTCACCGGTTACGCCGCGTTCCCCCGTAATGAACGGACCGCGCACGTCTCGCCTCGACCCGTTATCCGATTTTGACATAAGGACCCTCCGAAATCCGGACGTCCGAATGGCAGGATGCGGGACACGCGAGGCGGCGCCGACCAGCGCTTCCCCACCCTCCACCCCCCGTTCGACGTCCCCTCACTTGTCGGAGGCACCACCATGACCGCAAGCACCACCCGTCGTACGGCCGCTCGCAGGACACGAATACTCGCGGTCGGCGCCGTTGCGGTCTCGGGCGCCCTGCTTCTCGCAGGCTGCGGTGACCAGACCAACTCCAGCCAGGGCGGCTCCGACGTCAAGAGCGCCCCGCTCGCCGACAAGCTCCCGAAGGACGTCAAGGACGCCGGCGTGGTCAAGGTCGGCTCCGACATCGCGTACCCGCCGGTCGAGTACAAGGACAAGGACGGCAAGGTCGTCGGCATCGACCTGGACATCGCCAAGGCGCTCGGCGAGCAGCTCGGCGTCGAGTTCGCCTTCGAGAACGGCACCTTCGACACCCTGCTCGGCGGCCTCCGCTCCAAGCGGTACAACATCGCCATGTCCGCCATGACGGACACCAAGGACCGCCAGAACGGCATCGACTCCGAGACCGGCAAGAAGGTCGGCGAGGGCGTCGACTTCGTCGACTACTTCAACGCGGGCGTCTCGATCTACACCAAGAAGGGCGACACCCAGGGCATCGAGACCTGGGCCGACCTCTGCGGCAAGAAGATCGTCCTGCAGCGCGGCACCGTCTCGCACGACCTGGCCAAGGCCGAGTCCAAGAAGTGCAAGGGCGGCAAGAAGATCGCCATCGAGGCGTTCGACAACGACCAGCAGGCCCAGACCCGGCTGCGCTCCGGCGGCGCCGACGCCGGTTCCTCCGACTTCCCCGTCGCCGCGTTCGCAGTGAAGACCTCCGGCGGCGGCAAGGACTTCGAGCTGGTCGGCGAGCAGGTCGAGGCAGCTCCGTACGGCATCGCCGTGCCCAAGAACAACCCCGAACTGCGGGACGCCATCAAGGCCGCGCTCGACGCCATCATCAAGAACGGCGAGTACGAAAAGATCATCTCGAAGTGGGGCGTCGAGGACGGCGCCGTCACCGAGGCCAAGATCAACGGCGGCAAGTGACGACTCCGCGTCGTCGGTGAAAGGCATCTCGTGACTGTGGACACTGAAAAGAAGGGCCCGGAGGACACTCCTCCGGCCGGCCCGGAGGCCATCAAGGCAGTGCCGGTCCGGCACTACGGCCGCTACCTCTCGGCCCTCGTCGCCCTGGCGGCGCTGGGCGCGATCGTCTTCGCGTTCGCGCAGGGTGACATCAACTGGGACGCGATCCCGGAGTACTTCTTCGACGACCGCATCCTCAGCGGCATGCGGGAGACCCTGCTCCTGACCGTGCTGTCGATGCTGATCGGCGTCGTCGGCGGCATCCTGCTCGCCGTGATGCGACTGTCCCGGAACCCGGTGACGTCGTCCATCGCCTGGTTCTACATCTGGTTCTTCCGCGGCACCCCGGTCCTGGTCCAGCTGTTCGTCTGGTTCAACCTGGGCTTCGTCTTCGAGTACATCAACCTCGGCCCCGTCTACAAGGACGAGTGGTCGGACTTCATGACGCCGTTCCTGACGGCGCTGCTCGGTCTCGGCCTGAACGAGGCCGCGTACATGGCGGAGATCTGCCGTGCCGGTCTGCTGTCCGTCGACGAGGGTCAGACCGAGGCGGCGCACGCGCTCGGCATGAGCCACAGCAAGACGCTCCGCCGCGTGGTCCTGCCCCAGGCGATGCGCGTGATCGTCCCGCCGACCGGCAACGAAGTCATCAACATGCTGAAGACGACCTCGCTGGTCGCGGCCGTCCAGTACTACGAGCTGCTCCGCAACGCCCAGGACATCGGCCAGAGCTCCGGCGCCACCGTCGAGGTCCTGTTCCTCGCCGCGACCTGGTACCTGATCATGACCTCGATCCTCAGCGTCGGGCAGTACTACCTGGAGCGGCACTACGCCCGCGGCTCGTCCCGTCAACTCCCGCCGACGCCCTGGCAGAAGGTCAAGGCCAACATGCTGTCGCTGCGCCGTCCGGAGGTCGCCCGATGAACGCCATGGTCAAGGCCGAGAACGTGCACAAGTCCTTCGGGCACGTCGAGGTCCTCAAGGGCATCGACCTGGAGGTCAAGCAGGGCGAGGTCTTCTGCCTGATCGGCCCGTCGGGCTCCGGCAAGTCGACGTTCCTGCGCTGCATCAACCACCTGGAGAAGATCAACGCCGGGCGGCTGTACGTCGACGGCGACCTGGTCGGCTACCGGCAGAAGGGCGACAAGCTCTACGAGCTCAAGGACAGCGAAGTCGCCCTGAAGCGCCGGGACATCGGCATGGTCTTCCAGCGCTTCAACCTGTTCCCGCACATGACGGCCCTGGAGAACGTCATGGAGGCGCCGGTCCAGGTCAAGGGCGAGTCGAAGGCCTCGGCCCGCGAGCGTGCCGGGCAGCTCCTGGAGCGGGTGGGCCTCGGCGACAAGGCGGGCAACTACCCGTCGCAGCTCTCCGGCGGCCAGCAGCAGCGGGTGGCGATCGCCCGCGCCCTGGCCATGGAGCCGAAGCTGATGCTCTTCGACGAGCCGACCTCGGCGCTCGACCCCGAGCTGGTCGGTGACGTCCTCGACGTCATGCGCGACCTCGCCGAGAGCGGCATGACGATGATCGTCGTCACGCACGAGATGGGCTTCGCCCGCGAGGTCGGCGACAGCCTGGTCTTCATGGACGGCGGCGTCGTCGTCGAGTCCGGCAACCCGAGGGACGTCCTGACGGACCCGCAGCACGAGCGGACGAAGTCGTTCCTGTCCAAGGTGCTGTAGCCACACGGCAGTCGAGGGCGGTACGGGAGCTCCCGTACCGCCCTCTTCCCGTGCGCGGCGCCTACGCCACCGCCGGCTCCGGCTACTTCACCGCCAGCACCAGCGCGTCCGACGGCGACGACCAGACCGTACGGGCCTCGGCGAAGCCCTTCTCGCGCAGGACGCGGGCGTGCCACTCGGCGGGCGGGGTGTCGCCGTCGGCGTGCTCCCCGTAGATCTCGAAGCGCTTCGCGGTCGGCTCGGCGAGGACCGGGTCCTTGGCGGCCAGCTGCCACCAGTCCGCCCAGTCGAGCGCGCCGGCGGCCTTGGCGCGGTCCTGGCGGGCGTGCCGCTGGGCGCGGTCGGCGGCGTTGATGCGCGGCGTCGACGGGTCGGGCATGTGGTCGGCGTTCATGAACACCCCGCCGCCCGGGACGAGTTCGGCGACCTGCCCGTACAGCACGGCGAGCGGTTCGCTGTGCAGCCAGTGCAGCGCGGTGGCGGTGAGCACCGCGTCGTACGACTCGTACGGCAGCTTCGCGCGCCAGTCCGGGTCCTTGAGGTCGGCGGTGACGAAGGTGACGCGGTCGTCCCCGGCGAAGGTGCCCTCGGCGATGGCGAGGAGCGCCGGGTCCAGGTCGACGCCCGTGCTGACCGCCTCCGGGAACCGCTTGAGCAGGCGGTCCGTGATGCTGCCCGTGCCGCAGGCGAGGTCGAGGACGCGCGGCCGCGGGCCGACGAGGGCCTCGACCATGTCGAGCATGACGCGGAACCGCTCCTCGCGGTCCGGCATGTACCACTCCTGCTGCCGGTCCCAGCTCGTCTGCCAGGCTTGCCAGTCGGCCGTGCCCGCCGTGGCCCCCGCGGTGGTCTCGGTCATCGGAAACCCTCCCGTCCGTAATACCCTGGGCACAGAAGTGCCCATTACCTCGACTGAGCCGACCATAGCCCGCCCTCGTAAGGACTACAAGTGGAACTGGCCTATTACTCGGACTACGCCGTGCGCCTGGTCAACAGCGAGGAGCCGGCGCGCAACAAGGACTCCCTGACCTCCGTCGAGGCGGTGCGCGCGCTGTTCGGCAAGGACTCGACGGGCGGGCGCCGCGCCACGGAGGCGGACGTGAGCCGCTTCCGTTCCGTGCGGGCGCGGCTGCGCACGGTCTTCGAGGCGGCGGACGGCGGCGACGAGACCCTCGCCGTCGACCTGCTCAACTCGCTGCTCCTGGAGTTCCCGGTCAGCCCGCAGATCTCCGGGCACGACCACCGGGACGAGGACAACCGCCCGCTCTGGCACATGCATCTGGCGGACCATCCGTCGAACGCGACCGCGGGCTACGCCGCCATCGCCTCCATGGGCCTGGCCTTCCATCTCACCGAGCACGGCGTGGAGCGGCTCGGCATCTGCGAGGCGACGCCCTGCCGCAACGCCTACCTGGACACGTCCACCAACCGCTCCCGGCGCTACTGCTCGGACCGCTGCGCGACCCGCGCCAACGTCGCCGCCTACCGCGCCCGCAAGCGCGAGGAGGCCGACCGGTCGCACAGCACCGGACGTACGGCGGAGAGTGCCCAGAGCAGTGCTCTGAAAGGTGAGCGCTGATCCGACGGCCGCGGCCTGAACCGGCCGACGACGCGGGCGAGCACGAGCTCCTCGGGCACCGTCCCGTAGTCCGTACTGTCGCCGCCCGCAAAGGCGTTGTCGCCGAGCACCCACCAGCCGGACCCGCGCCGCTCCACCGCCCGCTTCACCACGAGCAGGTCCTGCTGGAACGGGTGGCGGAGCACGACCACGTCACCGGGCCGCACCCGCGCCCCGTACTTGACGAGGAGTCGGTCGCCGTGGCGCAGCGTGGGCACCATCGACGGCCCGTGCACCTCGGCCACGCCGAACGGCACCCGGGCCTGACCTGCCTCGCGCTCCGGTTCGCCGCCCTGCTCCCGCATTCCGCTCCCTCTCGCCCGTCGTCGTGTCCCGCGAAGGACACCGCCGCCCCTGACCGCCGACACCTGCCGACACCCGCGCCACCTGTCGTCACCAGTCTGCCGGTCGCATCCGTCCCGGGTCCCGGTTCCACCCAGGACTTTTGTCCCAGCCCCTGGGCCCCTCGCGAAATCCCCTCTCTCACGGAGTAATGTCCACCCTGAGAAGACGATCACGAGGAAGGACAGCTCAATGCTCTCCCGCCTGTTTGCCCCCAAGGTGAAGGTCAGCGCCCACTGCGACCTGCCCTGCGGTGTCTACGACCCGGCCCAGGCCCGCATCGAGGCGGAGTCGGTCAAGGCCGTCCAGGAGAAGATGGCGGCGAACGACGACGCCCACTTCCAGGCCCGCGCCACGGTCATCAAGGAGCAGCGCGCCGAGCTCGCCAAGCACCACGTCTCGGTGCTGTGGAGCGACTACTTCAAGCCCCCGCACTTCGAGAAGTACCCGGAGCTGCACCAGCTGGTCAACGACACCCTGAAGGCCCTCTCGGCCGCCAAGGGCTCGACCGACCCGGCCACGGGCCAGAAGGCGCTGGACTACATCGCCCAGATCGACAAGATCTTCTGGGAGACGAAGAAGGCCTGACCTTCGCGTTTCGTCGACGCAGAACACCCGGCATCCGCGCGGAGCCGGGTGTTCTGCGTTTCTCAGCCGTGCCCCGTCAGCCGGGCCTCACCCCACCAGCCGGTTGGCGAAGGTCGACATCGTGTACGTGCCGATGCCGAGGACGACCTCCAGGGCGTTGCGGCGGGTGTGGCCGTGGGCGAGGAAGTCGGCGAGTTCCGCCTCGGTGACCGCGCCGGCGGAGGCCAGCACGGCGAGGGTGAACCGGCGTACGGATTCGAGGCGTTCGTCGTCGAGCGGGCGCTGCTCGCACAGCGCGTCGACCATCCCCTGCGGGGCGTCGAGCGCGGCCAGCTTCGCGCTGTGCATGGCGACGCAGACCTGGCAGTCGTTGCGTACGGCGACGGTCATGACGACGGTCTCCCGGGCCAGTGGGTCCAGCGTGGACTGCTCGAACATGCCGCTCAACCGCTGGAACCCGTCGAGGAGTTGGGGCGACTCGGCGAGGCGGCCCGCCACGGGCGGGATGTGTCCGAGATTCCGCTCGATCCGCTCCAGGGCCCGCCGGGAGCCCTCCGGCGCGGTCTCGATGGCGTACGTGACGAACCCCTGCATGCTTCCCCCTAAAATCGACAACGTGGTTGACGAAAAGAAAGTAAAGCAGGTTGTCGATTCCGGCAAGCGGGGCGAGCAGGGACAGCGGGGCGAGCGGGGCCGGCAGGGCGAGCAGGGTCGCGGCCGGACTCCGGGATTCGAGTTGCCGCTGCTGCTCTTCGCCGGGTTCCGCACGCTCATCGACGAGCTGCACGCCGAACTCGCCCGCCAGGGCCACCCCGACATGCGCCCCGCCCACGGCTTCGCCCTGCAGGCCATCGGGTTCGGGCCGGAGGCGGCGAGCACCAGCGAGGTCGGCCGGCGGCTCGGTGTGAGCAAGCAGGCGGCCGGCAAGACCGTCGACCGGCTGGTCGAACTCGGCTACGCGGAACGCGCCGACGACCCCGCCGACGCCCGCCGCAAGCTGGTCCGCCTCACCGCCCGCGGCCACGACGCCCTGGCCCGCTCGGCGGCGATCTTCGACGAGCTGCGCGCGGACTGGGCCACGGCCCTCGGCGAGCGCCGCCTCGGTCAGCTGGAGGACGCCCTCCGCGAGGTCACCCCGGCCGAGTCCTTCGGCCTGGACGCCTCGGCCTGGCTGCGGGCGTAGCGGTACGGGGGGGCAGCGGCACCAGCGGGGAGGGCAGTGGGCGTACGCGCAGGTCACCCGGCCTGTGCGCGGCTCTGGGCGTACGTGCACCGTGCAGGTACCGTGACCCGGCACCGCCCCTCCCCCACCCGTGCCCGCACCCCCGCAGGAGAACCATGAGCCCCACCGGCCGCCCCCGCCTGCTCTACGTCACCGACCTCGCCTACGAGGCGCGCGGACGGCGGTACTGCGACGAGGACATCTTCCTCAGCTCGCGGCTGCGCGCGGAGTCCGGTTTCGACGTCGCGCTCTGCCACCCGGCGGACGCGGCGGCGCTCATGGACTCCTTCGACCTCGTCCTCGTGCGCAACAGCGGCCCCGTCCTCAACTACCTGGACGCGTACGAGGAGTTCAAGAAGCGCGCGCTCGCCTCCGGCACGGCCGTCCACAACCCGCTGACCGGCCGGGCGGACATGGCGGGCAAGCAGTACCTGCTCGACCTGACCGCCGCCGGGTTCCCCGTCATCCCGACCGTGGACCGCGCCGCGCACCTGGACCGGCTGCCGGACGCCGACGAGTACGTCGTGAAGCCCGCGCTCGGCGCCGACTCGATCGGACTGCGCGTCGTGCCCCGCGCCGAACTCGGCACCCTGGCCCCGGACCTGGACGGCTCCGGCCTGCTGGTCCAGCCGCGCATCCCGTTCGCGTACGAGGTGTCGTTCTATTTCGTCGACGCGGACTTCCAGTACGCCCTGCGGACCTCGGACGGCGGCGAGCGCTGGGATCTGCAGCGGTACGAACCGACCGCCGCCGACCTGGAGTTCGCCCGGCGGTTCGTCGCCTGGAACACGCTCGACCACGGCATCCAGCGCGTCGACGCCTGCCGCGCGCCGGACGGGGAGCTGCTGCTCGTCGAGCTGGAGGACCTCAATCCGTATCTCTCCCTCGACCTGCTGCCGGCCGCGACACGGGACGCGTTCGTGACCCGGACGGCCCGGTCACTGCGGGAGTGCCTGGCGGCGGCGACGCGTTGAGGCCCGGGCGGGTGGACGCGTCGAGCGCCCGGGCGGCTGGGCCACGGGGTGATCCGTCGGCGTCGGCCCGGTCCGCGAGGCGGGTCGGTCAGTCGGCGTCGGCCCGGTCCGCGAGGCGGGTTGCGCGGGTGCGGAGGTAGCGCGCTTCGGGGGCGCTGAGCGTACGCCCGGCCGCCTTGGCGTACGCGGCCCGCGCGCCCTCGCGGTCGCCGGCGCGTTCCAGGAGGTGGGCGCGGACGGCGTGCAGCCGGTGGTGGTCGCCCAACTCGCCCTCCAGCGCGGAGAGTTCGCGCAGCCCCTGGTCCGGTCCGTGCACCATGGCGACGGCGACCACGCGGCCGAGGCGGGCCATGGGTTCGGGGGCGCGCTGGACCAGGAGCTCGTAGAGGCCGAGGATCTGCGGCCAGTCGGTGGCGTCCGCGTCGGCCGCCTCGTCGTGCAGGGCGGCGATCGCGGCCTGCAACTGGTAGGCGCCGACGGGCGGTTGGCCCAGCGACTCCTCGACCAGCTTCAGGCCCTCGGCGATCGCGTCCCGGTCCCACCGCGTACGGTCCTGCTCGTCCAGCGGGACCAGCTCGCCGTGCGGTCCGGTGCGCGCGGGCGCGCGGGCCTCCGTGAGCAGCATCAGCGCGAGCAGCCCGGTCACCGCGCCCTCGGCGGGCAGCAGCCGGCGCACCGCCCGGGTCAGCCGGATCGCCTCGCGTGCCAGGTCGGCGCGGTGCAGGGCGGGGCCCGATGTGGCCGTGTACCCCTCGTTGAAGATCAGGTACAGGACCTGGAGGACGGCCGCGAGCCGCTCGTCCCGGTCGTCGCCGGTCGGCTGCCGGAACCGTACGCCTCTGATCTTCTGCTTCGCCCTGCTGATGCGTTGCGCCATGGTCGCCTCGGGCACGAGGTGCGCGCGGGCGATCTCGGCGGTGGTCAGCCCGCCGACGGCCCGCAGGGTGAGCGCGACCTGGGCGGGCGGGGTGAGCCCGGGGTGGCAGCAGAGGAAGAGCAGGGTGAGCGTGTCGTCCTCGGCGGGCGCGCGGCTCTCGCCGGGCGCCGGCGCGGTGAACGCGTCGCGGGGCGTGAGCGCCGCCGCGGTCTCCTCCCGGCGGCGCCGCGCCTCCTCGCTGCGCAGCAGGTCGGTGAGGCGCCGCGACGCGACCCGGATCAGCCAGCCGCGCGGATTCTCCGGCGCCCCTTGCCCCGGCCACTGCCCGGCGGCGGCGAGCAGCGCTTCCTGTACGGCCTCCTCGGCGAGGTCGAAGTGCCCGTACCGCCGCACCAGCGCGCCGAGGACCTGCGGCGCATGCCTGCGCAGCAGGTCCTCCACGGGTGCGGCGGGGCCCTCCACGGGGTGCGCGGCCGCGGGCTTCAAAGGCTCTGGATCGGCCTGATCACCACCGGGTAGACGGGGGCGCCCTCCGGCTGGGGGCACTCCTGGATGCGGTTGGCGATCTCGGTGACGCGTTCGAGGCTCTCGCAGTCGAGCACCCAGTACCCGGCGAGGACCTCCTTGGTCTCTGAGTACGGACCGTCCGTGACGACCGGGCGACCGTCCTTGTCGCGGCCGACGAACCGCGTCTGCGCCGGTTCCGTGAGCCCCTGCGCGTCGATCATCTCGCCGGACTCGGCGAGGTCGTTGTTGAGGTTCTCCATGAAGGAGAACATCGCCTGCACGTCCTTCTCGCTCCAGGCCGGGCTGTGCTCGTTGGCCTTTCCGCTCATCGCCTCGTAGTCGGCCTGTGCGCCCTGCACCATCACCAGGTACTTCATGGTCCACTCCTTGCTCGGGCCCCTGTGGGGCGGCTGTCACAGGGGACGTCGGAGCGCCCCGACGGTTCTCGACAGCCCGGCCGGTGCGTATGGCGAAGTTTTTTCGGCGGCCGGCCGCGGGATGCGCTGCGGTGGGTTGCCTCGCGGCGGCTCGGCGTGCGGGAGCGTGGCTTCGGGCGTGCGGGAACGTCTTCGGGCGGGCGGGAGCGAGCCGAGTCGTCGACGCCCGGCCGGCGGTGCGGCCGGGCTCACGGATGGCTCAGCTTGCCGAGGCGCTCGCGGCGGGTCGACTTCCAGTGCTCCGGGTGCGCCGCGTGCTCCGCCTCGTCGCTCTCGTCCACGCGCGCGGGGCATCCCTCGTGGTGGCACGGGCCCGGACCCCAGCTCGGCACGTACGCCCCGAGCACCTTGCGGCGCTTGACGACCGTCTCCACCGGCTGCTTGCACACCGGGCACACATGCTCGGCGCGGCGCGGCGCAGGCCGGTCTTCTTCCTTGGCCATACGTCCAGGTTATTCCCGTTCGTCACCCCGGACCAGCCATCTGCAACCACCCGTACGCGACCTGCTACTTCCTGCCGTACGTGGTGATCACGACCCCGTTGCCGAAGGACTTCACCGACTCCAGCGCGAACTCCCTGATCGCGAACCCGGCCTTCGCGAGCGGCATGCCCGAGCCCAGGAAGCAGGGGTACGTCTTGATCACCAACTCGTCGATCTCGTCGACCAGTTGTCCCGCCAGGTCGGCGCCGCCGCAGAGCCAGATGTCGAGGCCGTCCTGCGCCTTCAGCTCACGCACGCGGGCGACCATGTCCCCGGAGATCACCTCGATCTCCGGGTCGACTCCCGGCTCGGCCTCCGTTCCGCGCGCCTCCTTCAGGCTGCGCGAGACGACGTACTGCTTCAGGTGGCCGTACGGACTGGTCACCTCCGGCAGCCCCACCTCGTACGTGGCACGGCCCATGAGGACCGCGTCGTACCGGCGGTTGGGCCGGTCGTCGATGCCGAACTGGCGCCGCGCCGGCGTCGGCAGCATCTCCGGCAGCTCGGCGAACCCGTACTGCAGATACTCCTCGTCGACGTACTTCGCGAAGAACTCCGCCTCCCCGTCGACGTCCCCGATGAACCCGTCGATCGACGTGGCGATCAGATACGAAAGCTTGCGCAAGACTCCCCCTGGATTCGGCCGTACCGCGACGTACGCGACGTACGTGACGTACGGACGTACGTGACGTACGGACGTACGTGACGTACCGCAACGTGGCACTGCGGGCGCAGCACTGCACTCATACTGCTTCAAGTGAAGTGGTTACGCAAGAGGGGGCGAGCCGTCTCCGTCGCACCTCCGCCCGAACCCCCTACCGCTCCGGCCGCGGCTCGCGCCACATCGGGAACATCCGCGGCCCGTCCGGGAGTTGGACCGCCTCGCCCGTGAAGGCGAAGCCGAGCCGCTCGTACAGGCCTCTGCTGCGCTCGCTGCTCGCCTCCAGGTACGCCGGCACGCCCTCGCGGTCGCAGCGTTCGAGCACCGACTCGATCAGCGCCGTGCCGAGCCCCTCGCCCTGCCTCTCCGGGGTCGCCGCGATCAGCAGGAGGTAGGCGTGCGCCCGGTCGTGCGGGTGCACGGCGCCGGTCAACCGTCCCACCAGCTCGGCCCGTTCGTTCTCCGGGTCCGCCGTCTCCCGCATCCGCGCGGGAGTGTCGTCCTCCTCCTCGGCCTCGCCCGCCGGCACATGGAGCCAGAGCGCGGCCGCCGCCCCGTCCTCCGTCATGTCGACCCAGCCCTCGCTCAGCGCGACGTCGAGGAACACCCCCATGAACACCCCGTGCACCTTGCTGCGGTGCACCTCGTCCGGGAACACCCAACTGCTCACCGGGTCGTACTGGAACGCCTCGTCCAGCAACCGCACCAGGCGCTCCCTGTCGCCCTCGCCCGCCCTGCGGATCGCCACGCCCATTCGGTCCACTCCCCCAACTGCCGCTGCACATCGAGCCGTTGCAGCGTAGACGCCGCTCCCGCGCGACCGGGCGGGCCGCCCGCACACTGGCCTGAACCAGCCGCTGTACGGGCGCCCTCCACGCAGCGCGGACGGCGCCGCAGTCACCTCGCCATGCTCATTTCGTGACGCCCACCTCCTTTCTCCCTCCTCCCGGCCGGCCGGGCTCCCGGCGCCGGCCGCCTCCGCACGCAGGCCCGCCCGCTCGGCGGGTGCGCCGCGCGCCGCTCACCCGCGCCTACGCGTGCCGTGCCTCCACCGCTCGCGCGCGCCTCCTCACGCCGTACGCCTCCTCACGCCGTGCGCCTCCTCTGCCGTACGCCTGCTCACGCCGTGCGCCTGCTCACGCCGTACGCCGCGTGACGAACTCCGCGAGGGCCAGGAGGCCGCCCGCCGCGTCGGGGTCCGGGACCGCCCGGGCGAGCAGGCCGAGCGCGCGGGACATCCGGTCCGCCGCCTCCGTCTGCGCCCAGTCCCGGCCGCCCGCGCGGTCGATCGCTTCGGCGGCGCGTTCGACGTCCGCGGGCAGCAACTTCGGGTACAGCTCGGCGAGTTCGGCGCCCGCCTTCGTGCCCGACGCGAGCGCCGCCACCACCGGCAGGGACTTCTTCCCGGCCAGCAGGTCCGCGCCGACGGGCTTGCCGGTGCGGGCCGGGTCGCCCCAGATGCCGATGATGTCGTCGATCAACTGGAAGGCCAGGCCCGCCTGTCTGCCGAAGGCGTCCATCGCCTCCACCTGCTCCCACTCCGCGCCCGCGTACAGCGCGCCGAGCGCACACGCGGTGCCGAGCAGCGCCCCCGTCTTCGCCTCGGCCACACTCATGGACTCGTCGAGCGTGACCTCGTCGCACGACCGGTCCTCCAACGCCGTGTCGACGTGCTGCCCCTCGCACAGCTCCATCAGGCACGCGGCGAGCCGGGCGGCCGCGTCGCCGGAGGCCGGGTGTGGGTCGTCGGCCAGCACCCGGAAGGCGAGGGCCTGCAGGGCGTCCCCGGCGAGGATCGCGTCGGCGTCCCCGAACACCGTCCACGCGGTGGGGCGGTGCCTACGAGTGCTGTCGCGGTCGATGACGTCGTCGTGCAGGAGCGTGGAGTTGTGCACCAACTCCACCGCCGCCGCTGCCTTCACGGCCGCCGTGGGCGATCCGCCGAGCGCCCGCGCCGCCGCGAGGACGAGCCCCGGCCGGATCGCCTTGCCGCCCCGGCCCGCCGCGGGCCGACCGTCCGCGTGCTCCCACCCGAAGTGGTACGTGACGACCCGCCGCATCGTCCCGTCCAGCGACCCGACCGCCCGCCGCAACTCGGGCTCGACGGCCTCCCTCGTACGATCGAGCAGCGCCGCCGCCTCCCGACTCTCCCCCGCACCGACACCGCGCCCTCCGCCGCGAAAGGCCCGGTCGGAACCGGCCGACCCGGCCCCCGCCGAACCGGATCCGCCCGACCTGCCCTCCGTCGGCGCCGGGCTCCCCGCCCCGTCCTCCGCGGCCGACAAGCCGCCGGACCCGACCCTCACCGGCGCCGCCGGGCCGTCCCGCCAATCCTCCACAGCCCCCACGCCTTCCGGCCTCGCCTCGCCACCTCGGGCGTCTCGCACCGTCTCCGCCCGCTGTTCGGCCGGCCCGGCCGCTTGCTCGGCAGCCGTGTCCCGCCTCGCCTCCGTGTTGGAGATGTCCGGTTGCACCTCCGTCTGCAGGGCGTGCATCCGCAGCCCCGTCTCCGTGCCGTCCCCGCCGAAGGCGGTCTCGTTCGGGTCCTCCCGGGCCGCGTCCGGCGCCGCCGTGTCGTGGGCCGCCCCGCGCGTGTGCGGGACAGTGGTGGGGCCGGGTCGGGTCTGCTCGTCGGGGCGGGGCGAGCCCGCCGCGGCACCTGTCTCCAGCAGTCGCTCGGTCATCGGCGGCGTCCGATCTCGACGTTCTCCAGGACACCCAGCGCATCGGGCACCAGAACGGCGGCGGAGTGGTAGGCCGTGACCAGGTACGACATGATCGCCCGCTCGTCGATGCCCATGAACCGCACCGACAGGCCCGGCTCGATCTCGTCCGGGATGCCGGACGGCCGCAGCCCGACCACGCCCGCGTCGTCCTCGCCCGTACGCATGCAGATGATGGACGTCGTACCGGCCGCGCTGACCGGGATCTTGTCGCACGGGAAGATCGGCACCCCGCGCCAGGCCTGCACCCGCTGCCCGTCCACCTCCACCGTCTTCGGGTGGAGGCCGCGCCGGTTGCACTCACGGCCGAAGGCGGCGATCGCCCGCGGGTGGGCGAGGAACAGCCGGGAGTCGCGCCTGCGGCTGAGCAGTTCGTCCAGGTCGTCCGGTGTCGGCGCGCCGTTGTGCGGCTGGATGCGCTGGTCGTACTCGCAGTTGTGGAGCAGGCCGAAATCCCGGTTGTTGACCAGCTCGTACTCCTGGCGCTCCTTGAGGGCCTCGACGGTGAGCCGCAGCTGCTGCTCGGTCTGGTCCATCGGCTTGCTGTAGAGGTCCGCCACGCGCGTGTGGACGCGCAACACGGTCTGGGCGACGCTCAGTTCGTACTCGCGCGGGGACGGTTCGTAGTCCACGAACGTGCCGGGGATCACCGGCTCCCCGACATGCCCCGCCGCGAGCTCGATCTCCTTCTCGCCGTACGGATTCGTGCGCTGCTTCGGGATCGACCGCACCTGCGCGAGGTGGCTGCGCAGCGACGGCGTGCGCTCCGCGACCCGCTCGAACTCGCGCCGCGGCAGGATCAGGACCGTGCAGGCCGTCACCGCACGCGTCGTGTACTCCCAGATGGCGTCCTGGTCCACGAGGCAGGCGTCGCCGAAATACGCGCCGTCGGCGAGCGCTCCGAGGACCGCGTCACCGCCGTACGGCCCTGTGCCGACCTTCTCCGCGCGGCCGTGCGCGAGCAGGAAGACGCCGTCCACCCGGCTGCCGAACGAGGCGAGGGTGTCGCCCGCCGCGAACTCCCGCTGCTCGCACCGGCCGGCAAGCTCCTCGAGCGCGGCCCCGTCCTCGTACGCCCGCAGCGCCGGCAGTTCGCCGAGCTCGGCGGGGATGACCTGCACCCGGTCCCCGGTCTTGACGAAGGTGACGCGGCCGTCCCCGACCGAGTAGCTCAACCGTCGGTTCACGCGGTACGTACCGCCCTGCACCTGCACCCACGGCAGGCGCCTGAGGAGCCAGCGGTCGCTGATCTCCTGCATCTGCGGGGTGGACTTCGTGGTGGTGGCCAGATTCCGCGCAGCGCCGGTGGCAAGGCTCTGCTGAGCCTGCCCCTGCCCCTCGCGGATCTCTTCGCCTACCGACATGTCTGTGCCCTCTCCGTGCGTCATGGCCCTGGCCCGGTCTGCCGTTCTGCCGTGGCCCGGCCGGTCCTGCGTCGTGACAACCAGCCTTCCATCACGCACAGTTGTCACGCCATCACACAAACGAGCGGGAATGGATCAACCATTGACGGGGCACGTGCACGAAATCCCCCGTTCCGCTTGGCCGTTCGGGCCCCGGCCGGCCATCGGGCGGGGAACGGCCACCAGCACGACCACCCGCACCACGGCAGGAACCACCCGCACCACGACAGGAGACGAGCCATGGCAGGCTT
Organism: Streptomyces sp. Da 82-17; assembly: GCF_046098215.1. Lineage (NCBI taxonomy): Bacteria > Bacillati > Actinomycetota > Actinomycetes > Kitasatosporales > Streptomycetaceae > Streptomyces > Streptomyces sp. Da 82-17. The sequence goes on from NZ_JBJURH010000001.1 coordinate 362,626, forward strand.
CCTCGACCGCGCCAAGGAGCAGGCACAGCGCGGCATCGCCCAGGGCAGGCAGAAGCTCGACGAGGCGCAGGCGCAGCGCGCCGGAGGCGACCTCCTGAAGAAACTGGGCGCCGCGTACTACGCGGAGCGCAACGGCGGCGGCGACCCCCGGGCCACGCTGCAGGCCCTCCAGGCGGTCGAGGCGCACATCGCGACGCACGGCGACGGCATCCTCCGCGCCTGACCCCACCCCTCCGCCCTCAGCCCCGCCCCATCCACCAGCCACGACCCGGTGTCCGGATCACGTCGCACACCGCGTCGAACGTGCCCGAACTACTGGCCCCAGTACCGACGTTCCGGTACAAGCGGGACAAGAGGCGGCGCGCATTCGGCCGCCGCCGCGGCCCATGACGGAGGAGTCATGTCCGAGCCCATGTCCGCGGGAACCTTTCTCGACGCCCTCAAGGACGAAGGCCTGACGGTCGTCGAAGTGCGCGAGTGGCGCACGCACAACCGCAACCACAAAGGCCCGTGGGGCCCCGTGCACGGCGTGATGATCCATCACACCGCGACCAGCGGCAGCGACGCGACGGTCCGGCTCTGCTACGACGGCCACGCCTCGCTCCCCGGCCCGCTCTGCCACGGCGTCATCACCAAGGACGGCAGAGTCCACCTGGTGGGCAACGGCCGCGCCAACCACGCCGGCCTCGGCGACGACGACGTGCTGCGGGCCGTCGTCGCCGAACGCCGCCTGCCGCACGACAACGAGGCGAACACCGACGGCAACCGCTACTTCTACGGCTTCGAGTGCGAGAACCGCGGCGACGGCGACGACCCCTGGCCCGCCGCCCAGCTGGAGGCCATCGAGAAGGCCGCGGCCGCGATCTGCCGCCACTACGGCTGGAACGAGCGGTCCGTCATCGGCCACCTGGAATGGCAGCCGGGCAAGGTCGACCCGCGCGGCTTCGACATGGACACCATGCGCCAGCGCATCGCCGAACGCCTCAAGTAACCCGGCACGCGCGCGTACCGGAGGGGCTCCCGCGTGCGTACGAAAACGCTCACCACGCGCGCGTAACAGGAGGGGGCGCTCCCCACGCGTACGAAATCGCCCCGCACGCGCGCGTGCCGATCGCGCGGCGACAATGGCCGGGTGAACGCTCCCGACCTGGCCCGACTGCGGCCCCGGCTCCCGTCGCCGCTGCACGACGTCGACGACGAGCGCTTCACCCGCCGCGGCGTGCGCCTGCTGCTGAAGCGCGACGACCTGATCCACCCCGACCTGCCCGGCAACAAGTGGCGCAAGCTCGCCCCGAACCTGGAGGCCGCCGCCGGACGCCCCGTCCTGACCTTCGGCGGCGCCTACTCCAACCACCTGCGCGCCACCGCCGCCGCGGGCCGCCTCCTCGGCTTCGACACCGTCGGCGTCGTCCGCGGCGACGAGCTCGCCGACCGCCCGCTGAATCCGTCGCTCGCGCGGTGCGTGGCCGACGGCATGCGGCTGCACTTCGTCGACCGGTCGACGTACCGCCGCAAGACCGAGCCGGAGGTGCTCGCCGGGCTGCTCACCGCGGCCGGGGTGGACCCGCTGCACGTCTACGTCGTCCCCGAGGGCGGCTCCAACTCCCTGGCCGTACAGGGCTGCACGGCGCTCGGCGCGGAGCTGCAGGACGTGGCCGACGTCGCAGCCGTCGCCTGTGGCACCGGCGGCACCCTCGCCGGTCTGGCGGCCGGGCTCGCCGTGGGACAGCACGCGATCGGCGTGCCCGTCCTGAAGGGCGGCTTCCTCACCGCGGAGGTCGAGCGGCTGCAGCGCGAGACGTTCGGCGCGCACACCGGCGCCTGGCACCTGGAGGACCGCTTCCACTGCGGCGGATACGCCCGTACGACCCCCGAACTCGACGCCTTCGCCGAGGACTTCGAGCAGCGCCACGGGCTGCCCGTCGAGCGGCACTATGTCGCCAAGTTGCTGTTCGCCCTGAAAACCCTCACAGAGGAGGGCGCCTTTCCGCCGGGCACCCGCCTCGCAGCGGTCGTCACCGGACGCCCCTGGGAAGCGGAGCAGCACACCTAGACGTCACCGAGAACCCGCTCAGCCCGACCCGAAAACCGACTCAGCACGACCCGAAACCCGCTCAGCCCGCCTCTTCCCGATAGGCCGCCGCCTCTTCGAGGTCGAGGCGGCGCAGCAGCGTGCGCAGCATCTCGTCGTCGATCCGCCGCTCGTCCCGCAGCCGCACGAACACGGCCCGCTCCGCGGCGAGGGTCTCGCGCGAGAGCCTGCGGTAGGTGTCGTCGGCGGACTCGCCGGTGACCGGGTTGGCGGCACCGAGGCGCTCCCAGACGGCGTTGCGGCGCCGCTCCAGGACCGTGCGGAGCCGGTCCGCGAGGGGCTGCGGCAGGGCGTTGCGCTCGTCGGCGAGGAGCTCCTCCAGGCGCTGCTCGGCCGCCCGCGAGGCCTGGTTCTGCGCCTGTGCCTCGGCGAGGGTCTCGGCCTGCTCGTCCCGCCCCTGCACCGGCAGGACGCGGATCAGCCCCGGCAGCGTGAGGCCCTGCACCACCAGCGTCCCGATGACCGTCGTGAACGTCAGGAACAGCAGCAGGTTGCGCCCCGGGAACGGCTCCCCGTCGTCCATCGTGAGCGGTACGGAGAACGCGATCGCGAGGGACACCACTCCGCGCATGCCCGCCCAGCCGACGATGAGCGGCCTGGTCCAGTCGGAGTCGGCCTCCCGCTCCCTGATCCGCCGCGACAGCATGCGCGGCACATAGGTGGCCGGATAGACCCAGACGAACCGGACGACCACCACGACGAGGAAAACCGCCACCGCGTACCAGAGCGCCTGCACCCCCTCGTACTCCCCGAGCCCCTGGAGGACCACCGGCAGTTGGAGGCCGATCAGGGCGAAGACCGCGGACTCCAGGACGAACGCGACCATCTTCCAGACCGCCGCCTCCTGCAACCGGGTCGCGAAGTCCACCTGCCAGGACTGGTGCCCCAGATAGAGCGCGACGACCACCACGGCGAGCACCCCGGAGGCGTGCACCTCCTCGGCGGCCGCGTAGGCGACGAAGGGGATCAGCAGCGACAGCGTGTTCTGCAGCAGCGCCTCCTTGAGGTGCGTGCGCAGCCAGTGCAGCGGCACCATCAGGACGAGGCCGACGCCCACACCGCCGAGCGCCGCGATCGCGAACTCCCGGACACCGCCCCCGAAACTGGCCCCCTCCCCGACGGCGGCGGCCAGCGCCACCTTGTAGGCGGTGATCGCGGTGGCGTCGTTCACCAGCGACTCCCCCTGCAGGATCGTCGTGATCCGCGAGGGCAGACCGACACGGCGTGCGATGGCCGTCGCGGCGACCGCGTCCGGCGGCGCGATCACCGCACCGAGCACCAGCGCGGCCGTCAGCGGCAGATCGGGGACGATCAGATGCACCGCGTAACCGACCACGAGCGTCGCGAACAGCACGTAACCGACCGACAGCAGCGCCACCGGCCGCCAGTTGGCCCGCAGATCCAGGTACGAGCTCTCCACGCCCGCGGTGTACAGCAGCGGCGGCAAGAGCAACGGCAGCACCACATGCGGATCCAGCTCGTAGTGCGGCACCCCCGGCACGTACGACACCGCGAGGCCGGCGGCGACGAGCAGCAGGGGCGCGGGAACGGGAGTGCGCCGGGCCACTCCGGCGACCGCTGCGCTCCCCGCGACCAACAACAGCAACGGCAAGACATGCATCTGTTCGCGCCCGTCCCCTTCGGCCAGCCCACTGTCACAGGTGAGTCGTAACCTGGCCATCATGAACGAGTGCCCGCACGTCGCCCTGCTGCCGCACCCCGAGCCCGCGCCCGTCACCGACACCTGCCCCGAGTGCCTGGCGGTCGGCAGCCACCCGGTGCAGCTGCGCCTCTGCCTCACCTGCGGGCACGTGGGCTGCTGCGACTCCTCCCCGTTCCAGCACGCCACGGCCCACTCCAAGGAGACCGGCCACCCGGTGATGCGCACCCTCGAGGACGGCCAGAGCTGGCGCTGGTGCTTCGTGGACCACGTCCTCGTCTGACGGCGACGCACAGTGACGGCCCGCGGGACGACTCCGGACGGTTCGACCGGCCGCCGCCTGGGTACGTCAACCCGGCGCGCGCTCTTTCCAATTGGGACCGCGAAACCCCTAGCCACTGTCCGTACCCGTAGGCTTACTATGAGTGAACAGACGGGTCGGGGGTCCGCCGGACAGGGAGCGTGGGAGCGCGATAGCGTCACCTGCTGAACACACAGCGCATCACCCGTGCGACGCTGTGCCGGGCCGCCGCCGAGCGGCGGACCGGATCCCCGAACGTGCTTGTACCACCTTGGAGGTGAGGGTGTCCCAGATCGCAGGCGAGCCCGGGACTCAGGACTTCGTGGAAGTCCGGCTGCCGGCTGCGGGTGCCTACCTGTCGGTGCTGCGGACGGCCACGGCCGGTCTGGCGGCGCGTCTTGACTTCACCCTGGACGAGATCGAGGACCTGCGCATCGCGGTCGACGAGGCCTGCGCGATCCTGCTGCAGCAGGCCGTGCCGGGCTCCGTGCTCAGCTGCGTCTTCCGCCTCGTGGACGACTCACTGGAGGTCACGGTCTCCGCGCCGACGACCGACGGCCGCGCCCCCGAGCGCGACACCTTCGCTTGGACTGTCCTGTCGGCCCTCGCGGGCAAGGTCGACTCCACGGTCGCCGACGACAAGACCGTCTCGATCAGCCTGTACAAACAGCGCGGCGCGGGACCCGGGCCGGCGTGAGGAACGGGGACGGGCCGGTGCGTGACGAAGAGCGCAGCACAAGGAGTCTGCCCGCCGAGAACACCGACGGCAGCGACGGAGTGCCCAGGGCGCGGCGCGCCCCGGACATCCCCGAGCAACAGGCCAGGCCGCACCCGGAGGACCCGGGGACTACGGAGCAGGCACAGCGCGATGACAGGGGCGAGCGCCAGGTCGGCGGCCGACGGGCGGGACACATGACAGAGCACGGGCACCACCACGATCCGCAGGACCGCAGCGGCGCGCGGGCGATGTTCCTCGAGCTGCGCAAGCTGCCCGACGGCAGCCCGGAGTACGCGGAGCTGCGCAACCAGCTGGTCCGCATGCACCTGCCCCTGGTCGAGCACCTGGCCCGCCGCTTCCGCAACCGCGGCGAGCCGCTGGACGACCTGACGCAGGTCGCGACGATCGGCCTGATCAAGTCGGTCGACCGCTTCGACCCGGACCGCGGCGTCGAGTTCTCCACGTACGCGACGCCCACCGTCGTCGGCGAGATCAAGCGGCACTTCCGGGACAAGGGCTGGGCGGTGCGGGTGCCGCGCCGGCTGCAGGAGCTGCGGCTCTCCCTCACGACGGCGACCGCCGAGCTGTCCCAGCAGCACGGCCGCTCCCCCACGGTGCACGAGCTGGCCGAGCGGCTCAGCATCTCCGAGGAGGAGGTCCTGGAGGGCCTGGAGTCGGCGAACGCGTACTCCACGCTGTCCCTGGACGTCCCGGACACGGACGACGAGTCCCCGGCGGTGGCGGACACCCTGGGCGCGGAGGACGAGGCGCTGGAGGGCGTCGAGTACCGCGAGTCGCTCAAGCCGCTCCTGGAGGACCTGCCGCCGCGCGAGAAGCGGATTCTGCTGCTGCGGTTCTTCGGGAACATGACGCAGTCGCAGATCGCCCAGGAGGTCGGCATCTCGCAGATGCACGTCTCCCGGCTGCTCGCGCGCACGCTGGCGCAGCTGCGGGAGCGCCTCCTCGTCGAGGAGTAGGCCTCCCCGGAGGCCTGGTGCTCACTGGAGGCCTGGTACTTACTGGGCGGCGTCGCGCTGCCGGCCGATGCCCAGGGCCTGCGTCGTCTCCGGGTTCACCAGCAGGACGAGCGACGTCACCGCGACGACGGCGAGCGCGATCCCCGCGGGGATCGCGACGCTGTTCGTCTGCAGCAGCTGCCAGGCGACCGGCAGCGCCATGATCTGCGTGATGATCGCCGGGCCGCGGCTCCAGCTGCGCAGCGCGAACAGACCGCGCGCGGCGATCAGCGGCAGCAGCGCGAGCGCGAGCATGGTCAGCCCGCCGGTCACCGCCGTCTGCTTGTCCCCGGCGCCGCCGGCCAGCCCCTGCACCGCGAGATAGCCGCCCACGGCGACGAGGACCAGGCCTTCGAGGGCGGCGAGCGCAGCGGCGGCGGTCAGGCGCGGCGGACGCGGCCCGGCGCTCTCCGGGCCCGCACTCTCCGAGCCTGCGCTCTTCGGGCCTGCGGTCTTCGGGTTCTGCTCAGCACTGCTCACCCTTGCAGGGTAGCCCCGGCCCGCGGTGCCCCCGGGGGCCAGGTCGGCCCGGGGCCGGACCCTCGGTCTGGGCCTCGTCATCACCGATGGGTACGCTGCTGCGCATGCGTGCACTTCTCGTGGTCAACCCGGCGGCAACCACCACCAGTGCCCGCACCAGGGACGTACTCATCCACGCGCTCGCCAGCGAGATGAAGCTCGAGGCGGTCACGACGGAGTACCGCGGCCACGCCCGTGACCTGGGCCGACAGGCCGCCGAGAGCAAGGACGTCGAGCTGGTCGTGGCCCTCGGCGGCGACGGCACGGTCAACGAGGTCGTGAACGGCCTCCTGCACGACGGCCCCCGCCCCGACTCCCTGCCCGGCCTCGCGGTCGTCCCCGGCGGCTCCACCAACGTCTTCGCCCGCGCCCTCGGCCTGCCCAACGACCCGGTCGAGGCCACCGGCGCCCTGCTCGACGCCCTCCGTACCGGCAGCGAGCGCACCGTCGGGCTCGGCCTGGCCGCCGGCACCCCGGGCACGGAGGACGAGGGCGTCCCGGACCGCTGGTTCACGTTCTGCGCGGGCCTCGGCTTCGACGCCAGCGTGGTCGGCCGGGTCGAGAAGGAGCGGGAGCGCGGCAAGCGTTCGACGCACGCGCTGTACGTACGGCAGATGGTGCGGCAGTTCCTCGACGAGCAGCACCGCCGGCACGGCACGATCACGCTGGAGCAGCCCGGCGAGGACCCGGTCAGCGATCTTGTGCTGGCCATAGTGTGCAACACCTCACCCTGGACCTACCTGGGCAATCGTCCGGTGTACGCGTCCCCGCAGGCGTCCTTCGACACCGGCCTCGACGTGCTCGGCCTGAGCAAGCTGTCGGCGCCCTCGATGGCCCGGTACGCGACCCAGCTCCTGACGTCGAGCCCGGAGCGCGGACCGCACGGCAAGCACGCCGCCGCGCTGCACGATCTGACGGACTTCACCTTGCAATCCAAGGCCCCGCTCCCCTTCCAGATGGACGGAGACCACCTGGGGCTGCGTACGAGCGTGACGTTCACAGGCGTACGCCGTGCACTGCGTGTGATTGTGTGAGTGGAAGGGCCCTAAGTCCTTTCAGTCGAACGTTTAGGCCAGGATCCACCCCATGGAAGTACGGCTGTGACCTAGCCGACACCGAGGAATCAAAAAAAACTTTCCGGAAGGGGTTGTATCCGCCGCCGAGGTTTGCGAATCTCTTCTTGGCGCTCAGGACGGCCCGCAACACCGGCCCCACAGAGAGCCCGAACCCCCTCTCCCACACAGGACCTGCACCAGTTCATCTGGTGGTTGGCCCTTCCCGTGCGAGGGGATTCGTGAAAGCGTTCACATTCACAAGCAACTTGCACGTAATACCAAGGAGAGGTAGCAGCCATGGACTGGCGTCACAACGCCGTTTGCCGCGAGGAAGACCCCGAGCTGTTCTTCCCCATCGGCAACACCGGTCCTGCGCTGCTGCAGATCGAGGAAGCCAAGGCCGTCTGCCGCCGCTGCCCCGTCGTGGAGCAGTGCCTGCAGTGGGCGCTCGAGTCCGGTCAGGACTCCGGCGTCTGGGGTGGCCTCAGCGAGGACGAGCGTCGCGCGATGAAGCGCCGCGCCGCCCGCAACCGGGCCCGCCAGGCCAGCGCCTGACACCCACGCCCCGAACGAGCCTGAGCCCGGCGGCGCGTACGGCGAGTACGCATCTCCCGCCCCCGAGCCGCAGCGCGCAGTACCCCCCGATGCGCTCAGCAACGTGAGCAGTGAGCCCCGGACCGCACCAAGGTCCGGGGCTCACTGCTGTGTGCGGTCGGGGCCGTGCGGGGCCGGCAGCTCCTCCGCCGGCAACTCCCCCGCACCGCCGCCGAGTTGACGCTACTTCTCGCCGTGCACCGGAATGTCGAGGATCACCTGCGTGCCCTTCTCCGGCGCCGGGACCATGTCGAACGTGCCGCCCAACTCGCCCACCACCAGCGTCCGTACGATCTGCAGGCCGAGGTTGCCGGCGCGGTGCGGGTCGAAGTCGGCGGGCAGGCCCACACCGTCGTCCTGGACGGTGATCAGGAGGCGGGCGTCCTTGCGGGTGCCGCCGCGGACCGCGGAGACCTCGACCGTGCCGTGGTCGCCCTGGCGGAAGCCGTGCTCCAGGGCGTTCTGCAGGACCTCGGTGAGGACCATCGACAGCGGGGTGGCGACCTCGGCGTCCAGGATGCCGAAGCGGCCGGTGCGGCGGCCGGTGACCTTGCCCGGGGAGATCTCGGCGACCATCGCGAGGACCCGGTCGGCGATCTCGTCGAACTCCACGCGCTCGTCCAGGTTCTGGGAGAGCGTCTCGTGCACGATCGCGATCGAGCCGACGCGGCGCACCGCCTCTTCGAGCGCCTCGCGGCCGCGGTCCGACTCGATGCGGCGGGCCTGCAGGCGCAGCAGGGCCGCGACGGTCTGCAGATTGTTCTTCACCCGGTGGTGGATCTCCCGGATGGTGGCGTCCTTGGTGATCAACTCTCGTTCGCGGCGGCGGAGTTCGGTGACGTCGCGCAGCAGGACGAGGGAGCCGATGCGGGTGCCCTTGGGCTTGAGGGGGATGGCGCGGAGCTGGATCACGCCGTCGTCCCCCTCGACCTCCGTCTCGCGCGGGGCCCAGCCGCTGGCCAGCTTGACCAGCGCCTCGTCGACGGGGCCGCGGGACGGGGCGAGCTCGGCGGTGGCCCGGCCGAGGTGGAGTCCGACGAGGTCGGCGGCGAGGCCCAGGCGGTGGTACGCGGACAGGGCGTTCGGCGAGGCGTACTGCACGATGCCTTCCGCGTCCAGGCGGATCAGGCCGTCGCCCACGCGCGGCGAGGCGTCCATCTCGACCTGCTGGCCGGGGAACGGGAACGACCCGGCGGCGATCATCTGCGCGAGGTCGGACGCGCTCTGCAGATACGTGAGCTCCAGGCGGCTCGGCGTACGGACCGTAAGGAGGTTGGTGTTGCGGGCGATGACGCCGAGGACGCGGCCCTCGCGGCGGACCGGGATCGACTCGACGCGGACCGGGACCTCCTCGCGCCACTCCGGGTCGCCCTCGCGCACGATCCGGCCCTCGTCGAGCGCGGCGTCGAGCAGGGGGCGGCGGCCGCGCGGGACGAGGTGGCCGACCATGTCGTCCTGGTACGAGGTCGGGCCGGTGTTGGGGCGCATCTGGGCGACCGAGACGTAGCGGGTGCCGTCGCGGGTGGGTACCCACAGGACCAGGTCGGCGAAGGAGAGGTCGGAGAGCAGCTGCCACTCCGAGACCAGCAGATGCAGCCACTCGAGGTCGGTGTCGCCGAGAGCGGTGTGCTGGCGTACGAGTTCGTTCATGGAGGGCACGTGTGGAGCGTACCTTTCGGCCAGGGCCGGGCGTACGCGGTGGGAGCGGGGCCGAAAACACCCGCGGGCCGCGGCGCCCGAGAGGGACCCTCAACCCTCGCCGGCACCGCAGCCCGGAGCTGATCCGGTCGTCGGGTGTGCGGTCCCGTGCGACCGGGAGGCTCCGACGCGGTCAGGGCAGAGAGCGTCGGGCGCCTCGTTCCGCTCTTCTGTGCGGGAAGAGCGGAAGCTTCTGAAGTTTTGCTCTGCTACCTGTGCATTGTGGACTAGACCATTCTCGGATGTCCATGCGTAGGCAGAGGTTTGTTCTCGTTTATTTCTCCGAGGCGGCCCGTGCCGTGTCAAGAGGCCGGCGAGCTGCGGCGGTTATGGGGCAACGGTCTCATAGGAACGGTTTCATGGGGCCGGTCTATGGGGCCGGTCTCATGGGGCCGGGGGCCAGGCGGTCATCGCCAGGTCGGCCACGCGCTCCAGGTCCTCGCGGCTCGCACCGTCCCGGGACTGCTGGGACATGCCCTGGAAGACCGCCGCCGTGTACCGCGCGAGGGCGGCCGGGTCGCAGTCCTCGGGGAGTTCGCGGGCGGCCAGGGCGGCGCGGATACGGGACTCGAAGTCCGCGATGTTGGCGTTGCGGCGCTCACGCAGGGCCTCCTCGACCTCGGGCGTCGTGCAGTTGGTGGCCGCGTGGATGACCAGGCAGCCGTGCGGCCGGCCGGGGGCGGCGAACTCGGCGGCGGCCTCGCGGAGCATCCGGGCGAAGCCGGCCCGGGCGGTCGGCTCCTCGTCGAGGGCGCGGGTGCCGAATTCGCCGTAGCTCTTCACGTATTCCTCGAGGACCTCTTCGAAGAGCGTGCGCTTGTCGCCGAAGGCGGCGTAGAGGCTCGGGGGGCCGATGCCCATGGCTCTGGTGAGGTCGGCGACGGACGTCGCCTCGTACCCCCGCTCCCAGAAGGTCCAGATCGCCTGGCGCAGGGCCTGCTCGCGGTCGAAGGAACGGGGGCGGCCGCGCTGCTTCACGCCGCTCGCCGGTGTCTTCTCCGGCCGGGTCGTGCGTCGCTGCGCTGCTTGGTTCGCCGCCATGACGTGAATTGTATAGCGGGCATTAGAGAAACGGGACAGGGGGTGCGGTTTTTCTTTCGCGCACGCCCCCGGGCGGCGCCCCCTGCGCTCGAGTAGCCCTTGGGGCGGGCGGGGTGTGGAGTGGTGGGGAGAGTGTGCGATTACGGGGCGCGGCGGGAGCGGAGCTCTGTTAGATTGGTCTATACCACTATCGCGACCAAGCGCGTGCACACATCCACTACCTCAGATCGGCAGGCCCAGCGTGGAAGTTGTCATCGTCAAGGACGCCAAGGCCGGCGGAGAGCTCATCGCGGGGGCCGTCGCGGACCTGCTGGCCCGCAAGCCCGACGCGCTGCTCGGCGTGGCCACCGGCTCGACCCCGCTGCCCATCTACGACGCCCTGATCGCCAAGGTGCAGGCCGGCTCCGTCGACGCCTCGCGGGCGCGCATCTGCCAGCTCGACGAGTACGTGGGCCTGCCCGCCGGGCACCCCGAGTCGTACCGTGCGACGGTGCTCCGCCAGGTGGTCGAGCCGCTCGGGCTGCCCGCCGAGCAGTTCATGGGGCCGGACGGCAGCGCGGAGGACGTGCAGGCCGCGTGCACGGCGTACGACGCGGCGCTGGCCGAGGCCGGCGGGGTCGACCTGCAGATCCTCGGGATCGGCACCGACGGGCACATCGGGTTCAACGAGCCGTGCTCCTCGCTGGCCTCGCGTACGCGGATCAAGACGCTGACCGAGCAGACCCGGGTCGACAACGCGCGGTTCTTCGACGACGACATCGAGCAGGTGCCGCACCACGTGATCACGCAGGGCATCGGGACGATCCTGGACGCCCGCCATCTGGTGCTGCTCGCGACCGGCGAAGGGAAGGCGGAGGCCGTCGCGCAGACGGTGGAGGGGCCGGTGGCCTCGCTGGTGCCGGCGTCGGCGCTGCAGTTGCATCCGCATGCGACGGTGGTCGTGGACGAGGCTGCGGCGTCGAAGCTGAAGCTTGCGGAGTACTTCCGGCACGCGTACGACAACAAGCCGGCCTGGCAGGGCATCTGAGGCCCCAGCACCCCTCCCGCCGGGGGGGCTCCGCCCCCCGCACCCCCGCTCCTCGAACGCCGGAGGGGCTATCGGGGGTCGTCGTCGGCTGCGGCGCCCTCGTGGTCCCGCTGTGCCCACCCGTTCCGCCCTGCGGAACGCCTGCCCACAGCGGCGGAGGGGTGGGGCGCTCCGATGGAGCCCGTCCGGCGATTGAGGACGCGAGGCTGCAAGCCGAAGCAGGGCTACGGCCCGAGCAGCGCCTCCGCCGCCGCCACCGCACAAACCCTCGCCGCACCGTGCGTCGCGATGTGGACCGAGCCCCGGGGCGGGGCCTGGGGGACGCCCATCTCGACGACCACCGTGTCCGGGCGGGCGGCCAGGAGTACGTCCAGGGCTCCGGACATCCACGCGTGCCGGTGGGCGTCGCGGACGACGGTGACGATGCGGCGGTCGCCGGCCGCGGCCAGGATGTCGGCCGGGTCCGAGTCCGCCGTGTAGCTGCCGGTCTCCGTACCGGGGAGGAGCCGGACGAGTTCCGCGGCGACGCCCCACGGGGTCTCGTCGCCCACCGCGATGTTGGCCATCGGCGTGAGCGCGGCCACGTACGGCGGTGAACTCAGGTGCGGATGCTCGCCGTTGACGGTGATCCGGAGCGCGCGGCGGGCGGCCGTGGTGCCGATGTCGTGGCCGGTGCCGCTCTCGACGCGTACCGCCGAGGCGGACCAGCGGCCCAGGGCGCGGACCCGGGCGGCGGCGTCGGCGAGCCGCTCCTCGGGGAGTTCGCCGGTGCGTACGGCGGCGACCAGGGCGTCGCGCAGGCGCAGCACCGTGTCCTCGTCGGCGAGGCCGCCGCCCACGCAGATCGCGTCGGCGCCCGCGGCGACGGCGAGGACGCTGCCGCGCTCGATGCCGTACGTGCCGGAGATGGCCCGCATCTCCATGCCGTCGGTGACGATGAGGCCGTCGAAGTTCAGTTCCTCGCGGAGCAGGCCGGTGAGGATGCGGCGGGAGAGCGTCGCCGGGCGGTCCGGGTCGAGGGCCGGGAGCAGGATGTGGGCGCTCATCACGGCCCGCGTGCCGGCGGCGATCGCGGCGCGGAACGGGGTCAGCTCGCGCTCCCGCAGCACGTCCAGGGGCGCGTCGATGCGCGGCACCGCGTGGTGCGAGTCGACCGCGGTGTCGCCGTGGCCCGGGAAGTGCTTGGTGCAGGCGGCGACCCCGGCCGACTGCAGCCCCTCGACGTACGCGGCGGTGTGCCGGGAGACGAGGGCCGGGTCGGCGCCGAAGGACCGTACGCCGATGACCGGGTTGTCGGGGTTGGAGTTGACGTCGGCGGACGGGGCCCAGTTGAGGTTGACGCCGCAGGCGGCGAGGCGGCGGGCGAGCTCGGCGGCGACGGCCCGGGTCAGCTCCGGGTCGTCCACCGCGCCGAGGGCGTGGTTGCCGGGGAACGAGGAGCCGGAGCGGACCTCCAGGCGGGTGACGTCGCCGCCCTCCTCGTCGATGGCGACCAGGACGTCGTCCCGCTCGGCCCGCAACTGGGCGGTGAGCGCGGCGAGTTGCTCGGGCGAGGCGATGTTGCGGCCGAACAGGCCGACCGAGTGCAGGCCCTCGCCGATGCGGCGGAGCAGCCAGTCGGGCGCGCTGGTGCCGACGAAGCCGGGCTGGAGGACGGTGAGCGCGTCACGGGTCAGAGTGTCGGTGGCGCGGGCGATGGTCGTCATACGGCGTTATCCCTTCACGGCGCCTGCGGTGAGGCCGCTGACGGCCTTGCGCTGCAGGAAGAGGAAGAGGAGCAGGATCGGTACGGCGAAGAGCGAGGAGGCGGCCATGGTGGCGCCCCAGTCGTCGCCGAAGACGGTCTGGAACTTGGAGATCCACAGCGGCAGGGTCTGGGCCTCGGCCTGCTTGTTGAGGATCAGCACCATCGGGAACTCGTTCCACGCGGTGATGAAGCCGAACAGCGAGGTGGACATCAGGCCGGGCGCGAGCAGCGGCAGGATCACCTTGACGAAGGCCTGGGGGCGGCTGCAGCCGTCGACCATGGCCGACTCCTCCAGGTCCTTCGGTATCGCCCCGACGAAGCCGCGCAGTGTGAGCAGCGTGAAGGGCAGCACCATCATCATGTAGAAGACGGTGAGCGGGATCAGGCTGTTGAGCATGTCGGCGTCGCGGACGATCAGATAGATCGCGATGACCATGACCTCCCAGGGCGCCATCTGCGCGAGCATGAACGCGACGATGAAGCCGCGCCGCCCCCGGAACCGCATGCGGGCCAGGGCGAAGGCCGCGAGCAGCCCGATGACCAGGGAGAACAGCACGGCGAGCGCGGTCACGGTGACCGAGTTCCGGACGAGCGTCCAGAAGTGGTCGGCGGTGACGGCGGTGCGGAAGTGCTCGAAGGTGAAGTCGACGGGGAACCAGACCGGGTTCTCCGCGATGATGTCGCCGGTCGGTTTGAAGGCCGTGGCGAACATCCAGTAGACGGGGAAGGCGAAGCCGGCGAAGAGGACGGCCGCCAGCGCGTTGGGCCACGCGCGGCCGAGGGTCGGGCGGGGGCGGCTCACAGCTCGTCCTCCTCCTGCTTGAGCACGATGCGAAGGTAGTACGCGGTCAGGCCGAGCAGGATCACGATGGTGAGCAGCGCTATCGCGGAGCCCATGCCGAAGTGCTGGTTGCCGAAGCCCTCGATGTACGCGTACACGGGCAGGATCTCGGTGAGCCGGTCGGGGCCGCCCTCGTTGATCGCGAAGACCTGGGTGAACGCCTTGAAGACCCAGATGATCTCCAGGAACGTCGTCGCGTAGAGGAAGGGCCGCAGGAACGGCACGGTGACCGAGGTGAAGCTCTGCCAGGCGCCGGCGCCGTCGAGCGCGGCGGCCTCGTAGAGCTCCTTGGGGATGGTGGTCGTGGCGGCGTAGAGGTTGATCGCCACGAACGGGATGGACTGCCAGACGATGAGCAGGGTGACCACGGCGAAGGTGGAGAACTGGGTGGCGAGCCAGTTGTGGTCGGCCATGGAGTGGAAGCCGAGCTGGTCGAGCACCCAGTTGACGACGCCGAAGCGCTGCGCGAACAGCCACTTGTAGACGGTGACGGCGGCGATCGGCGGCATCGCCCAGGCCAGGACGAGCCCGATCATCAGGGTGAGCCGCATCCGTTTGCCGAGCCGGGCGAGGAGCAGGCCGACGAGCGTGCCGAGCACCATGATGAGGACGACGTTGGCGCCGGTGAACAGGACGGATCGGACGGTGACCCGCCAGAAGTCCGAACTGGCCAGCACGTCTTGGTAGTTGCCGATCCCGTTCCACTCCGTGAGGTGCTGGATCAGCTGCCTCATGTTGAGGTTCTGGAACGACAGGAGCCCGTTCTTGACCAGCGGCCAGCCGAGCAGCAGCAGGGTCGCCGCGAGGGCGGGAAGCAGCAGCAGATAGGGCGCGAGTGCGGTGGAGCGGGCGCGGGGCGCGGTCATGCTCGCCATCTCTCTCGTACGAAAGCGTGTCGGTGCGTGCCTGCCGGGGGGCGGGGCCGGGCCGGGTCCGTCGTACGGCGTCGGCCCCTCCCCCGGTGCCCGGGTGCTACTGCTTCTGCGCCAGGCGCTTGTTGAACTCGCCCTCGACCTGCTTGGCGGCGGCCGCGTGCGACTTACCGTTCAGGACCGCGGTCATGTACGTCTTGATCGGGTTCGGCGGGTTCTCCACGGCGGCCCACTCGGGGATCAGCGGGGTGGTGCCGCCGGAGGCGACGGAGGGCGCGGCGGCCTCGCCGGCGGGCTGGCCCTTCAGGTTGTCCTGCAGCGACTCCTTGTTGGGGATGACGCCGAGCTCCTTGGACAGCGCGCCCTCGAACTTGTCGGAGAGGGCGATCTTCAGGAACTCCTTGGCGAGCTCCTGCTTCTGGCTGCCCGCGGCGACGGCGAGGTTGGAGCCGCCGAGGAAGACGCCCTCGGGCTTGTCGGCGTTCTCACCGGGGATGGTGAAGTAGCCGATGTCCTTCTCGATCTTCGGGTTGGCCTTGATCGCGGTGGCGGCCTCCCAGCCCATGCCGATGAACGCGCCGGTCTTCCCCTTGGCGAACACCTCGGCCTGCTGCGGGGTGGCCTCGTCCTTGTCCTTGGGGGCGGTGGAGTACGAGGCGTACTTCTTGTAGATGTCCATGGCCTCGCCGACCTTGGGGTCCGCGAGGTTGGAGACCCACTTGCCGCCGTCCTTCTTCACGAGTTCGGCGCCGGTGCCGATCGTGAGGCCGTCGAAGAAGTACCAGTTCTGGCCGGGCATGTAGACGGGCTCGGCCTTGCCCTTCGCCTTGATCTTGTCGAAGGCCTTGAAGAGTTCGGCGCGGGTCTTCGGGATCTCGGTGACGCCCGCGTCGGCGAAGACCTTCTTGTTGTAGACGACGACGCGGTTGGCGGCGAACCAGGGTGCCGCGTACTGCTTGCCGTCGAAGACGGACGCCTCGTTGAGGGTCTCGGTCCAGTCGGCGCCGATGGACTTCTTCAGGTCGTCGAGCTCGGCGAGGCCGCCGGTCTGCGCGTACGCCGGGGTCTGGGTGTTGCCGATCTCGAAGACGTCCGGCGGGTTCTCCTCGGAGAGGGCGGTGGTCAGCTTCTGCTGGATGCCGTTCCACTGCTGGATCTCGAACTTCAGCTTCGCGCCGGTCTTCTTCTCGAAGGCGGCCGTCACGCCCTTGGTCCAACTGTCCGGTGTGGAGCCGTCCATGGCCCATACGGTCAGGGTCTCGCCCTTGAAGCCGTCCGCCCCCGCGCCCTTGCCGTCGTCCGAACCGCAGGCCGCGAGGGACACCACCATGCCCGCTGCACCGATCGCGGCTATGAGCTTGCGCTTCACGTCACCCTCCTCAGGGATGCCAGCAACCCCCCACCCACTGCGGCGACATACGTCAGGCACTGTTCGTGGGACTGGGACCTGGTCTTTAATGGTGTAGACCAGTACGGGGAGCTTGGCCTAGACCTTTAGGGGTGTCAAGGGTGTATAAGAGGGGTCCCACATCCCGTTACCTGACCGACACCTGAGGTCGTGATCCCGGTCGCGGCCGGGGCGTGCCACGATGTGAGCCGCGACAGACGGAGGAGCCGGTGACGGCAGCAGCACAGGAGCCGCAGCAGGGCGCCGCGCGGAAGGCGTCATCGAGGAGCGGCGGCCGGGAGACGGGCGGGCGAGGGATGGGTACCGATTCGGGCAGCACGCAGAGCGCGGCGGACGTCGCGGCGGCCGAGCCGCGCGAGTCGCAGAGTCCGGCCCGCACCGCGCGCGTGCCCAAGTACTACCGCCTGAAGAAGCACCTCCTCGACATGACGGAGACGCTGCCGCCCGGCACGCCCGTACCGCCGGAGCGCACGCTCGCCGCGGAGTTCGACACGTCGCGGACCACCGTGCGGCAGGCGCTGCAGGAGCTGGTGGTCGAGGGGCGCCTGGAGCGGATCCAGGGCAAGGGCACGTTCGTCGCCAAGCCGAAGGTCTCGCAGTCGCTCCAACTCACCTCGTACACCGAGGACATGCGGGCGCAGGGGCTCGAACCCACCTCGCAGCTCCTGGACATCGGGTACGTCACGGCGGACGACCGGCTCGCCGAGCTGCTCGACATCGCGGCGGGCGGGCGGGTGCTGCGCATCCAGCGGCTGCGGCTCGCGAACGGCGAGCCGATGGCGATCGAGACCACGCACCTCTCGGCGAAGCGCTTCCCCGCACTGCGCCGCTCGCTCGCCAAGTACACCTCGCTCTACACGGCGCTCGCCGAGGTCTACGACATCCACCTCGCCGAGGCCGAGGAGACCATCGAGACCTCCCTCGCGACGCCGACCGAGGCCGCGCTGCTCGGCACGGACGTGGGCCTGCCGATGCTGATGCTGTCCCGGCACTCGCTGGATGCGTCCGGGCAGCCGGTCGAATGGGTCCGCTCGGTCTACCGCGGCGACCGGTACAAGTTCGTGGCCCGCCTCCAGCGGCCGTAGAGACACGCGGGCAACACCCCTTCCGGAACGGCGAGTTGGGCCCTTTCGTCCCCCTGTGCGCGGTCAGGCGGCCAGTTTTGTGGCCGTACCGATATGCGGACAGGGGGTGACGCATGACGAGACGGTCACCTAGATTTCCTGCGCATTAACACGCATTGACAGGGTGATCTAGGGGACGGAGCCCACCATGCCGGAGTCGGCGCCCGCCGAGGCGCGGAGCACGCGAAGAATCACGCCCAAGTCAGTCGTCGTCTGGTCGCTCGTCGCCCTCGTCGGCGCCGCGGGCTGGGCGATGCTCGCCCTCTCGCGGGGCGAGGAGATCTCCGCGGCCTGGATGCTGGCCGCCGCACTCGGCTCGTACGCGATCGCGTACCGGTTCTACGCGAAATTCATCGCCAACCGGGTCCTGAAGGTCGACAAGACCCGGGCCACCCCGGCCGAACGCCTCGACAACGGTGTCGACTTCCACCCGACCGACCGGCGGGTGCTGTTCGGGCACCACTTCGCCGCGATCGCCGGCGCCGGTCCGCTCGTCGGGCCCGTGCTCGCCGCGCAGATGGGCTATCTGCCCGGCACGATCTGGATCGTCGCGGGCGTGATCTTCGCCGGTGCGGTGCAGGACATGGTCACCCTGTTCTTCTCCACCCGGCGCAACGGCCGCTCGCTCGGCCAGATGGCGCGGGACGAGATCGGGCCGTTCGGCGGCGCCGCCGCCCTCGTCGCGGTCTTCGCGATCATGATCATCCTGCTCGCGGTGCTCGCCCTGGTGATCGTGAACGCCCTCGCGCACTCGCCGTGGGGTGTCTTCTCCATCGCGATGACCATCCCGATCGCCCTGTTCATGGGCTTCTACCTGCGCATTCTGCGGCCGGGCCGGGTCACCGAGGTGTCCCTCATCGGCGTCGCGCTGCTGCTCCTCGCGATCGTCTCCGGCTCCTGGGTCGCGGACTCCTCGCTCGCCGAGACGTTCACGCTGGAGCCGGGCACGCTGGTCATCTGGATGGTGGCGTACGGCTTCCTGGCCTCGGTGCTTCCGGTGTGGATGCTGCTGGCGCCGCGCGACTACCTGTCGACGTTCATGAAGGTCGGCACGATCGTGCTGCTCGCCCTCGGCGTCGTCATCGCGCTGCCGACGCTGAAGATGCCCGCGATCACCGAGTTCGCGACCAGCGGCACGGGCCCGGTCTTCGCCGGCTCGCTCTTCCCGTTCGTCTTCATCACCATCGCCTGCGGCGCCCTCTCCGGCTTCCACGCCCTGGTCTCCTCCGGTACGACGCCGAAGATGATCCAGAAGGAGACGCAGGTCCGCCTCGTCGGCTACGGCTCCATGCTCACCGAGTCGTTCGTGGCCGTCATGGCGGTCATCGCGGCGTGCATCATCGAGCCGGGCCTCTACTTCGCGGTCAACTCGCCCGCGGGCTTCCTCGGCACGACGGTCGAGTCGGCCTCGCAGGCGGTCAACGGGCTCGGATTCTCCATCTCCGCCGAGGAGTTGACGGCCGCGGCCAAGGCCGTCGAGGAGCCGTCGCTGCTGTCCAAGACGGGTGGCGCCCCGACGTTCGCGCTCGGCATGTCGGAGATCTTCTCCGCGGTGATCGGCGGCGCCGGACTGAAGGCGTTCTGGTACCACTTCGCGATCATGTTCGAGGCGCTGTTCATCCTCACCACCGTGGACGCGGGCACCCGCGTGGGCCGGTTCATGCTGCAGGACACCCTCGGCAACGTCTACAAGCCGCTGCGCGACGTCAGCTGGAAGCCGGGCGTCTGGGTCACCAGCGCGATCGTCGTCGGCGGCTGGGGCTACTTCCTGTGGGTCGGCGTGCACGACCCGCTGGGCGGCATCAACCAGCTGTTCCCGCTGTTCGGCATCGCCAACCAGCTCCTGGCCGCCGTCGCGCTCGCCGTCTGCACCACGCTCCTGGTGAAGTCCGGCCGCCTCAAGTGGGCCTGGGTGACGGGCATTCCACTGCTGTGGGACGCGGCCGTGACGCTCACCGCGAGTTGGCAGAAGGTGTTCTCGGACGACCCGAAGGTGGGCTTCTTCGCCCAGCGCTCGACGTACCAGGACGGCATCGACGCCGGGAAGGTGCTGCCGCCCGCCAAGTCGATGGACGACATGCACACCGTGGTCACCAACTCCACGGTGGACGGCGTCCTTTCGATCCTGTTCGCGGTCCTCATCCTGATCGTCCTCGCGGACGCGGCCCGGGTCTGCGTCAAGGCCGTCCGCGACCCCGAGTCGGCGAAGCTCACCGAGGCGCCGTACGTCGAGTCCAAGGTGGTCGCCCCGGCCGGGCTGTGGGCGACCAAGGAGGAGAAGGCCGAGCTCGCCGCGGCGGGCGCGGGCGGTGCCGGCGAGGGCGACGGCGGCGTGCCCGCGAGCTCCGGGGCCCGCTGATGAACTCCCTTGCGGGAAAGGTCCGTTACTGGTGGCGCGAGCTCTCGGGTGAGGCGGTGTACGACCGGTACGTCGCCCACGCCCGGGCCTGCGACCCGGACGCGGAGGTCCTGAGCCGCCGCGAGTTCGAGCGCAAGCGGATGGACGAGCGCGAGGCGGATCCCCGCGAGGGCTTCCGCTGCTGCTGAGCGCCGACGTCCGCTCGGAGGGGCGGTACGGGACCACGGTCCCGTACCGCCCCTCCGTCGTACGACACAACATATGGGGGCAGCCGCGAGCATCGCCCACCACATGTATGCTCGTCCTCGCTGTCGCCGCAGGGGAATCCGGTGCGAATCCGGAACTGTCCCGCAACGGTGTATCGGTGCGCTTTCGCGTACCCGTCGAGTCCGATGACCTGCCGACGGCGCACCCGTGCCGTCCGGTCCGGGTGCCGATGACGTCCGGGCCTCGCGGAATGGGCCGGTGGACGCGCCGCGGTGTGCCGTACGGGCCTGCCGTGCGCCCACTCCCGCCCGCCTGGCCCCGAGCCGAGCGAGGGAGTGCCCCCACGTGACCATCGCGCCAGCCGAGGCGGAGACGGGCCGGGAAGCCGAAGACGCCCCCGGAACAGCGCTGCTGCGGACCCTGACCGAGCTGACCGCCGACCTGCCCGACACCGACCCCGGCCGGGTCGCCGCCGCCGCGCTGCGCGGCCGGCACGCGGGCTCGGACGCGGCGGAGCTGCGCGACCTCGCCACCGACGCCGCCGCCGGCCTGATCTCCGAGGACCCCGCCTACTCCCGGCTCGCCGCCCGCCTCCTCACCCGCGCCATCGCCGACGAGGCCGCCTCGCAGGGCGTCGCCCGCTTCACCGAGTCCGTCGCCGTGGGCCACCGCGAGGGCCTGATCGCCGACCGCACCGCGGAGTTCGTACGGGCCCACGCCGCCCGGCTGGACGCGCTGATCGACCCGGCCGCCGACGACCGCTTCGGCTACTTCGGCCTGCGCACTCTGCACAGCCGCTACCTGCTGCGCCACCCGCTCACCCGCAAGGTGATCGAGACGCCGCAGCACTTCATGCTGCGCGTCGCCGCCGGCCTCGCCGAGGACGAGAGCACCCGGGCGGTGGACGAAATCGCCGCCCTCTACGGCCTGATGAGCCGCCTCGACTACCTGCCGTCGTCGCCGACGCTCTTCAACTCCGGTACGCGGCACCCGCAGATGTCGTCCTGCTACCTGCTCGACTCCCCGCTCGACGAGCTCGACTCCATCTACGACCGCTACCACCAGGTCGCCCGCCTCTCCAAGCACGCCGGTGGCATCGGCCTCTCGTACTCCCGGATCCGCAGCCGGGGTTCGCTGATCCGCGGGACCAACGGGCACTCCAACGGCATCGTGCCGTTCCTCAAGACGCTCGACGCCTCCGTGGCCGCCGTCAACCAGGGCGGCCGGCGCAAGGGCGCGGCCGCGGTCTACCTGGAGACCTGGCACTCCGACATCGAGGAGTTCCTGGAGCTGCGGGACAACACCGGCGAGGACGCCCGCCGTACGCACAACCTCAACCTCGCGCACTGGATCCCCGACGCGTTCATGCGCCGGGTCGCGGAGGACGGCACCTGGTCGCTGTTCTCCCCCGCCGACGTGCCCGAGCTCGTCGACCTGTGGGGCGAGGAGTTCGACGCCGCCTACCGGAAGGCCGAGGCCGCCGGGCTCGCCCGGAAGACGCTGCCCGCGCGGGAGTTGTACGGGCGGATGATGCGCACGCTCGCCCAGACCGGCAACGGCTGGATGACGTTCAAGGACGCCGCCAACCGCACCGCCAACCAGACCGCCGAACCCGGCAACACCGTGCACTCCTCGAACCTGTGCACCGAGATCCTGGAGGTCACGGACGACGGCGAGACCGCGGTCTGCAACCTGGGCTCGGTGAACCTCGGCGCGTTCGTGGACCCCGGCTCGCAGGACATCGACTGGGAGCGTCTGGACGCCACCGTCCGTACCGCCGTGACCTTCCTCGACCGGGTCGTCGACATCAACTTCTACCCGACCGAGCAGGCCGGCCGCTCCAACGCCAAGTGGCGGCCCGTGGGCCTGGGCGCCATGGGTCTGCAGGACGTGTTCTTCAAGCTGCGGCTGCCGTTCGACTCGGCCGAGGCCCGCGCCTTGTCGACGCGGATCGCCGAGCGCATCATGCTCGCCGCGTACGAGGCGTCCGCCGAACTCGCCGAGCGCAACGGCCCGTTGCCCGCCTGGGAGCAGACCCGTACGGCCCGGGGTGTGCTGCACCCCGACCACTACGACGTGGAACTGCACTGGCCCGAGCGCTGGGCGGCGCTGCGGGCGCGGATCGCCGCCACCGGCATGCGCAACTCGCTGCTGCTCGCCATCGCGCCGACCGCCACCATCGCGTCCATCGCCGGTGTCTACGAGTGCATCGAGCCGCAGGTCTCCAACCTGTTCAAGCGCGAGACGCTCAGCGGCGAGTTCCTCCAGGTCAACGCCTACCTGGTGGCCGAGCTGAAGCGGCTCGGCCTGTGGGACGCGCAGACCCGGGAGGCGCTGCGCGAGTCCAACGGCTCGGTGCAGGGCTTCAGTCGGTTGCCCGCGGAGGTGCGCGCGCTGTACCGCACGGCCTGGGAGATCCCGCAGCGCGGCCTCATCGACATGGCCGCCGCCCGCACCCCGTTCCTCGACCAGGCGCAGTCCCTGAACCTGTTCCTGGAGACGCCGACCATCGGCAAGCTCTCCTCGATGTACGCGTACGCCTGGAAGTCGGGCCTCAAGACCACGTACTACCTGCGCTCACGCCCCGCGACCCGGATCGCCCGCGCGGCCGGTTCGCAGAGCGCCGCCACCCCCGTCCCCGCGCAGGCCGCCGCCCCCGAGGCCGTCGCCTGCTCCCTGGAAAACCCCGAGTCCTGCGAGGCCTGCCAGTGACCAGCGAAAACCGTCCCAAGACTGCAACATCTAAAAACTTGCTCGACCCCGGCTTCGAGCTGACCCTGCGCCCCATGCGCTACCCCGACTTCTACGAGCGCTACCGGGACGCCATCAAGAACACCTGGACCGTCGAGGAGGTCGACCTCCACTCGGACGTCGCCGACCTCGCGAAGCTCTCACCCGGCGAGCAGCACATGATCGGCCGGCTCGTCGCGTTCTTCGCGACCGGCGACTCGATCGTCGCGAACAACCTGGTGCTCACGCTCTACAAGCACATCAACTCCCCCGAGGCGAGGCTCTACTTGAGCCGTCAGCTCTTCGAGGAGGCCGTGCACGTCCAGTTCTATCTGACGCTGCTCGACACCTATCTGCCCGACCCGGACGACCGCGCCGCCGCCTTCGCGGCCGTCGAGAACATCCCGTCGATCCGCGAGAAGGCCGAGTTCTGCTTCAAGTGGATGGACTCGGTCGAGGAGATCGACCGCCTGGAGACGCAGGCCGACCGGCGCAGGTTCCTGCTCAACCTGATCTGCTTCGCGGCCTGCATCGAGGGCCTGTTCTTCTACGGCGCCTTCGCGTACGTGTACTGGTTCCGCTCCCGCGGTCTGCTGCACGGCCTGGCCACCGGCACCAACTGGGTGTTCCGGGACGAGACGATGCACATGAACTTCGCCTTCGAGGTCGTGGACACCGTCCGCAAGGAGGAGCCCGAACTCTTCGACGACAAGCTGCGCGAGCAGGTCACCGACATGCTGCGCGAGGCCGTCGACGCCGAGCTGCAGTTCGCGCGCGACCTGTGCGGCGACGGACTGCCGGGCATGAACACCGAGTCGATGCGGCAGTACCTGGAGTGCGTCGCCGACCAGCGCCTCACCCGGCTCGGCTTCGCCCCGGTCTACGGCTCCGAGAACCCCTTCTCGTTCATGGAGCTGCAGGGCGTTCAGGAGTTGACCAACTTCTTCGAGCGCAGGCCGTCCGCGTACCAGGTGGCGGTGGAGGGCTCGGTCTCCTTCGACGACGAGTTCTGAACCGTACGGCCCCGAAGGTCCTCGCCCCGCTCCGCGGCCCGCAACTGCCGTGCCACGCGCAGGTCGTGGAGGTGGCCGACGAGCGAGGGCAGGGCCAGGAGGACGAAGACTCCGAGGACGCCGAGAGTGTTGAGAAGAACGCGTGTGGTTTCCATGCCCCTTACTCTCCCGCTCCCGGCGCCTCCGGGTCAGTGGCAGGACTGACATGAAGCATCGACATCCTGCCAACCCTGCGGCACACTGGCGGACATGCTGAAGAACGTGGCCGCCGTGGTCCTGGACGACGTGCACCCCTTCGAACTCGGCGTGGTCAGCGAGGTGTTCGGCCTCGACCGCAGCGACGAGGGACTGCCGGTGTACGACTTCGCCGTGGCCTCCGCCGAGGGCCCGGTCCTCGGCACCAACGCCGGCTTCACCATCTCCACGCCGCACGGCCTGGAGCGGCTCGAGGAGGCCGACCTGGTCGCGGTCCCCGCGGTCCGCCCGCAGACCGCGGAGCGCCCGTACCCGCCGGAGCTGCTCGACGCGCTGCGCCGCACGGTGGAGCGGGGCGCCCGGGTGCTCTCCGTCTGCTCCGGGGTGTTCCTGCTCGGCGAGGCGGGCCTCCTGGACGGCCGCCGCTGCGCGGTGCACTGGCGGTACGCGCGGGAGCTGGCGATCCGCTACCCGCGCGCCCGGGTCGAGCCGGACGTCCTGTACGTCGACGAGGACCCGGTGTTCACCTCGGCCGGCACGGCGGCCGGCATCGACGCCTGCCTGCACATCGTCCGCAAGGAGCACGGCACCGAGGTCGCCAACGCCGTCGCGCGCCGCATGGTCGTACCGCCGCACCGGGACGGCGGGCAGGCGCAGTACGTGAAGCGGCCGCTGCCGGCGACGCCGTGCGACACCGTCGGCGAGGTCCTGGTCTGGCTGGAGCGGCATCTCGACGAGGACGTCACCGTCGACCAGCTCGCGCACCGTGCGCACATGTCGCCGCGCACGTTCGCCCGCCGCTTCCTGCAGGAGACCGGCACGACCCCGTACCGCTGGCTGCTGCGGCAACGTGTGCTGCGCGCCCAGGAGTTGCTGGAGTCCACCGACGAGACGGTCGACTCGATCGCGGGCCGTGTCGGCTTCGGCACGGCGGCCGCCCTGCGCCACCACTTCCTGCGCACCCTCGGCACGACCCCGCACGCGTACCGGCGTACGTTTCAGGGGCCGGCCCGCGTGGCGTGACCGGCCCCTGAACTGCCTTGCGGCTCTTACTCGTTGGGCACGACCTCGTAGCGCGGGGTGCCCTCGGCCATCTGCCGCAGGGCGTCCTTGCGGTCGCGCTTGGAGAGGCGGTCGATGTACAGGTAGCCGTACAGGTGGTCCGTCTCGTGCTGCAGGCAGCGGGCGAAGAAGCCGGTGCCGCGCACGGTGATCGGGTTGCCCTTCTCGTCCTGGCCCTTCACCACGGCGTAGTCGGGGCGGGCCAGCTCGGCGTAGGCGGTCGGGACGGAGAGGCAGCCCTCGTTGCCGTCGTCGAGGCGGCGCCGCTCGGCGGGCAGCTCCTGCAGGACGGGGTTGCAGACCACGCCGACGTGCCGCTTGCCCTCGTCGTCCGGGCAGTCGTAGACGAAGACCTTCTTGTCGACGCCGATCTGGTTGGCGGCGAGGCCGACGCCCTCGGCGGTGCGCTGGCTGGCGAACATGTCGTCGACCAGCCGCGCCAGCTCGTCGTCGAACTCTGTGACGTCCTTGCACTCCTTGTGCAGCACCGGGTTGCCCACGACGGTGATCGGCCGGGACGTGCCGCGCCCGCGGTAGGCGGCCTCACGCTCCTCGGCGTTCTCGGTGTCGATGACGAAGCCCTCGTCGTCGACCGGGAGAACGCCCGCTTCCGCCGCGGTCTGCTGATCGGTGTCCTGCTGCGCCATGTCCGACGTACGCCTTCCTCAACATGCCAAGTGTGGGAGTACAGCCTACGGGGACCGGCCCGGGCGTGGGCCGCGGTGCCGGGATGCCGAGATGCCGGAGCGCTGGGATGCCGGGGCGCTGCGTGCCGGGGCGCTGGGGCCCGTGGGTCAGCAGACCTCTTCGAGGTCGCGCCAGTCCCGGGTGTCCGGGCTGTCCGCCACCCAGCCGTCGAGCAGGCCGCGCACGAGCCCGGCGGGCGCCGCGATGCCGCACTCCCGCTCCGGCACCCAGAGCGCGCCGGGGCTGCGGTGCCCGAGCGGGCCGGGGTGGCCGGGCTCGCTGTGGTCGTGCGGGTCGAGGTGCTCGCCGTCGCCCTCGTCGCTGGGCATCCGGCTCTCCGAGCACATCCGGCAGAGCAGCCGCACCGACGACGACCAGTCCTCGGCGGCGAAGCCGGCGTCCGCGGCGAGCCGCTCCAGGGCGTCCCGGTCGGCCTCCGTGGCCGCTTCGAGGAGCACCACCCAGGTCGGCACGGGTGAGGGAGCCCACAGCTCGATCTCGTCGAACACGGGGTACGACTGGCCGTCGGCCGTGGTCCGCTCGCCGTGCGGGACGCCGTCGTGCAGCACGACCTCGCCCCAGCGCCGGCCGGACGACGGCAGCGGGATGGACAGCACCTCGATCCGCGCCGGGTCGAGCCGCCGCCCCCACACCACTTCGGCCTCGCCCTCCGG
This sequence comes from Streptomyces sp. Da 82-17, assembly GCF_046098215.1. NCBI lineage: Bacteria > Bacillati > Actinomycetota > Actinomycetes > Kitasatosporales > Streptomycetaceae > Streptomyces > Streptomyces sp. Da 82-17. Next base: position 389,266 of record NZ_JBJURH010000001.1, read on the forward strand.
GGAGAGCCGCACGGCCGCGCTGCCGAGCTCCATGCCGAGGGGCGCCTCACCGCCGACGGCGCCGCCGGGCACCTTCAGTCCGTACGCCTGCCAGGCGCGGCGGGCGAGCGGCCAGTCCTGCAGGGCGGTCGCGGCGATGCCGACGTTCCACCAGTCCGGGGCGCCGGTCTCGCGGTCGAGCAGGGCGACGGCCCGCAGGCCCGCGGCGCGCGCCTGCTCCCAGTCGTGCCGGAACTTGTGCAGCAGGGCGAGGTTGAACCAGGACTCGGACAGCCAGGGTTCGAGGTCGGCCGCGCGGGTGAGCAGCGCTCCCGCGTCCTCGTACCGGCCGTCGCCGATGAGCGTGAACGCCCGGTCGGTCGCCTGCCGCCAGGAGGCGGAGGGCCGATGCCGTCCCTTGCCGAAGATCCTCACGTTTCCCGCCTGCCCAGGTCGTTCCGCCATCAGTGCAGCATCGGGCTTCTTTGCCCCCGGACACCCTGCACTTCGCATCCAACCATGCCGGGTCGGACGCCCGCTCATTACCCATGGGTTACCCAGGTGGGAGCGGGGAATCCCTGCCCGCCGGACCCGATCCTCGGGGCTTTCCGGACGCGTTCTGGACGCCTTCTCCGGTCCCGCTGAAGGGTCCTTCGCGGCCGGCCTTCCCGGCTCTGCACGGAGGCCGTTCCGACGGCCCTTCCCGGAGGCCCTTCCGGAGGCCCTCCCGGCGTCTCGGCGCAGCGCCGCGGCGGCTTTCCGGGAAGTCATCCGCCGACCGGTGCCAGGGCTCCCCGGGAGAGCACTCTGGCCAGGGACTCCACGACCTCCGGCTGGTAGTCCCGGCCGGTGGCGAGGCGCAGTCGCTCCAGCGCGGCGAGGGGTCCTCCCGGCCCTTCTCCCCTGGCCATCTCGTCGTATGCGTTCGCGGCCCGCACGATCCGCGCGGTGAGGGGTTGCTCACGGTACGGGTCGGCCTGCCGCTCGACGACCACGGCGACGTCGGCGGGCACCCCGGTCTGGCGCACCACGGCCCCGCCGAGCAGGGCGATCCGGCGCTGCTCGACGGCGGGCAGCCCGGCCGTCGCGCCGTCCCGCACCGGGTCGACCAGGGACAGCTGGCCGATGTCGTGCATCAGCGCCGCGTACTCCAGAACCACCAGGTCGGCGCCGGACAGCCCCAGGTCGTGGCCGACGGCACGGCTGAGGTCGGCGACCCGGCGGGCGTGGCCCTGCGGGGTGTACCCGGCGATCTCGGTGGCGCGGGCGAGAGAGGTGATGGTCTGCCGGTAGGTCGTCCGCACCGCGGCGTACCGGCTGAAGGAGAGCTGGGTGAGCAGCAGCGGCAGGCAGAACAGCGGCAGCGCCCACAGCCCGGCGACGGCCACCGCGAGCGCCATCACCGCGCCGCTCGCCCCGACCGCGGAGCCGATGCCGCGCTTGGCCCGCAACTCGTCGCGGAGCAGCGGCCCGTACGGCCAGCGGGTGCGGGCGCACACCAGGGCGGCGGCGAGCACGGCGTCGCACAGCCCGGTGAGCGCGACGAGCGCGACCAGCCACAGCGCGTAGTACGGGCCGTGTCCGATCAGCTCGGCCAACTTGCCGGAGTTGTACAGGGGTTGGAAGCAGACCGCGGCGAACGCGACGGTCAGGACGCGGCGCGCCATGTGGTCCGGCGTCGGCGCCCGCCCGCGCGCGAGGTGCGGCACGGACCCGACGAGAAACGCGGCGGCGCACACGGCGACGACCTGCAGCACCCCGTGGTACGTGGGATGCCCGGCGTTCTCCCCGAGCAGCGCGTACGCGAGCGCCCCGGCGGCGCCTAGGGGCGCGGGCTCGCGTTCCTGCGCGGGTCCGCGGTCCTGCGCGGCGTCGCTCTTGCGGGCCAGCTCCCCGACGACGACGAGGGCGCCGAAGGCGAGCGCCACGCCCCGGTCGGCCAGCCCGGACCACAGCACGTGCGCGAGCGCGCTCACGGCGAGCAGGGCGGCCGCGACGTGCACGGCCCGCACCATGAGGGGCGTGCGGAGGGAACGGGCGGCGGTCCTGCGGGTCATCCGGGCCGGTCCCCGGCGAGCGGGCCGCGCTTGCCGCGCGGCCCCGGTACGTGCGATTCCGGAAGCTGCGGGTGCGGCAGCTGCGGCTTCGGGAAGTGCGGCGCCGGGATCTGCGGCTGCGGAGCGTGCGACGCCGGCACCTGCGCGGCCGCGACCGCCTCCGCCGCCTCCTGCACGCCGCCCGGCTCGTCGGAGGTGACGGCGGGGTGCCAGCCGTTCCGGTCGAGGGCGCGGACGAGGGCGCGGACCATCTGCGGGTCGAACTGCCGCCCCGCGCAGCGCTTCAGCTCGGTGAGCGCGTCGGCGACGGGCCGCCCCCGGCGGTACGAACGGGTCGACGTCATCGCGTCGAAGGCGTCGGCGACGGCCACCACGCGCGCGAACTCCGGGATCTGCCGCCCGGACAGGCCGTACGGGTAGCCGCTGCCGTCGAGCCGTTCGTGGTGGTGCAGGATCGCCGCGCGGGCCTCGCCGAGGAAGCTGATGCCGCGGACCATCTCGTGCCCGTACTCCGGGTGGAGTTCGATGACGCGGCGCTCCTCGGGGGTGAGCGGGCCGTCCTTGCGCAACAGGCGGGTGGGGACGCCGAGTTTGCCGACGTCGTGCAGGATCCCGGCGAACCGGAGGACCTCGATCCGTTCGTCGGCCATGCCGAGTTCGCGGGCGATCAGGACAGAGGCCTCGCCGACGCGTTCGCTGTGCCCGCGCGTGTACTCGTCCTTGATGTCGACGGCCTGCACGAGCGCCCTGATGGTGGCCTGGTGGGCGGCGCGCTCGCGGTGGTACTGGGCGAACACCCAGCTGGAGACGTACATCGGCAGCAGCACGAGCAGCGCGGCCAGCGGTCCGTACGGGCTGCGCCAGAGGACCGCCATCATCAGTCCGGCGAAGCCGTGCACCAGGACGGGCGCGACGGAGCGCGGGAAGAGGCCGCGCCAGGCCGCGCGCAGCGGGACCCGCTCGGCCGTCGCGAGGATGCCGCCGTCGAGCGCGGCGGCGACCAGGGCGAGTACGAGGGCGGCGGCCGCGGCGGGCGCGAGCGCGAGCGGGAAGCCCGGCGCGGGCGGGGAGCCCGCGGCGAGCAACTGGCGTCCGCCGAGGGCGACATGGACGGTGGCGGCGGCCCAGCAGGCGATCGCGTACCGCGCGGGGCGCCAGATTCTGCGGGGCAGCGCGGGTCCGCGCTCGACCCGGGCGAGGGCGGCGCCGGGCAGGGCGACGAGCGCGGCGGCGGCGGGCGGCATCAGGAACACCCCGGCGAGCAGCACGGGGAAGAAGCCGGCCAGGCCGCGGGCCGCGCGCTGTCCGAGGAAGCGGAAGCGGGTGATCTGCTCGCAGCCCGCGTAGAGCGCGGCGAGCAGCGCGAGCGCGCCCCACGGGGTGGCGTCGGACGGGGCGAAGGCCGGGGCCGCGCAGGCGGCGGCGCCGAGTGCGGCCAGGGCGATGTAGACGCCCGCCCAGGGCGGAACAGACCGCATCGCGCCCCCTCCTCCTGGCCCGCCGTGCCGTTCAGATTCCGGAGAATAGGACGGCGGGGCGGGGCGGGGAGAGGGGATCGGGTGATTCCGCGGCTTATGCGACCGCGGATTCGCACCATCGAGTGATGTGGCCGCACGGATGCCCGTCACGCGCCCCGGAGAGCCTCAACTCTCCGTAACAGAACCGGAGTTCAGAACTCCGGGCGGGGTCCGGTTCAGGACTCCTGGGGCGAGGGGGACGCGGCGGAGCGGCGCGGGGCGACCGGCTGCTGCGGCTCGGGCGGGGCGGCGGTCAGGTCGTGCTCGGGCACGGCCTCGCCGGCGCGGATCATGTCGATCCGGCCCATCACCTTGGCCCGCAGGTCCGTCGGCACGTCGTCGTGTCCGCAGCACCGCTTGACCAACTTCTTCACGGCCTGCTCCAGGCCGTACTTCTCCAAGCACGGGGAGCACTCCTCGAAGTGCGTCTCGAACTTGGTGCAGTCACTGTCGGGCATCTCGTGGTCCAGGAACTCATAGAGATGGTCCAGGACCTCAGAGCAGTCCGTCTCGTGCGGCTCTCCGCAGCTCATGAGCCCGAGCCTTTCGTTCCGTTCGACGAGTCCGTCGCGCCGGTCGCGGCGCCCGCGGGAACGAGGCCGCGGTCCTTCGCGTAGTCCTCGAGCATGCCGCGCAGCTGTCGCCGGCCGCGGTGCAGCCGGGACATCACCGTACCGATGGGGGTTCCCATGATGTCCGCGATCTCCTTGTAGGCAAAGCCCTCGACGTCCGCCAGATAGACGGCGATTCGGAACTCCTCGGGGATCGCCTGCAGTGCGTCCTTCACGTCCGAGTCGGGCAGCCGGTCGAGCGCCTGCGACTCGGCGGAACGCAGACCGGTCGACATGTGCGACTCGGCGCGGGCGAGCTGCCAGTCCTCGATCTCCTCGGCAGCGCTCCGCTGGGGCTCGCGCTGCTTCTTGCGGTACGAGTTGATGAACGTGTTGGTGAGGATGCGGTACAGCCACGCCTTGAGGTTGGTGCCCTCGCGGAACTGGTGGAAGGACGCGTACGCCTTCGCGTAGGTCTCCTGCACCAGGTCCTCGGCATCGGCGGGGTTGCGCGTCATCCGCAGCGCGGCCGAGTACATCTGGTCGAGGAACTCGAGCGCGTCGCGCTCGAAGCGGGCGTTGCGCTCGGTCGCGGTCTCTTCCGCCGCCTCCTGCGCACGGCCCTCGTCGGTCCCAGTGACCTGACCCACCTCCTCCAGCGACGGGACGGGATCGAGGCCGACCCCGCTCGAATCGGAGGATAGACGACGATCCGGTCCGCCCGCCGCCCGAATAGGGGCGGTCTTGGCCGCAGCCAGCATCGACCTTCCCAGGTCAGCGGCGCTGGCGCGGCTCGGGCAGGCGATCGAACCCATGCGGCGGACTCCCTCACACTCTGCGTTCTCTACTGACGTCCGCCACAACAGCGCCGGGCCGCGCGGCATTCCCGAGGCTCCGGCCGGGGTCAGCCGAGCCGCCCGGTCCACTCCGAGACGGCGTCCGTGATCACCTCGAGCGCCTCCTCCTGCCCGATCTCCGCCCGCTTCGGTACGGCGAACCCGTGGTCCCCGTACGGGACCTCGACCAGCTCGTACGAGTCGTCGTCGGGGAACTCGGCGGGCTTGCCGAAGGGGTCGTTGCCGCCCTGCACGACCAGCGTGGGCACCCCGGCGCCGAGCAGCTCGTCGGCCCGCGACTTCTCCGGCTTGCCCGGCGGGTGCAGCGGGAAGCTCAACGCCAGCACGGCGTGCGCGCCCAGCTCCTGCGCCGTACGGCAGGCCACGCGCGCCCCTGCGCTGCGGCCGCCGGCGATCACCGGGAGGCCGGGCTCCGCGAGGGTCGGCCAGAGGGCGCGCCAGCCGGTGTCGAGCGTCTTCGGGGCGGGCGCCACCTTCTTCCCGGCCACCCGCCAGGGCTGCTCGACGAGGGCCACGGTCACGCCCCGCGCGGGGAGTTCGGCGGCGAGGGCCTGCAGGTCGCGCGCCTCGATGCCGCCGCCTGCGCCGTTGCTGACGGCGAGGACGAGGCGGGCCTGCTTGCCGGGGAACCAGGTGATGCGGGCCTGGCCGGCGGGGGTGTCGACAGAGGTCACGTTCTTGGTCACGCCCCCATCGTGCCTCGGGGCGCCCCGCCGGAGCCGGGCACACGCGCGGAGGCCGACCGCCGGAACGGGCACACGCGCGGGGGCGATCCGCCCGAACCGGGCACACGCGCGGAGGCGGCCCGGCACACGCGCGGAGGCGGCCCGGCACACGCGCGGAGGCGAACCGTCAGAACTCAGAACAGCGTGCCCTCCTCGGGCCCGTCCAGTTCCTTCAGCAGCTCGGGCCCGTTGTTCCGTACGTTGCTCACCGCGGTCGACACCGGGTACGCGCGCATCAGGCCCTCGGGCGGCGGGGCGAGCAGGGAGCGCAGGTCCTCGACGTCGGTGCGGCGCGGGTCGAGCCAGTCGTCCCAGCGGTCCGGGGTCAGCATCAGCGGCATCCGCGGGTGGATGTCGGCGAGCGACTGCGGGCCCTCCGCCGGTGCGACGCCGAGCGGCCCGGACTCCGCCTCCGTGGTGATCACCGAGCACGTCACCCACCAGGCCTGCGGGTGGTCGTCGGGCAGGGTGCGGTCGCGCCAGAACTCGTACAGCCCGGCCATCGCGAACACCGTACCGTCCGCAGGGGTGACGAAATACGGCTGCTTACGGGGGCGCTTCTTCTTGCCCTCGACCTCCAGGTCCCGCTCGGCGGAGCCGGTCACCCACTCGTAATAGCCGTCGGCGGGCAGGATGCAGCGGCGGGCGGCGAAGGCCCTGCGGTAGGCGGGCTTCTCGTGCACCGTCTCCGCGCGTGCGTTGATCATCCGGGCCGCGCCCTCGGGCGACTTGGCCCAGGACGGCACGAGTCCCCACTTCAACGTGCGCAGCTGGCGAACCGGAGTGCGGTCGGACGCGTCCTTCAAGGGACGGTCCAGGACCGCGTAGACCTCTTTGGTGGGGGCCACGTTGTAGTCCGCGGCGAGCGCCTCCTCCGGCTCCCACTTCTCGACCTCGAAGACGTCTGCGAGATCCTCGGGCCCACGACTGGATGAATACCGTCCGCACATACGTGCCACACTGCCAGATCGCCGCACCGAGACGGGAGCTTGTTCCGCGTATGCACACCACCTCAGCCACGGCCGTCGCCGACCTGTGGGACCGCGTCTTCGGCACGCAGCCGGACCCGGACCTGTGGCTGGTGATCGTCACGGGGGTGGCCGCCCTCGCCGCCGTCGTCCCGCACGGCCTCTGGCGGCTCAGCCGCAACGCCATCACCATCGCGCACGAGGGCGGGCACGGCCTGGTCGCGCTGCTCACCGGCCGCAAGCTCGACGGCATCCGGCTGCACAGCGACACCTCGGGCCTGACGGTCAGCCGCGGCAAGCCCACCGGCATCGGCATGATCCTCACCGCCGCGGCGGGCTACACGGCGCCGCCGCTGCTCGGCCTCGGCGGTGCGTGGCTGCTCGCCGCGAACCACATCACGCTCCTGCTGTGGGCGGCGACGGCCCTGCTCATCGCCCTCCTCGTGATGATCCGGAACGCGTACGGCGCCCTCACCGTGATCCTCACGGGCGGCGCGTTCGTCCTGATCTCGTGGCTGGCGACCCCGCAGGTGCAGGCGCTGTTCGCGTACGTGGTGGTCTGGTTCCTGCTCCTCGGCGGTGTGCGCCCCGCGTTCGAGCTGCAGGGCAAGCGGCGCCACGGCGGGGCCCCGGACTCCGACGCGGACCAGCTCTCGCGGCTGACCCATGTCCCGGCCGGGCTCTGGCTGTTCCTCTTCCACGCCGTCTCGCTCTGCTCGCTGCTCGGCGGCGGACGGTGGCTGCTCGGACTGTGAGACCCGGTCCGACCAGGGGCGATACGGATGCCCTGGCGGCGTACGAGAGTTGTCCACAGGCAAAATCGGGTCGCGGGCCCAGCGATTAAAGTGTGGGCATGACCGAGAATTCCGCGCACACCGCCCTCTGGCCCGCCCCGACCGCGAGCGGAGCCGTCGATGCGACGGTCCACGTGCCCGGTTCCAAATCGGTCACCAACCGCGCCCTCGTCCTGGCCGCCCTCGCCGGCGAGCCGGGCGTCCTGCGCCGCCCGCTGCGCTCCCGGGACACGCTGCTCATGGCCGCCGCGCTGCGCTCCCTCGGGGTGGACATCGCGGAGGAGCAGGGGGCCGACGGCGCGGAGTCGTGGCGCGTCACCCCGGCCCCGCTGACCGCCCCGGCGACGGTCGACGTCGGCAACGCGGGCACGGTCATGCGCTTCGTCCCCCCGGTGGCGGCGCTCGCCGACGGCCCGGTCCGCTTCGACGGCGACCCGAGGTCGTACGAGCGCCCGCTGCACGGCGTGATCGACGCGCTGCGCGCTCTCGGCGCCGAGATCGACGACGAGGGCCGCGGCTCCCTCCCCCTGACGGTGCACGGCGCCGGTGCGCTGAAGGGCGGCCGGGTCGAGATCGACGCGTCCTCGTCCTCCCAGTTCGTCAGCGCGCTGCTGCTCTCCGGGCCGCGCTTCGAGGAGGGCGTGGAGGTGCGCCACACCGGCGGCAGCCTGCCCTCGATGGCGCACATCCGGATGACGGTCGACATGCTGCGCGAGGTCGGCGCCCAGGTGACCGACCCGGAGTCGGGCGGCGAGGCGAACGTGTGGAAGGTCGCCCCCGGCCCGCTGCGCGGCCGTGACCTGACGATCGAGCCGGACCTGTCCAACGCCCAGCCGTTCCTGGCGGCGGCCCTGGTCACCGGCGGCAAGGTCACGATCCCCGACTGGCCGGAGCGCACGACGCAGCCCGGCGACCAGCTGCGCGAGATCTTCACGGCGATGGGCGGCAGCTGCGAACTGACCGAGAAGGGCCTGGAGTTCACCGGCTCCGGCAAGATCCACGGCATCGACGTGGACCTGAGCGAGGTCGGCGAGCTCACCCCCGTGATCGCCGCCGTCGCCGCCCTCGCCGACGGCCCGTCCACGCTCCGCGGCGTGGCCCACCTGCGGCTGCACGAGACGGACCGCCTGGCCGCGCTCACCAAGGAGATCAACGGCCTCGGCGGTGACGTCACGGAGACGGCCGACGGCCTGCACATCCGCCCCCGCGCACTGCACGGCGGCACCTTCCACACGTACGACGACCACCGCATGGCGACGGCCGGGTCGGTGATCGGGCTCGCGGTGGACGGCGTGCAGATCGAGAACGTCGCGACCACGGCGAAGACCCTGCCGGACTTCCCCGACATGTGGACCACGATGCTCGGCGACCGGCTCGGGAACCAGCAGGGATAAGGCACCGCGATGCGCCGCTACGGCAAGAACCCCGACGAGGACGACATCCGGGTCCGCCCCAACCGCAAGGGCAACCGCCCCCGCACCCACATCCGCCCCAAGCACGAGGACGCCGCCGAGGGCATGGTCCTCACCGTGGACCGGGGCCGCCTCACCTGCCTCGTCGAGGACCGGATCGTCATGGCGATGAAGGCCCGCGAACTGGGCCGCAAGGCAGCCGTCGTGGGCGACCGGGTCGCCGTCGTCGGGGACCTGTCCGGCAAGAAGGACACCCTCGCCCGCATCGTGCGCATCGAGGAGCGCAGCTCGGTCCTGCGCCGCACGGCGGACGACGACGATCCGTACGAACGCGTCGTCGTCGCCAACGCCGACCAGCTCGCGATCGTCACCGCCCTCGCCGACCCCGAGCCGCGCCCCCGCCTCATCGACCGCTGCCTGGTCGCGGCGTACGACGCGGGCCTGGAGCCGCTCCTCGTCCTCACCAAGTCCGACCTCGCCCCGGCCGACAAACTCCTGGACGCCTACGGCGCCCTCGACTTCCCGTACGTGGTGACCAGCCGCGAGGAGCTGGCCGACGGCGAAGCGGCGGACCGGGTGCGGGAGTTGCTCGACGGGCACGTGACGGCGTTCGTCGGCCACTCGGGCGTGGGGAAGACGACGCTGGTGAACGCCCTGGTGCCGGAGGACCGGCGGCGTACGACGGGCCATGTCAACGCGGTCACGGGCCGCGGCCGGCACACGACGACGTCGGCGCTGGCGCTGCCGCTGACCGGCGCCGAGGGCTGGGTGATCGACACCCCGGGTGTGCGCTCCTTCGGGCTGCACCACGTCGACCCGTCCCGGGTGATCCACGCCTTCCCCGACCTGGAGCCGGGTACGGCGGAGTGCCCGCGCGCCTGCAGCCACGACGAGCAGGACTGCGCGCTCGACGCGTGGGTGGCGGAGGGGCACGCCGACCCTGCCCGCCTGTACTCGCTGCGGCGGCTGCTCGCCACCAGGGAGCGGCGCGAAGGGGACTGAACCTCGCGGTGGTTTGCCGTTCCGGCGCAACGGTGCATGCATAATCGCACCGAGCCGGACACCCGGCGCGTGAGCGGACGAAGCGGACACCGGGCGCGCGCAGCAGGCGGACCACCGGCACCGAGGCGCAGGAGGCGGACAAACCATGGCGTGGCTGCTGGTCATCGTCGCCGGATTCCTGGAGACCGGCTTCGCCGTCTGCCTCAAGCTCTCGCACGGCTTCACCCGCCTCTGGCCGACGATCTCCTTCGCGATCTTCGCCCTGAGCAGCTTCGGCCTGCTGACGCTCGCCCTGAAGCGGCTCGACGTGGGCCCGGCGTACGCGGTGTGGACCGGCATCGGCGCGGCGGGCACGGCGATCTACGGGATGGTCTTCCTCGGCGACGTGGTGTCCACGCTGAAGCTGATCTCGATCACGATGGTCATCGTCGGCGTCATCGGCCTCCAGCTCTCGGGCGGAGCCCACTGACTCAGGGCCCGACCACCGCGCTCCCGAGCCGCCACCGCGGGCGTGACCCGCCGAGGCTGACGACCCCGACGCGATCCGCCTCGGTCGGGCACCCCCGCGCCGAGCACGCCGCCCGCGCCGCCCCGACACGGCCACCCGAGCACCGCCGCACCCGCCACACCTGCCTCGCCCGGCACCCCCGCCCGAACCTGCAGGCCCCGCCCGAAGCCGCCGGCCCCAACGCGCCCGCCCCGGTCACAGCCCACCCATCGCCCCTCGGCACACCCCCGACCCCGCCCTACGACCCCACCGCCCCCCGCACGAGCCCCGCGGCCCCGCCCTCCCCTGCCGGGGCGAGCAGGCAGGACAGGGCCAGGCGGAGCGCGATCTCGCAGTCGTGGGACAGGGCGGCGCGCCCGGCGGTGTCGGCGTTCCCGGGGGCGAGGACGGCGAGTGCGCGGTCGCGGACCAGGGCGACGAGCTCGGCCGGCGACGGCAGCGGCCCGTCCGCCCGCCGCTGGGCGGGGACCGGCGAGGTGGACCGCACGGCGGCGCGGGGCGGCATGGGCAGCCCGTCGGTCCCGTACCCGGTGAGTACGGCTCTGAGCAGCGCGTTCCCCTGGGCGGACGTCACCGTCCAGTCGGCCAGGGCCGGCAACCCGCCCGCGGCGAGGGCCCGTTCGGCACCGGCGAGATAGGCGTCGGTCTCGCGGCGCACCAGGGACCGGGCGAGGCCGTCCTTGCTGCCGAACTCGTTGTAGAGGGTCTGCCGGGACACCCCGGCGAGCGCGGCGACGTCGACCATGCGCACCGCCGGCCAGGGCCGACGCGCGAGGGACGCGCGGGCCGCGTCGAGCAGTGACTCCCGGGCTGCCGGCATCGTTGCCTCCCCGGCCGGGCGCCCCCGGCGTAGGCAGCGGCTTTCCAGGCAGAGTTGACGCGACCGCCCGCACTGTCAAGACCCGCGGACGCCCTCCTCCACAGGGGCCGGACACCCCCTCCACAGGGGCCGGACACCCTCCGGGCGCGGGCCGGTCGAGGGCCGTGTGGTCCCGTACGAGCGCGCTCGATACTGTTCGCTCATGCCCGACTATCTCGATGATCTGCGTCTCGCCCATGTCCTCGCCGACGCGGCGGACCGCGCGACCATGGACCGGTTCAAGGCCCTCGACCTGAAAGTCGAGACCAAGCCGGACATGACTCCGGTCAGCGAGGCGGACAAGGCGGCCGAGGAGCTCATCCGCAGCCAGCTCCAGCGCGCCCGCCCGCGCGACGCGATCCTCGGCGAGGAGTACGGCATCGAGGGCACGGGCCCGCGCCGCTGGGTGATCGATCCGATCGACGGCACGAAGAACTACGTACGCGGGGTGCCCGTGTGGGCGACCCTGATCTCCCTGATGGAGGCGGGCGAGGGCGGCTACCAGCCGGTGGTCGGCGTCGTCTCCGCCCCCGCGCTCGGCCGCCGCTGGTGGGCGGCGAAGGGCTCGGGCGCGTACACCGGGCGCAGCCTGACCTCCGCGACCAGGCTGCAGGTCTCGAACGTGTCCCGGGTCTCCGACGCCTCGTTCGCGTACTCGTCGCTGAGCGGCTGGGAGGAGCAGGGCCGGCTCGACGGGTTCCTGGACCTCACGCGGGCCTGCTGGCGCACGCGCGGGTACGGCGACTTCTGGCCGTACATGATGGTGGCCGAGGGCTCGGTCGACATCTGCGCGGAGCCGGAGCTGTCGCTGTGGGACATGGCGGCCAACGCGATCGTCGTGACCGAGGCCGGCGGCCGCTTCACCGGACTGGACGGCACCCCGGGCCCGCACAGCGGCAACGCGGCGGCGTCCAACGGGCACCTGCACGACGAGCTGCTCGGATACCTCAACCAGCGGTACTGACCGGCGTCGCCGATCAGCGGCCCTGACCAGCGGCACCGGCCGGGGTCGCCCGCGTCGCCGCGCGTTTCCTCTTGTTGACCCTCCGTGGACCTGCCACTCTGAGAGTCCCCCTACTTGTGAACTTGTGAATTCGTTCTCTTTGAAGAACGAATCACTTGTCGCAAACCCTCAGGAGGTGGCTTCAGCCCATGCTCGTCCGCGACGCCATGAGCACGATGGTCCTCACGATCGGACCCGACCACACCCTCCGCCAGGCCGCCCGTCTGATGTCCGCCCGCAGGGTCGGCGCAGCGGTCGTCCTCGACACCGACGCAGGCGGCCTCGGCATCCTCACCGAGCGCGACATCCTCAACTCCCTCGGCGCGAACCAGGATCCGGACCAGGAGACCGCGAGCACCCACACCACGAACGACGTGGTCTTCGCCGCCCCGTCCTGGACCCTGGAGGAGGCCGCGGACGCCATGGCGCACGGCGGCTTCCGGCATCTGATCGTGCTCGACCACCAGGAGCCGGTCGGCATCGTCTCGGTGCGCGACATCATCCGCTGCTGGGCCCCGCGCCACCGCCACGCAGGCGCGGCCGTGCAGGCATGACCCCTCCCGCGTGAACGCCAAGAGGGCCGGACCCCGAACGGGATCCGGCCCTCAGGCCTACGGCAAACGGCCCGGTCAGCCGCGCAGGGCCTGGACCGCGGCGTCCAGTCGCTTGCCGAAGTCTCCGTCCGCGCGACGGAAGTTCTCGATCGCGCGCTCCGCGATCTCGTCGCGCGAGACCTTCGCGATGAAGCCCGCCAGGTTGTCGATCAGGCGACCCTTCTCGTCCTCGGACATCAGGCGGTAGAGGTTGCCCGCCTGCACGAAGTCGTCGTCCTCGGCGTGCACGGGCGCCGGGTGGTTGCCGGTGCCGCCGGTCACCGCGCTCGACGACCACAGCGGACGGTCGGTCTGGTGCGGCCCGCCGAAGGAGTTCGGCTCGTAGTTCTTCGCGCCCTTGTGGCGGCCGTCGTACAGGAAGCCGTCACGCGAGTTCGTACGCGCCTCGGTGGCGTGCGGGCGGTTGACCGGCAGGTGGTCGGCGTTGATGCCGACGCGGTAGCGGTGGGCGTCGCCGTACGCGAAGAGGCGGCCCTGGAGCATCTTGTCCGGGGACGGGCCGATGCCCGGCACGAAGTGGGCGGGGCTGAAGATCGACTGCTCGACCTCGGCGAACACGTTCTCCGGGTTGCGGTTGAGCTCCAGCTTGCCGATCTCGATCGGCGGGTAGTCCTCGTGCGGCCACACCTTGGTGAGGTCGAAGGGGTTGAAGCGGTACGTCGCGGCGTCGGCCGCGGGCATGATCTGCACCTGCACGGTCCAGGTCGGGAACTCGCCGCGCTCGATGGCCTCCCGCAGGTCCCGCTGGTGCGAGTCCGGGTCCTCACCGGCGAGCCGGTTGGCCTCGGCCTGGGTGAGGTTCTTGATCCCCTGGTCGGTCTTGAAGTGGTACTTGACCCAGAAGACCTCGCCGGCCTCGTTGTTCCACTGGAAGGTGTGCGATCCGTACCCGTTCATGTGGCGGTACGAGGCGGGGATGCCGCGGTCGCCGAAGAGCCAGGTCACCTGATGGGTGCTCTCCGGGCTGAGGCCCCAGAAGTCCCAGACGTTGTCCGCCTCCTGCGAGCCGGTGTACGGGTCGCGCTTCTGGGTGTGGATGAAGTCCGGGAACTTGATGGCGTCCTTGATGAAGAACACCGGGGTGTTGTTGCCGACGAGGTCGTAATTGCCCTCCTCGGTGTAGAACTTCAGCGCCCAGCCGCGCGGGTCGCGCACCGCGTCGGCCGCGCCGAGGTTGCCCGCCACGGTCGAGAACCGCAGGAACGTCTCGGTCTGCTTGCCGACCTCCGAGAGGAACTTCGCCCGCGTGTACTTCGTCACGTCCGCGGTCACCGTGAACGTGCCGTAGGCCCCCGCGCCGCGGGCGTGCACCACGCGCTCCGGGATGCGCTCGCGGTTGAAGTGGGCCAGCTTCTCCAGGAGCAGCTGGTCCTGGACGAGAACGGGCCCGCCGACGCCGGCCGTCTCGCTGTTCTGGTTGTCGGCGACCGGGGCACCGGCCTCCGTGGTCAGCGGTCCCTGCGTCACGTGCGCCTCCTGCGTCATTCCGGCAAGTCCTGTCCTATGGCTTTCGCTTCGCTGCACTCGATCCTACGATAGACAATGTCTAAGTCAAGCTGGCATCCAGACACAGAGGGCACCCAAACCGAGCAAGCATCCAGACTCACACCCGTTCGGGACTTGAGTCACTGACTGTTAGGCTGACCCCCATGAGTGACCTGTTGGAACGCCTTCGCGAGCGCGGCTGGCGCATGACCGCCCAGCGACGCGTCGTGGCCGAGGTTCTCGACGGGGACCACGTACACCTGACGGCCGACGAAGTGCACGCCCGCGCCGTGACGAAGCTCCCCGAGATCTCCCGGGCGACCGTCTACAACACCCTGGGCGAGCTCGTCAGCCTCGGCGAGGTGCTCGAGGTCGCCACGGACCGCAGGGCGAAGCGGTACGACCCGAACGCCCACCGCCCCCACCACCACCTGGTCTGCGCCCAGTGCGGCGCGATCCGGGACGTGCACCCGGCGGGCGACCCGCTGTCCGACCTGCCGGACTCGGAGCGCTTCGGCTTCACGATCTCCGGCGTCGAGGTCACGTACCGCGGGCTCTGCCCCAGCTGCACGGCGGCCTGACCCCGCGCACACCCCACGCACACACGGCGAGGCCCCCGGCGCCCCACAGGCACCGGGGGCCTCGCCGTGCCCATGACCGCCCCCGCCCCGCTCCCCCGACCCGCGACCGGACCCCTTCCACTACCTGACGGTCCGTCATATTCTCTGCCGCGCCCACCAGTCCGCCGCAGAGCAGCACAGGAGCCCCCGTGGGAGACGATCCGCACCCGACCCCACCCCCCAAACTCCACGCCACCGCCCTCACCCGCACCTTCGGCCGCGGCAGCAAGCGGGTCGACGCGCTCGGTCCCGTCGAACTCGACGTCGCGCCGGGCGAGTTCACCTGCATCGTCGGCCCCTCCGGCTGCGGGAAGTCCACCCTCCTCAGGATCGCCGCGGGCCTGCTCCGGCCCAGCTCGGGCCGCCTGGAGATCCGTACGGACTCCGCCCGGCCGGCCGCGATGATCTTCCAGGACTACGGCATCTACGACTGGAAGACCGTCCTCGCCAACGTCCGCTTCGGCCTCGACGTGCAGCGCGTTCCCCGCAAGGAGGCCGACGCCCGCGCGCACGCGCTGCTCGCCCGCATGGGCCTCGCCGACTTCGCGCAGGCCTACCCGAGCGCGCTGTCCGGCGGGATGCGGCAGCGGGTCGCGATCGCCCGCGCGCTCGCCGTGGAGCCCGAGATCCTGCTGATGGACGAGCCGTTCGCCGCCCTCGACGCGCAGCTCCGCACGATCCTCCAGGACGAACTGCTCGAACTGACCCAGACGACCCGCACCACCACCCTGTTCATCACCCACAGCCTCGAAGAGGCGATCGTCCTCGGCGACCGGGTCCTCGTGATGTCCTCGCGCCCCGGCCGCATCATCGCCGAGCGCCGCCCGCCCTTCGCCCGCCCACGCACCGGCGACATCCGCGACTCCCCCGAATTCACCGCGCTCAAGGGCGAGTTGTGGGAACTCCTGCGCGGCGAGGTGCGTACGGAGGCGGTGCCCGTATGACCACGACCGCCAAGGCGCCGGTGCCCGACATGCTGGTCAGGGAGCCGGGCCCGCAGGAGCTCGACCCGGCCCGCACGCACCGCCGCCGGCGCGCCCTGGAACTCTCCCTCGCCGTCGCCGTCCCCGTGCTGCTGCTTCTGCTGTGGCAGCTCGCGGCCGTCCAGGGCTGGATCGACGACCGCGTCTACCCGGCGCCGCAGACCATCCTGGAGGACGGCGTCGCGCGCGCGGCCGACGGCGAGCTGTGGCCCGACGTGTGGGCGACCCTGAAGCGCGTCCTCGCCGGATACGCCGTCGGCACGGTCAGCGGCTATGTGCTCGGCCTGCTCATGGGCTCGCTCTCGCTGGTCAGGGCCGCACTCGAACCGCTTCTGGACGCGCTCTACGTCGTACCGAAACTCGCGCTGCTCCCCGTCTTCCTCAACATGTTCGGGCTCGGCGAGGGGCCGCAGATCGCATTGGTCGCCGCGACCGTCTTCTTCTTCGTGTGGATCTCCACCATGGCCGCCGTGCTCGCCGTCCCCACCGGCCACCGCGACGCCGGGCAGGTCTTCGGCGCCACGCCCTGGCAGATGTTCCGGCACGTCCTGCTGCCCGCCTCGCTGCCGGCCGTGCTGGTAGGCGCCCGGATCGCGGCGGGCGTCGCCGTCCTGGTGATCGTCGCCTCGGAGTCCATCGCCGCCGACGAGGGCCTGGGGCACCTGATCTTCGACTCCAGGGCGCTGTTCCAGAACGACATCATGTTCGTCGGCATCGTCTGCGTCGCCGTCCTCGGCGTCCTCTTCTCCGAACTGGTGCGCCTCGTCGGCCGGTTGCTCACCCCCTGGGCCCCGCGCGACCACGGCCGCGGCCAGTCCTGAACCACCCCTCACGCCCCGACGGAGGCCCGCCCATGCACACCCGTGTACGTACGAGAAGGACCTGGCCCACCGCGCTCCTCGCCGCAGCCCTGCTCGCCACGGCCACGGCGGGCTGCGCGGAGGAGGACGACCCCACCGGCGCGGGCGCGGCGAAGCCCCGCAGCATCGAACCCGTCGAGGGCTGCACCGAGCACGGCTGGACCGATCCGTCCGACCTCTCCCCCGACCGCGCGCCCGCCCGCTGCGACCAGGGCGCGCCCGCCCCGAAGAAGCTGAGCAAGCCCCGCAAACTCACCGTCGCCACCGGAACCGTCAGCGCCGAGTACGTCGCTCCGCTCCAACTTGCCGTCGAGAAGGGCGAGTTCGCGAAGGAGGGCCTGGACGTGGACGTCAAGGTGCTGCCCACGCCGGACGCGCTGCCGCTGCTCGCCAAGGGGGAGATCGACGCCCAGTGGGCCGCCCCGGAGGCCGCCGTGATGAACGGCATCAACGGCGGCTTCACCATCAAGTGGGTCGCCTCGAACTATTCGTCCGACGCGAAGTCCCGCAGCGGCCTGTGGGTGCGCCTGAAGGACGGGCAGTCCGCGGACCGCGTGCCGATGGCCGGCCGCACCCTCGGCACGATGATCGGCAAGGGCTCCGTCATCGCGTACCCGATGAGCAAGGCCCTGAAGAAGCACGGCGGCGGGCTGGACAAGGTCGACTTCCGCCAGCTCGGCTCGGCCGACGTCCTGACCGCCCTGCAGAACGGCGGCGTCGACTCGGCCTGGCTCCTCGACCCGGTCTGGCGGAAGGTCGACGGCGACGAGAAGTACGCGTTCCTGGGCGGCCAGCCGCAGGGCGAGCCGCTGGGCGGGCTGCTCTTCGGCCCGAACCTGCTGCAGCAGGACCCGGACGCGGGCGTCGCGTTCCTGCGCGCGTACATCAGGACCGTGAACACGTACTTCGCGGGCGACTACAAGAAGGACCCGGCCTTCGTCGCCGAGCTGGCGAAGCTGCTGAAGATCGAGGAATCGGTGCTGAAGTCGACGCCGTCGCTGCGGATGGACTGGGAGATCCGCTCGGGCACCACCGACCGGCTGCAGGCCGCGTACCGCGAGGCGGGCGTGGCCGAGGGCAAGCCCGTACCGGAGAGGAAGGCCGTGGACCGCAGGCTGTACGCGGAGGCGGTGGGCCACCAGCCGTAAGCCATGGCTGGGGCCGCCACCGGGGCCGTAACTGGGGTGCACATGCCGAAGGCCCGGATCCTGGGATCCGGGCCTTCGGTTTCAGTAGCGGGGACAGGATTTGAACCTGCGACCTCTGGGTTATGAGCCCAGCGAGCTACCGAGCTGCTCCACCCCGCGTCGGTGAACACAACAGTACGCGAGGCTTTCGACCAGCGCAAATCGATACTTCAGCGGCCGCGGAGGGGCGTGACCGCGGTCACGCCGTGAGCTCCTGCTGCAGCGCGTCCCGCAGCCGGCCCGCCCGCTCGGCGACCTCCGCAGGACCGAGCCGCACCGCCTGGGCGCACCACTTCTGCCCCTCGGCAAGATCGCCCCGACGCGCGTAGAGCAGGGCGAGCCGCAGCGCCGCCCGGCCGTGCCCGGCCTCGGCCGCGCGCGTCCACCACATCAGCGCCTCCGGCTCGCTGCCCTCGCGCGCGAGCAGCAGGCCGAGGTTGAAGGCGCCGCCGAGGCTGCCCGCCTCCGCCGCCTCGCGGTACCAGCGCGCCGCCTCGACCACGTCACCCCGCGCCGCCGCGAGCGTGCCGACCCGCACCTGCGCACGCCGGTGGCCCTGCTCGGCCGCCCGCTCGTACCACTCCTCGCACTCGCTCTTCTCGCCGACCGCCTCGCCGAGCACCGTGCCGGCGGGCGCCCGCGTATCGCTCCGGTCGAGCAGCGTGCCCAGGCGGTACGCGCCCTCCGCGCTGCCGCCGCCCGCCGCGCACCGCAGATGACGCTCGGCCGTCTGCAGGTCGCCCTCGCGGATCTTGGCGATGCCGACCTGCAGCGCGGCCTCGGTGTGCCCGGCCTTGGCGGCCCGCTCGTACCAGCGCAGGGCGGCCTCCTCGTCGTCCCGGCCGGCGTGCAGGATGCCGAGGTTGAACGCGGCGTCCACGCTGCCCGCCTCGGCGGCCTTGGAGAACCACGGCTCCGCGCCCGTGGTGTCGCCGACCTGGAGGAGCAGCACGGCGAGCGCGTTGGCGGCCTCGCGGTGTCCGGCGTACGCCGCGCGGCGGTACCACTGCTCGGCCTGCGTCGTGCGGCCCTGCTCGGCGCAGAGCAGCCCGAGGTTGTACGCGCCGTTCACGTCGCCCGCGTCCATCGCCGCCCGGTACCAGCGCTCGGCGGTCTGCGTCTCGCCGCGCTCCGCGTGCAGGGCGCCGAGCGCGTTGGCCGCGTTGCCGTCGCCGTCCTGGGCGGCCTTGAGCCACCAGACCGAGGCGTTCTCCTCGTCGCCCGCGTCGCGCAGCAGGAAACCGAGCGCGCAGGCGGCGCGCGGCTCGCCGTCCTTGGCGGACGTGAGGTACCAGCGGCCCGCCTCCTTCAGCTCGCCGCGCTGCTCCAGGATCGCGCCCAGCTGCAGCGCCGCCCTGCGGTGCCCGCGGGCCGCGGCCTGCCGGTACCACTGCTCGATCTCCTCGGCGAGGGTCAGCTGCGCCCCGGCCGTGACGTCCTCGACCGCAGCTCCGTCCTGCGCCGCGCGCTCGCCGCTCCCGTGTGCCGTCTCCGTTTCCGTCGCCGCGGGTCCGTCGAGGGCCGGCTCGTCGATGCCGATCACCACGGACGCCGAGCGCAGCAGGCCGGCGCCGAACACCACGGGCCGCCCGTCGGCCGGGGCCGCGGGCGTCGTCCGCACGGGGGTGCGGCCGGTGTGCGGGCCGCCGGTGAGGGCGCGGTGCCGCGTGCCCGTCGCCCCCTGCACGCCACTGCCGGGCGGGAGTTCCTCCGCGGCCCGCCGCTCGAGGGCTCGCGCCAGGCGGTACGCCGCTTCGCGGTGGCCGCGCTCGGCGGCGGCACGCATCCAGCGCTCGGCGCCGACGTCGCTGCGGTGCTCCAGGAGGTCGGCGAGCGCGTACGCCCCGAGGACATGGCCCTGCTCGGCGGACTGGCGCAGCCAGTACTCGGCGGCCGGCTCGTCGCCGCGCTCGCGGTGGTGGCGGCCGAGGGCGTGCGCGGCCGGGGCGGAGCCCGCGACGGCGGCGATCCGCCACCAGCCGGCGGCCTCGTCCGCGTACCCGCGCTGGTGCAGCAGGACGCCGAGGTTGTTGGCCGCGGCGCGGTCGCCCTCGGCCGTGGCGGCACGCAGATGGGGCTCCGCGCCGTCGAAGTCCCCACGGCGGAGCAACAGGGCGCCGAGCACGCTCATCGACGTGACGTCGCCGGCCTCGGCAGCCAGTCGGTGGCGTGCCTCCTCCGCGACCGCACCGGGGTCGTCCCGGTCGTCGGCCGACTGCATAAGTCGCCCTGTTTCCAACAGAGTTGCCTTGTCCCCCATAACGTCCATCGTCGCACCACCTGCAACCCGGGTACACCTGGTATACCCATGCCAGTGAGGTCACTACAACGTTTTGTCGATATGCCCACAGAGAGATAAGTCAAACACAGATCTCCCAACTCGCCCCGCCCGCCGCACGGATGACTTCAACACCACCGGTCAGAGAGGTGCACCCGTACGCCAAAAGGGGCGCGCGCACGCATGACGAAGGCCCGGATCCTGATTCAGGATCCGGGCCTTCGTCATTCAGTAGCGGGGACAGGATTTGAACCTGCGACCTCTGGGTTATGAGCCCAGCGAGCTACCGAGCTGCTCCACCCCGCGTCGTTGTGTGGCAACCGTACCACGGTGCGGAGGGGGTGCTTGACCGCCGGGGACGGGCGCCCGTCCCCGGCGGCAGCGTCAGCTCTTGTCGCCCGGCTTCGCGCCCGGCTTCTCGCCGCTCTTGTTGCCGGCCTCCTCCTCGCGGGCCTTGGCCTCGGCGTCGGTCGCGCGCTTCAGGGCCTCTTCGAGGTCCTGCTGCGCCTCGCCGTACGCCTGCCAGTCCTGCTTCTTGAGGGCCTCCTCGCCACGCTCCAGGGCGTTCTGCGCGTCCTCCAGGGCCTGCTGGACCGTGGGGTCGCTGGACGGCGGCTGGTCCGGGTCCGTCGGAGGCTGGTCCGGACTGTCGCCCTCCGCGCCGAAGATCGCGTCGAAGGCCTCGCCGAGGGTGTTCTTGAAGACGGTGTTGCGGTTGTACTGCACGCCGACCTTCTTCAGCAGCGGATAGTTCGCGCTGCCACCCTTCACGTACACCGGCTCGATGTAGAGGAAGCCGTCGTTCATCGGCACCGTCAGCAGGTTGCCGTAGACGATGTCCGAGTCGGTGCCTCTCAAGTTGCGGACGAACTCGGCGACTTCGGGGTCACCGTTGAGCTCGCTCTGCACCTGCTGCGGGCCGGGGACGTCCGACTTCACGTTGAGCACTCTTATCGAGCCGTAGCTCTCACTGGTGGCGTCGGCGTCCACCGCCATGAACGCGCCCAGGTTGGGCCGTCCGTTCGGTGTGAACGTCGTCGTCAGCGAGAACTTCTGGTTCTTCTCCCCGGGCATCTTCATGCTCAGGTAGTACGGCGGAACCGCGTTCTTCTCGTTGTTGGTCGGGTCGTTGGGGACCTGCCACACGTCCGAGCCGCTGTAGAACTGCGAGGGGCTCTGCACGTGGTAGCGCGTCATGAGCTCGCGCTGGACCTTGAACAGGTCCTGCGGGTAGCGCATGTGCTCGCGCAGCTCCGGCGAGATCGCGCTCTTCTTCTCGACCGTGTCCGGGAAGGCGTTCATCCAGGTCTTCAGGACCGGGTCCTTCTCGTCCCACTGGTAGAGCTTGACCGAGCCGTCGTACGCGTCGACCGTCGCCTTGACCGAGTTGCGGATGTAGTTGACCTGGTTCTCCTGGGCCACCACCGCGCGCTGGTTGTTGGCCGCGGTCAGCGAGTCCGCCGTGGTGTCACCGAGCGTCGTACGCGAGGCGTACGGGTAGCCGTTGCTCGTCGTGTACGCGTCGACGATCCACTGGATCTTGCCGTCGACCACCGCCGGGTAGGCGTCGCCGTCGATGGTGAGCCAGGGGGCCACCGCCTCGACGCGCTCCTTCGGGGTGCGGTTGTAGAGGATCCGGGAACCCTCGCCGATCGCGCCCGAGTACAGGATCTGCGGCTCGCTGAACGCGACCGCGTACGCCGCCCGGTTGACCGGGTTGGAGAGGTTGACCCCGCTCTTGCCCTCGTAGCTGGTGGTCTTCTCTCCGTCGGCCTCGTAGTCGAGCTCCTTCTGCGGGCCGCCGACGATCGAGTACTGCTGGGTCTTCTCGCCGTAGTAGATCCGCTGCTGGTACTCGCCGAGCTGGCCCTTGGTCGGCAGGCCGGACTCGGTGAAGGCCGGGGAGCCGGCCGGGTCGGCCTTCGGGTCGGTGCTGGTGCCCTTGGCCGTGATCGCGCCGTAGCCGTGGGTGTAGGTGAAGTGGTCGTTGATCCAGTTCCGCTTCGGGATGCCGTCGAGGTCGAGCTCGCGCAGACCGATGACGGTGTCCTGCTCCTTGCCGTTCGCGTCCTTGTAGCGGTCGACGTCGAGCGTGGTCGGGAACTGGTAGTACTTCCGCTGGCGCTGCAGCTGGTCGAAGGTGGGACCGACGACGTTCGGGTCGATCAGGCGGTAACTCGCCTGCGCGTCCGCGTCCTTGCGCAGCTGCTCCTTCGGCATCTGCTCACCGGTCTTGCCCTTGCCCGAGTAGTCGGCGACCTTCGCGCCGTCGATGCCGTACGCCTTGCGGGTCGCCTCGATGTTCTGCTCGATGTACGGCGACTCCTTCTGCTGCTCGTTCGGCTCGACCTGGAACTTCTGGACGATGGCCGGGTAGAGGCCGCCGATCAGGATCGCCGAGAGCACCATCAGGCCGAAGCCGATGACGGGCAGCTGCCAGGTGCGGCGCCAGAGCGTCGCGAAGAACAGCACGGCGCAGATCGCGGCGATGCAGAAGAGGATGGTCTTGGCCGGCAGGTACGCGTTCGCGTCCACGTACCGCAGGCCCGTCCAGTTGCCGGCGGCCTTGAACTCACTGGACTTCACCGCGAGTCCGTACCGGTCCAGCCAGTACGCCACCGCCTTCAGGGCGACGAAGACGCCGAGCAGCACCGACAGATGACCCGTCGCCGCGGCCGTGGCGCGCGCGCCGGGGCTGGTGACGCGGAGCCCGCCGTACAGGTAGTGCGTGAGGGCCGCGGCGATCAGGCCGAGCACCGTGGCGGCGAAGCCGAAGCCCAACAGGAAGCGGTACCACGGCAGATCGAAGGCGTAGAACGCCACGTCCAGGTCGAACTGCGGGTCCTTCTGCCCGAACGGGACGCCGTTGACCCACATCAGCCACGTACGCCACTGGCCCGCGGCCGAGGCGCCGGCGATGAGACCGACCAGCGCCGTGATCCCGAGCAGGATCCACTTCTTGTACGGGGCGATGCCCATGCGGTACCGGTCGAGGTTCTGCTGCTCCATCGACATGGCGCTGAGCGGCGGGCGCAGCCGGTGCGCCAGCCAGATGTTCACGCCGACGGCCACCGCCATGAGCAGGCCGAAGACCGCGAACAGTCCGATCTTGCTCCACAGGGTGGTGGTGAAGACGGAGGAATACTTGACCGACCGGTACCAGAGCCAGTCCGTCCAGAACCCCGCGAACATGACGAAGAGCATGGCCAGTACGGCCAGGACGCCCAGCGTCAGGAGCAGGGTGCGGACACGCCGGGAGGGTCGGCCCACTCTCATCCGTGGCCCCGATGGGCCTCCGCCGCGGTCCGGCATCTGGAAAGCCAAGGTGCGCACCTCGAAGTTCGCTGTTGGTCGCTGCTGTTGAGCTGCTGACGAGCTGTTGTCTGGGGGCTCAGCGATCGTAGAGCCCACTGATGCAACTTACTGAAGCTTTACTCAGTTCCCGATCTCGGGGATGAACCAGGCAGGATATTGCTCATGCCCAACCAATCCCCCTCCGGCCCTCCGATGGCCGCGAGCCCGCTCACCCGCGCCGTGCTCGAGATCGACGACTACGTCGCCGGCATCGGCTGGGACCAGCCCGCCCGTCTCTTCGCCCTCGTCGACACCGCGCAGCTGCGCAGTCAGGAGCCCGGCCTCGCCGACCGTCTCGGTCTCGGCGACGAGCAGCCCGCTGGCACCCTCACGCCCATCGAGCAGGAGGAACTGCCCGCCGGCAGCCCGCTCGACGAGTTCCTCGGCACCATCGCCTGGCCCGACGCGGTGGCCGGCTGCGCGCTGTCCGTGGAGCGGCTGATGCTGCCGCCGTCGGCGGAGACCTCCGTCCCGCAGGGCCTGAGCGAGGCCGAGTTGACCAAGTGGGTCGCCGAGCACCCGGACCGCCAGGAGGTCCGGATGACGGTCGCCGTGCTGCGCGACGGCGCGCGTGAGTCGGCCCTGCGGCTGCGCGAGAAGGACTCGCCGACCGAGGTCCTCACCGGCTCGGACCTGGTCCCGGGCCTGGCGGACGCGCTGGCGGCGACGTTCGCGGAGTAGCCGCTCGCCGTACGACATGGATTCGCCGTACGACACGGTCAGGGGCGCCCTCGTGGTGAGGGCGCCCCTGCCGCGTCTTGTGCTCCCGCTGCTTCCGCGTTGCGTCGCTGCTACTTGGCGGTGCAGCTCGGCAGGCTGTCCGTCTTGCCGGCGCGGATGTCCTTCAGCGACTTCACGGCGTCGTCGATCGTCTTGACCTTCACGAGCGTCAGGCCTGCGGGGATGTCCCGGGCGGCGGAGTCGCAGTTGTCGGCGGGCGTCAGGAAGTACTCGGCGCCGCGGTCGCGCGCTCCGACCGTCTTCATCTCGATGCCGCCGATGGGGCCGACCTCGCCCTCCTCGGTGATCGTGCCCGTGCCGGCGACGAACTTGCCGCCCGTGAGGTCCTCCGGGGTCAGCTTGTCGACCAGGCCGAGCGCGAACATCAGGCCGGCGCTGGGGCCGCCGACGTCGGCCAGCTTGATGTCGATGTTGAACGGGAACGTGTGGTCCGTGCCGGCCTCGATGCCGACGATGGCGTGCTTGTCGCCCTTCTTCGGGTCGGCCGCCTCGGTCGCGACGGAGACCTGCTCGGTGTCCGTCGGCTCCTTGCCGGCCTTCTCCGCGGCGGCCGCCTCCTTCGCGGGTACGACGGTGAAGACCACGTCCTCGCCCGCGGTGTGCTTGGTGACGAGCTTCGCCACGTCCGAGGGCCGCTTCACCGCGGTGCCGTCGACCGCCTTGATCACGTCGCCCGCGTGCAGCTTGCCCTCGGCCGGCTTGGCCTTGACGACGGTGGACACGACGACGCGCGTCTGCACGGGGATGTCCAGCTGCTTGAGAGCGGCGACCTTCGCGCTCTCCTGGGACTGGCTGAACTCCTCGGCGTTCTCCTGGCTGGACTGCTCCTCGGTCTTGCCGTCCGGGTAGAGCGTCTCGTGCGGCACGACGATGTTGTCGTGGGCCAGCCAGCCGTAGACCGCCTGGAACAGGTTCATGTTGTAGTCGGCGCTGGTGACGCGGACCGTCGTCATGTTCAGGTGGCCGGTCGTCGGGTACGTCTTGTGGCCGCTGATCTGCAGAACCGGTTCTCCGCCGTGCTCCCCGAGGGTGTTCACCGTCGGCCCCGGGGTCATCTCCGAGTAGGGGACCTTGATGAGGACTCCCGCGCACAGAAGCGCGATCAGCATCAGGGTGGAGGCGAGCATCGTCGCGGTGCGGCGTGGCATGGAACGACAGTACGGGACAGGTCTGTCAGCGCACCGCCGGGGCCGGTCCGTACGA
The DNA here is from genome assembly GCF_046098215.1 of Streptomyces sp. Da 82-17. Classification (NCBI taxonomy): domain Bacteria; kingdom Bacillati; phylum Actinomycetota; class Actinomycetes; order Kitasatosporales; family Streptomycetaceae; genus Streptomyces; species Streptomyces sp. Da 82-17. The sequence continues at coordinate 414,823 of NZ_JBJURH010000001.1, forward strand.
GCCCGGACGCGGGGCCCCGACGCGGTTCCCGGCGCAGTTCAGGAGGCGCGGGCGGGGCCCGAACCGGAACCTGCCCGGTGGATCCGCGAAGGCTCCGAGACGGCCGCCGCCGACAGCGCGGCCCGGCCTTCGCCGGCCTGCGGCGCGACCTCGTCGGCCTCGGCCTTCTCCATGGCCGCACGGAACTTCGCGTACCCCGCGAGCTCCGGGCCGTCGCCGGTTCTGGTGCGGTTGCGGGAAGCCCAACTGCCCCACATTCCCGCACAGATCGCAGCCATAAGCGGAATCAGCAACCACGCAAGCGCCGCCATGCCGACCTCCCGACCCCATGAGCGACCTCAACCGACTGATCAGCAGATTAACCATCTGCACCGTCAACGCTCGCCTCAGGGGTGCGGTTACGCAACCGGAGCCACAACCTCCACGGCCGTCTCCGCAAGGTTCCGCGCCGTCGACCACGCAAGACTCACCGAACCGGACGAGAAACACGGGGCCGAACAGGGGACACGGGACTCGCCGGGGCTCCGGGGTGGCGACTCGCCGGGCTCCGGGTGGCGACTCGCCGGGGTTCCGGGTGGCGACTCGCCGGGCTCCGGGTGGGGACTCGCCGGGCTCCGGGGTGGGCGCTCAGCAGGCGCCGACCCACTCCTCCGTGCCGTCCGAGAAGCGCTGGTGCTTCCAGATCGGCACCTCGTGCTTGAGGTCGTCGATCAGCTTGCGGCAGGCCGCGAACGCCTCCGCGCGGTGCGGGCAGGACACGGCCACGACCACGGCGAGGTCGCCCACCGCCAGGTCGCCGACGCGGTGCACGGCGGCGAGGGCGCGCACCGGGTACTCGGCGACGACCTTGTCGGCCACGCGGCGCATCTCGGCCTCGGCCGTGGGGTGGCAGGAGTACCCCAGCATGTCGACGTCCGCGCCGCCGTCGTGGTTGCGCACGGTGCCCACGAACAGGGCCGTGCCGCCCGCCGTGGGGTCGCCGACGGCCGCGAAGACCTCGTCGAGCGAGAGCGGGGTGTCCCGGATCGCGAGCAGGCGGATCGGGTCCGCGTGCTGCCCCGCCGGGGCGTCGACGTCGGGCGAGGCCCCGGCGGGGGCCTGCGCCGCCTGCTCACCGGGGTGATCGTTCCGTGCTGCCATGCGTCCATCGTGCCGTACGCCACCGACATGCGGAATAGCGGTTTCGACCGGTCGTGGACGCCCGCTCTAGGAGGGAACTACAGGAACGGCGCCGGAGGGGACGGCGCGAGAACCGGCACCGGAGGCCGACAGCAGGTGGACGGAAGCCGGCACCGGAGCAGGCGGCGCCGAAACCGGCACCGCGCCGACGAGAACCGGCACTACAAAGGTGCGGCTGGATCCCGCAGACGTACGGCTGGATCCCGCGGACGTACGGCTGGATCCCGCAGACGTACGGCTGGATCCCGCAGACGTACGGCTAGATCCCGCGCCGTCTGCGTGCCCTGCGGACCACCGCCGCGGCGCCGAGCAGAGCCACCGTCGCGCCCGCCGCACCCGCGGCCGTCGCGTCCTTGCGGCCGAGCCTGCGCCCCGCCACCGTGTGCCGCCCGGAGACCTCCTCCAGGAGCTCGGCGAGCACCTCCTCGTTGGTCCACTGCGGCCGCCAGCCCGCGTCGTGCAGCCCCGTGCCGCTGACCACCCACGGGTACATCGTGTACGCGAGGTCGCCCGCCGGGGACGGCGTGAGCCCGATGCGGTGGAGGCGCGCGGCCGCGCCCAGGGCGACCGTGGAGGGCAGCTCCATGCGGCGGATCCCGCTGAGCTCCTCGACCTCCTCCTGCTCCAGCCACCCGTCACAGCCGACGGCCAGCTCGCCCTCGGCCTTCTCCAGCACCGCGTACTCCAGGGCGCTGCACAGGTCCTCGACGTGGCAGAACTGCCACACGGGGCGCGAACCCGCCACTACTAGGAGGCGGGGCGATTCGAAGTAGCGCGTGAGGGCCGTGTCCGTGCCGCCCACCAGGACCGCCGGGCGCAGAACCGTCACATTGAGGCCGGGGTGGGCGCGCGGCGCCCGGCGCGCGAGACGCTCGATCTCCAGCAGGTCGCCGACCCCGGTCGCCTCGGCGGTGGCGCGCAACTCCGCGTCCTCCGACAGCGGCAGGTCGTTGTCCTCCAGGGCCCCGTAGACCATCGCCGAAGTGCACAGGACGACGCGGTGCACACCGGCCGCGGCGGCCGCGGTGAGCACGGTCTGCGTCCCCCGCACGTTGTACGCCGTACGGGCCGCGGGGTCGCTCTCCAGGTCGAGGTCGAGCGCGAGGTGCACGACGACGTCCACGCCGCGCAGCTTCTCCGCGATCGACGGGTCGCGGACGTCGAGGATGTGCCACTGCGCCGCCGCGCACTCCCCGCGCCGCTCGTCGATGGCCACGACCTGCTTGATCTCGTCCGAGGCCGCGAGGCGTTCGGCGAGCAGCGCGCCGATGCCCGACGCGGCACCGGTCACGGCGACCACGGGGCCGCGGGCGGCGGCCGGGGTTGCGCGGTTTCGCGCTGCGCGAACCTGCGGATCTGGGGAACTCACCAGGCGTCTCCAGCGGTTGTCTTCAGTACGCGCGCCGTTGAGGCATGCGTACCAGTTGGCATCCATCCTGCCGCAGCCCGGATCCCAGCGGAGCACCGAGCCCGGAAGCGGTGTCGGTGTCTACGCTGGATGGCAAAGTCGGGCAGACGCCGTCGGTACGAAGCCGGCGGCCCAACGAGCCGAGGATTCCCGTGAGTGACACCCCATTCGGATTCGGCCTTCCGCCGGAGGAGCCGGAGAACGGCGACGAGGGCAAGAAGAAGGACCAGCAGGGCGGTGGTGGCCAAGGCGGCGCGGCGAACCCGTTCGGCTTCGGCGGCTTCCCCGGCGCCGGCGCCCCGGGCGGTGGCGACAACCCCTTCGCCGCGATGTTCGGGAACATGAACCCGGGCGACCTGGGCGCGGCCTTCCAACAGCTCGGCCAGATGCTGTCCTACGAGGGCGGCCCCGTGAACTGGGACATGGCCAAGCAGATCGCCCGCCAGGTGGTGTCCCAGGGCACCGCGGACGGCACGAAGGACGCGAGCGTCGGCCCCGCCGACCGCAGCGCCGTCGAGGAGGCCGTGCGCCTGGCCGACCTGTGGCTGGACGGCGTGACGTCGCTGCCGTCCGGTGCGGGCACAGCCGTCGCCTGGTCCCGCGCGGAGTGGGTCGAGGCGACGCTGCCGGTGTGGCAGGAACTGGTCGACCCGGTCGCCGAGCGGGTCGGCTCGGCGATGGGCGATGTGCTGCCCGAGGAGATGCAGGCCATGGCGGGCCCGCTGATCGGCATGATGCGCTCCATGGGCGGCGCCATGTTCGGCCAGCAGATCGGTCAGGCCGTGGGCGCGCTCGCGGGCGAGGTCGTCGGCTCCAGCGACGTCGGCCTGCCGCTCGGCCCGGCCGGCAAGGCCGCGCTCCTGCCGGTGAACATCGAGGCGTTCGGCAAGGACCTGAGCGTCGACCAGAACGAGGTGCGGCTGTACCTGGCGCTGCGCGAGGCCGCGCACCAGCGCCTGTTCGCGCACGTGCCGTGGCTGCGCTCGCACCTCTTCGGCGCGGTCGAGGGGTACGCGCGGGGCATCAAGGTCGACACCTCGAAGCTGGAGGACGTGGTCGGCCAGTTCGACCCGCAGAACCCCGAGGAGATCCAACAGGCGCTCCAGCAGGGCATGTTCCAGCCCGAGGACACCCCGGAGCAGAAGACCGCGCTCGCCCGCCTGGAGACGGCGCTCGCGCTGGTCGAGGGCTGGGTCGACGCGGTGGTGCACGAGGCCGCGAAGGACCGGCTGTCGTCCGCCGCCGCGCTGCGCGAGACGCTGCGCCGCCGCCGTGCCACGGGCGGGCCCGCGGAGCAGACGTTCGCCACGCTCATCGGCCTGGAGCTGCGCCCGCGCCGGCTGCGGGACGCCTCGCGCCTGTGGGCGTCGCTCACCGACGCGCGCGGTGTGGACGGCCGCGACGGCCTGTGGGAGCACCCGGACATGCTGCCGACCGCCGAGGACCTCGACGACCCGGACGGCTTCGTGCACCGCGAGCAGCTGGACTTCTCCGAGCTGGACAAGATGCTCGGAGAGGCGGCCGGCGGCCCCGACCTGAAGAAGGGCGAAGCCCCGCAGCAGGGTGAAGCCCCGCAGCAGGACGAGGCCAAGGGCGACGGGACCGGCGAGGGCGACACCGACAAGTGAGCCTCCACGACGACGCGAATCTCGTACTCAAGGCGTACGAACGGGGCGGCGAGCAGGGCGAGTTGCGTACCGCCTACCTCGATCACCTGGCGGCGCACCCGGACGGCATGTGGAAGGCCTGCGAGGCGGGGCACATCACGGCGAGCGCGCTCGTCGTGGACCCGTCCCGCGGCCGCGTTCTCCTTACGCTGCACAAGAAGCTGCGGATGTGGCTGCAGATGGGCGGGCACTGCGAGCCTGGCGATGCGACGCTCGCGGCCGCCGCGCTGCGGGAGGCCACGGAGGAGTCCGGCATCGAGGGGCTCACGCTGCTTCCGGGCGGCCCGGTCAAGCTGGACCGGCACCCGATCCCGGCGCCCTGCAACTGGCACCTGGACGTGCAGTACGCCGCGTTGGCCCCCGAGGGTGCGGTGGAGGCGGTCAGCGACGAGTCGCTCGACGTGCGCTGGTTCGCGTACGACGAAGTGGCGGACGTCGCCGACGAGTCGGTCGTGCAGCTCCTGGAAGCGACGCGCGCGGCGCTCTGATCGCTGTGTACGTGTAAGGGGCGGTCACCATGGTGACCGCCCCTTACAGCTGCTCTCAACAGGGCGGGTTTTCCAGCCCTGTTGTGCGTCACTCCCAGGCGTTGCCGCGGTTCTGGCCGCGGGCGCCCTGCTGACCCACGCCGTACTGCGCGGCCAGGCCGCCGCCGATGGCGGCGTTCTGCGGCGGGAGCAGCTCGCTGGGCTGGACGAGCGCGAAGCCGGTGCCCATGAAGCTCAGCTCCCAGCCCTCGCCGGTGTTGCCGCGGCGGCGGCGCACGCCCGAGGAGTGCGTCTGCGCCTGCATCTGCACCCGCAGGGAGTTGGACCAGGCGACGATCGCGTCCGCGTCCGCGTTGACGTACTTCTCTGGCGTGACCTGCAGCATCAGCGGCTGGCCCGACGTCATCAGGGCGACCTTGCCGGTGCCGGAGATGTTGAGCTGGTACTTGCCGGAGCCGGAGATGCCGAACTGGCTGTCCACGGCGATGACTTCGGTGTGCAGCTGGGAGTCGAGCGCGAGGACATAGCTGCTGTCCACGGTCAGGCCCTGCTGGTCGACGTCGACGATGTGGATGTACTGCGCGAGGTTGGCCAGGTAGACCGTGCCCTGCCCGGAGCAGCGCATCAGGTCGAGGCCCTCACCGGTGTTGGCGCGGGCGCGGCGCTGCCCCTGCGACTGGTACTCGCCGTCGAACTCCATCAGGCCCTGGTAGGCCACCATCGCGCCCTTGCGGGCGAGGACATCGTCGTGGCCCTCCAGGGAGACCCGCAGCATCTGCGGGTTCTGGATCGCGTAGCGCTCCTGGGTCTGCTGCTCGGTGTGAGCGAAAAGCGGGCTCTGCATGGTGTGTTCGCTCCCCCTAGCCCCGGATCCGGAGGCGGTCGGTGCTGTCCTCACTGGGCTGTACGACGACGATGCCCTGGCCGGAGAAGGCCATCTGGTAGGCCTCGCCGCTGCCCCGGCCGATCATCGAGGACGCCTTGAAGCTGCGCTTGCCCTTCACCTTGAGGTTCGGGGACCAGGCGACGAGGGCGTCCGGGTCGACGTACGTCTCGTCCTCGCCGCTGCCGCAGTCGACGACGATCGGGGCGCCGCGGGAGGTCAGCGCGACCCAGCCCTGGCCGCCGAGCTTCACGTTCCACAGGCCCTGGCCGGCGAACTTGGCGAGGCCCTTGACGCGTTCGACGCCCCACTGGAGGCTCGCGTCGAAGGCGAGCAGGTTGGTGCCGTTGACGGAGAGGCCCTCGCCGTTGAGGTTGATGACGACGACGTCCGCGCCGTAGTCGGCGAGGTAGAGCATGCCGTCGCCGCTGGCCTGCATCAGCGGCGTGCCCTCACCGGTGATCCACTGCCCGGCGATCTGCCGCACGGCCGGCGGGTTCGGCTGGTACTGCACGAAGCCCTCGTACGCGACCATCGAGCCGGTGCGCGCGAAGACGTCCTGTCCGGATTGCATGGCGATCTTCACCATGCTGCGGCCGTGGTTCTCCATCCGGGCCGCGACGGCGGTCGGGGCGAAGCCCGCGAGCTGCTGGTTCATTGACTTCGCTCCCCTTAGATCTCGTAGGGCTGGACGACGACGAAGTTGCTGCCGGGCGCACCGCGGAACTGGAGGTTCACCGTCTCCCCGCTGTGGCCGGGGAAGGCCTGGCGGCGCAGCCGCACCTGGCTGGAGATGATCACCTGCGCGGTGGCGGACCAGGCCACGACGGAGTTGGCGTCCACGAACGTGGTCGGCGTGACCGGCAGCACCACGGGGGTGCCCTTGGTCTTCACGACCACCGTGCCGGTGCCCTGGAACTGCATCGTGAACAGGGCCCCGCCGGGGATGCCGTGCCCCTCGATGCGCCGGACCTCGTGCTGCAGCGACTCGTCGTACGCCAGAACGTTCTCCGCGGAGACGCAGATCGCGTCGCCCTGGAGCTCGATCGGGTGGAGGTGCGCCTCGTTCTCGGCGAGGAAGACCTGGCCACGGCCGCTGCAGCGCATCAGCTGCATCTCCTGGCCGGTGGCGTTGCCGACGATGCGGCCGGCGAAACCGGCGCCCTTGTAGCTGAAGTCGACCTTGCCCTGGTACAGCACCATGCTGCCCTGGCGGGCGAGGACCGGCTGGCCCTCGGCGCCGAGGTCGACGCGGATCATCTGCTCGTTCTGCTGCGTCCAGCGCTGACCGGTGGGCGCCTCTCGGTACTTCTGCAGCGCGGCGGCGACACCGGCGGGGCCACCGCCCTGCGGAACACCCTGCGGCTGGCCGTACGGGGAGGGGGCGCCGGGCGGCTGCTGGCCGGGGAAACCGGCGGGCGGCTGCTGGCCGAAACCGGGCGGCGGGGCCTGGCCCGGCATCTGACCGGGGGCCTGCCCGAACTGCGGCTGCTGGGGCGCCTGCGGCGCGGGGGCGGGCTGGCCCGGCCCGTACCCGGGCGGCATGGGCGGGGTCTGGCCCGGCGCGGGCGCGAGGGGCGCGGCGATGGTCGGCTGCGCGTGCACGTTCGGCTGGGCGGGCGGGGGCGGGGGCGCGAAGCCCTGCGCGGGCTGCGGGGCCTGAGGCGCCTGAGGTGCCTGGGGCGCCTGCGGGGCAGCCGGTTCGGGAGCCGGCGTGCCCTGGGCGGGAGTGCCGAAGGCCGGGGCGGGCGCCGGCGCGGGAGCGGGGGCGGGCTCTGCCGGGGCGGGCGCGCCGAACGACGGGGCCGGAGCCGGAGCGCCGCCGCCGGGCGGTGCGAAGCCCGGGGCCGCGCCGCCCTGCGGCTGCGGTGCCGCGGCCGGCTGCTCCTCCTCGGCGACCTCGCCGCCGAAGTTCTTGAGCAGCGCCTCGAGGCCGCCGTCGAAGCCCTGGCCCACCGCGGCGAACCGCCAGACGTCCTTCAGGTAGAAGTCGCCCAGCATCACCGCGCGCTCGGTGCTGAACTCCGAGCCGTCGAAGGCGTACCGCGCGACCTCTTCGCCGCCCGCGACGATCCGGAGGTAGCCGGGCGCGATCTGCGACATCTGGCCGTTGCCGTCGATGGTCGCCGTGAACGACAGCTTCTGGATCTGCGGCGGGATCCGGTCGAGCGTGACGCGGAAGGACTCCGTGTCCCCGGCCTGCGCGCCGAGGAGCTGAATGGACTCCTCCGGCGACTTCGGCTGGTTGAAGAACACGAAGTAACGGTCGTCCGAGAGCTGTTCGTTGGCGTCGAGGCCGAAGCAGCTGATGTCGAACGTGAGACCCGGGGCGTTGATCTGCACGCCTACGTACAGATCGGTGCCCGCGGTCAGGTCACTGATCTTGGCCTTGTGGCCGCGTTGGAATTCCCTGGCCATGCGTAACGACCGTCCCCCATCCCGAAATGTGAATGCGTCGCGCCAGGCTAACCGCTAACGCTGACATCGAGCCAAGCCGGGACGGACCCGGTACAGAATCGCCGCCTGAGGCGTCACAGCCCGCTCACACGTGTTACACAGCGAGCGCGTGGTGGCGGTTCCCGGTTCGCCCAGTGGGCGGGTTTCGGGCTCGCGCAGTGGGCGATTTCGGGCAGGCTCAGTGGGCGGTTTCGGGCGGTTCCGGGCGGGCGAGCGCGTCAGTCCTCGCGCGCGTCGGGTTCGCTGCGCGCGGCCGGCAGGTGCGGCAGCCGTTCGGCGGCAACCACTCCTTCGAGGTAGCCGCGGGCCCGCTCCGTACGCGGGTACGCCTCGAGCAGTCGCCAGAAGCGCGGCCCGTGCCCGGGGACCAGCAGGTGCGCGAGCTCGTGCAGCAGCACGTAGTCCACGACGTACTCGGGCATGCCCTGCAGCCGGTGCGAGAGGCGGATGCTGCCCTCGGCGGGGGTGCAGGAGCCCCAGCGGGTGTTCTGGTTGGTGACCCACTTCACCGAGCTCGGGCGGGCCCGCCCCTGGAAGTACTGCTCGGAGAGGAGCCCGGCGCGTTCGGCCAGCTCCGTGTCGCCGAGGAGCCGCTTGCTCTCCTGCGCGGCGAGCTTGTCGAGCATCACGCCGACCCAGCGCTGTTCCTCGGCCTCGGACATGCGGGCGGGGATGAGCACGATCGTGCGGTCGCCTTCGCGGTACGCGGAGACCGTGCGGCGCCGTCTCGCGCTCCGCCGCACCTCGACCGCGCTCACCACCGAGCCGCGTGGCGGCTGGCTTCTCGTGCTGCGCTCAGAGCTTTCGGCGCGCTGCGGTACGTCGGCGGGCACGCCCCGACGTTACCCGCTGGCGCGGGAGGAAGTCCCGACTCCGGCAGGGTTCCCGGCCGATCCGCACACCCCGACCAAGACTTGTACGACTAATCCCCCACGCCTGTGGACAACTCGCGGCGCCGCATCGCCGGGACGGGCATGCTGGCAGCGGCTCGGGGGACGAGCGCGACCGGTCTCACACCGGCCGCGCCCGGCCGCGCCTGCTGGGCCGCTCGACCGGTGCGTATCGGTGCGTATCGATGGAGCGGCCCGTGCCGGTCGCGTCGGCTGCAACGGGAGAGCAGCCGACGCGACCGAACATCTCTGTACATTCAGGGCATTTCAGGCAGACCAGATCGGGGGACGGTCATGCATCCGAGGGTGAAGCCCGCACTGCGGCGCGGCTGGCGGGACTTGACGACGGTGCAGTTCGGCGTGACGCGCGCGCATGCCGTGGTGCTCGGCCCGATGGACCCGGCGACGGCCGGGCTGCTCGACCTCGTCGACGGCACGCGCGGCCCGGCCATGCTGCGCGCGGAGGGAGAGCGCCTGGGCCTGCCGGGCCACCATGTGGACCAGCTCCTCTCCCGGCTCGCCGAGGCCGGGCTCCTGGACGACGCGACCGGCGGCGGCGAGCCGGCCGCCGCGCTGCGCAAGCACACGGAAGTCCTCGACCGGCTGCGGCCGGACCTGGCCTCGCTCAGCCTGGTCGACCGCGAACCGACGGGCGGCATACGGAAGTTGACGGCGAGGCGCGGCGTGCGCGTGCAGGTGCGCGGGGCCGGCCGGGTCGGCGCCACGATCGCGGCCGTCCTGTCGGGGGCGGGCGTCGGGCGGGTCGACGTCCTGGACGGCGGCAGGGTCGAGCCGGCCGACGTGGCGCCCGGAGGCCTTCCCGCCGAGGCGGTCGGGGAGCGCCGGGACGATTCCGCACGACGCCTGGTACGCCGCTGCGCACCCGAGCGCCCACCCCGCCGCCCTCGCCCGTTCCGCTCGGCATCCCGCTCCGAACTTCCGGGATGCGATACGGAGTTGGGCCGCAAGGCGGGGCTGGACGGGCGGGCCGGGTCGACCCAGGTGCCGTACGAGGACCCGGGGCTTTCTCTGGTCGTCCTGGCGCCGAGGGACGGGCTCGCCGCGTACGCTCCCGACCCTCGCCTGGTCGCGCCGTTCATGGATTCGGGCACGCCTCATCTCTATGCGGGCGTCCTTGAGGGCACCGGTGTCGTCGGCCCGCTGGTGCTGCCGGGGGCCTCGGCCTGCGCCGGGTGCCTCGACCTGGGGCGCGCGGAGCGGGACATGGCGTGGCCGCGGATGCTGGCCCAGTGGCGGTCGGGCCGTTCCCGCCCGGTGCAGGCCTGCGACCTGGGGCTGGCGGGGACGGTCGCGGGGCTGGCGGCGGCCCACGCGCTGGCGTTCCTCGACGGCGGGCTCCCCGCCAGTGCGGGCGCCCGCTGGGAGGTCCCGCTCCCGGAACTCGACTGGCGGCCGGAGCCCGTGGAACCGCACCCCGACTGCCCTTGCGGAGCCGCCCGGCGCGGGAATCCGCTCGACGTGTGGGAGGAGCCGGCGGATGAGAGGGAGGACACCTCCAAGGAAGTCGAACCGCACGAGACAATGGCCCTGTGAGCGCCGGATGAGGCGCGGCTGTCTGGGTCTTGGAGGGGCGTATGTCTGATCTTCCCCGGAAGGCGGTTACCCGTACCGCCAAACTGGCCGCGCTGCCCATCGGGCTCGCGGGCCGGGCCACCTGGGGGCTCGGCAAACGGATCGGCGGGAAGTCCGCGGAGATCGTGGGGCGGGAACTACAACAGCGCACTGCGGAGCAGCTGTTCAAGGTGCTCGGCGAACTGAAGGGCGGCGCCATGAAGTTCGGGCAGGCGCTGTCCGTCTTCGAGTCGGCCCTGCCGGAGGAGGTCGCCGGGCCCTATCGGGCGGCCCTCACGAAGTTGCAGGAGGCGGCGCCTCCGATGCCGACGGCCACGGTGCACTCCGTACTCGAGGAGCGGCTCGGGGACGACTGGCGGGACCAGTTCCTGGAGTTCGAGGACAAGCCGGCCGCTGCCGCGTCGATCGGCCAGGTGCACCGGGCGGTCTGGCACGACGGCCGGGAGGTCGCGGTCAAGGTGCAGTACCCGGGGGCGGGCGAGGCGCTGCTGTCCGACCTGACCCAACTGAGCAGGTTCGCCAGGCTCCTTGGGCCGCTCATCCCGGGGATGGACATCAAGCCTCTGATCACGGAGCTGCGCGACCGGGTCTCGGAGGAGCTGGACTACGAGCTGGAGTCCCAGGCCCAGCGGGAGCATGCCCGGGTGTTCGCGGACGACCCGGATGTGTTCGTGCCGGACGTCCTGCACCAGAGCGAGCAGGTCCTGGTGACCGAGTGGATCGACGGCATCCCGCTGTCCGAGGTGATCGCCGACGGCACCGAGGAACAGCGGAACCGGGCGGGCCAACTCCTCGCCCGTTTCCTCTTCTCCGGCCCCGCCCGCACCGGTCTGCTGCACGCCGACCCGCACCCCGGCAACTTCCGGCTACTGCCCGCGGACGAGGGCGACGAGGACGGTGACTGGAAGCTCGGCGTGCTCGACTTCGGCACGGTCGACCGACTGCCCGGCGGGCTGCCCCCGACCATCGGCCACGCACTCCGGATGACGCTGGAGGGCGAGGCCGAGGCGGTCTACGAGATGCTCCGCGACGAAGGCTTCGTCAAGGAGAACATCGAACTCGACCCGGACGCGGTGCTCGAGTACCTGCTGCCGATCATCGAGCCCGCCGAGGCCGAGGCGTTCACGTTCACCCGTGACTGGATCCGCAGTCAGGCGGCGCGGATAGCCGATCCCCGTTCTCCCGCCCACCAGTTGGGCAAGCAGCTGAACCTGCCGCCCTCGTATCTGCTGATACATCGGGTGACGCTCAGCACCATCGGCGTGCTGTGTCAGCTGGGGGCGACGGTGCGGCTGCGGGACGAACTGGAGGCCTGGCTGCCCGGTTTCGTAGCGGAGGACGAACCGAGCGAGCCGGACGAGTCGGTCCAGGAGGACGACCAGGTCCGGGAGGACGAGCAGGACGGGGCGGCGGCCGCTCAGGCCTGAGCGGTGCTCACCACCAGGAGGAGTCCAGGCGTCCCTCGATGGACCTGATGTTGGCGCGGGCGCAGTCGTCGCAGAAGTAGCGGCGGACGCCGTCCTCCACCGAGAAGGTCCAGGTGATGCGCTGCACTCCTTCTGCCACGGCGCCGCAGCGGGAGCACACCACGCTCTCGTCCCCGGGCTCCTCGGTTGAGTGATCCGCTCTGCTGTCCACGTCGCGACAGTACCGCCGCGCCCGGAACGCGTGGAGCACAACGCACCGCGGGGGCCGCTCCGTTCGGAGCGACCCCCGCAGGGAGTCGGCGATCACCCGGCCGGTCGGCGGTAGGCGATCGGTGGTCGCCAACGCACGTCAGTGCATCACGGCCATGGCCAGCGCGCGGCGGGCGCGCAGCGAGGCGCGCTCCGCACGGCGCTGCATCCGGCGCGCGGCGATCAGGCGCACCGCCTGGCGGTCGGCGTCGGCCTCGCGCATGCGCTCATGCATATGCGCACGTGCCAGGGCTTCGGGTTGGAGTTGCATTTCGCGGGTCCTGTTCTGGCGCGAGGAGATCGCGCCGGATTCCGTGGTGGTCTCTGGGATCGCGGAGCCGAGGGGCTCTCCGGCGAAGGGCTTCATCGGGGCCTGCTTCATGGGGTCGTGCGTCAGGGGGCGGTCGATCGTTCCGGAGGCGTTCATGCGACGACCGGGTTCTTGCGCGGGCGACCACGCGGCCGCTTGCGGGCAACGACCACACCCTGGACGAACAGCTCGCCGCCCCAGACGCCCCACGGCTCACGCCGCTCCTTGGCGCCGGCGAGGCAGGCCTCCATCAGCGGGCAGGTGCGGCAGAGCGACTTGGCGTACTCGACGTCGGCCGGCGACTCGGCGAAGAAGACCTCCGGGTCGTAGCTACGGCAGGGGACGGGTACGCCGAGGTTCTCGATGGCGTCGTCGAGCGCGGTGAGCGCAGTGAGCGGAGTCAAGGTGTTCTCCTGAAGGCCGGGCGGGGGGAGCGTCTCTGAAGGCGGTACGGACGGGGCGTGCGTTTCGGTCTGCACGGTCGGTGTCTTCCTCGTCTGGTCGTTCCGGCCGGTCGGCCGGGTGGCGGCTTGGTACCAGGTGCTGCAAGTCCGTCGGCCCCTTCGCCCCGCTCTCCCCGTTCGGAGAAAACAGAAGGGCCGCGGATCCCGGGTGGGGTTCCGCGGCCCTGAAGGCGCCGGCCTGATCGTCGATCAGGCTGGATCACTCCAGGGTTCGAGCCCGCGGAAGGCCCACATGTGCTGCTGCGTCGTCGTCTGCTTCCGGAGTCCGGCACCGGCTGCCGCAAAGGCATAGGCCTGCGCCTGTGCCGCTGCTACTGCTGCTTCCGGTGCCTTGGTCGGTCGCTCATTGCGCTCGTTCACGGAAAGGAACGCGTGGGACAGGGAGGCCGGACGCATGGCGGGGATGCCGCCGGGCAGACCGGTGCCCTGGTGCGAGAGACCGAGCGGGCAGGTGGCGACGACCGAGCGATCGGTCATTTTGACGACGGTGCTGCTGATGCTGGTGTTGATGCTGATCACTGGAATCGCCTCCTCTCGGCGTCTCGGGGACCGGCGCGAACCGGGTCCACTGGCGTACAAGGTTTTAAGTACAGCACGGAGCCAGGGCTTCGGAGAAGCCGCTGTTTCCGTGGTTAAGAACCTATGGGGATTGCTGCGGCGTACGCAAACTATTTTTTCGACGAGTTTGTATCAGTCGCTGTCGTCTGCTTCTCCAAGCCCGACGGGGCGCTCCTCACCTGCGCAAATGGCCAGGACGTCGGCTCCGAAGCGGCTCAGTTTGCGGGCTCCGACGCCGGGGATGCGGGACAGCTCGGCCTCGGACTCGGGGACCTGCTCGGCGATGGCGATCAAGGTCTTGTCGGTGAAGACGCAGAACGCGGGCTGGCCGAGCTCGGCCGCCTCGTGGGCGCGCCACGCGTGCAGCCGGTCGTACACCCCCTCGTCCATGTCCGACGGGCAGTCCTCGCAGCGCATCAGTTTCATCTCGCCGGCCGTGCTGAGCGTGCGCCCGCAGACGCGGCAGAGGACCGGGCCCCGCGGCTTGCGGGGGCGGGCCGGACCGCGCTCCGCGCCGGCCGCGACCGACGACGCACGCGGTGCCGCGGCAGTGGCCGAACCCGTGCGCAGCCCGTTGAGGAAGCGGCTCGGCCGACGGGAGGCGCGGCCGCCGGGCGAGCGGGCCAGCGCCCACGACAGGGCGAGGTGGGCACGGGCGCGGGTGATGCCGACGTACAGCAGGCGGCGCTCCTCCTCGACCTGCTCGTCCGTCTTCGCGTAGGCGATGGGGAGCATGCCTTCGGTGAGGCCGACGAGGAACACCGCGTCCCACTCCAGGCCCTTCGCGGCGTGCAGCGAGGCCAGCGTGACGCCCTCGACCGTGGGGGCGTGTTGCGCGGCGGCCCGCTCGTCCAGCTCCGCGACGAGGTCGGCGAGCGTCGCCTGCGGCCGGGCGCGGGCGAAGTCCTCCGCGAGCCGCACCAGCGCGGCCAGCGACTCCCAGCGGTCCCGCACGGCGCCGGAACCGGCCGGGGGCTGGCCTGTCCAGCCCTTGGTCGACAGGACGGCGCGGACCTGGGACGGCACGTCCACCGCGTCGTCGAGCAGGGCGTCGTTGGCGCCGAAGCGGGCCGCTCCGCGCAGGGCGTGCCGCGCCTGCTGCACTTCGGTGCGCTCGAAGAACCGCTCGGCGCCGCGGAGTTGGTACGGGATGCCGGCGTCCGCGAGGGCCTGTTCGTAGAGCTCGGACTGGCCGTTCGTGCGGAAGAGGACGGCGATCTCGCTGGCCGGGAGGCCGGAGTCGAGGAGCTTGCGGATGCGGCGGGCGGTGCCTTCGGCCTCCGACGGCTCGTCGCCGTACTCCGTGTAGCTCGGCTCGGGGCCCGCCTCGCGTTGGGAGACCAGCTCCAGGCGGTGCTCGGCGGCGCGGCCGTGGGCCTGGGCGAGGACGCTGTTGGCGAGGTGGACGACCTGGGGCGTCGAGCGGTAGTCCCGGACCAGCTTGACGAGGGTGGCCTGGGGGTGGCGGATGCGGAAGTCCAGGAGGTGGTCGGGGGTGGCGCCGGTGAAGGAGTAGATGGTCTGGCTGGCGTCGCCGACCACGCACAGGCTGTCCCGCTCACCGAGCCACAGCTCCAGAAGCCGCTGCTGGAGCGGACTGACGTCCTGGTACTCGTCGACCACGAAGTGCTGGTACTGGGCGCGGACCTGCTCCGCGATGTCGTACCGGTCCTGGAGGACGGCGACTGTGAGGAGCAACACGTCCTCGAAGTCGATGACGCCGCGGTCGCGCTTCAGTTCCTCGTACGTCGCGTAGACCTGGGAGATCTCGGCCGGGTCGCGGGGGACTTCGCGGCCGGACTTGATCGCCGCCGCCGCGTAGTCGCCGGGGACGGTCTGGGTGACCTTGGACCACTCGATCTCGCCGGTGACGTCCCGCAGTTCGTTGCGGTCGAGGCGGATGCGACAGCGGGCCGCGGCGTCGGCGACCAGGGAGACCTTGCGCTCCACCAGGCGGGGCAGTTGGCCACCGACAGCTTTCGGCCAGAAATACTGCAGCTGTCGCAGGGCGGCCGAGTGGAACGTTCGCGCCTGGACGCCGCTGACGCCGAGCTGGCGGAGACGGCCGCGCATCTCGCCCGCGGCGCGGTTGGTGAAGGTGACGGCGAGCACGCTGTCGGCCCGGAGGATGCCGGCGCGGACGCCGTACGCGATCCGGTGGGTGATCGCCCGGGTCTTGCCCGTGCCTGCGCCGGCCAGCACGCACACCGGGCCGTGCAGCGCGGTCGCGACGGCGCGCTGCTCGGGGTCGAGCCCTTCGAGCACGGCGTCAGCGTCCGGCGGCACGGGGGCGTACTGGCTGCCGCCCGGCTCCGGCGTGAAGAGAGTGGAGTGCGTTGCTGGTGTCACCCCGCCATGCTGCCAGGTCCACGGAGACGGTCGAGCCGGTTGTCCACAGCCGTGAAGCATCGGTCGTACTAATCCGGGAATGGTGGCCGGTCCACGTACGTTCGGTCTGTTGCGACCAAGCATCGGACGAGACTGAGGAGCGCTGGAGACATGCCGGGCACTGTGACGATGTACAGCACCACCTGGTGCGGCTACTGCCGTCGGCTCAAGGGCCAGATGGACCGCGAGGGCATCGCCTACAAGGAGATCAACATCGAGCAGGACCCGGAGTCGGCGGCGTTCGTCGAGAAGGCGAACGGCGGAAACCAGACGGTTCCGACCGTGCTTTTCGAGGACGGCTCGACGCTGACCAACCCGTCGCTGGCGCAGGTCAAGCAGAAGATCGGCGCCTGACGCCCGGCACTTCGCGGCCGGCGCTCCGGCCTCGTGAAAACCCCCGCTCCCTTTAGGGCGGGGGTTTTCAGTCCTCGTCGCCGCCCGCGGCGAAGCCCACCGTGCCGTCCGGCAGGATCGCCTCGACGCGGGCGCCGTGCTCGACGGTGCGGCTGACCGTGCAGTACTTCTCATGGGTCAGGCGGACGCCGCGGGCGAAGACGTCCGCGGCGCGGCCGCCGTTGGCGTCGGCGGGGAGGTCCAGTTCGTAGCTGACCCGGACCTTGCCCACGCGGCCGTCGTCCTCAGGGGTGGAGACGGATTCCACGACGATGCGCAGGTCGTCGTGTTCCACCGCACGCGCGGTGCGGTCGACGACCAGGCCGCCGCAGCCGCCGAGCGCCGCGAGGAGCAGCTCCACCGGTGTGAACGAAGGCTGTCCCGCCTCGTCGTCGGCGGCGGCGATGCGCACCTCCGCGCCGCGGTCGTTGCGCGCGGTCCACTGGCGGTAGCCGGTGCGGACGGTCTCGATGCGGTAGTCGGCCATGGTCGGCGCCCCTTTCTACGGCTCGGTCAGGGTACGGGCCGGGGCAGCGGCCTGCCGTACCAGAGCTCGATGAGGCGGGCGGCGATGGAGATGCCGTACGGCGGCAGGACCTCGCCGGACTCGAAGGCGGCGGCCAGCTCGTCGCGGGAGAACCAGCGGGCCTCCTCGATCTCCTCGCCGTCGACGCTGATCTCGGAGGACGTGGCACGCGCGAGGAAGCCGAGCATCAGGCTGGACGGGAACGGCCAGGGCTGGCTCGCCACGTACTCGACGTCGCCGACCGTGACGCCGGCCTCTTCGAAGACCTCGCGGCGAACCGACTGCTCGATGGACTCCCCCGGCTCGACGAAGCCCGCGAGGGTCGAGAACCGGCCCTCGGGCCAGTGCACCTGGCGGCCGAGCAGGATGCGGTCGTCCTTGTCGGTGACGGCCATTATCACCGCCGGGTCGGTACGCGGGTAGTGCTCGGCGCCGCAGGCCGGGCAGCGGCGGATGTGGCCCGCCGCGGCGATGACGGTGCGCTCGCCGCAGCGCGAGCAGAAGCGGTGCAGGCGCTGCCAGTTCTCCAGCGCCACGGCGTGCACCATGAGGCCCGCGTCGCGCGGCGACAGGAGCAGTCCGGCCTCGCGCAGGCCCGCGGGCCGCGCCGACTGGTCCATGCGGCCGGGCAGGGAGTCCTTCTGGAGCGCGAAGTAGCTCACGCCGTCGTCGTCCGTGCCGAGGAAGTAGCGGTGGGTCTCCGTGACGGGCGCCTCGAAGGCGGGCGTCATCACGAGCTCGGTGCGGCCGTCGGGGGTGTCGTCGATCAGGACCTGGCCACCGGAGACGACGAAGACGCGGGTCGTCGGGTGGCTCCAGGCGGCGGCCAGCCACGCCTCGTCGAGGCGGTGGTGGGCGGCACGGTCGATGCCGCTGGGCGCGGTCAGCGACAGGGGCCGGTCAGCGGTGCGGTCGGTCCAGGTGGTCACAGGTGTTTCCAACTCCCCCGGTGGAACGGGCTGTTCGGCAGGAACGGTTACGGCGGTGACGGCGGGCGCCCTCGCGGCAGGGGCGGCGGTCGGCTCGGCGGGGTCAGCTCGGGGCGGACCCCTCAGGGTGGTCGGAGTTGTCGGGGCTCTCGGCGCGGTCGGAGCGTTCGGCCGGCCAGGTGGCGGCGAGATCGCCCCACAGGTAAGCGGTGGTTTCGACGCCCTTGAGGAGCAGGTCCAGCTCGACCTTCTCGTTGGGGGCGTGCCAGCCGTCGGACGGCACGGAGATGCCGAGGAACAGCACGGGCGCCCCGAGCACGTCCTGCAGGTCGGCCGCAGGACCGGATCCGCCCTCGCGCGTGAAGCGGATCTTCTGCTCGAAGGCGCGGCCCATGGCGCGGGACACGGACTGCAGGGCGGGGTGGTCGAGCGGCGTCAGGCACGGGCGCGTGGCGCCGGAGAACGTGATGCTGTGCCCGATTCCGGCGGGGACCTGCCGGGCGACCCAGTCGCGTACCGCCTGTTCGACCCGCTCCGGCCGCTGTCCCGCGACCAGCCGGAAGGAGAGCTTCAGGAACGCCGAGTTCGGGATGATCGTCTTGCCGCCCGCGCCCTGGTAGCCGCCGCCCATGCCGTTGACCTCGGCGGTGGGGCGGGCCCAGATCCGCTCCAGCGTGGAGTACCCGTCCTCGCCGTGCGCGGCGTGCGACTTGGCCGTACGGAGCCACTCCTGCTCGTCGAAGGGAAGCTCGGCGAAGAGCTCCCGTTCGCGGTCGGTGAGCGGGACGATCCCGTCGTAGAAGCCGGGGATCGCCACGCGCGCGTGCTCGTCGTGGAGGGCGGCGGCGAGGCGGGCGGCGGCCGTCGCCGGGTTCGGGACGGCGCCGCCGAACGAGCCGGAGTGGATGTCCTGGTCCGGGCCCGTGAAGGCGATCTCGCACTCGACGAGGCCGCGCATGCCGGTGCACACCGTGGGCGTGGTCTCGGACCACATGCCGGTGTCGGAGACGATCACCGCGTCCGCGGCGAGGCGCTCGGCGCGCTCCTCGACCAGGGCGCGGAAGTGCGGCGAACCGGACTCCTCCTCGCCCTCGACGAGCAGCTTCAGGTGCACGGCGGGGGTGCTGCGGCCGGTGGCGGCGAGGTGGGCGCGGACGCCGAGGGTGTGGAAGAAGACCTGGCCCTTGTCGTCGGCGGCGCCGCGCGCGTGCAGCCGGTTTCCGTCGATGACGGGCTCGAAGGGCTCGGTGTGCCAGCCGTCCTCGCGGGCGGCGGGCTGGACGTCGTGGTGGCCGTAGACGAGGACGGTCGGGGCGTCCGGCTCGGCGGCCGGCCACTCGGCGAAGACCGCGGGGGCGCCGGCGGTCTCCCAGACCTCGGTGGTCGGGAAGCCGGTCTGCTTGAGCTTGTCGGCCAGCCAGTGCGCACTGCGGCGTACGTCGTCGGCGTGCTCGGGCTGGGCCGAGACGGACGGGATGCGCAGCCACTCCGCGAGGTCGTCGAGGAAGGCGGCGCGGTGGTCGTCGATGTACGCGCGGACGGCGCTGTCCGGGGTGTCGCTCATGCTCTTGAGCCTAGCCGGACGCCGACCTGGTCCGGTCGGCGTCCCCCCTCGGACCTCGGCCGGGCCTCCCTCGGCCGTCCGTCACGCGCGCGTGGTGCTGGTTTTCGCCGTGCTGGTGCTGGTTTTCGCCGTGCTGTGGGGTGCTCGGCTCACCCGTACCGGTGAAATCCGGTCCGCTGAGGATGCGCTCCAGTTCGGCACGGCCGGGCAGCCGCTCCGGGTACGTCGTCTTGCCGGTGCGGACGAAGACGAACGCGGCCCTGACCGCCTCCACCGGCAGGCCGTGCTGCTCGGCCCAGGCGAGCCGGTAGATGGCCAGCTGCAGCGGGTCGGCGGCGCCGCCGTGCCCGGTCTTCCAGTCGACGATCTCGTACGAGGTCGCGGGGCCGTCGCCCGGGCCGGAGCCGTCCGTGCGGTACACCGCGTCGATCCTGCCCCTGATCACCCGCCCGGCGATGGCCAGTTGGAAGGGGGCCTCCACGCAGTACGGCGTGCGGTACGCGTACGGGGTGTGCTCGAAGGCCTCCTTGAGGGCCTCGAGGTCGCGCTCGTCGGCGATCTCGGCGTCGGCGCCGGGGAGTTCGTCCGGGCCGAGCATCGGGAGTTCGAGGGCCTCGAAGCGGGACTCGATCCAGGCGTGGAAGCGGGTGCCCCTGCGGGCCGCGGGCTGCGGCGGGCGGGGCATCGGGCGGGCCAGCTCCTGCGCGAAGGCGTCCGGGTCGGCGGCCATCCGCATCACCTCGGACGCGGTGAGCGAGAGCGGCACGGGCACGTCCCGCACGGCCGCACGCGCGCGTTGCAGCTCCGCCGTCAAGGACTCCAGGTCCTTGTCCCAGGAGGCGACGGTGCGCTGCTCCTCGGGCGTCAGCCGGGGCTCGGGCGCGCGGCGCTGCGGGCCGGGGCGTGCGTGCGGGGCGCTGTGCCCGGCAGGCTCCCGGGCCGCGGCGGTCCTGCGGTCCGGGACGTCCTCCCAGGCGGGTTCCGGTTGCTGGTGGGGGATCCCCGGGCGCGTGCGCGTCCAGGTGTCCCAGGCGGCCGGGTCGTCCTCCGGTACGCCGAAGTCGCCCTCTTCCGGAGGGAGTTCGTCGTACGGATCGGGCCGCCCGGCGTCGTACGGGCCGTCCGCGGCGTTCTCGTGGAGGGCGGTCTGAGAGACGTCGTCGAAGCCGTCGCCGTAAGGGTCCTCGTCCTCCGGCGGCGGGGGCCAGTCCGGGTCGTAGGCCTCGTCCTCGGCGGGGTCGGTCCGGTCGGGCGCCGTGAGGGCCTCCAGGCGGGCCATGACGGTCTCGGCGGCGGCGCGGCGGCGGGCCGTCGCGGCGGCGTCGAGGGGCAGCGGCCAGGCGACGTCGGCGCTCTCCTCGCGCAGCGCCGGGTTCTCCTCGTCCGGCTCGGGCTCGTCCGCCCAGGCCTCGATCTCCCCGTACCCGGCGGCGCAGTGGTCGTGCAGGGCGAGCAGGAAGTCGGAGGGGCCGCGGGGGCGCTTCTGGGCGGGGCCCCACCAGTGGCCGGAGCCGAGCAGGAGGGAGCGGGGGCGGGTGAACGTCACGTACCCGAGGCGGAGTTCCTCGGTGCGCTGGTGCTCCTTCATCTCCTCGTGGAACGCCTTCAGGCCCTTGCTGTCCCAGGCGGCGATCTCGGGCAGCGTCGCCGCGTCACCGCGCAGTTCGTGCGGCAGCACCTTGGAGCGGGCCGTCCACTTCTCGCGGCCCTGGGTGGACGGGAACGTTCCGGTGACGAGGCCGGGCACCGCGACGACGTCCCACTCCAGGCCCTTCGACTTGTGCGCGGTGAGCACCTTGACGGTGTTCTCGCCGCCGGGGAGTGCGTTGTCGAGGCCCTTCTCGTACTGCTCGGCCGTGCGCAGGAAGCCGAGGAAGGCGAGCAGCGACGCGGACGGGTCGTTGGCCGCGAAGGAGGCCGCCACGTCGAGGAAGTTGGCGAGGGTCTCGCGGCGGCGGGCGGCGAGGGCGTGCGGGGACGCGGACAGCTCGACGTCGAGCCCGGTGGTGGCGAGGACGCGGTGCAGTACGTCCATGAGCGGGTCGGCGAGGGAGCGGCGCAGGTCGCGCAGCTCGGCGGCGAGGCGGGCGAACCGCACGCGCGCGTCGGCGGAGAACGGCAGCCGGTCCTGCGGACCGTCCGTCTCCAGGAAGGTGTCGAGGGCGTCGGCGAGGGAGATGACCTCGGCCGGGTCGACGCCTTCGACGGCTTCCGCGAGGCGCCGGTCGGGATCGGCGGAATCGTCCTCCACGCGTGCGTGCTGCACGAGGAGTCGTGCCCTGCGGCCGAGCAGCGCCAGGTCGCGCGGGCCGATGCGCCAGCGGGGCCCGGTGAGCAGGCGCACGAGCGCGGCGTTGGCCCCGGGGTCCTGCAGCACTTCGCAGACGGCGACGAGGTCGGCGACCTCGGGGAGGTGCAGCAGCCCGGAGAGGCCGACGACCTCCACGGGTACGTCGCGCGCGACGAGCGCGCCCTGGATCTGCGCGAAGTCGTTCGCCGTACGGCACAGGACCGCGATCTCGCCGGGCTCCTTGCCGGTGTCGACCAGGTGCCGGATCGAGTCGGCGAGCCACTCGATCTCCTCGGCGTGCGTCCGCAGGAGCGCGCAGCGCACCACACCGTCCCGCTCGGCGCCGGGCGCGGGCCGGAGCGCCTCCACGCCCGCGTGCAGGGCGCGCAGCGGGGCGGCCATGCCGTTGGCGAGGTCGAGGAGGCGGCCGCCGCTGCGGCGGTTCTCGCTGAGCGCGAAGCGGGTGGCGGGGCGGCCGTCGGCGTGCGCGAAGTGCTCGGGGAAGTCGTCGAGGTTGGCGACGGAGGCGCCGCGCCAGCCGTAGATCGCCTGGCAGGGGTCGCCGACGGCGGTCACCGCGTGCCCCGTGCCGGCGCCGAACAGGCCGGAGAGCAGGATGCGTTGGGCCACGGACGTGTCCTGGTACTCGTCGAGCATGACGACGCGGAACTCGTCGCGCAGGATGCGGCCGACCTCGGGGCGGGTGTCCGCGAGGGTGGCCGACAGCGCGATCTGGTCGCCGAAGTCCAGCAGGTCGCCGGAGCGCTTCGCCGCGCGGTACCGCTCGACGAGTTCGGTGAGCTCCTGCCGGGCGGCCGCGGTCTCGGGCACCTTGCGCAGGTCCGCGTTGGACAGCTTCACGCCGTCGAGCGCCTGCAGCAGCTCGGCGTCGTACGCGCGCAGCCGGGACGGTCGTACGAGGTGCTCCGCGAGCTCGGCGTCGAGGGCGAGGAGGTCGCTGACGAGGTCGGGGAAGGACCGGGTGAGCGCCGGATAGGGGCCGGGGGCTTCGCGCAGCACGCGCGCGGCGAGCTGGAAGCGGGTGGCGTCGGCGAGCAGCCGGACGCTGGGTTCGAGGCCGATGCGCAGGCCGTGGTCGGTGAGCAGCCGCCCGGCGAACGCGTGGTACGTGGAGATCACCGGCTCGCCCGGCGGGTTGTCGGGGTCGAGGGTGTCCGGGTCGGTCACTCCGGCCTTGATCAGCGCGGTGCGCACGCGCTCGGCGAGTTCGCCCGCCGCTTTGTTCGTGAACGTGAGGCCGAGGACCTGCTCGGGGGCGACCTGGCCGGTGCCGACCAGCCAGACCACGCGGGCCGCCATCACCGTCGTCTTGCCGGAGCCGGCTCCGGCCACGATCACCTGCGGGGCGGGCGGCGCAACGATGCAGGCCGTCTGCTCCGGGGTGAACGGGATGCCGAGGAGCTCCTTGAGCTGCTCGGGATCGGTGATTCGCGAGGACACTCCAGAGAGGCTAACGGCGGCCACTGACAACCCGGGCATCCCGGGAGCCGGCGGCCGCCGTCGGCGTGCGCGGACGGGGCGGGGTCAGGAGCCCGCGACGAGGTCCTGCATGTCGGCGATCTCGGAGGCCGGCGGGGCCTCGACCGTGAACTTCGCGTTGTAGTCGGTGAAGTTCATGGTGTTGGGCTCGTCACCGCCCTTGGTGACGGCGCGCAGGAAGTACGGCTCGCCCTCGGCAGCCACGTAGAAGGTGACGGTCTCGCCGCCGGACTTCTTCTTGGTGAGGGTGACGGCCTTCTTGCCGTCGACCTCGGAGTCCTCGCCGCGCTTGACGCCGTCGAGGTCGCCCTCCTTGAAGAGGGACTTCAGGTCGCACATGTCGTCGCTCTGGCCGGAGGGCACCTTGACCCAGCGGTCGCCGACCTTCTTGGCGGTGGCCTCGTCGCCGAGGGTGCCCTTCCAGTAGGCGGTGTCGCCCTTCATGTAGCTGGTCTTGTCGACGACGCGGATGTCGACCTTGCCCATGTCGGCGGACTTCATCTCGCCGTTGCAGGAGCCGCCCTTGGCGATCTCGAAGCTGATCGAGGTGGGCTTGCCGCTCTGCTTGCCCTCGGCGGCGAGCTTCACCGAGTCGACGCCGCTCGTCGCCTTGGACGCCTTGTCGGCGATCTTGTCGGCGCTCATGCCCTCGAAGGGGTCCTTGTCGCCGAAGCAGCCGGTGACGCTGACGAGTGCGGCCGCGCAGGCCACTGCCGTCGCCAGGACCTTCCGATTGGCTGCCATGTGTATGTCCCCTCCTGGGTACCGATGTCGCGTGGTGCTTACGGGGACTTTACGACGGTGATGAGGCGGAACCGGTCACTCCAGGGGTGTGATGGATCACTCTCGGCAACCTCCGCGTTCCGCCGCAGGGGTCACGAAAACCGCCGCACGTCACACGAAAACCGTCACTCCACCACGTGCCGCCCCTCGGCCCGAGCGCTGCAGGACGCCCGGAACGAGCAGTGCGCGCAGTGCTGTCCCGTGGTCGGCGAGAACCGCTCGTCGAGGACCTTGCCCGCGGCGGTGGCCAGCAGGTCGCCGACCCACTGACCGGTCAGGCCGTCCTGGGTCTGCACCTTGGGGAGCGCGTCGCCGCCCTCCTTCTTGGGCGCGGGCTGGCGCAGCTGCACCAGCTCCGCTCCGCCCGGCTCGGGCCTGCGCCCGTCGAAGACGTCGTCGACGGCGCCTTCGCGCACCGCCAGCTGGTAGACCGCGAGTTGCGGGTGGCGGTCCACCTCGGCCGCTGTAGGAGCCTGTTTCCCTGTCTTGAAATCGACCACGTAGGCGCGCCCGTCGGCGTCCGACTCCACGCGGTCCATGGAGCCGCGGATCCGCACCTCGTAGGAGCCCGCTTCCAACGTCACGTCGAAATCGTGCTCAGTGGCGACCGGCGTACGACCCGGTCGGGTGCCGTTGCTGTCGACGTGCCAGCGCAGGAAGCGTTCCAGCGCCACGCGCGCGTGCTCCTTCTCCTGCGCCGACTTCCAGGGGGCGTCGAAGGCGAGCGCGTCCCACACCGAGTCGAGCCGCTCCATCAGCACCGACAGGTCGGCGGGTGTACGCCCGGAGGCGACCTCGTCGGCCAGGACGTGCACGACGTTGCCGAAGCCCTGGGCCGCGGTCGCGGGGGCGTCGGCCTTCACCTCGCGGCCCAGGAACCACTGCAGGGAACAGGTGTTGGCGAGCTGGTCGAGGGCGCTGCCGGAGAGGGTGACGGGCTGGTCCCGGTCGCGCAGCGGCACGGCGCTGTGCGTGGGCTCGTACATGCCCCACCAGCGGTACGGGTGCGCGGTCGGCACGAGCGGCCTGCCGTCCTCGTCGCGCAGCGCGGCGAGGCGGGCCAGGCGCTCGGCCGCGGCCTCTCGCAGGGTGTCCGAGACGCGCGGGTCGACGGTGGTGGCGCGCAGCTCGGCGACGAGTGCCGCGACGGACAGCGGGCGGCGCGGGCGGCCGGTGACGTCCCGGGGCTCGACGCCGAGCTCGGTCAGGAATCGGGAGGGCTGCTCGCCGTCGTCCGCCGCGGACTTCACCGCCGTCACGACGAGCCGCTCGCACGCGCGCGTGGCGGCGACGTAGTACAGGCGCCGCTCCTCCGCCAACAGGGCGCCGGGGGTGAGGGGTTCGGCCAGTCCGTCGCGGCCGATGCGGTCCGCCTCCAGGAGCGAGCCGCGGCGGCGCAGGTCGGGCCAGAGGCCGTCCTGCACGCCGGCGACGACCACGAGCCGCCACTGCAGCCCCTTGGAGCGGTGCGCGGTCATCAGGCGTACGGCGTCGGGGCGCACCGCGCGGCGGGCGAGGGTGTCGGCGGCGATGTCCTGCGCCTCGACCTCGCCGAGGAAGTTCAGGGCGCCGCGACCGCCGCTGCGCTCCTCGGCGCGGGCCGCGGTCGCGAACAGGGCGCAGACGGCGTCGAGATCGCGGTCGGCGTTGCGGCCCGCGGCGCCGCCGCGGCGGGCGGTGCGCTCCAGGCGGTTCGGCCAGGGCGTGCCGTTCCACAGCTCCCACAGGGCCTCTTCCGCGGTGCCGCCGCCGGCGAGCAGCAGCCGGGTGCGCCGCAGCAGCTCGCCGAGCCGCCGCGCCCCGGAGGCGTACGACGGGTCGTGCGCGACCAGCCGCTCCGGCTCGGCGAGGGCGCGGGCGAGCAGCACGTCCGAGGGCGGCGGTACGCGGTTTCCGGCGGCCCGCTCCTCGTCGCGCAGCGCCCGGCCGAGCCGCCGCAGATCGGCCGCGTCTGTGCTGCCGAGGGGCGAGGAGAGCAGGGCCAGGGCCCGCTCGGTGCTGAGCCAGGGTGCGGTGAGGCCGTCGGCCTCAGGGGTTGCCGTGCCGTCGGCCTCAGGGGTGGCGGGGCCGTCGGCTTCGGAGGGCGTGAGGCCGTCGGCCTCGGGGGCGCTTTCGGGCTCTCCCTTTGTAGTGCCGGTTGTAGTGCCTGGTTCCAACTCCCCCTCTGCGGCGGCTTTTTCGGCCACCCCCTCTGTAGTGCCGGTTTCCGCCTCTGTGCCCGCCGCCTCCGCGACCGCCGGCTCCGCCACTGCCCCCTCCGCCGCGGCGCGGAGTGCCTCCAGGAGCGGGGCGACGGCAGGCTCCTCGCGGAGGGCCAGGTCGTTGCCGTCGACCTCCACCGGGACGCCCGCCGAGGTCAGGGCGCGGCGGATCGCCGGGATGCGGATGCCCGCGCGGACGAGGACCGCCATGTCGGACCAGGCGACGCCGTCCTCCAGGTTGGCGCGGCGCAGGATGTCCGCGACGTTCTCCAGCTCGGCGCCGGGCGTCGGGTACGTGAACACGTCGACGCGGCCGCCCTCGTCGACGGCGCGCAGCGCGCGGTGCCGCCGTACCTGCTCGGCGGGCAGGCGCGGCAGCGGCATCCGCTGCGTGATCCGGCGGGTGGCCTCCAGGAGCGCGGCGCCGGAGCGGCGGGACGTGGTGAGCACCTCGACCGGGGCCGGGCGACCGTCGGCCCGGCGGAAGGCGTCGGGGAAGTCGAGGATGCCGTTCACGTCGGCACCGCGGAACGCGTAGATCGACTGGTCCGGGTCGCCGAACGCGACCAGGGTGCGACCGCCGCCGGCCAGTGCCTGCAGGAGTCGTACCTGAGAGGGATCCGTGTCCTGGTACTCGTCCACGAACACCGCGTCGTAGCGGGCGGCGAGTTCGTCGGCGACGTCGTCCTCGCGGGCCAGCAGCACCGCGCGGTGCACGAGTTCGGCGTAGTCGAGGACGCCCTGCGCGTCCAGGACGTCCAGGTACTCGGCGAGGAACGCGGCCGCCGCGCCCCAGTCCGGGCGGCCGGTGCGGCGGGCGAAGTCGCCGAGGGCGGACGGGCCGAGGCCGAGCTCGCGGCTGCGGGCGAGGACCGCGCGCACCTCGTCGGCGAAGCCGCGGGTCGTCAGGCAGGCGCGCAGCTCGTCGGGCCAGCGCACGCGCGCGTGGCCGCTGTTCTCGAGGTCGATCTCGCCTTCGAGGAGTTCGCGTACGACGACGTCCTGCTCGGGTCCGGAGAGCAGCCGCAGGGGTTCGACGAACAGGTCGGCGTCCTGGTGGGCGCGGACCAGGGCGTAGCAGAACGAGTGGAACGTGGTGGCGCGCGGGGCGGAGACGCCGTCGATGCGCAGCGCCATCTTGTCGCGCAGCTCCACCGCGGCCTTGCGGCTGAACGTGAGCACCAGGATCCGCTCCGGATCGGTGCCCTTGGCGATCCGGGCCGCGACCGCCTCTACAAGGGTGGTGGATTTGCCGGTGCCCGGACCGGCGAGCACGAGCAGCGGTCCGCCCGCGTGCTCAACCACCGCGCGCTGCGGTGCGTCAAGACGAGGGGGATCCATCCGCGCCGGCGGCGTACGCACCAGCCGGTACGCACGGGTGCCCCCCTGACGCACGGATGCGTCGGGAGCGCGCCGGTCGGAAGTAGAGGAGCTCACGTGGATCGCCGGTCCTGGTGGGTGTGCTGGGTGGAGAAGGGGCCCGCAGGCCCCGGTGGTCGTGGTGCGGCCGCCGTGCGCCGCGCGGGCGGCGACGGCGCCGGCCGGGCGACCGCCGCGCTCGACGCTACGCCAGTCGCCGGCCGGAACGCGCCGTTCCGTCGTCTTCGTACGCGTCGCCCGTACGGTCCACCGGGCGACCGCCGCGGGCGCGCATGCCGGAAGCTGTCCCCTGTGAGACCGCGCACGGCCGTTCCCGCAGCGAGACCGCGCCCGCACGCGCGGACTGCGGACTCAGTCGTCCCTGCCGTCCCAGCGGGCCCGCCGCATGTCCAGGCGCTGGTCGCCCGCGCCGGAGGTGCGCAGCGGTGTGGCCTCCATGCGGTACCGCTCCAGGGCGCGGCGCTCGCTGCCCGGCAGCAGGTGGCCGTCGGCGCGCACCACACGCCACCAGGGCACCGCCCCGCCGTACAGCGCCATGACGCGGCCGACCTGGCGCGGGCCGCCCTCGCCGAGCCACTCCGCGATGTCGCCGTACGTCATGACGCGGCCGGGCGGGATGCGCTCCGCGACCTGGAGCACCCGCTCCGCGTAGTCCGGAAGTTCCGGCAGGCTCTCCTCGCTCATCCGGCCCATCTTGCCGCACCCCACCGACAATCCGGGCGGGAGCGGGACCATGGTTCTGTGAACCCCGGGTGTGGGGTCGAAGGACACAGTTCGACGACTGAATGCACCCTGATGCCCGCTGTTGTCAGCGGCTCGTGCCACCATCGTGCGGGCGGTGACAGGTGATACGCGAGCACAACGAGACGGAGAAG
Organism: Streptomyces sp. Da 82-17; assembly: GCF_046098215.1. Classification (NCBI taxonomy): domain Bacteria; kingdom Bacillati; phylum Actinomycetota; class Actinomycetes; order Kitasatosporales; family Streptomycetaceae; genus Streptomyces; species Streptomyces sp. Da 82-17. Next base: position 443,225 of record NZ_JBJURH010000001.1, read on the forward strand.
GATCAGGGAGTGCAGCCCCCCAAGGACGAGCGCACCCCTGACACGCCGTCGCGCCCGGAGACCGACGGCCCGCGCGAGACGGACCGGGACACCGCACACGAAACGGGCCGGGACGCCGCCCGCCGGACCGAGCACGAGACCGAGCACGAGACCGTGCACGAAGCGGACGCGAAGCACCCCGTCCCGGGGCCGAAGCCGCACGGTGCCACCGCCTCCACGGCCACCGGCCCGGGCGGCGAGGTCGAGGGCGACGAACCGCTGCTGCCCGCGCGCGTGCACCGGCCGTCGGACCTCATGCGGGTGCTGAGCGGGATCCTGGCGATCGTGCTCGTGCTGTCCATCGCGGCGTTCGCGCACGGCACGACGTCCGGCCTTGAGCAGGACATCAACAAGGGCACCGACCAGGCACCCGACCTGCTGATCAAGTTCGCCGGCCTGAGCGCGTCCATCGCGGTGCTGCTCGTACCGGTGGCGTTCGCGATCGAGCGGCTGATCAAGCGGGACGGGCTGCGGATCGCGGACGGTGTGCTGGCCGCCGTGCTGGCGCACGGGGTGACGCTCGCCACGGATCTGTGGGTGGCGAAGGCGGCGCCCGAGTCGATCCAGGACGCGCTGACCCGGCCGCTGGTGGAGGACCCGGGGGCGCTCACCGACCCGGTGCACGGCTACCTCGCGCCGGTCATCGCGTACATGACGGCGGTCGGGATGTCCCGCAGACCGCGCTGGCGGGTCGTGCTGTGGACGGTGCTGCTGCTCGACGCGCTGTCGATGCTCGTCGCCGGGTTCACCACCCCGTTCTCGATCATCCTGACCGTCCTGATCGGCTGGACCGTCGCGTACGGGACGCTGTACGCGGTCGGCTCGCCGAACGTCAGGCCCACCGGGCAGACCCTGCTCGTCGGCCTGCGGCACGTGGGGTTCCGGCCGGTCAGCTGCGCGCGGGCGGAGGATGCCCCGGAGGCGGACGGCGGCGACCGCGGGCGGAGGTACTTCGTCACGCTCGAGGACGGGCCGCCGCTCGACGTCACGGTCGTCGACCGGGAGCAGCAGGCGCAGGGCTTCTTCTACCGCGTGTGGCGCCGGCTCACGCTGCGCGGCATCACGACCCGGCGCAGCCTGCAGTCGCTGCGCCAGGCGCTGGAGCAGGAGGCGCTGCTGTCGTACGCGGCGATCGCGGCGGGCGCCAACGCCCCGAAGCTGATCGCCACGTCGGAGCTCGGCCCGGACGCGGTGATGCTCGTGTACGAGCACCTGGGCGGGCACTCCCTGGACGCGCTGTCGGACGACGAGATCACCGACGAGCTGATGCGGGACACCTGGCTGCAGGTGAAGGCGCTGCAGTCGCGGCGGATCGCGCACCGGCGCCTCGCGGGCGACGCGATCCTGGTGGATCGTTCCGGCACGGTGATCATCACGGACCTGCGCGGCGGCGAGATCGCGGCCGGCGACCTGGTCCTGCGGATGGACATCGCGCAGCTGCTCACCACGTTCGGCCTGCGCACCGGCGCCGAGCGCGCGGTGGCCGCGGCGGTCGACGTGCTCGGCCCGGACGCGGTCGCGGACTGTCTGCCGCTGCTGCAGCCGATCGCGCTGACCCGGTCCACGCGCGCGACGCTGCGCAAGCTGGGCCGCGAGCGGTCGCAGCGCGAGCGCGAGGCGGTCCTGGAGGCGTCCCGCAAGACCCGGCACGGCCGTGAGGCGGGCGGCGCCGAGACGGCCGCGTCGGACCGCAAGGCGGCGAAGGACCAGAAGCAGGCGGAGAAGCGGGCCCTGGACGAGGCGCTCGAAGTGGCCCGCGAGGAGGACCTGCTCACCCAGATCCGGCACCAGGTGCTGAAGATCAGGCCGCAGGCGCCGGTGGAGCCCGCGCAGCTGGAGCGGATCAAGCCGCGCACCCTGATCAGCTTCCTCGCCGGCGCGATCGGCGCGTACTTCCTGCTCTCGCAGCTCACCGGCATCGACTTCGCGAAGCTCTTCGAGGAGGCGAACTGGGGCTGGGTGCTCGCCGCGGTGGCGTTCTCGGCGCTCAGCTATGTGGCGGCGGCGATGGCGCTGCTCGGCTTCGTGCCGGAGCGGGTGCCGTTCCTGCGGACGGTGGCGGCGCAGGTCGCCGGTTCGTTCGTGAAGATCGTGGCGCCCGCGGCGGTCGGCGGCGTCGCCCTGAACACCCGGTTCCTGCAGCGTGCCGGGGTGCGCTCCGGGCTCGCGGTGGCGTCGGTCGGCGCCTCGCAGCTGTTCGGCCTGGGCTCGCACATCCTGCTGCTGCTGACGATGGGCTACCTGACGGGTACGGAGAAGACCCCGGAGCTGACGCCGTCCCGGACCGTCATCGCCGGACTGCTGACCGTCGCGGTGCTGGTGCTGGTGGTCACGGCGATCCCGTTCCTGCGGCAGTTCGTGGCGACGCGGCTGCGGTCGCTGTTCGCGGGCGTCGTGCCGCGCATGCTCGACGTACTGCAGCGCCCGCAGAAGCTGCTCACCGGCATCGGCGGCATGCTGCTCCTCACCGCGATGTTCGTGCTCTGCCTGGACGCGTCGGTACGGGCCTTCTCCAACGACGAGACGGTGTCGCTGAGCCTCGCCAGCGTGGCCGTGGTCTTCCTCGCGGGCAACGCGCTCGGCTCGGCCGCCCCGACGCCGGGCGGTGTGGGCGCGGTCGAGGCGACGCTGACGTTCGGCCTGGTGGCGATCGGCTTGCCGAAGGAGGTCGCGGCGCCTGCGGTGCTGCTGTACCGGCTGCTCACGCTGTGGCTGCCGGTGCTGCCGGGGTGGCTGTGCTTCAACCATCTGACACGCAAGGGCGCGCTCTGAGGCACCGCGGGCGGGGCCGCCGCGGGCAGAGCCATCACGGCCGGGCCGCCACGGGCGGAGCCACCACGGCCGGGGCCGCCGCGGGCGGAGCCTGAGCCCCTTGAAGGTTCCTACATAGCGAACCGCACCTGCTGGGAGCATCGCCCGATCTTCCTTGCACCTGCGACCCGACCCTGCCTACATTGCCGCACATGCGGTCCTACACCACTCAGCAGGCGGCCCGTCTGCTCGGCGTCAGCACGGACACCGTGCGGCGCTGGGCCGACGCCGGGCGGATGCCGACCCGGCGGGACGAAGGGGGCAGGCGACTCGTCGACGGGGCCGACCTCGCCGCGTTCGCCGTGGAGCTCGGCCGACAGTCCGAGGACGCCGAGGAGGCGTACACGACCGCGCGGAACGCGTTTCCCGGGATCATCACGGCCGTGAAGCTCGGCGACGTCGCCGCGCAGGTCGAGATCCAGGCCGGGCCGCACCGGCTCGTCTCCCTGCTGACCCGCGAGGCCGTCGAGGAGCTCGGCCTGGAGGTCGGGATGGAGGCGGTGGCCCGCGTGAAGTCGACCAACGTCCACATCGACCGTGCGTGACGAACGGGGTTCTCCCATGCGCAGCAGGCCCACCTTCCCCCGCCTGGGGACCGTCTCCCGAGGCGTGCTCGCCGCCGCGGTGCTCGCGCCGCTCGCGGCCTGCGGCTCCGGCGCGACGGACAACGGCAGCGACGGCAGCGACGGCGGGAGCGGAAGCGGGACGACGGTGACCGTGCTCGCCGCGTCGTCCCTGACCGATGTCTTCGAGGCCGCGGGGGCCGCGTACGAGAAGGAACATCCGGGTACGAAGGTCGAGTTCTCGTTCGCGGGCTCGCAGGAGCTGGCCGCGCAGGTGCGGCAAGGGGTGCCCGCGGACGCGCTCGTGACGGCCGACACGAAGACGATGGACGGGCTGGACGCGGAGGTCGGCGAGCCCACCGTGATCGCGAAGAACCGCCTCACCATCGCCACGGCCAAGGGCAACCCGAAGAAGGTCGCGGGCCTCGACGACCTCGGGCGCGAGGACCTGAAGGTGGTCCTGGCCGCGCCGGAGGTGCCGGTCGGCCGGTACAGCGAGCAGGTGCTCGACGACGAGGGCGTGCGGGTGCGCGCGGTGTCGCAGGAGCCGAACGTGCGCGCCGTGCTGAGCAAGGTGGAGCTGGGCGAGGCGGACGCGGGGCTCGTGTACGTCACGGACGCCGCGGCCGCCCGCGGCAAGGTCGGCACCGTGACCGTGCCGGACCGGCAGAACGCCGTCGCCTCGTACCCGGCGGCCGTCCTGGAGGACGCCGAACACGCGGACGCCGCCGGGGAGTTCGTGAAGTGGCTGGCGTCCCCGAAGGCGCAGAAGCTGCTGCGGGACGCGGGGTTCCAGAAGCCGTGACCGCGCCCGTCAGGACCTCAGCGCTGCGCGGACGCGTGCCGTGGGCGCTCGCGCTGCCCGGCGTCGTCGCGGTGGTGTTCCTGCTGCTGCCGCTCGCGGGCGTGCTCGCGGGGGCACCGTGGCGGACGCTGCCGGGCCGGCTCGGCTCGCCCGCGGTGACCGAGGCGCTCGGCCTCTCGCTCGTGGTGTCGGGGTGGGCGCTGCTGCTCTCGCTGCTCCTCGGGGTGCCGCTGGCGTGGCTGCTCGCGCGCGTGGAGTTCCCGGGCAAGGCGCTGGTGCGGTGCCTGGTGATGCTGCCGATGGTGCTGCCGCCGACGGTCGCGGGCGTGGCGCTCCTGGAGGGGTACGGGCGGCGCGGGCTGCTCGGGCCGTGGCTCGACGGGCTCGGCGTGACGCTGCCGTTCTCGACGGCCGGGGCGGTGGTGGCGGCGGCGTTCGTGTCGATGCCGTTCCTGGTCATCAGCCTGGAGGGCGCCCTCGGGGGCCTGCACCGGCGGTACGAGGAGACGGCGCTGTCGCTCGGCGCGACGCCGCTGCGGACGTTCCTCACGGTGACCGTGCCGATGGTCGCGCCGGGCCTGGTCGCGGGCGCGGCGCTGTGCTGGGCGCGGGCGCTCGGCGAGTTCGGGGCGACGATCACGTTCGCGGGGAACCTGCCGGGCACGACGCAGACCCTGCCGCTGCAGGTCTACCTGCTGCTGCAGAACGACCCGGACGGCGCCGTCGCGGTCTCCCTGCTGCTGCTCGTGGTCGCGACGGCGGTGCTGGTCGCGCTGCGAGGGCGCTGGCTGGGCGCGGGGTCCGGTACGGATTCCGGTACGGATTCCGGTACGCGGGCTCGTACGCGTAAGAGCATCGCGGACGCGGAGCCCAAAGAGGCGGCCGGAGGCGAAGGGGAGCGGACCGGCCCGCCGATGGCCGCGGAACTGCCGGACGAGACCTGGCCGTTGGACGCCGAGGTGGCCGGTTTCACGCGCGTACGGCTCGACGCCCCGCCCGGCACGACCGTCGCCGTGGTCGGGCCGAACGGCGCGGGGAAGACGACACTGCTGCGGGCGCTGCTCGGCCTCACCCCGCGCGCGTGGGCGGAGAGCCTGCGGCTCGGCGGGACGGACGTGGGCGGCCTGCCGGTGCACCGGCGCGGGATCGCGTGGGTGCCGCAGGACGGGGCGCTGTTCCCGCATCTGACGGCGCTGTCCAACACGGCGTACGGGCTGCGCGCCCAGGGCGTCGACAAGCGGCACGCGCGCGTGGCGGCGCAGGAGTGGCTGGACCGGCTCGGCGTCGGCCGGCTCGCGCACCGCAGGCCGGGGCAGCTGTCCGGCGGGCAGGCCCAGCGGGTGGCGCTGGCCCGGGCGTTGGCGGCGCGACCGCGGCTGCTGCTGCTGGACGAGCCGCTCGCCGCGCTCGACCAGACGACCCGGGCCCGGGTGCGGCACGCGCTGCGCTCGCATCTGTCGGACTTCCCCGGGGTGTGCCTGATCGTCACGCACGACCCGGTCGAGGCGGTGTCCCTCGCCGACCGCGTACTCGTCCTCGAGGACGGGCTTCCGGTGCAGTACGCGGAGCCCGCCGAGGTCGCACGGCATCCGCGGTCGCCGTGGGTGGCGCGGATGCTGGGCCGCAACGCGTGGCCGGGGACGGTGCGCGGGGGCGGGCTCGAACTGGCCGACGGGGCCCGGCTCGTGCTCGCCGGACCGGACGACGACTCCCCCGCGCCCGCCGAGGGCACGGCCGCGCTCGCGGTGGTCGCGCCGGAGGCGGTGTCCCTGCACCGGGAGCGGCCGTCGGGCAGCCCGCGCAACGTGTGGGAGGGCACGGTACGGGAACTGACCGCGCACGGCGGCCGGTTGCGGGTCCTCGTCTCCGGCGCCCCGGAGGTGGTCGCCGAGGTGACGGCCGGGGCGGCGGCGGAACTGGGGCTCGGGGAGGGGGCCCGGGTGTGGGTCAGCGTGAAGGCTACGGAGATCACGGTGGTGGCCCTGTAGGTCCCCTCGACGGTCCCGCGCCGTCGGCCCGCGCACCGTCCGTCGCGCCGGCGCGCTCGTCCTCAAGCGCCGGACGGGCTTCATGCTCTGCCCCTCCCCTTCCCTGAAGCCTGCGGCGCCGTCGTGGCCGGGCGCGCCCCGCTGCGAAGCCGCAAATGTCACAGCCCCGCGCCCCTATCGGGGCCCTTTGGCGCGCGCCCCGCCACGTCCCCCCGCAGGATGGGTGGCATGTCGAACCGCCCTGGTCGTACGCGTGCCGCCGCCCTCTCCGTAGCTCTGCTGACCCTCGCGCTCGCCGCTGGGTGCGGGGACGGGGAGGGGGACGGGGATCTGGCGGCGCAGGAGTTGTCCTGGAAGGAGTGTCCGGCGCCGTCGGCCGAGCAGGGCGGCGGCGACTCCCCCACCCCGCTGCCCGGCGGCGCCGACTGGCAGTGCGCCACGATGAAGGCCCCGCTGGACTGGGACGACCCGGACGGCGAGACCATCGACCTCGCGCTGATCCGCGCCGAGTCCTCCGGGAAGGACGACAAGCGCATCGGCTCGCTGATCTTCAACTTCGGCGGGCCCGGCGGCTCGGGCGTCACGACGCTGCCCGCGTTCGGCGAGGAGTACGCGAAGCTCCGTACCCGCTACGACCTGGTCAGCTTCGACCCGCGCGGCGTCGGCCGCAGCGCCCCGGTGACCTGCCGTACGGACAAGCAGCTGGACGCGTACTACCAGCAGGACTCCTCACCGGACGACGCGGCGGAGGAGAAGAGCTACCTCGCCGAGGTGAAGGGCTTCAACCGGGACTGCGACGAGAAGTCCGGCGAGGTGCTGCCGCACGTGGCGACGACGGACGCGGCCCGCGACATGGACCTGATGCGCCAGGTCCTCGGCGACGAGAAACTGCACTACTTCGGCATCTCGTACGGCACCGAACTCGGCGGCGTCTACGCCCACTTGTTCCCGAAGAAGGTCGGCCGGGCCGTGTTCGACGCGGTGGTCGACCCCACGCAGAACGCCGAGCAGGGCTCGCTCGGCCAGGCCAAGGGGTTCCAGCTGGCCTTGGAGAACTATGCGAAGGACTGCACGTCGAAGGTGGAGGACTGTCCCGTCGGCGACACCCCCGAGGACGTGCAGAACCGGATCGCCACGCTCCTGAAGGACCTGGACAGCGACCCGCTGCCCGGCCTCGGCCCGCGCAAGCTGACCCAGACCGCCGCGACCAACGGCATCGCGCAGGCGCTGTACTCGAAGGACTTCTGGGAGTACCTGACGGAGGGCCTGGAGCAGGCGTACGACGGGGACGGCAAGGTCCTCATGGCGCTCTCCGACTCGATGAACGGCCGCAGCCCCGACGGCACGTACAGCAACATCGGCGCCGCCAACATCGCCATCAACTGCGCCGACGACAAGGCCCGTTACACCCTCGCCGACGTGAAGGCGAAGCTCCCCGAGTTCCGCAAGGCGGCCCCGCTGTTCGGGGACTTCCTGGCCTGGGGCATGGTCGGCTGCACGGGCTGGGCGGTTCCGGGCGCCGCCGACCACCCGGACGTGAGCGCGAAGGGCTCGGCCCCGATCGTGGTCGTCGGCAACACCGGCGACCCGGCGACGCCGTACGAGGGCACCCGCAAGATGGTCGAGGCGCTCGGCCCGGGCGTCGGCGTGGAGGTCACGTACAAGGGGCAGGGGCACGGGGCGTACGACAGCGGCGACCGGTGCGTGCGGCGGGCCGTCGACGGCTATCTGCTCGACGGGAAGGCCCCGAAGTCGGGCACGGTCTGCCCGGAGTAGGCCGCACCCGGCCCGGAATCCGACGCCTCTACTATTACGGGACGTTTTCCCAGGGGGGGAATACGTTTTCGAGGGGAAGCCGCCCATGCCGCCCATGCGGTCTTCGTCCAGATCAGCGCTCATATCCCTGCTCCTCGGGGGTCTGCTCCTCTCCGGGTGCGGCGAGGCGCCGAAGGCGCCGGAGCGGAGCGGGCACTCCCTGGGCCGTACGGAGAAGAAGCCGACGCCCGAGCTGCCCGCCGCCCTGACCGGGCAGCGGCTCGACTGGGGGCGCTGCGAGCCGACCGACGCCGGGGCGCCCGGCGAGGGCTGGGAGTGCGCCACGATGAAGGCGCCGCTCGACCACGCCGAGCCGGGCGGCAGGACCCTCGACGTGGCCCTGATCCGCAAGCAGGCCACCGACAAGGACAAGCGCATCGGCTCGCTGCTCTTCAACTTCGGCGGGCCCGGCGGGTCGGGCGTGGCCGGGCTGCCGGCCTCGGCGTCGGCGTTCGAGAACCTCAACTCCCGGTACGACCTGGTGAGTTTCGACCCGCGCGGGGTCGCCGCCAGCTCGGGTGTGCGGTGCCGTTCGGACGCGGAGCTGGAGTCGGCGGCCGCAGAGGTCGACCTGACGCCGGACACGGCCGCCGAGGAACGGGCGTACTTCGCGGACGCCGCGGACTTCGGGAAGGGCTGCGCCCGCCGCTCCGCCGGCCTCCTCGCGCACATCGGCACGTCCGACGCGGCCCGCGACATGGACCTGATGCGCCAGGTCCTGGGCGACGAGAAACTGCACTACTTCGGCTTCTCGTACGGCACCGAACTCGGCGGCGTCTACGCCCACTTGTTCCCGGAGAAGGTCGGCCGGATCGTGCTCGACGGGGTCGTCGACCCGAGCGCCGACACCGTGGGCCACGCCAAGAACCAGACGACCGGGTTCCAGCGGGCCCTGGAGAACTACCTGAAGTCCACCGGCGCCGACCCGAAGCAGGGCACCCGCGACCTCGTGGCGCTCCTGAAGCGCGTCGACGCCCGCCCGCTGCCCGCCGGCGGCGGCCGGAAGCTGACCGAGGGCCACGCCCTGACCGGCATCCTCGCCTCCCTCTACAGCGAGCTGTCCTGGCCCTCGCTCACCGCGGCCCTGGACGACGCGCGGGCCGGACGGGGCGGCAAGCTGCTGTCGCTCGCGGACCAGTACAACGACCGTGACCCGTCCGGGAGTTACGGCACCCAGAGCCACGCCCAGCGGGCCATCTCCTGCGCCGACGCCAAGAAGCGGCCGACGGCCCGCGAGGCCAGGGCCGTACTGCCGGAGTTCCGCCGGATCTCCCCCGTCTTCGGTGAGTTCCTCGGCTGGGACACGGCGGGCTGGTGCCACGACTGGCCGGTGCCGGGCGCGCACGACACCCCGGAGGTGAGCGCGCCGGGCGCCGACCCGATCCTGGTCGTCGGCACCACCGGCGACTCGGCGACCCCGATCGAGGGCGCCGAGCGCATGGTCGAGGAACTCGGGCCCGGCGTCGGCGTCCAGCTCACCTACCGCGGCGAACGGCACACGGCGTACGGGGGCGGCAGCCGCTGCGTCACGTCGACGGTGGACGGCTACCTGCTCGACGGGAAGGTCCCGGAGCACGGCAGGACCTGCTCGTAACCCCCGCCCCACCCCGCCCCACCACCACCAGGCACCCGCCACCAGGCACCCGTCACCAGGCACCCGCCATCAGGCACCCGCCATCAGCGTCCTGAGCACGGCAAGACCGGCTCGCACCAAGGGAGTTGTCACCAGAGATGTCCACGCACATACGCGCCGCCGCCCTCGCGGCGGGCGCGCTCGCCCTCGTCGCCGTCGCGGGCTGCGGTACGGGCCCGAAGGACGAGCCCCGGCCCGAGGGGCTCGCCGGGCAGCGGCTCGACTGGTCGGCCTGCGAGGCGCCGACCACGGCCCAGGGCGGCGGCGGCACGGCGCCCGGCAAGGGCTGGGAGTGCGCCACGATGAAGGCGCCCCTCGACCACGCCGAGCCGGACGGCGAGACCATCGACGTGGCGCTGATCCGCAAGCAGGCCACCGACAAGGACAAGCGCATCGGCTCCCTGCTCTACAACTTCGGCGGCCCCGGCGGCTCGGGCGTCGCCACGCTGCCGCTGGCCGCGGCGGACTACGAGAAGCTCAACTCCCGCTACGACCTGGTGAGTTTCGACCCGCGCGGCGTCGGCGAGAGCGCCACCGTCCACTGTGTGGACGACCGTGAGATGGACGAGGTGACCGCCGCGAAGGAGGGCCTCCCGGACACCGCGGCCGAGGAGAAGCGCTTCCTCGCCGAGCAGCGCGCCTACGTGCAGGCCTGCGAGGAGAACTCCGGCAAGCTCCTGCCGCACCTCACCACCGAGGAGACGGCCCGCGACATGGACCTGATGCGCCAGGTCCTCGGCGACGACAAGCTGCACTACTTCGGCATCTCGTACGGCACCGAACTCGGCGGCGTCTACGCCCACTTGTTCCCGGAGAACGTCGGCCGGGCCGTGCTCGACGCGGTCGTCGACCCGACGAAGGGCACCGTGGAGAACGCCGTCGCCCAGACGAAGGGCTTCCAGCACGCCCTGGAGAGCTACCTGGAGTCGGCCGGCGAGGACCCGGAGCGCGGCACCCAGGAGCTCGCCGGGCTCCTCGAAGGCCTCGACACGCAGCCGCTGTCGACGGCGAGCGGCCGCGAGGTGACCCGGAACCTCGCCCTCACCGGCGTCGCCTCCGCGCTCTACAGCGAGGAGACCTGGCCGTACCTCTCCAAGGCCCTTCAGGAGGCAAGGTCCGGCACGGGCGACACGCTGCTGCTGCTCGCCGACGTCTACAACTCCCGTGACCCGCAGGGCCGTTACGGCAACCAGCAGGCGGCCGGCGCCGCGATCCGCTGCGCCGACTCCAGCGAACGCTTCACCCTCGCCGACGTGAAGAAGCACCTGCCGGTGTACGAGAAGGAGTCGCCGGTCTTCGGCGAGATGCTGGCGTGGGGCCTGCCGAGCTGCAACGGCTGGCCGGCGACCGGCGAGCGCGCGACGCCGGAGGTCGGCGCGAAGGGCGCGGCCCCGATGCTCGTCATCGGCAACACCGGCGACCCGGCGACGCCCGTCGAGGGCGCGGAGCGGATGTCGAAGGCGCTCGGCGAGGGCGTCGGCGTGACGCTCACGGTGCGGGGCGAGGGCCACGGCACGTACGGCGTGAACGACTGCGCGACGCGCACGGTGGACGCGTACCTGCTGGACGGGAAGGTCCCGGCGGACGGCAAGACCTGCGCATAGGCCCGGGCCCGGCCCCGGTCTTCCTGCGGAAAGGCGTGGGCCCGGCCCCAGTTCTCTGGGGCCGGGCCCACGATCCGGCCTGTCCGGCGCTTGAGGACGAGCCCGCAGGGCGACTACGGTGCCCGAGCCGACGGTGCGCCGTCGGACGACCTGAGTTCCGGCCTAGTACACCGGCTTGCTCGGCTCGATCTGGTTGACCCAGCCGATCACGCCGCCGCCCACGTGCACGGCGTCGGCGAAGCCCGCGGACTTCAGGACCGCGAGGACTTCCGCACTGCGGACACCCGTCTTGCAATGCAAGACGATCTTCTTGTCCTGCGGGAGGTCCTGGAGGGCGTTGCCCATCAGGAACTCGTTCTTGGGGATCAGCTTGGCGCCCGGGATCGAGACGATCTCGTACTCGTTCTGCTCGCGGACGTCGATGATCTCGATCTTCTCGTCCGCGTCGATCCACTCCTTGAGCTGCTTCGGAGTGATCGTGGAGCCGAGCGCGGCCTCCTGGGCCTCCTCGGAGACGACGCCGCAGAACGCCTCGTAGTCGATGAGCTCGGTGACCGTCGGGTTCTCGCCGCAGACCGCGCAGTTCGGGTCCTTGCGGACCTTCACCTGGCGGTACTGCACCTCCAGGGCGTCGTAGATCATCAGGCGGCCGACCAGCGGGTCGCCGATGCCGGCGAGCAGCTTGATGGCCTCGTTGACCTGGATGGAGCCGATCGACGCGCAGAGCACGCCGAGCACGCCGCCCTCGGCGCAGGACGGAACCATGCCGGGCGGCGGGGGCTCCGGGTAGAGGCAGCGGTAGCAGGGGCCGTGCTCGGACCAGAACACGGAGGCCTGGCCGTCGAAGCGGTAGATCGAGCCCCAGACGTACGGCTTGTTGAGGAGCACGCACGCGTCGTTGACCAGGTAGCGCGTGGCGAAGTTGTCGGTGCCGTCGACGATCAGGTCGTACTGGGCGAACAGCTCCATCACGTTGTCGGCCTCGAGCCGCTCCTCGTGGAGGTTCACCGTCACGTACGGGTTGATGCCGAGGACCGTGTCCTTCGCGGACTCCGCCTTCGAGCGGCCGATGTCCGCCTGGCTGTGGATGATCTGGCGCTGCAGGTTCGACTCGTCGACCTCGTCGAACTCCACGATGCCGAGGGTGCCGACGCCGGCCGCGGCCAGGTACATCAGCGCGGGCGAACCCAGGCCGCCGGCGCCCACACAGAGCACCTTGGCGTTCTTCAGCCGCTTCTGCCCGTCCATCCCGACGTCCGGGATGATCAGGTGGCGGGAGTACCTGCGGACCTCGTCGACGGTGAGCTCAGCAGCTGGCTCGACCAGGGGTGGCAGCGACACGGGAACTCCGTAGATCGGTTAATGCGGAACAGTTGTTCCTCCGTAACGCTGCCACACCCCTCTTCATTCCGAGACACTGCGTCCGATACGCGAGACGATTTCGTCCCAGTAGCCGGGCAATGCCCCGAAAGGATCCACCGTGCCGTGCCGGTCGGTGCGGTCCGTGAACCAGATCGTGCCCGCGCCCTGCCAGCGGGCCACCCGCAGCGCCTCCTCCAGGTGGCCGCCGGGCACGCCGTGCACCAGGTGGCAGAACCGCTCGGGCGGATAGTCGGCGGTCCACTCGGCCACCTGCGACCAGCGGTACTCCGACCACGGCCCGGAGAACGTCACCAGCTGGTCGGCGCTCTCCGCGTACCCCGGATACGGGTGCGTGCCGTGCCCGAACACCAGGTGCGCCTCGGGAAGCAGCGCCCTGAGCGTGCCCGCGATCCGCCGCGTCTCGGGCAGGGCGGCGCGCTCGCTCGGGGCGCGGTGCAGCAGGAACCCGTCGATCCGGTACCAGTCGAGGTAGCGGTGCGCGTCGGAGACCAGCTCGCCGAAGTCCCGGGTGCCGTGGCACAGGTCGAGGTGGCCGAGGACCCGTACGCCCACGTTGCTGAGGCGGCCCGCGGCCTCCAGGCAGTGCGGGTCGGGGCGGTCGCCGGGCCCGTTCGCGACGTTCAGGACGACCCAGTGCAGCGGGGTCTCGGGCCGGCTCAGCTCCGCCCACTCGACGGGCGCGAGCAGCGGGTGCGCGTAGCCGGGCACACCCAGGCCCATGGTGGCTCCGGCGAGGGCGTGTGCGGGACCCGTCCGGTCGATCAGATGCGGCATGCCGCCTCCATCCAGATGTCGGCGAGTGACTCTTCGAGGTTGATCCGGGGCCGCCAGCCGAGCCGGTCGCGCGCGGTGCGCACATCGGCCTGCTGCCAGCTGCCGCAGCCGTCCGGGTACGGGTAGACGGCCGGGATCGCGTGGTCCGGGTCGGGCCGCGGGTGCCCGATGGCGGGGCGGCCGGTGGGCCCGGCGTCCAGCTCGTGCAGCGCCCCGCCGTAGCCGGCGACCCGGGCGAGCACGGCGGCCGCGTCGCGCAGCCGGACGGCCCGGCCCGAACCGATGTTGACGACGCCCTGCGCCGCCGACAGGGACGCGGCGTGCACGGCCCGCGCCACGTCGCGCACGTCGACGAAGTCCCGCTGCACGCCGAGTCCGGCCAGCTTCAGCTCGCCGTCGCCGGACTGCATGGCGCGGCGCATCGCCTCGGCGAGCCGGCCGAGCGGAGTCGCGGGCGGGGTGCCGGGCCCGGCGGGCGAGAAGACCCGCAGGACGACCGCGTCGAGCCCGGACCCGAGGACCAGCTCGGTCGCGGCCAGCTTGCTCACGCCGTACGGGCCGCCGGGCCGGGGCGCGGCGTCCTCGGCGGTGGACGAGCCGGGCTGGCTCGGCCCGTACTCGGCGGCGCAGCCCAACTGCACGAGCCGGGCGCCGCAGCCGCTGCGGCGCAGTGCCTCGCAGACGGTGGCGACGGCCACGGTGTTGTGCCGGGTGAGCTCGCGGGCGCCGCCGCGGGTGGCACCGGCGCAGTTCACGACGACGCCGGGGTGGACCGCGTCCAGGAACCGGGCGAGGGCGCCGGGGCTGCCGGTGGCGAGGTCGAAGCGCACGTCGGCGTCGTCGCCGCGGCCGAGCGCGGTGAGCTGGACGGCGGGGTCGGCGAGCAGCCGGTCGGCCACGTACCGGCCGATGAATCCGTTGGCTCCGAGGAGCAACACCCTCATCGGGCGCCCCCAGGGACGGATGCTCGGTGAGCGAGGGTGGTCATCTGGCGTTCTCCTTCGGGATGTTGCTCACGGTGGAGGCCCGCGGGGTCGGTCACGCGGGAGGTACGAGGGACAGTCGGGTCCGGTCTGGTCAGGGCAGGCAGGGGCGGGTCGGGGCCGGGCCGGTCCGCGCCGGGCTCACCGGGGCGCTCCCGGCACGGCCGCGTGGGCGGAGGCACGGGTGAGGCGGCGGGCGGCGGCGACGAGCAGCACGAGCACACCGGCCCCGCAGGCGAGCACCTGCACGGCCGCGGCGCCCACGGCGTCGACGGGCAGCGCCAGCCACCAGCAGAACGGCAGCCGCGCCCCGAACACGGAGGCCACGGCGAGCCCTTCGAGCACGCACACCCCGCCGAGCACGACGCCGGGGGCGACGCAGAAGCCGTACGAGGTGAGCAGCCGGGCGAGCAGCAGCAGGACGGCCAACAGGGCGGCCCCGTACGGCGGTTCGGCGCTGTCGAGCAGCCGTCCGGCGAGGAGGAGCAGGCCGACGGCGGCCCCGGCGAACAGGGCGACGACGGCCAGCAGCAGCGGGCGCGCCCCGGCGGCGAACTCCTCCAGGCCCCGGCTCTGCGCGAGCCGCCGCCGCGCGCCGGCGGCGAAGAGCCGGGCACACCAGACCGCGGGCGCGTACGCGAGGGCGAGCCCGAGGAGCGCGGCGGTGTCCGGCGGCCAGGGCGCGTCGGGCCCGCCGCGGAGCGCGGCCTCCAGGAACCCGTCGCCGAACAGCGCGTACAGGAGCAGAAACCCGGTCCACGCGCGCGTGCCGCCGACAGTCCCCCCGCGCGCCCGCAGCGGCCCCCGGCGCAACGCGATCCGCAGCGCGACGCCGAGCGCGAGCAGCCCGACGGCCACCGCGGCCGACTTGGCCTGCCCGTCGGTCAGTTGGTACGCGACCACCGTCCCGGCGCCGACGGCCGGAGGCAGCAGCGCGAGCAGGGCGTGGGCGCGGGGCGGGGCGTCCACGGGCGGGACCTCGGGTGCGGTACGCACGGCGGCGGGCCGGTCGTCGCGCGGCACGCGGGCGTACATCTCCTCGGCGAGCGTGAACACGTCCCGGTGCCGGTAGCGCGCGGCGGTCCGGTCGGTCACGCCGTGCGCCTCCAGGCCCGCGGCGATCTCCAGCGGGTCGACGGCCCGCTCGCACAGCTCCCGGTGCCGGTGGATCAACGCCTTGACGGGGTCGACGGCACCACGCCGGGCGGGCCTGCGCGGCGAGTCCGGCTTCTCCGGCGCCTCAGCGGCCACCACGGCTGAACCTCCCTCGCCTGTACGGGACTTGCTCACGCCTCCTCCTCCCGCGTGGCATCGGCGGCCTTCGGCTCGGGGCGAGGTGCGGGCCGGGCCTCGCGGCTCGTCCGGGGCGCCGGGAGGGCCGCGGCGAGCGCCTGCTCCGACCGCCGGTCCCACGCCCCGGGGCACCCCGGAGCAACGGGCCAGTCCCTCACGTCCGTACGGGACTTGCTCATGACTCCCCCTCGCCGGTCGCCGCACCGGCCACCGCGCTCGCCACTGCCCCCACGGGCGCGGCGGAGGGCTCGGACTGTCCGGTGTGTACGGGATGTCCGGTGCGTACGGGATGTTCGGCGCACTCGGGGTCTTCGGTGCGTACGGCCTCCGGCTCGCCGAGGCTCCCGGGTTCGGCCGCCGCTTGCCGCGCCGGGGACGTGTCCTCCGTAGCGCCGTCGCCGGGTTCCCGTACCGCCCAACTCGGCCCGTTCCTGGGCCCCTTGCGGGAGGCGAGCCACTGGCCGAAGCGGGGGCCGGGCTCGCCGTACGCGCCGGGGGAGCCGGACCAGCGGCCCGCCACATGCGTCTCGGCGGGGTTGGCGAAGGGCAACGGGTCGCCGTCCTCGTCGACGACGTCCCTGGGGACCGGGCAGTGCGAGACGATCTCCAGATAGATGCCATGGAACGCGGCGATGTTCTGCTCCACGGTGAAGAGTTCGAGGGCCCGCGCGCGGGCGGCCGCGCCCAGGCGCTCACGGCGCGCGGGGTCGCGCAGCAGCGCCACGCACGCGTCGGCGAGCGCCTTCGGGTTGCGCGGCGGCACCACGAGCCCCGTACCGCCGATGACCTCCACGACCGCGCCGGTGTCCGTGGACACGGTGGCCCGCCCGCAGAACATGGCCTCGACGAGGCTGATCGGGAAGCCCTCCACGACACTGGACAGCACCACGACGCTGCCCGCCCCGTACGCCTCCGCCAGCTCCGGCGCCTCCGGGGAGCCCAACTCCTCGAAGGAGACCGGGTTGTCGCCGACCGCGTGCACGCCGTCCGCCTCGTCCGGGAAGAGTTGCGCGGCCAGGGCACGACAGTGCGCGAGGTAGCGCTCGCCCTCCTCGCCGTGCGCCGGTACGCCGACGATGCGGAGCCGCGACTTCGGCTCCTCCTTGCGCACTTCGGCGAAGGCGTGCAGCAGCCCGACCAGGTCCTTGGCGGGCTCGATCCGGCCGACCCACAGCAGCGTGTCCGGGTCTGCGAGATCCGCCCCGGCCTCGCCGACCTCCGCGAACCGCCCGGCCGCCATGCCCGGGTAGACGGTGCGCAGCTTGGCCCGCTCGGCGCCGCACCGTTCCTGCCAGCGGCGGGCGTGCGTGTTGCCGGGCGTGATGAGCGCGGCCTGCCGGTACACCTCGGCGGCCAGGCGCCCGTGGAAGGCCGCGATCAGCGCACGCGCCGGACCGCCCGCCCGCTCCCCGGCGCCCGCGAGGTAGTGCGCCCGCAGCTGCACGCCGTACTCGGTGACGAGCAGCGGCACCCCGAAGAAGTGCTTGGCGAGGAGCCCGGGCAGCGCGGCGCAGCCGCCGGAGGTGGCGTGGCAGAGGTCGACGGAGCCGAGCCCGCCCTCCTCGTCCTCGTACCAGTCGAGGGACAGCGGCCGCAGCGCCTGCTCCAGGAGGGCGGCGACGGTGAGCAGGTCGGGGACGCGGGCCTCGTGCGCGACGCGGCTCGCGCCGGGGGCGCGGCAGGCGCGCTCCAGGGCGCGCACGGCGGTCTCGGAGCGCAGGGCCTCGGCCAGTCCGCCCTCGTCGCGGGCGAGTTCGGCGAGCCCGTAGAGCGCGTTGGCGAAACGGTCCGCCACTTCGGCCGAGGCCGAGGAGAAGCCCGCCGACGAGCCTGACGGCGAGGACGAGTCCGGGGATGCGAGGACCGAAGCCTCACCCGCCGACCCCGCCGACCCCACCGACCCCACGGACCCCGCACAGATCGCCGCCGCCAGCTCCCCGTAGTGCTCGGCGAAGCGGCGCCGCTGCCGGCGGCCGTACCCGGAGCCGGTGCCCGCGCCCGTCCAGGCGTGGCCGCGGCCGGTGGCGTCGTCGGCGGTCCAGAGCGGCGCGGTGCGCACCCGGTGCACCTGGGGCGGGAGTTCGATCCAGCCCTGTTCTTCCTGGTGCGCGCTGCGTGCGAGGGCGAAGACATCGAAGACGTGCTGCTCGAGCCCGCGCACGAGCCGGTCGCACCAGAGCCTGGCCTCACCGGTCACATACGGGTAGCCACCCTCCGTGAGCAGTCCGATGCGCACGAGTACACCCCCGATCTCCCTTGTGGGGGGCCGCCGTTGGTCGGTCGGCCCGCAGCGGGACGAACGTACGCGGGGACGGCGGTGACACGATGGACAGTCGTCCGCCGCGCCACCAAAAGGGGTGAACGGTCGTAACTTTCGCGCGCGGGTAGCGTTCTGTTGCGCTAAGCGCCGATTCGGTTACGGAGCGTCAATTACCGGGGAAGGCCCAGGCGTTGGGGCGGCACTTGATGCCGTCGTACTCCAGGAACTTGGTCTGCTGCTGCATGACCGGCGCGAGCGCCCCGTTCTTGCTGCACATCACATGGTTGAAGCCGAGCCGGTGGCCCACTTCGTGGTTGATGAGCATCTGCCGGTACGGATGGATGGCGTCGCCGTACGTCTTCGCGCCCTGCGCCCAGCGATAGGCGTTGATCATGACGCGCTCGGTGGCGGCGGAGTCGCAGGAGACGTTGTCGACGGTGGTGTCGAGCCCGGACTTGGCGCACCACACCCCGGTCGTGCCCGGACTGGCCAGGGTGATCACGAAGTCGGCCTGGCCGCTGGAGACCCGCTCGAAGGTGCGGCCGCCGCCGTGCGCCCAACTCCGGTCGTCGTTCAGGGTCTTCTGCACGGCCTCGGCGAACAGTTTCCCGTCGAGCCCGAGCCCCTTCTCGACGTCCACGCGGTACCGGAACTTCTGTCCCTTGCCCGGCGCCTTGTCGAATCCGCCCATGGCCTCGAACTTCCCGCTCGCCTTCAGATCGGCCGCGAGCGGGTACTTCTTCCCCATCTTCTGCTCGTACGTCACCGCTTCCGGCTTGGCCGGCGGCGGTCGCTCGGCCTGGGAGCGGGACGCGTCCTCCGCCTGCTCGCGCACCTCGCCCGCGTCGACGGCGCCGGCCCGCGCGTCCTCGGACGAGCCGCCGGTGAACTGCAGGGCGACGAGCCCGGCGAGCACGGTCGTCACGGCGGCGGCGGCGATCCCGGCGAACGTACGCCCCCGGCCGCCCTTCCGCCGCTCACGCTCGGCCTCCGGCCCGTCCTGCCCGTCGGCCCGCGACTCCTCGTCCCGCTCGTCCCAGTCGGTGACGGTGTCGTACGGGTCGCCGGGGCCCGCGGGACCCGCGGGGTGCTTCGGCGGGGCTCCGGCGGCGAAGATGTCGTCCGTGTCGTGCAGCGGGTCGAGGGCGTCGAAGGCCGCCACGTACTCCTGGCGGGGTCCGGGCACGCGGGACTGCGGGCGGGCGGAGGGGTCGGGCGAGACATACCCGCCGGCGCCCAACTCGCCCCAGGCGCCGCCCTGTTCACGATGCTGCGGGTGCGGCCGGGGCCCGTCGGGCGCGGGCCGGGCGCCCCTTCCGGAAGGGGACGAGGGCGGCGGCTCGGGCGCGCGACTGCCCCGGCCGTTCGGCACTTCGGCCGGTGTCGCGGTACGCCGACGGCGGCCCGGACCGGGGCCGGGCGCGGGCTGCGCTGCCGGTATGGCCCCCGTGTCGGGCCCGGCGGTCGTGCGCCGCGAGTGCCGTCCCACGCGCCGTCTCAGCTCCCCGAGTTCGAGTCTTGGTCCGCGAGCAGATCACGGAAGGCCGCGGCCACCGTGTCCGGATACTCCATCATCGCCACGTGCCCCGCCTCCGGCAGGGTCAGCAGCCGCGAGTCCCGGAAGGCCCGCGCCGCCTTCTGCGCCATGCGGTACGAGACCAACAGGTCCCGTCCACCGTAGACGAGCAGGGTGGGTGCGAGCACGCGCTCGGCCTGCCGCCACAGTCCGTGCTGCCCGCCGAGCGTGTAAGCGTCCACGATGCCACGGGCCGAGCGGGCCATCGCGTCCCAGAAATAAGGGAGTTGAAGTCTGCGCTCCATCTCCTGCACGGCGTGCGCGAAGCCCTCCGGGGAGACCCTGCGCGGGTCGCCGTAGCAGAGGCCGAGGACGCCGCGGGTGCGCTGCTCGGGCGTCCAGTCCTTGGTGAGTCGGGCGAAGAGCTGGGCGACGCCGGGCACCGCGAGCAGCCCGGTGGGCACGGCGGTGCGCTGCACGCGCAGCTCGGGCAGGGCGGGCGAGACCAGCGACAGCGTCCGCACCAGGTCGGGTCGTACGGCCGCGACGCGGGTGGCGACGGCCCCGCCCATCGAGTTGCCGAAGAGGTGCACGGGCCCGCGCCCGGAGGCGTCGAGCAGCCGGATGACGGCGCGGGCGTGTCCGGTCACCGAGTAGTTGCCGTCGTCGGGCGGCGGGGAGTCGCCGAAGCCGGGCAGGTCGACCGCCTCGCCGTCGACGACGTCCGCGAGCAGCGGCATCAGGTCCGACCAGTTCTGCGAGGAGCCGCCGAGGCCGTGCACGTACAGCGCGGGCTCCAGGCCCTCCCGCTCGGCCGGCCTGGAGCGCACGGTGAGGGTGAGCCCGGGCAGCGTCACCTGGCGCAGCTCCTCCCCCTCGGCGACCCGCACGGGCGGCGGCGTCACGGGCGGGACCGCGGCGGTCAGGGCTCCCGGCAGCTCGGTCGACGACATGCTGGCAATGTTACGAGACGATCACGCATGGGATCACGTGTTCGCCGTCACAGCCGCGGCTGGTCATCGCGGCTGTCGTCACGACGGTCGGGGTACGGCATCACATAGCGCCACGAAACGGTCTCTCCTACGCTCGTAGAGAGAGCGGGTCTCCCCCTCGTGTGGAGGGCGCCCGTACCGGAAAGGGGAGCCAGCATGACTGCCGACCCGAGCGACCCCGACACGTTCGAAGCGGAAGAGACCGAGGTTGTCCTCGACGAGGAGACCCCGGAGGCCGATGCCGCCGAACAGCACACCGACCTGCGCCAGGAGCGCGACGAACCGCTCCCCCAGTACGACCCCTCCACCGCCAACCCCGCGGACGCCGCGGAACAGGCCCGCGTCGTCGACCTGGACGAGGACGACTACCGCTGACCTGCGCCGACCCCGGCCCCGGCACCCGCACGCCGACCCCGGCGTGCGAGCCGTCCGCGGGCTGCCCGTACGCCCGGGATATCGCCTTTTCTCGCGCTAAGAACGGCCCTGCCCCCTGTCCGCTCCGTGAAATTCTCGGTCCGCACCGCGCACACGACGGTTACCGAAAAGTACGATGGCGGCGCGGCAGCACACCGCACACGGAACGGCTCTTGGATGCGTCAAGGCCGTGCTCAATGACATGGGAGGCGGCGTGACAGCCATCGAGCAGACAGATGCGGCGCGCCCGCGAGGCACGCGCCTGCCGCGCCGGGCCCGCCGCAACCAACTTCTCGGCGCGGCCCAGGAAGTCTTCGTCGCGCAGGGGTACCACTCGGCGGCGATGGACGACATCGCGGAGCGGGCCGGCGTCAGCAAGCCGGTGCTCTACCAGCACTTCCCGGGCAAGCTCGACCTCTACCTCGCGCTGCTCGACCAGCACTGCGACGCCCTGCTGCAGTCGATCCGCACGGCCCTGGCGTCCACGACGGACAACAAGCTCCGGGTCGCCGCGACGATGGACGCGTACTTCAGCTACGTACAGGACGAGGGCGGCGCCTTCCGCCTCGTCTTCGAGTCCGACCTGACGAACGAGCCCGCGGTCCGCGAGCGCGTCGAGAAGGTCACGCTGGAGTGCGCGGAGGCCTTCGGCGAGGTGATCGCCGAGGACACCGGGCTGCCCAAGGACGAGGCGATGCTGCTCGGCGTCGGCCTCGGCGGCCTCTCCCAGGTGGTCGCGCGGTACTGGCTCTCCAGCGACAGCAAGGTCGACCGCGACAAGGCGGTGCGGCTGCTCACCTCGCTCGCCTGGCGCGGCATCGCGGGCTTCCCGCTGCACGGCTCGGAGCAGACGCAGCACTGACCTTCAAAGCCGTGTTCGCTGCGAGCGTGCAGCGGCACGGCTTGCCGGTCCCCTCACCGGGCTAATGTGTGCGGAGTACGGCGCGGACGGCCGCGCACATCACTGACCGTCGGAGGGACAAAGCCGTGGAGGTCAAGATCGGCGTGCAGTACGCGCCCCGCGAGATCGTTCTGGAGAGCGGCCAGACGCCCGAGGAAGTCGAGAAGGCGGTGGCCGAGGCGCTGAGCGGCAAGACCGAGCTGCTCACTCTCGTGGACGACCACGGCCGCAAGGTCCTGGTTCCGGCAGGCAAGCTCGCGTACGTCGAGCTGGGCGAGCCGACCGCGCGCAAGGTGGGCTTCAGCGCTCTCTAGAGCTCGGACAGCGTGACGGGCGCGGGCCCGGTGGGAACCCCCCACCGGGCCCGCGCCCTTTCCCGTCCGGGGCCGGCCCCTCTACCCCTCCACGCGCTTCCGCAATCCTCCGAAAAGGCCCTCTGACCAGGAGCGCTCGCGCGCGTGCGGCGTTCCGCCGAGGGGCCCGAAGAAGGATTGCTTTCCGGCCACCTCGGGTAAGACGGGCTACGACCGAAGGCACCCGGCCGGCGTGGGAGGACACATGATCTGGGAGACGCTCGGTTCCGTACTGCTCGGTCTGGCCCTGGCCTGGGCCGCCGACCACCGGCTGGCGCACCGCCTGCCGGCCCGGAACCTTGTCTTCGCGACGGGCGTCGCGAGCGCGCTGCTCGGCGCGTTCATCACGCACTCCGCGCTCGGCGCGGGCCACGTCCTGGCCACGCTCTTCGGCGCGACGGTCCTGTCCGCGGCCCTGCTGTCCCTGCTCCTCAGGCCCCATGCGGGCCGCCGCAGCACGACGTCGGCGGCGTAGGTCTGTTCTCCCCGCCCCGCCCCTTCCCGAAAGCCTGCGGCGCTCGGGGGCTCCGCCCCCGAACCCCCGCTCCTCGAACGCCGGAGGGGCTGAATCTTCCCGGCGCCGGAGGAGGCTGCTTCTAGGGGCGCGGGGAACTGCGCGAGCAACCACGACGCAAGCCGCAGCCGACCAACGCACTGCGGAAACCAGGGGCGAAGCCCCGGTTGATTCAGGGGCGCGGGGAACTGCGCGAGCAACCACGACGGCGCCGCACCGGACAACGACGGGGGGGGGCGGGGGCGCAGCCCCGGGACGTGCACCGAGTCGACGGCGCCGGACCCCCCGTAAAAGACCTACGCCGCCAGCCCCAACGCAGCCATCCGCTTGGTGTGCGCCTCCGTGATGCGGGAGAACATCCGGCCGACCTCCGCGAGGTCGAACCCGTCGGCCACGCCGCCGACCAGCATCGTCGACAGCGCGTCCCGGTCCGCGACCACCCGCTGCGACTGCGACAGGGCCTCGCCCATCAGGCGCCGGGCCCACAGCGCGAGCCGCCCGCCGACGCGCGGGTCCTCCTCGATCGCGGCGCGCACCTTCTCCACGGCGAAGCTCGCGTGCCCGGTGTCGTCGAGGACGGCGAGCACGAGGGCGCGGGTGTCGGAGTCGAGGCGGGCGGCGACCTCCCGGTAGAAGTCGGACGCGATGGAGTCGCCGACGTACGCCTTGACCAGGCCTTCCAGCCAGTCCGACGGGGCCGTCTGGCGGTGGAAGCCGTCGAGGGCGGCGACGAACGGCTCCATGGCCTCGGTCGGCTCGACGCCGATCTTCGCGAGCCGGTCGCGCAGCTGCTCGAAGTGGTGGAACTCGGCGGACGCCATCTTCGCCAGCTCCGCCTTGTCGGCGAGCGTCGGCGCGAGCTTCGCGTCCTCCGCGAGCCGCTCGAACGCCGCGAGCTCGCCGTACGCGAGGGCACCGAGCAGGTCGACGACGGCCGCGCGGTACGTCGGGTCGGCGGCGGCGGTGGCCCAGTCCTGGGCGGCGATTCCGGTGGCTTCCGCCGCGGGCTCGGCGGCGGCGTCCTTGGCGTTGTCAGGCGTCTCCATGGAGCGCACAATAGCCCGCCGACCCGAACGCGGAAGCCCCTGGTCAGTCCCGGCGGGAGCCACTGTGTGAGCAATTCGGCCGACACGCCTGCGCGCATCCGGGGTACAGTGATATTGCGCCCGCCGAGTATGCAGTCCAAATCGGCGGGACATCCGTATGAGGATGCCCGGTCGGTGGCCCGATCGGCTCCGACCCGACAGCCCTCCGGGCCGTATGCATTCAGTTGCGTACGCAGGAGGGGCCCTCAGCGGCGTGACGCTCGAGCGACGGCAGTGGTCCCGTGCCACCCGGTATCGCGGAACAGCGGCCGGATGAAAAAACCCGGCTCGGTCACGACCCCCAGCGTTCGCCTCGCGCCGCGTCTCACAGAAGAGGCAGCACCCTGACTACGTTCCGAGAGCTCGGGATCCTTCCCGAGACCGCCGAAGCCCTCGAGGCCGTCGGCATCACGTCCCCCTTTCCCATCCAGGAGCAGACGCTTCCCGTAGCGCTCGCCGGCTCCGACGTCATCGGCCAGGCCAAGACCGGCACCGGCAAGACGCTCGGCTTCGGTCTTCCGCTCCTCGAGCGCGTCACCGTCCCCGCCGACGTCGAGGCCGGCCGCGCCGAGCCCGAGAAGCTCACCGACGCCCCGCAGGCCCTGGTCGTCGTCCCCACCCGCGAGCTGTGCCAGCAGGTCACCAACGACCTGCAGACCGCCGGCAAGGTCCGTAACGTCCGCGTCCTCGCCATATACGGCGGCCGCGCCTACGAGCCGCAGGTCGAGGCGCTGAAGAAGGGCGTCGACGTCGTCGTCGGCACCCCCGGCCGGCTGCTCGACCTCGCGGGCCAGAAGAAGCTCGACCTCAAGCACGTCCGCGCGCTCGTCCTCGACGAGGCCGACGAGATGCTCGACCTGGGCTTCCTGCCCGACGTCGAGAAGATCATCAACATGCTGCCGGTCAAGCGCCAGACCATGCTGTTCTCCGCGACGATGCCCGGCGCCGTCATCGGCCTGGCCCGTCGCTACATGTCGCAGCCCACGCACATCCGCGCCACCTCGCCGGACGACGAGGGCGCGACGGTCGCGAACATCACGCAGCGCGTGTACCGCGCGCACTCCATGGACAAGCCGGAGATGGTCGCCCGCATCCTGCAGGCCGACGGCCGCGGCCTCGCGATGATCTTCTGCCGTACGAAGCGCACGGCCGCCGACATCGCCGAGCAGCTGGAGCGGCGCGGCTTCGCGTCCGGCGCGGTCCACGGCGACCTCGGCCAGGGCGCCCGCGAGCAGGCGCTGCGCGCGTTCCGCAACGGCAAGGTCGACGTCCTCGTCTGCACCGACGTCGCCGCGCGCGGCATCGACGTCGAGGGCGTCACACACGTCATCAACTACCAGTCCCCCGAGGACGAGAAGACCTACCTGCACCGCATCGGCCGCACCGGCCGCGCGGGCGCGTCGGGTACGGCGATCACGCTGGTCGACTGGGACGACATCCCGCGCTGGCAGCTCATCAACAAGGCGCTCGACCTGGGCTTCAACGACCCGGTCGAGACGTACTCCACGTCCCCGCACCTCTACGAGGAGCTGAGCATCCCCGAGGGCACCAAGGGTGTGCTCCCGCGTGCCGAGCGCACGCGTGCGGGTCTCGGCGCCGAGGAGATCGAGGACCTGGGCGAGACCGGCGGCCGCGGTGGCCGCGGTGGTCGCGGCAGCCGCCGCGACGCGGAGGAGGAGCGCCCCAAGCGCACCCGTACGCCGCGTCAGCGCCGCCGCACCCGGGCCGGCGCCCCGGTCGAGGGCGAGGCCGCCCCCACCGCCCCGGCCGCGGAGGCCCCGGAGTCCGGCGAGGCCGTGGCGGAGGACAAGCCGCGCACCCCGCGGCGCCGTCGCCGCACCCGCGCCGGTGCGTCCGCCGAGGCCGCAGCCGCGCCCGCCGCCGCTCCGGCCGAGCAGGCCGAGGCCGCGGTCGACACCGCCGAGGGCACGGAGACCGCCGAGGCCAAGCCGCGCCGCCGCCGTACCCGCAAGACCGCCGAGGCCGCCGTGGCGACCGAGGCCGTGGCGGAGCAGGCCGAGCCGGAGGCGAAGCCGCGCCGTCGTACGCGCAAGGCCGCCGAGGCCGCCGTCGACACCGCCGAGGCCGCCGAGGCCGTCGAGGCGAAGCCGCGTCGCCGGACCCGGAAGGCCGCCGAGGCCGCGCCCGCTCCCGCCGAGCAGGCCGAGGCCGCCGTGGACACCGCCGAGGGCACGGAGACCGCCGAGGCCAAGCCGCGCCGACGCCGTACCCGCAAGACCGCCGAGGCCGCCGTGGCGACCGAGGCCGTGGCAGAGCAGGCCGAGCCGGAGGCGAAGCCGCGCCGTCGTACGCGCAAGACCGCCGAGGCCGCCGTCGACACCGCCGAGGCCGCCGAGGCCGTCGAGGCGAAGCCGCGTCGCCGGACCCGGAAGGCCGCCGAGGCCGCGCCCGCTCCCGCCGAGCAGGCCGAGGCTCCGGAGGCGGAGGCCAAGCCGCGCCGTCGTCGTACACGCAAGGCCGCCGAGACGGCCGAAGCCTGATCGGCGGGCACGTCCCGCAGCACCGGGCCGGCCCGGCTCCTCTCGGGGGAGCCGGGCCGGCGCGTTCCGTGCGGGCACCGGGCGGGGCCGTCGGGGCGGACTGCGGTTAGCCTCGTCGCATGAGCAGGCCTCCCACGTTCACGCCCCCGCCCGGCACCAGGGCGTACCAGCTGGCCACCGAGCGCGGCGAGTTCGCCGTGCACGACCTCGCGCCGCGGGAGGCCGACCCGAAGGGCACCGTCCTGCTGCTGCCCGGATTCACCGGCAGCAAGGAGGACTTCATCGCGCTGCTCGCCCCGATCGCCGAGGCGGGCTACCGCGCGGTGGCCGTCGACGGCCGCGGGCAGTACGAGTCGCAGGGCCCCGCCGACGACCGATCCCCGTACGCGCAGGGCGAGTTGGCGCGTGACGTGCTGGCGCAGGTGGCGGCGCTCGGCGGGCGGGTGCAGTTCCTGGGGCACTCGCTCGGCGGGCAGATCGCGCGGGCGGCGGTGCTCCTTGACCCGGCGCCGTTCGTCTCGCTGACGTTGATGTCCTCGGGCCCGGCGCAGATCTCACCGTCGCAGCAGGAGCGGGTGAAGCTGCTGCAGGACGGGCTCGCCGTGCTCGACATGGCGCAGGTGTGGGAGGCCATGCAGTCCCTCGAACCGCCCGAGGAGACGGACCCCGGCGAGACCCACGGCGCCCTGCGCGCCCGCTGGCTGCGCCACAGTCCGGCCCAACTCGCCGCGACGGGCGCCCAGTTGACGTCCGAGCCGGACCGGGTCGACGAGCTGGCGGCGCTGCGGCTGCCCGTGCACGTACTGTCCGGGGACCACGACGACACCTGGCCGGTGCCGCTCCTGGACGAGATGGCGGAGCGGCTCTCGGCCCGGCGCACGGTCGTCGCGGGCGCCGACCACTCCCCCAACACGGACCGCCCCGAGCAGACGGCGAAGGCGCTGATCGCGTTCTGGGACGAGCAGCAGGGCTGACACCCGCCGACGGCCCCGCAAGGCCGGTCACGCTGCGCATACGGCACCGCTACGACCTGCGATTATTTAGCTCGGCGAAAATTTTCTTTAGCGTAGGGAATGTTTGCAGGGCGCAAGTCGTTGGACCTGGTGGAAGCGCGGCGAGGAAGCCGTGCTTCGCACTTGAGCAGTTCTCCTTCAGGAGGATGACCAGACGAAGGGAGAAGCCTTATGCGCTTCGAGATCATGCGCCTTGACGACGTCGACGGCACCGCCGTGGACAGCACCGTCGTGGACGCCGCCTCCGTCAACCGGATCGTGCAGCACGCGGCCTCGATCGGCCAGCGCATCCTGATCCGCCCGGCAGACAGCGCGGCCTCGTAACGCCGCAGCAGCTTCGAAGGCCCCCCGTGCACCAGCGCACGGGGGGCCTTCGCGTTCGTACGAGCGGCTCGTACGAGAGGTACGGGCCTCAGGCGCCCTGGACGACCTGGGTGACGCCGTTGATGATCTGCTGCACGGCGATCGCGGAGAGCATCATGCCCGCGAGCCGGGTCACGAGGACCACGCCGCCGTCCTTGATCACGCGGATGATCACCAGCGAGTACCGCATGACCAGCCACAGCACCACGTGCATGGCGACGATCGCGCTCCACACCGACAGCTGCCCGCCGAAGCCCTCCGCGTCCTGCACGGCGAGGATCACGGCGACGATCGCCCCGGGCCCGGCGAGCAGCGGCATGCCGAGCGGTACGAGGGCGACGTTGACGTCCTTGGTCTGCTTCGGCTCGTCCGTCTTGCCGGTGAGCAGGGAGAGCGCGACGAGCAGGAGCAGCAGCCCGCCGGCGATCATCAGGGCGGGCACGGACACGTGCAGATAGTCGAGGATCTGGTGCCCGACCACACCGAACAGGGCGATCACGCCGAAGGCCACGCAGACCGCCTGGAAGGCCATCCGGCGCTGCATCTTGGCGGGGCGGCCCGCGGTGAGCCCGAGGAAGATCGGGGTGATCCCGGGCGGGTCCATGATCACAAAAAGGGTGAGAAAGAGGGATCCGAAGACGGCGACGTCGAACACAGTGAGCCTTGCAGTGAAAGTGAACCGATGAAGAGATGAGGAGCGGGCGCGACGGCGACCGGGAGGGCCGGGCCACGCCGGAGCGGGCCCGGGACCGCGAGGCCCCGAACCGGCGACAGAGGTACGGACGTTAGGAGCGCGCTCCCCCGGCGCCCGGCACGGGGAACGCCCCGGTGGCCCGGCGGGTGATCTCGCCGTAGATCTCGGGGTCCGTGGTGAACTCGCCGAGCAGGCAGGTCTTGCGGCTGCCGTGGTAGTCGCTGGAGCCGGTGGCGAGCAGGCCGAGGTCGGCGGCCAGGCCGTGCAGACGCGCGCGGGTGGCCGGGTCGTGGTCCATGTGGTCGGCCTCGATGCCGTCGAGTCCGGCGGCGGCGAGCTCCGCGATCGCGGCCTCGGGCACGCACTGGCCGCGCTTGACCGCCAGCGGGTGCGCGAAGACGGTGACCCCGCCCGCGGCCTTGACGAGCCGGATCGCGTCGAAGGGGTCCAGCTCGTGCTTCTCCACGTACGCCCGGCCGTCGTTGGCGAGCCACTCGGGCGTGAACGCGTCGGAGACGGTGGGCACGACGCCGAGCTCGACGAGCGCCTCGGCGATGTGCGGCCGGCCGACCGAGCCGTCGCCGGCGATCCGCGCGACCTGCTCCCAGGTGATCGGGACGCCGAGCTCCTGCAGCTTGCCGACCATGCCGCGGGCGCGCGGCACCCGGTCGTCCCGCACCAGCTCTCGCTCGCGCAGCAGCTCCGGCTCCTCGGGGTCGAAGAGGTACGCGAGCATGTGCAGCGGAGTGCCGTCGAGGCGGCAGGAGAGCTCGGCGCCGGTCACGAGCGTCAGGCCCTCGGGGAGCGCGGCGCGCGCCTCGGCGTGGCCGCGGGTGGTGTCGTGGTCGGTGAGCGCCACGACGTCGAGCCCGGCGGAGGCCGCGTTCCGGACCAGCTCGGCCGGGGTGTCCGTGCCGTCGGACGCGGTGGAGTGGGTGTGCAGATCGATGCGCACGACGCGTACTCCAGGCTCTCCGGCGGGACGAAAGGGGACGCTCAAGGATAACGGGGCCGACCCCCGCCGCCGGACCGTCGCAGGGCCCGCGGCCAGTGACGTCCCGCACCCTCCAGGGCCGCGAGAGGACGGCCCGGCGGTCGGCTCAGCTGTCGAGCAGCCGGGGCGACAGCGCCCCGCACGGCAGGAGTTCCATCTCGGCGCCCGCCTCCCGCAGGTCGGTCAGGACCAGCTCGTCGTACATCAGGAGGCCGGACTGCTCGGGCCAGACGACGGCCCACAGCCACAGGCCGCGGGCCTCCCCGGCGAAGACGGCGCGGTCGTCGGGCGTGCCCGAGACGTGCCACAGCGGGGTGGGCCGGCCGGCGGCGAGCACCTTGGCCTGCGGCGGCTTCTCGACGGACAGGTACGGGCCCGGGTCGGGGCCCTCGATGCCCGCGTACCGCGCGCCGAGTCCGACGCCGAGCTCCTCCGCGACGAGCACCAGCTCGCCGACGCCGCCGAGCGGTCCGGGGCCGGAGCAGGCGACGGCGGTGGCACGGCCGCCGCTGCGGTCGTCGCCCGCGCACGCGACGCCCGTGAACAGCCAGCCGATCGGCAGTGGCCACGGCATCCACACGGGCACCTGTGTGCGGTGCACCACGACGCCGAGCGCCTCGACGCTCGGCGGAACCACGGGCTGCAGCGGATGCACGGCGCCGTGCGCGGCGCACTGCCACGTGTCGGCGAAGAGACCGGGAGCCCTGACCCGGCCACCGCACTTCGGGCAACTGGGTTCGCCCCTCATAGCGTTCAACGGTCCTCCCCGGCCGTCGCCGCGTCAAGGAGCGATCACCCGTCGGAGTGCGGACGGGTGTCAAAATTTAGATGTAGCTTGCATTTATTAGCCTGCCTAACTTATTATGTGCAGACGTCAACCGATCAACACGCAGCGAGAGCAGTGAGGGAGAGGGCATGCGAAGCAGCAACAGCGGCCCGACAGGGGACGATCCGTTCGACGAGGGCTCCGGCTCGGGGAGCATCCTGCGCCAGCCCGGCGCGGTGTGGGCCACGGCGGGCGCCTCCGTCGTCGCCTTCATGGGCATCGGCCTGGTCGACCCGATCCTGCCGTCGATCGCCGAGGGGCTTCAGGCCACGCCGAGTCAGGTCTCGCTCCTGTTCACCTCGTACTTCCTGATCACCGCGGTCGCGATGCTCGTCACCGGGTTCGTCTCCAGCCGGATCGGCGGCAAGAAGACGCTGCTCGCCGGGCTCGCGCTGGTCGTGGTCTTCGCCGCGCTGTCCGGCACCTCCGGCTCGGTCGGCGAACTCGTCGGGTTCCGGGCCGGGTGGGGGCTCGGCAACGCCCTGTTCGTGTCGACGTCCCTCGCCGTGATCGTCGGCGCCGCGGCAGGAGGCAGCGCGGCGGCGATCCTGCTGTACGAGTCGGCGCTCGGGCTCGGCATGGCCTGCGGGCCGCTGCTCGGCGCGGTACTCGGCGACGCCAGCTGGCGCTACCCGTTCTTCGGCACCGCCGCCCTGATGGCCATCGGGTTCATCGCGATCACCGCGTTCCTCAAGGAGCAGCCGAGGCCCGCGCGCAAGACCTCGCTCCTCGACCCGGTCAAGGCGCTCGGCCACGG
Source organism: Streptomyces sp. Da 82-17 (assembly GCF_046098215.1). Lineage (NCBI taxonomy): Bacteria > Bacillati > Actinomycetota > Actinomycetes > Kitasatosporales > Streptomycetaceae > Streptomyces > Streptomyces sp. Da 82-17. The sequence goes on from NZ_JBJURH010000001.1 coordinate 474,099, forward strand.
CGGCCTCGCCTCCGCGGCGGCCTCCGCGTTCTTCTACAACTACGCGTTCTTCACGGTCCTCGCGTTCACGCCGTTCGTCCTGAACATGTCGCCGTACCGCTCGGGCGCCGTCTTCTTCGCCTGGGGCGTGCTGCTCGCGGTGTTCTCGGTGCTCGTCGCGCCGCGGCTGCAGCGGCGGTTCGGCTCGCTCAAGGTGCTCGGCGGCTCCCTGCTGCTGCTCGCGGCCGACCTGCTGGTGCTCGGGTACGGCAACCACACGGCGGCCGTGGCCGGCACGGTGGCCTCCGGCGCGTTCATCGGCCTCAACAACACCGTCTACACGGAGCTGGCCCTCGGCGTCTCGGACGCTCCGCGACCGGTGGCGAGCGCCGGGTACAACTTCGTGCGCTGGTTCGCCGCGGCCGCCGCGCCGTTCCTCGCGCCGAAGATCGAGGAGTGGACGAACATCCACATCCCGTTCGTGGTCGCGGCCGTGGCCGCCGTCGTCGGCGCCGGCATCGTCTGGACACGGCGCGCCGCGCTCCGGCACGAGGCCGAGGAACTCGAACCGAAGCACCGTACGGAGGACGGCGTGGCGGTCTTCGCCAACTAGGCGCCCAGGAAGGCGACTTCAGTCCAGGGTGACGGACCTGCGCAGCGGATCGCGCAGGTCCGTGCCGTGCGCCAGCCACTTCTCCTGCAGGGCCGCCGCGCCGTGCACCCGCTTCCACGCCGCCTCGTTGGGCGTCATCGGCAGCAGCGGCAGGAACCGCACGGGCTCCATCGGCTCGTCCAGCTCCAGGTCCTCCACCAGGCCGCCCGGCTCGGCGACCAGGACCGAGGTGAACTGGGCGCCGGGCCACAGCGGTTCGCCCACGTCGAGCGACGCGCCCGGGGCGACGACCAGACCCTCGACCTGCGGGGATGCGGCGAGCACGGCGAGCGGTCGGAGCGCCTTGTCGGTGTCGGCGACGCCCGCCCGCACCGAGAGCACCAGCTCCGCGCGCGGGCCGCGCACCTGGTCGGCGAGGGCGGAGGTCGGGTCGGACATCGGCGCGGCCGACATGCCGAGCGTGGCGTACCGCACGATGTCGCCGTCGACGAAGCGCAGCACCTCGATGCGGTCCGTGCCGAGGAACGTCACGGCCGCGCGGGCGTCGGGTTCGCCGAGGGCGCTGCGCAGCCGGGCTTCGACGAGAGCGAGAACATCAGCCATGCCGCGAGCATAGAACTCGTAGAGAACGGGCAAAGCCGCGGCTTGACACTTCAGTCGGCTGATAGTCTTGGCCGCTGGCCAGGGCAGCAGGTGGCGCGCACGCTCAAGCGGCGTTCCAGAGCCCGGCGTTGGGACTTCCCCCACGGGGGACCGGCCGGAGGAGGTGGGGCTGACATGGATCGAAGTCGACCGTGCAGTACCACCCGCTCTTCCGCCAGGTAGCAGCGCCCAGCGACCGAGGCTTTCTGTACCCGCGCACACGCCGGGTAAACCGCGAAGTTCACGGCAACCTCATCTCGCGCTCGGCGGACGCTCCCCGGAAGGGCATCCCGTCCCCGCTTGATCTGAGTCAGAGCGAAGGCCGTCACCGCGTCGGACCGGTGCCGCCCGCTTTGCGGACGTGACTTTTGAGCCGTACGTCCCCATTCCGGGCAGTTCCACCCCCGCGCGGCGGCCGCGTCGCGAAGGAGCCTGCCATGTCGATGATCCGTGACCTCCGTGCCGCCGTCCGCCCCCAGCTCCGCAAGGACACCGCGCCCGGCAGCCCGTACGAGACGACCCGGGACGCGACGGCCGCCAGCGCGGTGGTCGACTGCGCCGTGTACCGCGACGGGCGGCGGGTCCCGAGCGAGGCGCCGCTCACGCCGCACGAGGCGATGCTCGACGTCCGCCGCGACGGCGGCTTCGCCTGGATCGGCCTGCACGAGCCGACCGAGGACGAATTCGCCGGTATCGCCCGGGAGTTCGGCCTGCACCCGCTCGCCGTCGAGGACGCGGTCCACGCCCACCAGCGCCCCAAGCTGGAGCGGTACGACGACACCCTGTTCACCGTCTTCAAGACCATCCACTACGTCGAGCACGCCGAGCTCACCGCGACCAGCGAGGTCGTCGAGACCGGCGAGGTGATGTGCTTCACCGGGCGGGACTTCTTCATCACGGTCCGGCACGGCGGGCAGGGCTCGCTGCGGGCGCTCAGGCACCGGCTGCAGGACGACCCGGAGCTGCTCGCCAAGGGCCCGTCGGCAGTGCTGCACGCCATCGCGGACCACGTCGTGGACGGATACATCGCGGTCGCGGACGCCGTGCAGGACGACATCGACGAGGTCGAGATCGACGTCTTCTCACAGCCCGGCAAGGGCAGCCCGCGCGGCACGGACGCGGGCCGGATCTACCAACTCAAGCGCGAGGTACTGGAGTTCAAGCGCGCCGTCTCCCCGCTGCTCCGCCCCATGCAGCTGCTGAGCGAGCGGCCCATGCGGCTGGTCGACCCCGACATCCAGAAGTACTTCCGGGACGTCGCCGACCACCTCGCGCGCGTGCAGGAACAGGTCGTCGGCTTCGACGAACTGCTCAACTCGATCCTGCAGGCCAACCTCGCGCAGGCCACCGTCGCCCAGAACGAGGACATGCGCAAGATCACGTCATGGGCGGCGATCGTCGCCGTGCCGACGATGATCTGCGGGGTGTACGGCATGAACTTCGAGCACATGCCGGAGCTGAAGTGGCAGTACGGCTACCCGATGGTGATGGGCAGCATCGCGGTCGTCTGCTTCGCCATCCACCGCACCCTGAAGCGCAACGGCTGGCTGTAACCGGGCCCCGGCCCGGCCCCGGGTCCTGCCCGTCGGATCGACCGGAACCGGGTTCTGTCCGTCGGATCGACCGGCCCCGGCTCCTGTCCGTCGGATCGACCGGAACCGGTTCGGCGACTACTTGCCTGATCGAGCCGGGGGGGGCGGGACCCTGTCCGGCAATACAGGGCCGCCTGTTCGGCAGGCAGGGCCGGGCCGCCTGTCCGGCGGGCGGGCAGGGCCAGGGCGGGTCGGCGGCCAGCTGCGGGGCGGGCGCGCGGGATCGGATCCGGTCGGCGGCCGCCTGCCGGCGGGCGGGCAGGGCCAGGGCCGGTCGGCGGCCAGATGCGGGGCGGGGCGCGCGGGGTCGGATCCGGTCGACGGCCACCCGGCGGTCGTGGCCAGAGGCGCCGGGGGCGGTCGGCCGTCGCCTGCCGGTCGGAGTCAGCGGCACCGGACCGCCCAGCGACCACCCGTCCGTCAGGGCCCACGGCACCGGGGCCGGTCGGCCGTCACCCGCCGGTCGGGGCACGGGGCCGGATCCCGTCGACGGCCACCCGCCGGTCAGAGTCAGCGGCAGGGGCCGGTCGGCCGTCACCTGCCGGTCAGAGTCAGCGGCACCAGGGCCGGTCGGCCGTACGCCTGCCGGTCCGGGCGCGGGACCGGATCCCGTCGACGGCCACCCGCCGGTCGGGGCCAGCTGCCGGTCGGGGCCCGCGGCACCGGGCGGTCGGCCATCGCCTGCCGGTCGCAGTCAGCGGCACCGGACCGCCCGGCGACCACCCGCCCGTCACAGGGCCCACGGCATCGGGGCCAGCCGGCCACCGCCTGCCAGTCAGCGCGGGGGGGGCGGATCCCGTCGACAGCCACCTGCCGGCCGGGGCCAGCTGCCGGTCGGGGCCAGCTGCCGGTCGGGGCCAGCTGCCGGTCGGGGCCAGAGGCACCGGACCGGTCGGCCATCGCCCGCCGGTCAGAGTCAGCGGCACCGGACCGCCCGGCGACCACCTGCCAGCCGGGGCCCACGGCACCGGGGCCGGTCGGCCGTCACCCGCCGGTCGGAGTCAGCGGCACCGGATCCCGTCGACGGCCACCTACTGGTCGGGGCCGTCGACGACCACCTACCGGTCGGGCCCACGGCACCAGGGCCAGTCGGCCGTCACCCGCCGGTCGGGGCGCGGGTCAGGTCCCGTCGACGGCCACCTGGGACGGGGCCAGCGGCACCGGGGCCGGTCGGCCGCCGCCTGCCGGTCGGAGTCAGCGGCACCGGAACCGGTCGGCCGCCACCCGCCGGTCAGAGCCAGCGGCACCGGACCGCCCGGCGACCACCCGCCCGTCAGGGCCCACGGCACCGGGACCGGTCGGCCGTCACCCGCCATTCGGGGCGAGTCGAGCCGGGGCGCGTCGCGTTGAGCCGGGGCGCGTCGCGTCGCGTGGGGGCGGTGGGTGGGCCTGTCCGGCTCGGGAGTTCGTGGGTGAGATCGAGCAGGCCCGCGTCCGGCAGCCCGCCGCCCCGGACGCAGTCCGGCAGGCAGGGCCTAAGCTGCAGGCATGTCTGCCGATTCGCTGCTCGAGCACGCTCTCGTCGAGGAAGCCACGAAGAAGTCGGGCCTGATCTGGGTGCGTGGCTCCGGGGATGCGCGTGCGCTCTGGCATGCGTGGCACGAGGGCGCCGCGCACGTCGTCGGCGACGGACCGGGTGAGCAGCCGCTGCCCGGCCTCGACGACGGGGCGCTCGCGGAGGTCACCGTGCGCAGCAAGGACAAGGGCGGCCGTCTCGTCGCCTGGACCGCCCGTACCGTCGAGCTGGCGCCGGGCACGCCCGAGTGGGAGGCCGCGGTCGCCGAGCTCAAGGGCAAGCGGCTGAACGCGCCGGACGGCGAGGCGATGACGGAGCGCTGGGCCCGCGAGTGCCGCGTACTGCGTCTGGAGCCGCAGGAGCCGGACACGGCGATGCCCGACGGTTCCCTCGCCGCGGCGCCCCTCGCCACCCCGGCCACGACCCGCGAGCCGATCCCGGGGGCGCTGCCGCGGATCCTGTTCCGGCGCCGTCGGAAGGGCTGAGCAGCGCGCGACGCCCGTACGGGAGCCGCCCCCGACCCGTGTTCCGGGCCGGGGGCGTCTCAGTACGACCTGCTGCGGCACCGGTCACGCGTCGGCGAACTCCTGGCGCTGGCGGCCGAGTCCGGCGATCTCCAGCTCGACGACGTCCCCGGACCGCAGATACGGCTTGGGCTCCGGGGCGCCCATCGCGACGCCGGCCGGCGTGCCCGTGTTGATCACGTCGCCGGGGTACAGGGTCATGAACTGGCTGACGTACCGCACCACTTCGCCCACCGGGAAGATCTGCTCGGCCGTCGTGCCGTCCTGCTTCAGCTCGCCGTTGACCCACAGCTTCAGGGAGAGCGCCTGCGGGTCGGGCACCTCGTCGGCGGTGACCAGCCACGGGCCGAGCGGGTTGAACGTCTCGCAGTTCTTGCCCTTGTCCCACGTGCCGCCGCGCTCGATCTGGAACTCGCGCTCGGACACGTCGTTCGCCACCGCGTACCCGGCGACGTGTGTGAGGGCCTCCTCGGCGGTGTCGACGTACCGCGCGGTGCGGCCGATGACGACGGCGAGCTCGACCTCCCAGTCCGTCTTCTCCGACTTGCGCGGTACGAGCACCGTGTCGTTCGGGCCGACCACCGTGTCCGCCGCCTTGAAGAAGACGATCGGCTCCTCGGGGATCGCGGCGCCGGTCTCGCGCGCGTGGTCGTGGTAGTTCAGGCCGATGCAGACGACCTTGCCGATCCGGCCGAGCGGCGGGCCGATGCGCAGTCCCTCCGTGTCGAGCGCGGGCAGCGTACCGGCGGCGGCCGCGTCCCGGACCCGGGCGAGGGCCGCGTCGTCGGCGAGCAGGGCGCCGTCCACATCCGTGACGAGGCCGGACAGGTCACGCAGGACGCCGCCCTCGTCGAGCAGCGCCGGGCGCTCCGCGCCGACCGTTCCGACTCGCAGCAGCTTCATCTTCACACTCCCCTGGTCCACTTCGTGGTCCGGTAGGCGGGCGGCGCCGATGGGGTGCGGCCATCGGAGACTTGGCCGATCCTCCAAGTTCCCCGTCCAGTCCGCAATACCGCGTTCACATGACGGACTGGTAACCACGCTGAGAGGACAGTCCGTCGGCGGAAGGCGGCACACGCCGGGGGCTACACCGGGGGGCTGCACCGGGGGCTACACCGCCGGCGCGACCGCTCCCGCCCCGCCCGGCGCGTCCCGGTACAGCCAGGCCCGCTCGACCGCGCTCCAGGTCGTGGACGTGACCACGTACAGCGCGGCGGCGAGCGGGACGACCGCCACCGTCACCAGGGTCATGAACGACATGAGCGGCATGAACTTCAGCATCGCGCCCATGCCGGGCACGTTCTGCCCCTCCTCGCCGCCCGGCGCGGGCAGCGGGTTGTCGGCCATCTGCCGCTTCGTACGCCGGTAGTTGAAGGTCGCCACGGCCGCGACGAGCGCGAACAGCGCGACGTAGACGAGGCCCGCGGGGCCGAAGGCGCCGCCGTCCGCGAGCGCGTCGTGCCAGCGGCCGTCGAGGGGCGCGGCGAGCAGGCTGTGGCCGAGCAGCGCGTTGGGCTCGCCGCCGAGCTCGCCGGTGGAGAACAGGTGGTACATCAGGAAGAACGCGGGCAGTTGCAGAAGGCTCGGCAGGCAGCCGGAGAGCGGCGACACCTGCTCCTTCTTGTGCAGCTCCATGATCGCCTTCTGCATCCGCTCCGGGTTCTTGGCGTGCTTCCGGCGCAGCTCGGCCACCTGCGGCTGGAGCCGGGCCCGCGCCTTCTGCCCGCGCGCGGCGGCCCGCGACAGGGGGTGGACGGCCAGGCGTACGGCCATGGTGAACAGGACGATCGCCGCGGCCGTCGCGGAGGCGTGGAACAGCGGCTGGAGTACGTCGGCGAGGCGCGCGACCAGGTCGGCGAACGCGCGGAAGAAGTCGGACATGGGTGAGGAGCCCTCCGGGGGTCTCGTCGTGCCGGAACAGGGGTGGTCGGCAGGACGGCCCGCGAGGGGGAGCTGAGGTGCGGAAGGTCTCGGGGCGGTTCCCCGGGAGCGTTCCCCTACGCGGCCGTCGGGACGAGGTGTCCCGGGGCTCGGGGGCGGGTGCGCCCGGAGGCGTCGGGGTCGCGCTGCGGCAGGAACGCGGTTCTCTGCTCCCGGTCCCTGATCGCCGTACGGACCCGGGCGGGGGCCACCGTCGGCGCGACGCGGGCCGAGAGGACCGAGCACACGGCGAGCGCGGAGCCGGCCGCGGCGGTGGCGGCGAGGGCGACGGCGGCGGAGAGGCTGCCGTTGTCGATCAGCAGCACCTGCACGAGGAGGACGAGGAGCGCGCCGGCGGGCCGCAGGGCCTTGAAGCCGTCGGTCATGCGCATCCGGTGCCTCCTCTCACCTACCTGGTCGTCCGTCGCCGGTGTCCCGGCCGCTACCCATCATCACGCGGAACGAGCCGCGGAAGTTCCCGCTCCGGACGTGACGTTCACGTCATCCGCCTCCGGCGCCGCCGGGCCCGGGTCAGCGGCCAGCACCTCCGCGTCCGGCCGCGGGTCGGCGTCCGCGGGCCGGGCCCAGGTCACGGCGAGGGCCACGGCGAGGTTCAGGGCCAGGGCGACGATCCCCGCGTTCACGCCGAACACCGGGTCGTTGCCGGTGAACACCAGCGCGCAGACGCCCGCGACGCCGACGGCGAGCCCGCTCACCGCCCCGGCCAGGCTGAGCCGCCGCCACACCAGGCCGAGCAGCAGCATCGGCAGAAGCTGCGCCATCCCCTCGTACGAGATGAGCGACAGCCGTACGAGGGTGTTCGGGGCCGCGTACGTGAGGATCAGGGCGAGCGTGCCCGCGAGCACGACGACCGTCTGCGAGGCCGCCTTCTGCCGGGACTGGCTGTGCAGACGCGGTACGAGGGACAGCACGCTGCGGCCCCACATCGTGCCGATGACCAGCATGAACACCGCCATCGGCACGATCGACGAGAGCGCGGCGGCGACCCCGATGACGCCCACCGCCCAGGCCGGGAGCGAGTCGGTGACCAGCTTGAACAGCGCCAGGTTGGAGTCCGCCCCGGTCAGCCCCGGCACGACGAACAGCGCGGCCATGCCGAGCAGCATCGGCACGAAGAGGAGCACGTTGTACGCGGGCAGCCAGATGGCGTTGCGGCGCAGGGCGTCGGCGTTCCGGGCGCCGAGGTAGCCGGCCACGGTCGTCGGGAAGATCACCACGGTGAGGGCGTTGAGCAGCGAGGTCGTCGCGAACCAGGCCGTGTCGTAGCCGCTGTCGCCGGCGCCGGGCAGGGTCAGCCAGTCCTGCTTCTCGGCGACGATCCGGTCGAGGAAGTCCCCGTACCCGTCGAAGTAGTGCAGCGGCACGTAGACCGCGAGGAAGCCGAGGGTCGCGATCACGAGCAGGTCCTTGAGCACCGACACCCAGGCGCTGCCGCGCAGCCCGCTGACCACGACGAAGCCGGTGGTGACGAGGAAGGCGAGGAAATAGGCCCAGTTCAGGCTGATGGAGCCGTACGAGATGGTGGTGACCACGACGCCCATGCCGGTGATCTGCAGCTGGATGTACGGCAGCAGGAACACCGTCGCGAGCACGGCGACGACCGCGCCGAGCCAGGGCCTGCCGTACCGGTGGGCGATCATGTCGGTGATCCCGACCAGCCCGTGCCGGCGCGCGTACGCCCACAGCATCGGGCCGACGAGGTAGCCGACGGCGTAGCCGCAGGACATGTACGCGACGACGTACAGGACGGGCGCGCCGAAGTTGTAGCCCCAGCCGGCCGCGCCGAGGTAGCTGAAGCTGGTGTAGCTCTCGCCGGCCATCAGGACCCAGATGAACACCGCCCCGAGGCTGCGCCCGCCCACGGACCACTCGGCGAGCCCGCCCTGCCCGCCGCGCCCGCGCACCGCGAGCAGACCGAGGGCGACGGTGAGCAGCATGAACGCGGCGAAGATGGTGGTGGCGACGGTGGCGGCGCTCACTGCCCGGCCCTCGCCTTCCGGTCACCGCGCCAGGCCAGATACGCGGCGCACGGCGTGAGCACGGTCGCGGCGAGCAGCCAGGCGAAGAAGAACGGCAGTCCGAGCACGACGGGCTCGACGCGGTTCACGAACGGCAGCGCACCGATGTAGAGCACGAACGGCACGAGGAGCCAGAGCAGGTGGGGGCGGCGTCTGATCACGGACAGCGAGCCTAGCCGCGGGCGTTCACCGGGCTTGCACGGACGTGAGCTTCCCCCACACCACGAGCCGGTACTTGGAGCTGAACTCCGGCGTACAGGTGGTCAGCGTGATGTAGTACCCGCGCTCCGCGTACCCGGCCCCCGCCCGCACCGCGCTGCGCGGCACCGGGTCGATGACGCCGCCGTCCCCCGGCAGCGTCTGCGGAAGCGTCCGGTCCACCTCGTACGTGTACGCCGCGTCCCGCGTCCGCACCTCCAGGCGGTCGCCGCGGCGGAGGCGGTTGACGTACCGGAAGGGCTCGCCGTGCGTGTTGCGGTGCCCGGCCACGGCGAAGTTCCCGGCCCGGCCGGGCTGCGCGGTGCGCGGGTAGTGGCCCACGTACCCCTTGTCCAGCACCCCGGACTTGCCGACGCCCTCCGCGACGGGGACGCGGACGCCGAGCTTCGGGATGGAGAGGACGGCGTAGGCCTGGTCCCAGCGGGGTGGGGTGGGGTTCCTCTCGGCGGCTCGGGGTGCGGAGGTGGACGCGGAGGCCGTGGGCTCCGGTTCCGGTTCCGGGTCCGCGGCGTTCTCCGGAGACGGCTGAGCCCCCCACTCCCGCTCCAGGGCCTCCACCTTCCGCTCCGCCCCGTCCCGGGCCTGCCGGTTGGTCCACCACAGCTGGTGCACGACGAGCAGCAGCAGGACGAGCCCGACGGTCACGGCGACCTCGCCGCCGCACCAGGCGACCCGCGCGAGCGTCGACCGCCGCGTGCGGTGCGCTCCCTGCACGACCACCGGAACCCGCTCCCGCACGGCGCCTCCCCACTCGGAGGGCCGGAGGATAAGCCGTACGACCGGAACTCACCAGAGCCACGGCGGCGCATCCACCGCCACGGACGGAACCGAAACGGACCTGCACCGATCCCCGACCACGGCAGTACGGTGTCCCCCATGCGCCCCGAAACGGATCACACCGCCGAAGCCGAACGCCTGCTGCGTACTGCGGCGCAGTACCCCGAGGACGCCGAACAACTGCTCCTGCACGCCGCCGCGCACCTGGAGCTCTCCGGCGCCCGCGACCGCGCCACGACCCTCTACGACGACCTGCTCGCCCGTACCGCCAAGCAGCCGGCCCTGGTCCGCGCCCTGAAGGCCGCCAACCTCTGGGAGTACGGCCACGAGGCGGAGGCCCGCGCGATCATCGACGGCATCCGCATCACCGCGCCGCGCTACCCGGACCCCTGGGTGATCGCCGCCGAGGCCCTGGAGTCGCACGACGAACTCCAGCTTGCGCACGAGGTGTTCACCGAGGCCGTGACCCTGCTGATCGCATCCACGGGCCCGACCCCGCAGGACGCGGTCCCCCTCCTCCTCGGCCGCCACCGCGTCCGCCGGCTCCTCGCCCTCGACCACGACACGTGGGACATCAGGGCCGACGAGTCCAGCACGGCCACGGTCCCGCTCGACGAACTGCACGACCCGAAGCGCATCTGGTCCCTCGGCTCCGAGGACCCCGCCGAACTCCGCGCCGAGATCGCCCGCCTGCGCGCCGAACTCGGCACGTACCGCCAGGCCCTCTCCCGGCCCTTCCCGGTCGCGGTCCTGCACTGGCCGAGCACGGAACTGACCGAACTCGTCGCGGCGTACCCGTCGTTGGCCGCCGAGTACCCCTCCCACGAGGAGCACCTCGCCGCCATAGAGTCCGCCCTCCGCGAACTCTCCGCCTCCGGCACACCGAACTTGGGCATCGTCACAGCCACGGTCCCGTCCTACGAGGCCTTCGCGGCGTCCGAGGCATCCTCCCCGGAGGACGTCTCTTTGCTCCCGCAGTACGCGACGACACTGGCGGCACGGGGGCGGGCTGTGGAGTGGCCGCCCAGGGGGGATTGTTGGTGTGGGGCGGGGGTGGCTTATTTGGGGTGTCATGGCTCCGGCACCGTCTGAGCGATCACCGATGGAGTGCGCCCTGCCCGCAATCCCACGCACGCCGGCACAATGCCACCGTGGCTGAAGCCGTACCGTCCTCGTCCTCCGTCTCTGCCCGGATGAGCAGGCAGAGCTCGCGCGACACAGCGCCGGAGATCGCGGTCCGCCGTCTCCTGCAATCCGCGGGGCTCCGCTATCGCGTCAACGTGCCCGTGCCCGGGATGCCGCGCCGAACAATCGACATCGTCTTCGGCCCGGCCAAGATCGCGGTTTTCCTGGACGGATGCTTCTGGCACGGCTGCCCCGAGCACGCAACCCAGCCGAAGGCGAATGCCTCGTGGTGGCGGAGCAAACTCGACCTTTCGCGTGCCCGGGAGCCGTGGAGTACATCAGGCCGCCCGATCCGTGAAATCCAGCCCCAACTCATCAAGATCTAGCCAGATAGGCCCGGTCCTTCCATCTGCGGTGCGGAGGGAACAGGCATCCGCCTACCTCGGCCCCCAGCGTTGTCGGTCACGCCTGTTAGAACTTGGCGTGACGATTCCTGGGACGAGGGAGCAGATGTGGTGGATACGGGGGACGCGACTCAGCCGGTCGCAGGTGTCTACGAAAAGCTGGTTACCCACAGCTTGCAGAGCCAGATGACACAGCTTGAAGCTGCCGGCTGGAAGGCCATCGAGGGGGAGGTCAGCTCGGAGTCATCACCGCATGTGCTGGCGCGACACATCGCAGAAGCAGCACAGCGCAGGCTTCTTCAACTCCCGCATGACAAGCGCCTAGAAGCGGCGAACGCCATCATGGAGTCATTGGCCGCCGCCGCACCGGACCTCGATGTGGATGCCGCGGGCGGCCTCATCGCGGACGGCCCCCGCCAGTTGCTGGCCCTGGCGGAACAGGAAGCTCCGGGGGTGTATGCGATCCGTCCAGCAACACCCCTTTCCGAGACGGCGCTCATCACCAACTCCCCCGACGATCCAAGCCTGGGCTCTGAGCTACGCGCAGAACTGGCGACCGCGGACCGCATCGACCTGCTCTGTGCCTTCGTGAAGTGGTATGGCATTCGCGTACTCGAAGATGCACTTCTCGATGCGAAGCAGCGCGGAGTGCCGATCCGAGTCATCACAACGACATATATCGGCGCCACGGATCGATTCGCGCTCGACCGCCTTGTCCGAGAATTTGGTGCCGAGGTAAAGGTCAACTACGAGACCCGATCCACACGCCTTCACGCGAAAGCCTGGCTGTTTCGACGCAACAGTGGCTTCGACACCGCATACGTCGGAAGCTCAAACCTCTCCAAGGCGGCTCTGCTTGATGGCCTCGAGTGGAACGTGCGAGTCTCCTCGGTTTCCACTCCCGATGTCATACGCAAGTTTGAGGCCACGTTTGATGCCTACTGGGATGACCTGACGTTCGAGGCCTATGACCCCGACGCCGACGGCACCCGGCTCGATGAGGCACTCCGCATCGCAGGCGGCACGTCAACGAAGCCCGAGGGGACACGCAGGATCACTCTCTCCGGCCTCGAGGTGCGCCCTTACCCACATCAGCGGGACATGCTCGAACGCCTCGAAGTTGAGCGGGAGATCCACGATCGGCACCGAAATCTCATGGTGGCTGCCACGGGGACAGGCAAGACGGTCATGGCCGCACTCGACTACAAACAGCTACGTAAGAAGCACGGCCGCGACCTGCGACTGCTCTTTATTGCGCACCGTAGAGAGATCCTCGAACAGTCGATGCGCACGTACCAAGATGTGCTAGTCGACGGGAACTTCGGAGAGCAACTACACAGCGGAGAGATCCCGCACCGCTGGAACCACGTCTTCGCCAGCGTGCAGTCCCTCAGTGCACGCACCCTCGACCAGCTGTCCCCCGATCACTTCGACGTGATCGTGATCGACGAGTTTCACCACGGCACAGCGCCGACCTATCGCAAGGTCGTGGAGCACTTCAAGCCTGCGGAGTTGCTGGGACTCACCGCGACACCTGAGCGTGCGGACGGCAAGAACATCCAAGACGAGTTCTTCGAGGGGCGCATCGCAGCCGAGATGCGACTGTGGGAAGCGCTCGAGAACGACCTCCTCACCCCTTTCCACTACTTCGGAATCAGCGACAACACCGACCTGAGTACGGTAACTTGGAAGCGCGGCCAGTATGACGAGGCGGAGCTCAGCAACGTACTGACGGGAAACACTGCCCGTGCCCGACTCATCGTGAAGAAGGTCGAAGAAAAGGTTGCAGACCCCGGTTCCATGCGAGCTCTGGGGTTCTGCGTATCCGTTGCACACGCTCACTTCATGGCTGACTTCTTCCGCTCCGCCGGACTCAACGCCATCGCACTGTCTGGTGAGACACCTGCGGACCAGCGCAAGCGGGCCTTGGACGACCTCAAGACCGGTGATCTACAAGTCATCTTCTCGGTGGACCTCTTCAACGAGGGCTTGGACATCCCTGACGTGGACACGCTGCTGTTGCTCCGCCCCACATCGAGCGCAACGGTATTCCTGCAGCAGCTCGGTCGCGGCCTGCGCCGCACCCCGGACAAAGCCGTCCTCACAGTTCTCGATTTCATCGGACAGCATCGAAAAGAGTTCCGCTTCGAGAGTCAGTTCCGGGCCCTCACGAATCTGACGCGAAAGCGCCTCATCGATCATATGGCGGCAGGTTTCCCTCAGCTCCCGGCTGGCTGCCAAATCCTTCTCGAGGAGAAGGCGAAGCACACCATCATCGAGAACATCAAGGCTCAGATCGGAGTCAACGTAACCGCCCTCGCTCGCGAGGTTGGCGAATACGGAGAGGTAAAGCTGGGCCGCTATCTGGAAGAAAGCGGCAGGGAACTCAAGGAGCTGTACCGCGGCAACGGAAACTCCTGGACTGGTCTACTGCGTCGGTGCGGCCTCCTCAGGAACGAAGCCCCTGAAGGTGAATCCGCCCTCCTCAAGCGGGTACCCGCGTTCCTCCACGTCGACGATCCGCTTCGTGTCGCGGCGTACACCAGGCTCCTCGAAGACGACGCCCCGCCTTATGACGACCTCGATGAGCAGGGTCAGGCCTACGCCAGGATGCTCTTCTTCCAACTCTGGCCACTGGGCGGCGTGACCCGTAAGGGCTTCGCATCGTATGACGCCGGCTTCGCGACGCTACGCAATCAGCACGCCGTACGCAGCGAAATCCGTCAGGTACTCAAGTACAACCTCGACCGCACCGAGCATGTCCCGGTGCCACTGCTCGGGGATCACGCAGGCGTGCCGCTCACCGTTCATGCGTCGTACAGCCGCGAGGAGATCCTCCCAGCACTCAGCCAGTCGTACATTGGCGGTTTCATGCCTGGTGACTTCCGCGAGGGCGTCAAGTGGTGCGAGTCAGTCAATACCGATGCACTCTTGATCACCCGAGAGAAGAACGAGAAGGACTTCTCCCCGCAAACCCGCTACCACGACTACGCACTGACCCCGAAACGATTCCACTGGGAGTCACAGAACCAGACCTCCGAGTCCTCAGTTACCGGGCAGCGCTACCAGAACCACGCAGCCAACGGCAGCCATGTCCTACTCTTCATCCGCCGGTACAAGAGCACTGATATCGGCGGCCCGCAGCCGTGGATGCTCCTCGGCCCTGCGACGTATGTAGAGCACAAGGGGAGCAAGCCGATGGCCATTACCTGGGAGCTGAAGCATGAAATCCCCGCGGACGTTTGGCTGTACTCCGCCATCGCAGCGAGCTAGCACCCAATCCCCCCCCCAAACGCCCTCGATAGCCAGCCATTAGCGCAGATCGTTATCCACGGTCATGGCACACCAACCGCCATGACCGTGGCCCGACGACGACCTCAGTTGACCGGCTGGTTGGGATCTCGGATGACAGCCCCGGCCCTGTCAAGAAAGCGGGCCTTCAGCAGCGATACCTCGTCCTTAGCGCGTATCCACTGTTCCCATCGCTGAGCAACTTCACCGCTGGGGTCAGACGCTGCTCCCTGGGCTGCCATCAGCAACTCAGCAGCGCGTATGGTCCGTTCGGCCAGGACCTGAGCCTGTTGCATTACCTCAGCCGTGCCCCATAGAGCGAGTTGACTCGTCGTTGCCTCCACTGCCAGGAACCGCTCAGCAAGCTCTTCACGCATCTCTACCGAGAGGTCCTCGCCGACTCTGATCAGAGGGGCTGCTTTCGTCAGCGAGGACTCCAGCGCGATGTGAGCTTCGACCAGCTTCGCGTAGTGCTGCTGCCTCTGTCCTCGGACCCACTGAAAGTGTTCTGCAGCCGCGTTGCCGGTGACTTGAGTTCTAGCCGCCTCAACTGCCTTAGCTCCACCCCGGGCCGCCCCCAAGAACGACAAGGCTCCGCCAGCAACTGCCGCACTGACGCCAGAACCGAGCAAAGTCACCCAAGCGTCCATACTCTCCCCACCCCGAGCGCATCTGTTTGCGCCAAGATTCCAAGTCAGCCTGTCGAACGAGGTGTTCGACTGCACCATCTGATTAGCCTCGATACATGATCGCTGACATACCAACGTTCAAGCCTGGAGATGAGCTCACGCGTGAGGGCATCCGCGCCGAGCTGGGTGGCGGCTCACAGGGCGGCATCTGTCCGTCGACCACGACGCCAACCATCTCGCTGTACTCGGATACCAACGTCGGCGACCAGTACGGATACCACGATGGGTGGCTTCAGGAGCAGGACGCTCTCGGCCCCATCTTCGAGTACACCGGGGCAGGCACTCAGGGCGACCAGTCCTTCGAAGGTCGCACAGGCCAAGGCAACGCGGCGATCCTCTATCACGCGGAGCAGAACCGTTCCCTCCATCTGTTCATCGCCGTTGGCAAAGTGCCCGGGAGTGGGACCAAGGTCCATCGCTACGTCGGCCGGTTCAAGGTGGACGACAAGCGCCCCTACTACGAGCGGCCCGGGGTCGGTTCAGACCTCAAACCACGCAGGGTGATCGTCTTCAGACTTAGGCCTGTTGGAGACGTCTACAGGCACCCCTCGGACTTCATGCCGCCGGCGACGCAGACCAAGTTCGAGTTCGTCAAGGGGCACGCTACAAAGCGACTTGAGATCCTCCGGCGCAGGATTCAGAAGAGCGGTAGGGCTCCGTCTCCCGCTACCAATGTGGCCCTGCAGCGCGAGGAGTTGCGCGATGAGTGGGAAACCCAGCTCATTGAAGAGGGCCAGGATGTCGGCTTCGCCCAGGTGCGCATCAAGGGCATGACGGACACCTTGGTGAGCGGCATCCTCAATCGAACCAACAACACTCTGTACGAGCCGTCGGGTAGCACCACACGCGACGTACTGCGTGAAGCCCTCATGCAACTGCTCGACTTCAGTCGCTATTTCCCCACAACACCAGGATCGCCGCTGCGACGCATGCTTCTGCTACCTGGGCTTCCGGATGAAGACACCCTGGAGCTCCTGGCGGAGCACAACGTAGGGATCATCTATCGCAACGGATCCGGTGGGTTTACTGAACTTCCCCCGCCTCCGGGCCAACCAGGGACACAAGGCACCCCAGTACCGTGCAGCGACTGCCCGCAGCGAGAGTCTGGAACACCTCTGCCCGCCTAAGCCGCAGCCGGATGCCCAGGCGAAAGAAACACCAGCACCTCGTTCCCCGCCCCCGGCAGCGGCTCCGCTTCCCGCCAGCCCAGGCGCCGGTAGCTCGCGACCGCGTTCTTCGCGTGGCGGGACATGGGGACCCAGGCTCGGCCTTCGGGGGCGTCGGCGGTGAGTTCGGAGAGGAGGGTGCGGCCGAGGCCCTGGGGGCGGGCGTGGCGGCGGACGGCGAGTTCGTCCAACTCCAGTGCGCCGACGAGGAGTTCCTCGACGCGCGCCTCGCCGAGCTGGGAGACGACCTTCGCGTAGGTGGGGGTGTCCGGCAGGGTGCGCGGGGTCAGCCAGGCGATGGCGAAGCCGTCGATGCCGGTGCGGGACTGGGAGAGCACGGCCCGGAAGCCGGGGCGTTCCGTGTCGCCGCGGAGGCGGTAGTGGAATCGCTGAATGGTTTCCTCATCCTCGTTCCACGGGGGCGCGGAGAACACCTCGGCGTAGGCGTCCACCAGGTCTTCCGCGAGGTCGAGGACGGTCGCTCCGTAACAGATCACGCGTGCGTCTCCCACTGCTCTTCGGTGGCCGCCGACCGGGGCTGCGGTGGCGGCGGTTCCGCTGTGTCCCAATCTAGGTTGTTTCCGTTGTGTGTGAGGTTGCGGGGTGGCTTGTGGGGGTACGGGACGTAGCTTCTTGATCTTCAACTGGCCCTGTGGAAAAGGGAGATGGGGACGAGATCAGCACTTCACGCGTCACTGCCGCACACAGTCTCGAACGTCCCCGGACGGGGCTCCACTGGCTTCAGTTCCCGGGCGTGTCGCGCCCCGCGCGCCTGCGCGCCGCCGCCCGCCCCGCAAGCGCCGCCGCCGTCACGCCCGCCGTGATCAGCGCCGCGAAGAACGCCCACGCGAGCGGCCACGGCGAGGCGTCCGCCGCCTCATGGGTCGACAGGGACGCGTACAACAGCACCACCGGCGGCCCCGCGATCAGCGGCACCGTCCAGGCCAGGCGGTCCTGCGCGCCCAGGCAGGCGCCGAGGAACAGGAGTACGGCGGCGAGCACCGCAACTCCCGTACCGGTCACCGGAGTTGTCTCCTGCAGCGCGCCCGGTGTCGCGGCGCGGTTGCGCAGGTCCCAGGGCAGGCAGAGGAGGTACGCGCCCGCCGCCAGCCCCGCCCCGGTCACCCGCAGCAGCCCCCGTTCGGGCAGCGGGCGCAGGGAGAGCGGGCTCAGTGCGTTCGTCGTCATACGTCCAGGGTGCGGCGGGGTACGGGTCCCGCCACTGAGTACGCGTACTCAAATCCGCTACTCAGCCCCCGGCGCCGGCGGCCGCCCCGGCCCCGACCCCGGCCCCGATCCCGGCCCCCGAAAAGTGACCCGATAGGCCCGGGGCGAGACCCCCAGGGCCGTCTGGAAGTGCTGGCGCAGGGACGCGGCCGTGCCGAAGCCGGACTCGGCGGCGACGCGGTCCACCGTGTGGTCGGTCTCCTCCAGCAACTCCCGGGCCCGCGCGAGGCGTTGCTGCGCGAGCCACTGCATCGGCGTGAGGCCGGACTCCTCGCGGAAGCGGCGGCTGAACGTGCGTACGCTCATCGCCTCGCGGTCCGCCAACTCCCGCAGCGTGAGGGGCTGTTCGAGCCGGTCCAGGGCCCAGGCGCGGGCCGCGGACGTGGACGAGCCGCCGGGCACCGCGACGGGTCGGGGGATGTACTGCGCCTGGCCGCCCTCGCGGTGCGGCGGTACGACCGTGCGGCGGGCCACGTCGGCGGCGACGGCCGCGCCGAAGTCGCAGCGGATCAGGTGCAGGCACAGGTCGATGCCCGCGGCCTCCCCGGCCGAGGTGAGGACCCGGCGCCCGTCGGCGTCCCCGCCCCCGTCCACGTACAGCACCTCCGGCTCCACCCGGACCGCGGGGAACGTGCGGGCGAAGTGGTCCGTGGAGAGCCAGTGCGTGGTGGCGGGGCGGCCGTCGAGGAGGCCGTGGGCGGCGAGGACGAAGGCGCCGGTGCAGATCGAGGCGATCCGGGCGCCGGGCGGGACCCGGTCGAGGGCGGCGGCGAGCGCGGGCGGCAGGCCGTCGGCGTACGACTCGTCCTCCTCGTGGGAGGCCGGGACCAGCACCGTGTCGGCCTGCTCCAGGGCCTCGGGGCCGTGCCCGGCGCGGATCGGGAAGTCGGCGTCCGTACGGATCATGCCGGGGGCGAGCGCGCAGGTCACGACGGAGTAGAGCGGTTCGCCGGCGGCGGAGCGGGCCGCGCCGAACAGCTGGTGGACCAGGCCGAGCTCCATCGGCAGCACGCCGTCCCGGACGAGCACGGCGACCCGGTGCGGCAGTGACGGAGACGGGGAGGGCATGCGCGCTACGCCCCGAACATCCGCGAGACCGTGTAGATCGCGAGCCCCGCCAGGGAGCCCACCACCGTGCCGTTGATGCGGATGAACTGCAGGTCACGGCCGATGTGGGCCTCGATCTTCTTCGAGGTGTGCTCGGCATCCCAGCCGGCCACGGTCTCCGTGATGAGCGAGGTGATCTCGGAGCGGTAGGTGGTGACCACGTACACCGCCGCGTCCTCGACCCACGCGTTGACCTTGCGCTGCAGCTCCGGGTCGGTGGACAGGCGCTGCCCGAGGGAGAGCAGGGCGGCGCGGACCCGCAGGCGGAGCTCGCTGCGCTCGTCCTCGGCGGCGGAGACGATCATCGCGCGGACGGAGGACCAGGCGGAGGCGATGACGTCCTGGACCTCGCCGCGGCCGAGGACCTCGCTCTTGAGGCGCTCGACGCGCGCGCGGGTGTCGCTGTCGGACTGCAGGTCGACGGCGAAGTCGGTGAGGAAGCGGTCGATGGCGCCGCGGGCCGGGTGCTCGGGCATGTCCCGCATCTCGGTGACGAAGCGGAGCAGCTCCCGGTAGACCCGCTCGCCCACCTTGCGGTCGACGAACCGCGGCGTCCAGCCGGGGGCGCCGCCCTCGACCGCGTCCATCACGGAGTCGGCGTGCGCGACCAGCCAGTCGTGGGCGCGGACGCAGACCAGGTCGACGACGCGGTGGTGGCCGCCGTCCGCGACGACCTTGTCGAGGGTCTTGCCGAGCCCCGGCGCGATCTCGACGGCGTCGGCACGGCGGGTGATGGCCTCGCCGACGACGGCCTGGACGTCGGAGTCGCGCAGCACCGTGAGGGCGCCGCGCAGCGCGGTGGACAGCTCGGCGGTGACGCGGTCGGCGTGCTCGGGCTCGGCGAGCCAGGCGCCGAGCCGGGCGCCGAGGCCGACCCCGCGCAGGCGGCGCCGCACGACGGCCTCGGAGAGGAAGTTCTCGCCGACGAACTCGCCCAGGGAGACGCCCAGCTGGTCCTTCTTGGTCGGGATGATCGCGGTGTGCGGGATGGGCAGGCCGAGGGGGCGGCGGAACAGCGCGGTCACGGCGAACCAGTCGGCGAGCGCGCCGACCATGCCGGCCTCGGCGGCCGCCGCCACGTACCCGGTCCAGCCGCCCGCGCCCGCGCTCTGCGCCCACTTGGCGAGGACGTAGACGAGGGCGACGAGGAGCAGCAGGCCGGTCGCGGTGGCCTTCATGCGCCGTACGCCGCGGAACTTCTCCTCGTCGGCCGCGCTGTACGTGAAGCCGGCGGGGGCGGCGGCGTGGTCGGTCACGGAGGCGGACCGGGATGTGCCGGATGAGTCACCACTGAGCAGGGAATGCTCCCTGGCGACAGGTTCATCCGCTTCTTCCGGTTTCTCGTGTTCCGCTGATTTCTCGCGTTCCATCCGCTCCACCATCCGACAGTCCCCCGACTCCCCGTCCCATTGTCCCGACGTTGCCTCTACGTGACCTACTCCTGGAACGAACCGCGAGTTCCCGGCGTCTTGTTCGGGCGGAGGGGGTGCCGTGCGCGGCCCTTCCGCCCATGCAGCAAAATGGGATTGTCGAACTGGAGCCCCGGGCTCCCCTGCCCGAGGAGAAAAAGGCCGCGTGACCAGGCGTAACGGTTATGCCCTACTGGCTGCCCTGGCGGCCGTCGTGGTGTTGATCTCCGCGGCCATATACGTGGGTGTGTCCGGCGATGCCCGGGACGACGACCTGCGTGCGGGCCCGCGCACCCCGCAGGGTTCGGCCGCTCCCGCGTCCTCCGGCACCTGGGTCGGCACCTGGTCCAGCTCGCCCGCGGCCGCCGAGCCGCGCACCGAGGAGGGCTTCGCGGGCCGCTCCATCCGCAACGTCGTGCACACCAGCGTCGGCGGCAGCAGCGCCCGCATCACGCTGTCCAATCTGTACGGGCGTACGCCGCTGTCCATCACGCACGCCTCCATAGCCCTGGCGGCCGCGCCCAACAACCCGAGCGCGGCTGCCGGAACCCTGCGCCGCCTGTCCTTCGGCGGCAACCACTCGGTGGTCGTCGAGCCGGGCGGCCAGGTCGTCTCCGACCCGGTCAGGCTGCGCGTGCCGCACGACGCCGACCTGCTCGTGACGACCTTCTCCCCCACCCCGTCGGGCCCGGTGACGTACCACCCGCACGCCCGGCAGATCAGTTACGTGGCCGACGGCGACCGGGTCTCGGACCTGGCCGGCGACGCGTACACCCAGCAGAGCCCGTACTGGCGCTACCTCGCCGCGGTCGACGTGCTCAGCCGCGAGGCCGAGGGCGCGGTGGTCGTGCTCGGCGACTCCCTGACGGACGGCGTGAGCGCCACGATGGGCGCCAACACCCGCTGGACGGACGTCCTTTCGGACCGGCTGCGCGAGGAGCAGGGCGCGCCCCGCTACAGCGTCCTCAACCAGGGCATCAGCGGCAACCGCATCCTCTCCGACGGCCTCGGCCGGCCCGCCGACAACCCGAGCGGCCTCTCCCGCTTCGAGCGCGACGCGCTGTCCCGTACCGGCGTCAAGACCGTCGTCATCGCCCTCGGCGTCAACGACATCCTGCGCAACCCGCAGCAGACCTCCGCCGACAAAGTCCTCGACGGGCTGCGGGAGTTGACCCGGCAGGCGCACGCACGCGGCCTGCGGGTGGTCGGGGCGACGCTGATGCCGTTCGGCGGACACCGCGGCTACACCCCGGAGTTGGACCAGGTCCGCCGCCAGGTCAACGACGAGATCCGGGCCGGCCGGGTCTTCGACGCGGTGGTGGACTTCGACCGCGCGGTGCGCGACCCGTACGCGCCGGAGCGGCTGCGCGAGCCGTACGACTCGGGCGACCACCTGCACCCGTCCGACGAGGGCTTCAAGCGGATGGCGTACGCGGTGAACCTGGCGGCGCTGAAGGGTTCCGTTCCGGCCGAGCTGTAGGTTCCGGGCGGGCCCCGCCCAGGGGCTACTTCTCCAGCCCCTTGCGCCGCTGCTCCTCCTTGAGGCGCCGCTTCTCCGCCCGCGTCACCTTCCGCTTCACGCCGACCCCGCCCCAGAACGCGAAGCCCGTGACGATCACGCGGGGAGCGCCGGGCTCGGGCAGGTCGTCGCCGAGGCGTTCCTCGAAGCCGCCCATGATGCCCCAGCCGCGCACGACCACGTCCACGCCGGGCGGCACGATCACGTCCACCCCGCCCATGATCGCCACCGCGTTGACGACGACCTCCGGAGCCTCGAACCGGGCCTCGCGCAGGTCGACTTCGCCGCCGCCCCAGAACGCGAAGCAGTTGAAGCGGCGCGGCACCGTCCACACGCCCTTGCGCGAGAAGCCCGACATGACGGCGACGCCGCCGGACGAGGTGGGCGCACCGCCGATCCGCTCCGCCCACGCTCCCGTGGCCCCCGGGTGCCCCGGCGCCGCACCCGGGCCGGCCACGGCGGGCAGATCCCGCGTCACGGGCTCCAACTCGCCGTACGTACGCGCCTTGTAGGTGGCGTCCAGGCGTTCCTGGAACTCCTCCATGTCGAGCCGACCCTCGGCGACGGCCTCCCGCAGCCGCTCGGCCACCCGCTCCCGGTCCGCGTCCGAAGCCCGCAGCTCCGGCAACTCGTCGGTCATACGTATCAGCCTAGGGCTGTCGACCGGTCCGCGTACATGCGGGCGATGACGGCTTCGATGTCGGGTTCCCTGACGGACAGGTCGACGACCGGGTACGACGACGCCAGCTCCGTGACGAGGGGCGCCGCCGACGCCGAGGCCGGGAAGGCCAGCCACTGCCGGGGCCCCTCGACCCGCACCACGCGCGCCCCGGCCACGGCGACCTCGGGCAGCTCGCGCTCGAAGTCCACGACGAGGGTGCGCTCGCTCTCGCCGACGCCGTGCAGCCCGGCGAGGTCCCCGTCGTACATGAGGCGGCCGTGGTCGATGACCATGACGCGTTTGCAGAGCTGCTCGATGTCCTGGAGGTCGTGCGTGGTGAGCAGCACGGTCGTGCCCGCCTCGGCGTTCAGGTCGCGCAGGAAGCCGCGCACCTTCGCCTTGGAGATCACGTCGAGCCCGATGGTCGGCTCGTCCAGGTACAGCACCTCCGGGTCGTGCAGCAGCGCCGCCGCGATGTCGCCGCGCATCCGCTGCCCGAGCGACAGTTGCCGCACCGGTGTGTCCAACAGGCCGCCCAGGTCGAGGAGTTGGACGCACCGGTCGAGGTTGGCGTGGAACCGGGCGTCGGGGATGCGGTACATGCGGTGCATCAGACGGTACGAGTCGATCAGCGGCAGGTCCCACCACAGCGTGGTGCGCTGCCCGAAGACGACGCCGATCCGCCCGGCCAGGCGGGTGCGCTCGCGGGCCGGTTCGAGCCCCGCGACCCTGATCCGGCCGCCGCTCGGCGTGAGGATGCCGGTGAGCATCTTGATGGTGGTCGACTTGCCCGCGCCGTTGGGCCCGATGTAGCCGACCATCTCGCCGCGCGGCACCCGGAACGAGATCCCGTCCACGGCCCGCACCTCGTGCCGCTCCCGGCGCAGGAACCCGGTCTTCCGGCGTACGTCGAAGACCTTCTCGACGCCGTCGAGCACGATGAAGTCGTCGGTCTCGTCGGTGGGTCCCACGAGTTCAGCCCCCATCAGGTCAGCCCTTTCAGCTTCCGGTACTGCGGTACGAACGGAGGCCCGCCCGCCACGCGAGCCCCGCGAGGGCGCAGCAGGCGGCGGCCACGAGCGGCGGCAGGAACGCGAGCCAGGAGGGCAGCCCGAGGGGGTTCTCCCGGTCGAGGACGTACAGCGCGGGCAGCCAGTTCACGAAGGCGAGCGGCAGCACGAACGTCACGCCCCGCACCAGCTCCTTCGCGAACACGGTCGGTGGGTACTGCAACAGCGTGTTCCCGCCGTACGTGAAGGCGTTCTGCACCTCGGAGGCGTCCTGCGCGAAGAACTGGAAGGCGCCGCCCGCCACCTGCACCGCCCCGAAGATCGCCGCGCCGCACAGCAGCATCATCGGCACGAGCAGCACCTTCACCGGGTCCCAGTCGACGTCGAGGACGCTCAGGCCGTAGCCGAGGACGAGCAGGCCCTGGGTGATCCGGCCGAGGCGGCGCAGCGCGAACCGGTCGGCGGCGACCTGCGCGAGGACCGGCGCGGGCCTTACGAGCAGCAGGTCGAGCGTGCCGTCCCGCACCCGGGAGCCGAGCCGCTGCACCGGCCCGAGGAACAGCTCGGCGAGCCCGAAGGCGGTGCCCGTGGTGCCGTAGAGGAACGCGATCTCGCCGAGCGTGAAGCCGCCGAGCGCGTCGACGTGCGAGAACATCAGCAGGATCGCGACGAAGTCGAAGCAGGTGACGGCGAAGTTGGCGAACAGGGTCAGGGCGAACGAGGCCCGGTAGGCCATCGTGGACCGCACCCACGCCCCGGCGATCAGCCGGTACGCGTACAGGCCGCGCCCCAACTGCGCCTTCCGGCCGACGAGTTCAGCCACCTTGCACCACCACCCTGCGGGTCGCGCTGAGTTGGAGGAGCCGCCCGGCGCCCAGCAGCACGACCGCCCAGGCGGCCTGGAACGCGTACACGCCGAACAGCCCGAACCCGGTGTGCTTGCCGAGCAGGATGTCGGCGGGCACCTGGAGCAGCGCCGACCAGGGCAGCAGGCGGGCGAGTTCGCCGAGGGCGCCGGGGAAGACGGTGAGCGGCAACAGCATGCCGGAGAAGAACATCCCGGCGATCGCGGCGATCTGCGTGATGCCCGCCCCGTCGAGCAGCCAGAACGCGGAGAGCGCCACCAGGTAGCGCAGCGCGAAGCTCACCACGAGCGCGAGCAGCACGGCGACGAGGAAGGCGAGCCAGACACCGGGCGCGGTGGGCAGGGCCAGGTCGAAGACCAGCGCCCCGAACGCCATCGGCACCACGCCCCGGCCCAGGAGCTGGAACACGGCCCGCCCCAAGTCGCCGGCGAGCCACCAGAGTTGGAGGTCGGCGGGCCGGTACAGGTCGACCGCGACGTCCCCGCTGCGGATCCGCTCGACCAGCTCGTCCTCGAACCCGCCGCCGAGCAGCGAGCACGCCGCGAGCATGGCCTGCGCGAGCCACACGTACGTGACGGCCTCGGCCTGGTCGTACCCGCCGAGGTGCGGCCGCTCGTCCCACAGGGCGACGTAGGTGTAGGCGAGGATCAGGCCGAAGACGGTGTTGGTGAAGAGCCCGGCGAGCGTGGCCGCCCGGTACGTCGCGTACCGCCTGAACCCCCCGGCCGCGACGGCCGCGTACAGACGCACCGGCTTCCCCTCTCCTGCCCGACCGGCCAAAGCGCACGACCCTAGCCGCCCCGGGCCCGGCCCGCCACGAAATTTCCCGCACGCGCGCCCGGGCCGGGTGAACCCGATCGGGGTGCAACAGTGTCCAATAGGTCGTACGAGGGACCTAACTGGCGAAACGGGAGTTCCGGGAGACATGAGCGACGAGCCCGACGAGCCTCAGCAGCCGGCCGAGGCGGGCGGACAGCCGGGCGGCGCGCAGGCGGCCGGCGCGCAGAAGCTCACGCGCAAGCAGCGCAGGGCCGCACGCAAGGCCGCACGGAAGGAGAAGCGGAAGCGGTCCGGCTGGCGCCGGATCTTCCCCACGTGGCGCATGCTGCTCGGCGCGTTCCTGCTGTTCTGCCTGCTGGTCGGCGGCGGCCTCGTGGCCGGCTACCTGCTCGTCGACATCCCGGCCGCCAACACCGCCGCCACGAAGCAGAGCAACGTCTATCTGTACGCCGACGGCTCGCCGCTGGCCCGGGACGGCGAGGTCAACCGGGAGAACGTCCCGCTGAGCCAGGTCCCGAAGCACGTGCAGCACGCGGTGCTCGCCGCCGAGGACCGGGACTTCTACTCCGAGTCGGCCGTCGACCCGCAGGCGATGCTCCGCGCCGCCTGGAACACGCTCACCGGCAAGGGCAAGCAGTCCGGGTCCACGATCACCCAGCAGTTCGTGAAGAACTACTACCTCGGCCAGGAGCAGACGGTCACCCGCAAGGCGAAGGAGTTCTTCATCGCCATCAAGCTGGACCGCCAGGTCAGCAAGAACGACATCCTCCTCGGCTATCTCAACACCAGCTACTTCGGCCGCAACGCCTACGGCATCCAGGCCGCCGCCCACGCCTACTACGGCAAGGACGCCGAACGCCTCACGGTCGCCGAGGGCGCGTACCTCGCGACGCTCCTCAACTCCCCCAACGCGTACGACGTCGCGGCCCACCCCGAGAACAAGGCCCGTGCCGTCGGCCGCTGGAACTACGTGCTCGACGGCATGGTCAAGGAGGGCTGGCTGAGCCGGGGGTCCCGGGACGCGACGAAGTTCCCGGCGCCCGACCCGGCCAAGGCGCCCTCCGGCATGTCGGGCCAGCGCGGCTATGTCGTCAAGGCCGTCGAGGACTGGCTCACCGAGCACGACGTCGTCGACGCGGACACCCTCGCCCAGGGCGGCTACCGCATCACGACCACCCTGCAGAAGCCCCGCCAGGACGACTTCGTGCAGGCCGTCGAGGACCAGCTGCTCGACGGGCTCGACCCGCAGGCCCGCGACGTCGACGGCCACGTCCGCGCGGGCGGCGCCGCCATCGACCCGGCCACCGGCGAGGTCGTCGCGATGTACGGCGGCCTCGACTACACGCAGCAGTACGTCAACAACGCCACCCGCCGCGACTACCAGGTCGGCTCCACCTTCAAGCCGTTCGTCTTCACCGCCGCCGTGCAGAACGGCGCGACCACCCAGGACGGCTTCCCGATCAACCCGAACACCCTCTACGACGGCACCAACCAGCGCCCCGTACAAGGCTGGCCGGGCGGTCACTACGCGCCGGAGAACGAGGACCAGCGCTCCTACGGGCAGCTCACGGTCCGGGACGCCACCGACCGGTCCGTCAACGCGGTCTACGCGCAGATGGCCGTGGACGTCGGCTCGGACAAGGTGCGGCAGACCGCCGTCGACCTGGGCATCCCGGCCACGACGCCGGACCTGACCGCCTCCCCGTCCATCGCCCTCGGCCCGGCCACGGCCAGCGTCCTCGACATGGCGCAGGCCTACGCGACGCTGGCAAACCACGGCGAGCACGGCTCGTACACGCTGGTCGAGAAGATCTCCAAGGACGGCGAGCGGATCGCGCTGCCGCAGCGGCAGTCACGGCAGGCCGTCAGCCGCGAGGCCGCCGACACGACCACGTCGATCCTGCAGAGCGTCGTCGACAACGGCACCGGCACCGCCGCCCAGGCCGCGGGCCGCCCGGCCGCCGGCAAGACGGGCACGGCCGAGGAGGACAAGGCCGCCTGGTTCGCCGGCTACACCCCGGAGCTCGCCACGGTCGTCGCCGTGCTCGGCCAGGACCCGAACCCGCCGTACGGCCAGACCCCGCTGTACGGCGCGCTCGGCCAGGCGCGGATCAACGGCGGCGGCGAACCGGCGCGCATCTGGGCCCAGTTCACCCGGGACGCGCTGGAGGGCGAGCCGGTGCAGGACTTCGACCTGGTCCTGGAGCCGGGCGCGGCGGAACCGGTACCGCCGCCGTCGGAAACGGAACCCGAACCGGAAGAGCCGCAGCCCACGGACGGCGGCGAGGAGCCGGGCACGACCGGGGGCGGCACCCAGCCCCCGACGGACGGCGGCACGGAAGGCGACATCCAAGGCCCGACACAGGGCCAGACGGATGGCGGCACCGACGGCGGCACGGAGGGCGGCGACACCCAGGGCCAGACGGACGGCGGTACGACAGACGGCGGTACGACGGACGGCGGCACTGCCGACGGCGGGACAGCGGACGGCGGCCTCACCGAGGGCGACGACAGCCGCCCCGGCAGGCCGCCGAGAAGCCAGAGGTAGCGAAGCTAGAGGTACAGCCCCGTCGAGTCCTCCGACCCCTCGAAGCGGTCCGCCGCCACCGCGTGCAGGTCCCGTTCGCGCATCAGCACGTACGCCACGCCCCGCACCTCGACCTCGGCCCGGTCCTCCGGGTCGTAGAGGACGCGGTCGCCGGGCTCCACGGTGCGGACGTTCTGCCCGACGGCGACGACCTCGGCCCAGGCGAGCCGCCGGCCCACGGCCGCGGTCGCGGGGATGACGATGCCGCCGGTGGAGCGTCGCTCGCCCTCCGCGATGTCGGTCCTGACGAGGACGCGGTCGTGCAGCATCCGGATGGGCAGCTTGTCGTGGTGTTGGCTGTTGGCGCTCACACGCAGAACCTACCTGTGCTCCGGCACGCCGTACGCCGCCGGGTCAGCCTTTCCTGCGCCTGGCCACGGCGATCAGGCCGACGACGCCGACCACGGCGAGCGCCACCGGAACGATTCGCTCCAGGCGGGGCGCGCCCTCGGCGTCCACGAACTGCGCCCGCACGTCGGTGACGGCGCGGTTGGCGGAGACGTACGCGCGGCCGAGGGTCTGGTCCACCGAGCTCGCGACGCGGGCCTTGGCGTCGCCGACGATCGTCTTCGGGTGCACCCGCACGCCGATCTCGTCGAGCGTCTCGGCCAGCTGGGCGCGCCGGCGCTTGATGTCCGCCTCGATCTCAGCGGGGGTCCTGGCCTGAGCATCCGACACCGCGCTGCCTCCGTGTCATCGTGTTCGGTTTCCGTCCTGGTGGACAGTCTGTCAGCTCACGGCCGAACGCACCGCACAGCACCCCCCATTACGCTCTCCCCGTACGCCCGGAAGGCCCGCACGCCGCTCCGGCGCACGGACACCGGCAGCACCCGAACCTCCAGAGGAGACCGCAGATGAGCGAGCGCCTGCAGCCCGGCGACACCGCCCCCGCCTTCACCCTGCCCGACGCGGACGGCAACGAGGTCTCGCTCGCGGACCACAAGGGCCGCAAGGTCATCGTCTACTTCTACCCGGCCGCCCTCACCCCGGGCTGCACGAAGCAGGCCTGCGACTTCACCGACAACCTCGACGTCCTGGCCGCCGCCGGGTACGACGTCATCGGCGTCTCCCCGGACAAGCCGGAGAAGCTCGCGAAGTTCCGCGAGAAGGAGAACCTCAAGGTCACCCTGGTCGGCGACCCGTCCAAGGAGGTCCTGGAGGCCTACGGCGCCTTCGGCGAGAAGAAGCTGTACGGCAAGGTCGTCACCGGAGTCATCCGCTCCACGGTCGTCGTGGACGAGGACGGCAAGGTCGAGCACGCCTTCTACAACGTGAAGGCGACCGGCCACGTCGCCAAGATCATCCGCGACCTGGGCATCTGAGCCGCCCGCTGCCGCAGCAGAAGCAGAAGCAGAAGGGGCGGGGAACGCGATTCCCCGCCCCGCTGCCCGCGATTCCCCGCCCCGCTGCCCGGCCAGTAGCATGGCCGGGCAGCACGGGCGGCCGTGGTGGAATTGGCAGTCACGCTGGGTTTAGGTCCCAGTGGGTTAACACCCGTGAGGGTTCGAGTCCCTCCGGCCGCACTTCAACTCGCCCTAGGCGCCCAGCAGTTCGCGTACGACTGGCACCAGCGCCCGGAACGCCTTGCCGCGGTGGCTGATCGCGTTCTTCTCCTCGGGGCTCAGCTCCGCGCAGGTCCTGCTCTCCCCTTCGGGCTGCAGGATCGGGTCGTACCCGAAGCCGTTGGTGCCCGACGGCTCGTACCGCAGCGTGCCCCGCAGCTGTCCCTCGACGACGCGTTCCGTGCCGTCCGGCAGGGCGAGGGCGGCGGCGCAGGCGAAGTGGGCGGCGCGGTGGGCCTCGCCGATGTCGGAGAGCTGGGCGAGGAGCAGTTCGAGGTTGGCGGTGTCGTCGCCGTGCCGGCCGGCCCAGCGGGCGGAGAAGATGCCGGGGGCGCCGCCCAGGACGTCGACACAGAGGCCGGAGTCGTCGGCGACGGCGGGCAGTCCGGTGGCGCGGGCCAGGGCGTGCGCCTTGAGCAGCGCGTTCTCGGCGAAGGTGACGCCGGTCTCCTTGACGTCGGGGACGTCCGGGTAGGCGTCCGCGCCGACGAGGTCGTGGGGCAGTCCGGCGTCGGCCAGGATGGCCTTCAGCTCGGTGATCTTTCCAGCGTTGCGGGTGGCGAGGATCAGGCGTGTCATGCGTCGATTATCGGCGCGTACGGGCAGCGCCCCGCAGCCGCCCACGCGAATCACCCCCCCCCGGCCGCGTACGCGAAACGGGCGGCGACGGGCCCGCCAGGAACCCGTCGCCGCCCGTATGCCGTGGGCCTTACGGCTTGCAGGCCTTGGTCAGCTCGCCGGTGGCGTCGGTGACCCCGGAGACGTCCGGGTGCGGGTCGCCGTTCTCGATGGCCTTGCGGACCTCGTCGACGGACTTGGTCAGGTCGTCGACGGCCTTGCCGACATCGGCGTTGTCGGTCTTGTCGCCGATCTCGTCGAGGTTCTTGTCGATCTTGTCGAGCGCCTTCTCGGCCTCCAGCGGGTTGTCGGCGGCGCTCTCCACGGCCTGCTGGAGATCGGCCGCGCTGGTCGCGATGGCGTCGGCGGTCCGTACGCAGTCGAGTGCCGTGTCGACGGCGCTGCAGCCGACGGCGAGCGGCGTCACGAGTGCCACCGCTGCGGCGGCGAGGGCTATGCGTGCGGTACGTCGGCGGCGCGAAGCCATGAACGGTCCCTCCCTGGTGAGCCCGGGCGGACGGCGGACTGCCGCACGCCCGAGCTGATGTCGTACCCCTAAGAACGCGTGACCAAGCTCAGTTGGTTGCCGAGCCGGGTGTGATCGTCGCCTCCAGGGCCTGGCGCTGGAGCGCGGCGAGCTCGTCACAGCCGGCCACCGCGAGGTCGAGCAGCGCGTTCAGCTCGTCGCGGGCGAAGGGCTCGGCCTCGGCGGTGCCCTGGACCTCGACGAAGCGGCCGTCGCCGGTGCAGACGACGTTCATGTCGGTGTCGGCCTTGACGTCCTCCTCGTACGCGAGGTCGAGGAGCGGGACGCCGTCGACGATGCCGACGCTGACGGCGGCGACGGTGCCGGTCAGCGGGGTGGCCTTGGGCTTGACGAGCTTCTTGCCCTGCGCCCAGGCGACGGCGTCGGCGAGGGCGACATAGGCGCCGGTGATGGCGGCGGTGCGGGTGCCGCCGTCGGCCTGGAGGACGTCGCAGTCGAGGACGATCGTGTTCTCGCCGAGCGCCTTGTAGTCGATGACGGCGCGCAGGGAGCGGCCGATGAGGCGGGAGATCTCGTGCGTACGGCCGCCGATCTTGCCGCGGACGGACTCGCGGTCGCCGCGGGTGTTGGTGGCGCGGGGCAGCATCGAGTACTCGGCGGTGACCCAGCCCTCGCCGGTGCCCTTGCGCCAGCGCGGGACACCTTCGGTGACGGAGGCGGTGCAGAAGACCTTGGTGTCGCCGAAGGAGACGAGGACGGAGCCTTCGGCGTGCTTGCTCCAGCCGCGTTCGATCGTGACGGGGCGGAGCTGGTTCGGCGTGCGGCCGTCGAAGCGAGACATGGGGCCGAGCCTATCCCGCACGGCGAAGGCCCCGTACCGCCCGGTCGTCGGGGGTGCGGGGCCTTCGGATGGTGAGCCGGGGTCAGCTCACATCATGTCCTCGATGTCGGCTGCGATGGGGTCGGCGTCGGTGCCGATGACGACCTGGATCGCGGTGCCCATCTTCACGACGCCGTGGGCGCCGGCGGCCTTGAGCGCGGCCTCGTCGACGAGCTCGGGGTCGTTGACCTCGGTGCGGAGGCGGGTGATGCAGCCCTCGACCTCCTCGATGTTGTCGATGCCGCCCAGCCCGGCGACGATCTTCTCAGCCTTCGTGGCCATGTCCTTCTCCCTGCTGTCACGGGCTTGTTCGGCCCACCATGGTCCGGTTTGCACCGTAACCCACGTTTGGCGCACCTTCGCGAGCGATGGCCCATTGGGTGCCGAATGATGACGATCATCGGCGCCGGTCGGAACGTACGGCAGAGCTTCAGGTGCCCGCACTGGTCTACACCAGTTTCCAACGACCGCCAAACGCGGCTTGTTCCGGGAGGGACTCCATGAGTTCGGAAAGCTCCGCGGCCAGGGCCAAGCCCGGCAAGACCTGGAAGCAGATCGTTCTCGGCGGACTGCAGAAACTGGGCCGCAGCCTCCAACTCCCCGTCGCCGCACTCCCCGCGGCCGGCGTGCTGCTCCGGCTCGGCCAGGACGACGTCTTCGGCAAGGACGGCCTCGGCTGGAACAAGCTCGCGGCGATCTTCGCGGGCGCGGGCGGCGGCATCCTCGACAACATGGCGCTGCTGTTCTGCGTCGGCGTCGCGATCGGCTTCGCGAAGAAGGCGGACGGCTCGACGGCGTTCGCCGCGGTGGTCGCGTACATGGTCTTCAACAACGTGCTGCTCAAGGCCTTCGAGGACGACGTCACCGGCAAGGCCGTGAACCCCGGGGTGCTCGGCGGTGTCGTGGTCGGCCTGATCACGGCGAAGGTCTGGGAGAAGTACCACCGCACCCGGCTCCCCGACTGGCTGGGCTTCTTCAGCGGGCGGCGGTTCATCCCGGTCCTGATGTCGTTCATCAGCGTGCTGCTCGCGGTGATCTTCGGGTACGGCTGGCAGCCGATCGGCGACGCCTTCAACTCCTTCGCGGAGACGCTCTCCAGCTGGGGCGCGTGGGGCTCGGGCATCTTCGGCGTGATCAACCGGGCGCTGATCCCGTTCGGCATGCACATGCTGCTCAACACCTTCGCCTGGTACCAGTTCGGCAGCTACACCCCCGAGGGCGGCGAAGAGGTGCACGGCGACGTGTTCCGGTTCCTGGCGGGCGACCCCGACGCCGGCATGTTCACCACCGGCTTCTACCCGATCATGATGTTCGCCCTCCCCGCGGCCTGCCTGGCCATGGCCCACTGCGCCCGCCCGGAGCGCCGCAAGGCCACGCTCGGCATGATGATGTCGCTCGCCCTGACGTCGTTCGTGACGGGCGTGACCGAGCCCATCGAGTTCTCCTTCGTCTACCTCGCGCCCGCGCTGTACGCGATCCACGCGCTGCTCACCGGCGTCTCGATGGCGGTCACCTGGGCACTCGGCATCCGCGAGGGCTTCACGTTCTCGGCCGGCCTCTTCGACTACGTACTGAACTGGAACCTCGCCACGAAACCGGCCCTGATCATCCCCGTGGGCCTCTGTTTCGCCGTCGTCTACTACGTCCTCTTCCGTGTCGTCATCACGAAGTTCGACCTGAAGACGCCGGGCCGGGAGTCGGACGAGGAGATCGCGGAGATGGAGCGGGAGAACCTGAAGTAGCACCCGCCGCAGGAGTCCGAGGGCCCGGATCGCTCATGGCGATTCGGGCCCTTCGTCATGTATGCCCGTTCGTTATCGGAGCGCGGCCGGGAACGGGTTCCTTATCCCGCGCTCACCGTGTTACAACAGGTCTACACCTCTAATTGGTGTAGACCACGCGGCCTGTGGCCGCGTCCCCTGAGCGACGCCGCCGTCCCCACATGTCCCCTGGCGGCGCCATGCCCACTGGAGGAAGTTGTGACCACGGCTGCCGCACCCGCGGCCGACAAGAAGAAGGGCGCCGGCCTGATGGCCGTGCTCCAGCGCATCGGCCGCAGCCTCATGCTCCCGGTCGCGGTCCTGCCGGCCGGTGCGCTGCTCGTCCGCCTCGGCGCGGACGACATGCTCGGCAAGGAGTCCCTGCCGGACTTCATCAACAAGATCGCCGGCTACATGGCGGCGGGCGGCGGTGCGCTGCTCGACAACATGGCGCTGCTGTTCGCCGTGGGCATCGCCATCGGCTTCGCCAAGAAGTCGGACGGCTCCACCGCGCTCGCGGCGGTCACGGGGTACCTGGTCTTCCAGAAGGTGCTCGCCACCTTCACCGACCCGAACCTGCCGAAGGTGGAGCAGGTCGTCGACGGCAAGGTCGCGCTCGTCGAGGCGCCCGTGGACGCGAAGGTGCTCGGCGGTGTCGTCATGGGCATCGTGGTGGCGCTGCTCTACCAGAAGTTCTACCGGACCAAGCTGCCCGACTGGGCGGGCTTCTTCGGCGGCCGCCGCCTCGTCCCGATCCTGTCGGCCTTCGCGGGTCTGCTCATCGGCATCGTCATGGGCTTCATCTGGCCGGTCCTCGGCACGGCCCTGCACAACTTCGGTGAGTGGCTGGTCGGTTCGGGCGCGGTCGGCGCCGGCATCTTCGGTGTGGCCAACCGCGCGCTGATCCCGGTCGGCATGCACCACCTGCTCAACTCCTTCCCGTGGTTCCAGGCCGGTTCGTACGAGGGTGCGGGCGGCACGGTCAACGGCGACATCGCCCGATTCCTCGCCGGTGACCCGAGCGCCGGCCAGTTCATGACCGGCTTCTTCCCGATCATGATGTTCGCGCTCCCGGCCGCGTGCCTCGCGATCGTCCACTGCGCCCGCCCGGAGCGCCGCAAGGTCGTCGGCGGCATGATGTTCTCGCTCGCGCTGACCGCGTTCGTCACGGGTGTCACAGAGCCGATCGAGTTCACGTTCATGTTCATCGCGCCGGTCCTGTACGCGATCCACGCGGTGCTCACCGGTGTCTCGATGGCGCTGACCTGGGCGCTCGGCATGAAGGACGGCTTCGGCTTCTCGGCCGGCGCGGTGGACTTCGTGCTCAACCTGGGCATCGCGTCCAACCCGTGGGGCCTCGCCCTCGTCGGCCTCTGCTTCGCCGTCGTCTACTACTTCGTCTTCCGCTTCGCGATCACGAAGTTCAACCTCCCGACGCCGGGCCGCGAGTCCGACGAGGAGCTGGCGGAGCTGCAGAAGGCGGAGGGCAAGTAGGCACCGCGTACCTGCTGCTCACGCACCGAGGGCCCGGCCGTTCACGTCGAACGGCCGGGCCCTCGGCGTACCCCGCGCTCCGCTAGACCTCGTACACCGCCCCCGCACGCGCGAGTTCGACCGGGCCCTCGTACACCGTGCGGGCGTCCGTCAGGTTGATGGTCGGGTCCGTCCACGGCGGGATGTGGGTGAGGACGAGGCGGCCGGCGCCGGCGCGGCGGGCGGTCTCGCCGGCTTCGCGGCCGTTGAGGTGCAGGTCCGGGATGTCCTCCTTGCCGTGCGTGAAGGAGGCCTCGCAGAGGAACAGGTCGACGCCGGCGGCGAGTTCGTCCAGGCCCTCGCAGACTCCGGTGTCGCCGGAGTACGTGAGCGACTTGCCGCCGTGCTCGACGCGGATCGCGTACGCCTCCACCGGGTGCGCGACCCGCTCCGTGCGGACGGAGAACGGGCCGATCTCGAACGCCCCCGACTTCAGCGTGTGGAAGTCGAACACCTCGCTCATCGACGAGGCCGAGGGGGTGTCCGCGTACGCCGTGGTCAGGCGCTGTTCCGTGCCCTCCGGGCCGTACACCGGGATCGTGCCGCAGCGGCCGCCCTCGTGCCGGTAGTACCGGGCGACGAAGTAGCCGCACATGTCGATGCAGTGATCGGCGTGCAGATGGCTGAGGAAGATCGCGTCGAGGTCGTAGAGACCGCAGTGGCGCTGCAGCTCGCCCAGGGCGCCATTGCCCATGTCGAGGAGCAGCCGGAAGCCGTCGGCCTCGACGAGGTAGCTCGAGCAGGGCGAGTCCGCGGACGGAAACGAGCCCGAGCAGCCGACGACGGTGAGCTTCATGGAGCGGGAACCTCCGTGCGCGCAGGAAGTGACGGGGGTTGTGCGGTCCGTCGAGCGTAAGGCGCAAAAGCCCGCCTCACTCCTCCCTGCCGGGCTGTTGTGGGGCAACTCACCACCGTTGTCACCGGATCGGGCGGCGTGGGCGGGGTGGTGCGGGGGCGGCGTCGCGTGGGGTGGGGGGCGCCGGTACGGTCGGGGCATGGACACGTCGTGGTGGCTCGCGCTCGCCGCCGTCGTGGCCGTCGCCCTGGTCGCCGCGGTCGCCGACGGCTGGGGCCGTTCGCGTACCCGCCCCGGTGGCCGTACGCGCCCGCCGGCCGGTCCGCGCGCGCTGCCGAAGCGCCGGCCGCAGCCGCGGGAGATCTGGTGGGCGATGGTGCCGTACGAGGACGGGCCCGGTGGGAAGGACCGGCCCTGTCTGGTGCTCTCGGTGCACGGGAAGCAGGCGGTGGTCGCGAAGATCACCAGCAAGTACCACGACGAGCGGGCCGGAGTGATCCCGCTGCCGCCCGGCTCCGTCGGCGACGCGCACGGGCGGCCGAGCTTCCTGGAGACGGACGAGCTGCGGGAAGTGCCGCTGTGGGACTTCAGGCGCCGGGTCGGGATCGTGGACCCGGCGCTGTGGGACCAGGTGGGGTACCTGGCGGAGTGAGGGCCGGACGGGCCGAGGCCCGCCCGGCGCCCGGGGTGTGCGTCAGGTGTGCGTCAGGCCCAGAGCTGGCCGTGCAGGGCCTCGACCGCCGCCTCGGTGGACGGCGCCGTGTAGATGCCGGTCGACAGGTACTTCCAGCCGCCGTCCGCGACGACGAAGACGACGTCCGCCGGCTCCCCCGCCTTCTGCGCCTTGCGGGCCACGCCGATCGCCGCGTGCAGGGCCGCGCCGGTCGAGACGCCCGCGAAGATGCCCTCCTGCTGCAGGAGTTCACGGGTACGGGTCACCGCGTCCTGCGAGCCGACGGAGAACCGGGTGGTGAGCACCGACTCGTCGTACAGCTCGGGGACGAAGCCCTCATCGAGGTTGCGCAGGCCGTAGACCAGGTCGTCGTAGCGCGGCTCGGCGGCGACGATCTTGACGTCCGGCTTGTGCTCGCGGAGGTAGCGGCCGACGCCCATGAGGGTGCCGGTGGTGCCGAGGCCCGCCACGAAGTGCGTGATCGACGGCAGGTCGGCGAGGATCTCGGGGCCCGTCGTGGCGTAGTGGGCGCCCGCGTTGTCCGGGTTGCCGTACTGGTAGAGCATCACCCAGTCCGGGTGCTCGGCGGAGAGCTCCTTGGCGACGCGGACCGCGGTGTTGGAACCGCCCGCGGCCGGGCTGGAGATGATCTCCGCGCCCCACATGGCGAGCAGTTCGCGGCGCTCGGACGAGGTGTTCTCGGGCATGACGCAGACGATGCGGTAGCCCTTGAGCTTGGCCGCCATCGCGAGCGAGATGCCGGTGTTGCCGCTGGTCGGCTCCAGGATCGTGCAGCCGGGCGTCAACCGGCCGTCCTTCTCGGCCTGTTCGATCATGTGGAGCGCGGGGCGGTCCTTGACCGAGCCGGTCGGGTTGCGGTCCTCGAGCTTCGCCCAGATGCGGACGTCGTCGGAGGGCGAGAGCCTCGGCAGCCGTACGAGCGGGGTGTTGCCGACGGCCGCCAGCGGCGAGTCGTACCGCATATCAGACCATTCCGCCCGCGACCGCGGGGAGGATCGTGATGCTGTCGCCGTCGCCGAGCTTGGTGTTGATGCCGTCGAGGAAGCGGACGTCCTCGTCGTTCAGGTAGACGTTGACGAAGCGGCGCAGCTCGCCGCCGTCCACCAGGCGGTCCTGGATGCCCGAGTGGCGGGACTCGAGGTCGGTGAAGAGCTCGGCGAGGGTGTCGCCGCTGCCCTCGACGGCCTTCGCGCCGTCGGTGTACTGGCGGAGGATGGTGGGGATGCGGACCTCGATGGCCATGGCTGTGGGCTCCTGTCGAAGGAAGTCAGGTCGGTGGGCGCGCGGCAGTACGCGCAAGAGCGTGATGGTGCGTGGTGCGCTGGAAGAGCGCCGCGGCCCGCGGCCGTGCGGCGGCAGGGGTCAGCGTGGACAGATGGCGCTGTCGATCCTGCACAGGTCGACGTGAAGGCGCGCCACGAGCAGCATGCCCGGCGTCTTGTCACTCACGTCGTGGGGAACCATGCGGTCATCGTATCGATTCCCGGTCCGGGTTCTGGAATGTGATCTCAGATACTGGACGATTCCCGTCCGGGGGCTGGACACCCGCAGCTCAGTACGCCTCGACGACCTTGACCTCCTCCTCGCTGACCTCGCCGTCCACGATCCGGTACGAGCGGAACTGGAAGTCGCCGAGCCCGTCCGCGTCGGCGGTGGAGACCAGGACGTAGTGGGCGCCGGGCTCGTTCGCGTACGAGATGTCGGTGCGGGAGGGGTAGGCCTCGGTGGCCGTGTGCGAGTGGTAGATGACCACGGGCTCCTCGTCCCGGTCGTCCATCTCGCGGTAGAGCTTCAGCAGGTCGCCCGAGTCGAACTCGTAGAACGTGGGCGAGCGGGCGGCGTTGAGCATCGGGATGAAGCGCTCGGGCCGGCCCTCGCCGACCGGGCCGGCGACCACGCCGCACGCCTCGTCGGGGTGGTCCTCGCGCGCGTGGGCGACGATCTGGTCGTACAGGGCCTGGGTGATGGTCAGCATGCGGATGAGGATAGGCAGATGGGCCGTGGATCCGAGATCCACGGCCCATCTGGTGAGACGAGGGCTGAGACGGCCGCGGGGCCGTCCGGCCGGGTCAGGCCTTGGCGTCCTCGGCTGCGGGCTTCGCCGCGGCCTTGCGGCGCTGGATGGCGAGGTAGCCGATGCCCAGGACCAGACCCCAGACCGGGGCCGCGTAGAGCGAGATCCGGGCGTCCTTGTCGATGCCCATGAGCACGATCACCAGGCCGATGAAGGCGAGGGCGAAGACGCTCGTGTACGGGGCGCCGGGAGCCTTGAAGCTGGACTGCGGGAGTTCGCCGCGGTCGGCCTTGCGGCGGTAGCGGATCTGGCTGATCAGGATCATGATCCAGGCCCACATGCCGGAGATGGTGGCGAAGGAGACGACGAGCTCGAACGCCTTGCCCGGGTCCATGTAGTTGAGCACGACGCCGAACAGCATCAGGCCGGCGGAGACGCTGGTGCCGATGAGCGGCAGGCCCTTCTTGGTCAGCTTGGTGAAGACCTTCGGGCCCTGGCCGTTGAGCGCGAGGTCGCGCAGCATGCGGCCGGTGGAGTACATGCCGGAGTTGCAGGAGGAGAGCGCGGCGGTGAGGACCACGAAGTTCACGATCGCGGCGCCGATGCCGAGGCCCATCTTCTCGAAGGCGGCGACGAACGGGCTGACGCCGGGCTGGAAGTGGGTCCACGGCACGACCGAGAGGATCATGATGAGCGCGCCGATGTAGAAGACGGCGATGCGCCACGGCACGGTGTTGATGGCCTTCGGCAGCACGGTCTTCGGGTCCTTGGACTCGCCCGCGGTGACGCCGACCAGCTCGACGGCGAGGAAGGCGAACATGACCATCTGCAGGGTCATGAGGGTGGAGCCGATGCCGTTCGGGAAGAAGCCGCCCTGGTCCCACAGCATGGTGACGGAGGCGGTGTCGCCGGCGTCCGAGAAGCCGACGGTGAGGATGCCGGCGCAGATCAGGATCATGCCGACGATCGCGGTGACCTTGACCATCGAGAACCAGAACTCCAGCTCACCGAAGAGCTTCACGGAGATCAGGTTCGCGCCGAAGAGGATCACGGTGAATATGAGGGCGAAGACCCATTGCGGCTGATTGAGCCAGCCGTCCGCGTTCTTCGTCCAGAACTGCATGTACTGGGCGGCGGCGGTGACCTCGGTCATGCCGGTGATGACCCAGAAAAGCCAGTACGTCCAGCCGGTCACGAAACCGGCGAACGGACCGATGAACTCACGGGCGTACTCCGAGAAGGATCCCGAGACCGGGCGGTACATGAGGAG
Source organism: Streptomyces sp. Da 82-17 (assembly GCF_046098215.1). Taxonomy (NCBI): domain Bacteria; kingdom Bacillati; phylum Actinomycetota; class Actinomycetes; order Kitasatosporales; family Streptomycetaceae; genus Streptomyces; species Streptomyces sp. Da 82-17. The sequence continues at coordinate 513,375 of NZ_JBJURH010000001.1, forward strand.
CTCGCCGAGCGCCCGCATGATGAAGAAGATGACCAGGCCCGCGAGTGCGTACGCCAGGATCAGGCTCGGGCCCGCCTTGTGGATGCCCTTGCCCGCGCCGAGGAACAGGCCGGTGCCGATGGCACCGCCGATCGCGATCATCTGGATCTGCCGGGCTCCGAGCCCGCGCTGGTATCCCTCGCCGCCCTCGGGCGACTCGCCGCCTTGCACGGCCTCAGGGTCGTACTGCTTCTCGACCTGCACTGAGGTCATGTTGGTGCGCCTTTCTCCATGACGATCCGTGCCGTACGTCGTACTGGCCCGGATCGGGTCCCGATCCCCCCGGATGTGGATGGAGCTCTGCCTATCGGCGTTCGGCCGACGGGGCGCCTTCGCGAGGACATGGGTGGCGTCCCGCGAAAGTGGTCGTGAAGATTTATCACGGGCGTGACAATGATCGACCACCCGAAATGTGGCGCACATCACGGGAATTGGGGGGCAATTCGCCCACAGAGCGAGCAATTCAGGTCACGCCGGTGACTCGATCGTTATACGGATTTGAGTGTCCGTTGAGCGGACGCGGCATGAAGGCAAGGGAACGGGCCCGTACCCACCGGGAGCGGCGGGTACGGGCCCGTGTGCAGCGACGGATGGAGGTCAGACCCCGAGCGGCTCGCGCTCGGCCTCGGCCGCCTCGGAGTCCGGCTCCTCCTCGCCGTTCTGGCGGCGCTTGACGAAGGCGAGGAAGGAGTTGAGCTCCCGCTTCACCACCGGGGCGAGCAGGTACAGGCCGATGATGTTGAAGACGGCCAGCAGGAACAGCACCGCGTCGGCCATGTCGATCAGCGTCTGCAGCGTGAGCAGCGCGCCCGCCGCCGTGAACAGGGTGTACAGCACCTTGTACGTGAGCTCGCTGCCGCGGCTGCGGCCGAAGAGGGACGTCCACGCCTTGAGGCCGTAGTAGCCCCAGGTCAGCACGGTCGAGATGGCGAAGAGCAGCACCGCGAGGGTCAGGACGTACGGGAACCAGGGCAGCACGGTGGCGAAGGCGTCGGAGGTGATGGTGACACCCTCGGCCTCCTCGTTGCCGACCTTCCAGCTGTCGGGGCTGGCGATGACGATGGTCAGGGCGGTCATGGTGCAGACGACCACCGTGTCGATGAACGGCTCCAGGAGCGCCACCAGGCCCTCGCTCGCCGGGTGCTTGGTCTTCACCGCGGAGTGCGCGATCGGCGCGGAGCCGAGGCCGGCCTCGTTGGAGAACGCGGCCCGCTTGAAGCCGACGATCAGGGCGCCGATGACGCCGCCGGCGACACCCTCCGGGTTGAACGCGCCGTCGATGATCTCGGCGAGGGCGTCGGGGACGGCGGAGACGTTGACGAGGATCACGACCAGGCAGGCCGCGATGTAGAGCAGCGCCATCGCCGGGACCAGGCGGCTGGTGACCGCGGCGATGGAGCGGATGCCGCCGAGCAGCACGATGCCGACGAGGGCGGCGACCAGCAGGCCGAAGAAGAGCGCACCGGCCGAGGAGCCCAGGGCTCCGTTCTCGCCGCCGGTCACGGAGACCAGCTGGGCGTAGCCCTGGTTGACCTGGAAGAGGTTGCCGCCGAAGAGGCCGAAGAACAGGATTCCGGCGGAGGCAAGCACCGCGAGCACCTTGCCGAGGACCTTGCCCCCGTTGCCGAACCGCTCGGCGAGGCCCTTGGGCAGGTAGTGCATGGGGCCGCCGGAGACGGTGCCGTCGGCGTGCACCTCGCGGTACTTCACGCCGAGGGTGACCTCGACGAACTTGGTGGCCATGCCGAGCAGGCCGCAGAGGATCATCCAGAACGTGGCGCCCGCGCCGCCGATGCTGACGGCGACGGCGACACCCGCGATGTTGCCGAGGCCGACGGTGCCGGAGACGGCCGCCGTCAGGGCCTGGAAGTGGTTGACCTCGCCGGCGGATCCCGCCTCGTCGTACTTCCCCCGCACCACGTCGACGGCGAGTTTGAACTTGCGTACCTGTACGAAACCGAACCAGGTGGTGAAGACCAGGCCTGCGACGACCAACCAGGCCACGATGAGCGGCAGTTCGGTGCCCGCTACAGGCACCGAGTAGAAGACGACCTCACCCAGCCAGGCGGCTACGGGCTCGAAGAATCCGCTGACAGCCTTGTCGACGGAGCCGGTTATGGAATCGAGTGACATGCAATACCTCGATGGCGCGGGGCTGCTGCGCGACAGATGGGGCAGCAGGGCAGATGTGCGGGCTTGAGCGAACGCCGTTGTCCGATCGGCGACTTGCGGCGTCCTGGTCCGGACCGAAACAGGCTTGTGCCGTGGTCGTGCTCACGCCGCACGCATGCTCGGAGGCATGCGGCGTACGCGTTACATGCGTGATGCGCTACTGGCAGTGCGCCAGCTCTCCAGGTCGGCGAGGGGTGGTGCCGGAAGTGGAGTTGCGAATTCCTACCACGGCATGGCCGAAACTTTGCGTGACGCAGGTCACACCCAAAACGGGGGAATGCCCCCACCAGTAAGGAACAGTTCCGGGCGTGACGCGATCGTTATCCGGACATCGCGTCCGGTGAGCGGGTCATCACCCCGGGCGACTCCGACCAATCCGGTCATTCCGTCGCGTCAGGGGCAGCTCAGGCAGCATTTCGGTGCATCAGGCACCCAACTCCGTGCATTCGGCACGGAGTTCACTGTGGGAAGGCCTCACACGACAGACCGTCGTGATCGCGCCAACTCGACGGTCGGACGCTCAGGCCATCAAGGTCTCGACGAGGGTCTCCTGCAGCCCGCCGAGCCAGAGGTACGCCATCACCATCGGCTTGCGCGGATCGCTGTCCGGAAGTCGGTACAGCAGGTCCGTGTCCTCCTCGGCGATCACGTCGAGGCGGGCGGCGAGCGCGAGCCGCAGGTCGTTGAGGGCGCCGAGCCACTGCCGGGACTCGTCCGCCGACAGCTTGAGGACCGCGTCCTGCTCGCCGCCGACGGTGAGCGTGTCCAGGGAGCGCACCATCGCGAGGGCGTTCTCGCGCTTGCCCGCACGCAGGTCGTTCTCCGTGAACCGCCTGAACTCGGCGGAGTACGCCTTGAGTTGATCGTCCGGCACGGACTCCGGGTCGCCGTACGCGTCGGGGAAGAGGCGCTGCAGGACCGGGTCGGTCGGCGGCTCGCTGGGGCCCTCGGCGAAGAGGTCGGCGAGCGGGTCCTCCTCGCCGTCGGCGCCGCCCGGGCCGGGGCCGATCAGTTCGAGGAGCTGGACGGCGAGCGAGCGCAGGATGGAGATCTCGACCTCGTCGAGCGCGACGGCGGCCCCGCCGCCCGGCACGGGTTCGAACCGGCCGGCCATCAGGTGCGGTCCTGGCTCATGGTCGCCCACAGTCCATAGCCGTGCATGGCCTGGACGTCGCGCTCCATCTCCTCGCGAGTGCCGCTGGACACCACGGCACGGCCCTTGTGGTGGACGTCGAGCATCAGTTTGTGCGCCTTGTCCTTCGAGTAGCCGAAGTACGTCTGGAAGACATACGTCACGTAGCTCATGAGGTTGACGGGGTCGTTGTGGACGATCGTGACCCAGGGGACGTCGGGCTCGGCGACGGCGGAGACCTCCTCCGCCGACTGGGGGCGCTGGACCTCTACGGGAGACACATCAGGAGCCACACTCACCTGCCCCATGCTGCCACCTGGCCCCCTCCCCCGCACAAACGGCCCGGCCGGGAAGCGTTCCGGAAGGGTTCCGTCACATTCGGAGCCCAGAAATCGTCAGAGTGACGAAATAGGGGTAGCATCCCGGAGCATGAACAGTGGGGCTACGAATGGTGGGGCCATGAACGCCTTCAACTCTGCGGACCTCAGGCTGCCCGTGGACGTGCCGTCGACGGCGCTCTTCACGGACCACTACGAGCTGACGATGCTGCAGGCCGCCCTCAGGGCGGGCACGGCCGAGCGCCGCTCGGTCTTCGAGGTGTTCACACGCCGGCTCCCCGAGGGCCGCCGGTACGGCGTGGTCGCGGGCACCGGGCGGGTCCTGGACGCGGTGGAGAACTTCCGCTTCGACGAGGGCGTGCTCCGCTTCCTGCGCGAGCGGAAGGTCGTGGACGAGCCGACCCTCCAGTGGCTCGCGAACTACCGCTTCCAGGGCGACGTCTGGGGCTACCCGGAGGGCGAGGTCTACTTCCCGGGCTCGCCGATCCTGCGGGTCGAGGGAACCTTCGCGGAGTGCGTGCTCCTGGAGACGGTGATCCTCTCGATCCTCAACCACGACTCCGCCATCGCCGCCGCGGCCTCCCGGATGTCGGCCGCCGCGGGCGGGCGGGCGCTGATCGAGATGGGCGCGCGCCGCACCCACGAGCTGGCCGCGGTCGCCGCGTCCCGGGCCGCGTACGTCGGCGGCTTCGAGGCCACCTCCGACCTCGCGGCCGGGTTCCGGTACGACATCCCCACGGTCGGCACCTCCGCGCACGCCTTCACGCTGCTCCACGACAGCGAGCGGGACGCGTTCACCGCCCAGGTGGACACCCTCGGCCGGGGCACGACCCTGCTGGTCGACACGTACGACGTGGCCGAGGCCGTGCGGCTCGCCGTCGAGGTGGCCGGGCCCGAGCTCGGCGCCGTCCGGATCGACTCCGGGGACCTGCTGCTCGTGGCGCACCGGGTCCGGCAGCAGCTGGACGAGCTGGGCGCCACGGACACCAAGATCGTGGTGACCTCCGACCTGGACGAGTACGCCATCGCCTCGCTCGCGGCGGCGCCCGTGGACGCTTACGGCGTGGGCACGCAGCTGGTCACCGGGTCCGGGCACCCGACCTGCTCGATGGTCTACAAGCTGGTGGCGCGGGCCAAGTCCGCCGACCCGGGCGCGCCGCTCGAACCGGTCGCGAAGAAGTCGATGGGCGCCAAGTCCTCGCGCGGCGGCCGCAAGTGGGCCGCGCGCCGCCTGGACGCGGACGGCGTCGCCGAGGCGGAGGTCGTCGGCACGGGCGAGGTCCCGGCCGACCTCGCCGACCGGCAGCTGCTCGTCGAGCTGGTCAAGGGCGGCGAGGTGGTCGCCCGCGAGCCGCTGGACGCGGTCCGGGCCCGGCACAAGGCGGCCCGCGACCTGCTGCCGCTGTCGGCGACCCAGCTGTCCCGCGGCGAGGCCGTCATCCCGACCGAGCACATCGCGGGCGGGCAGGCGTAGGGACCTCGTCCGAGGGGGCGGCGGCATGAACCCCCGGGGAGGGGGAATGCAAGGGCCGTCCCCTCGAAGCATCCGAAGAATCCAGCCGAAGGACACCATCATGCGCCGCGCACTGATTGTCGTGGATGTGCAGAACGACTTCTGCGAGGGAGGCAGCCTCGCGGTCGCCGGCGGTGCGGACGTCGCCGCGGCGGTCACGGATCTCATCGGCCAGGCGGCCGGTGCGGGCTACCAGCACGTGGTCGCCACCCGCGACCACCACATCGCCCCCGGCGACCACTTCTCCGACCACCCGGACTACGCCCACAGCTGGCCCGCGCACTGCGTGGCCGGCACCGAGGGCGTCGGCTTCCACCCGAACTTCGCCCCGGCCGTCGCCTCGGGCGCCGTCGACGCGGTCTTCGACAAGGGCGCGTACACGGCCGCGTACAGCGGATTCGAGGGGACCGACGAGAACGGCACGCCGCTGGCGCGGTGGCTGCGGGCGCGCGAGGTGACCGAGGTCGACGTGGTCGGCATCGCCACGGACCACTGCGTACGGGCCACGGCGCTCGACGCGGCCCGCGAGGGGTTCCGGACGAAGGTGCTGCTCGACCTGACGGCCGGGGTCGCGCAGGAGTCGACCCAGCGGGCGCTCGACGAGCTGCGCGGGGCGGGCGTGGAGCTGGCGGGCAAGCCGGTCGTGGCCTGACCGGGGGCGGGCCCGGTCAGGCTCGTCACCGGCTCAGCGGACTCCGGTGGGGCTCGACCGGCCCGGTCTCAGCAGCGCCCTGATCGGGTGCCACAGCTCGTCCGCGCCGTCCGGCGCCGTGCGCCACAGCAGGCCGTCCGGATGGTGCAGGACGGCCGTGACCTCGTCCGGTGTCGGCGGGTGCGTGTTGCCCCGCAGGTAGACCGCGCGCAGGCCCAGGTTGCGGAGCCTGGTCAGGGCCCGCGCCCGGTTCGCGGCATGCACGAGGACCCGGACGTTCTCCTGCTCGCCCAGCGGGCTCGGCAGGGTCAGGGCCACTACGACGCTGCCTCCCGGCAGCTTGCTGAAGCCTCCTCCAGCCATGCGACATCACACCCCCGTGAGACGTTGCTCAGTCGTTGCGTCAATAAGGAACTCGCTGGACGCACCTAAACACGATCGGCCGCGACCCCGCTAGGGGCCGCGGCCGATACGTCTCTGACCTGCGAAAACTTCGCTCAGTCCTGCTGGGGGCCCACTTCGACCGTAATTGTCTCGCCGCTCTTCGGCTCGTTCACGATCGCGATCTTGGTGTTGGTGTCAGTTACCTTCACGCTCGCCGTGGGGTTCGACGGGTCGTAGTACGACACCCAGTGGCCGTCGTCGAAGACGCTCACTCCGTCCCGCCCGGGGATCTTCTTCGCGACGCCGTCCTTGTGCAGCGTGACCGCGTCCGTGCCGTACCGGCTGAAGGTCGAGTCGAAGGACTGGATCCGGTTGCGCATCAGCGAGCCGTCGGCCCACTTCTCCGCCTTCGGGTGCGCGTCGATCGGCAGGACCAGGCCCTTGCCGGGGTGCACGCCCGTGTTGTTGTCCGCCTGCGAGGTGTCCCACTGCCAGAGCATCAGCCCGTTCTGGTACGGGAAGTGCTCGACCCAGTTCTCCCGCGTCTTGGCCCAACCGAAGTTGTACGGGCCGGACTTGAGGGTCTTGTCGTACGACACGTACTGGCGGTTCTCCGCGAGGTAGTACTGCGGGTAGTCCTTGGTGAAGGACTCGCCGATGCGGTCGAAGCCCTTCTTCGTCCAGCCGTTGTCGTCGGTCTCGGCGTCGTCCGCGAAGAGCTGCGCGCCGTCCGCCGTCACCGAAATGCCGTCCGCGGCAAAGCCCTTGAGGGAGGTGCCGCCGTCGGTCTGGTAGCGGAAGCGCAGCTCGATCTTCTTGCCCGCGTACGCGTCGAGCGGGTAGCTCAGCTTCTTCCACGCGCCCGAACTGCCGTGCAGGGCCGGCTTGTCGCCGCCGTCGCGCGGGATCGGCGTGCCGTCGGCGGTGCCGTCGAGCGGGGTGTAGCTCGCGCCGCCGTCCGTGGAGACCTCGGCGTAGGCGTAGTCGTAGTTCGCCTCGATGTCCCACCAGCCCGAAAGGTCGAGCGTGGCCTTGGACTTGCCGGTGAGGTCGACCGTGCGGGTCAGGGTGTTCTTGAGGTCGTCGCCCTGGCCGCTCCACCACTGCTTCGTGCCGTCGGCCGGCTTGGTGATGGTGGTCGTGACGGGCTTCTCGGGCAGTTCGACGACGAGGGCCTGCTTGTTCGCGGTGTTGTACTCGGCGTAGCCCAGCTTGTGCGTGGACTTCGTGCCGGCCTTCGCCGTGTCGTAGTCCAGCCAGCCCAGCTGCAGCTTGTCCCAGGCGGTCATGTCGCCGGGCAGGTCGCCGATGGAGTCCTCGCCGCGGCCGAGCCAGGAGCCGGAGGACATCAACGACCAGTAGGCGGTGGAGTTCTCGCCCTTGCCGGAGGTGTCGTACAGGTCCGGCAGGCCGAGGTCGTGGCCGTACTCGTGGGCGAAGACGCCGAGGCCGCCGTTCTCCGGCTGCATCGTGTAGTCGCCGACCCAGATCCCGGTGTCGCCGATCTGCGTGCCGCCCGCCTTGTTTTCGGCCGGGCCGGTCTTGCCCGCGTCGGAGCCGTACGCGTACCAGCGGTGCGCCCAGATCGCGTTCTCGCCCTCGACGCCGCCGCCCGCGGACTCGTCCTCGCCGGCGTGCACGATCTGGAAGTGGTCGATGTAGCCGTCGGGTTCGTTGAAGTTGCCGTCGGCGTCGAAGTCGTAGCGGTCCCACGCGTCGTACTCGGCGAGCTGGGCCTTGATCTCGGCGTCGGTCTTCCCGGCGGCCTTCTGGTCGGCGGTCCACTGGTTGACGCCGTCGCGCACCGCGTCCCACACGTTGGCGCAGTTGGTGTCGCCGCAGTAGTTGGAGCCGTAACGGGCCTCGTTGTACTCGACCTTGACCCAGTCGGAGACCTCGCCGTCGACCGAGTAGCGGCCCGAGGACTGCTTCTCGTAGTACTTCTTCACGGACTCCTTCTTCGGGTCCTCGGAGAAGTACAGGTCCTGGAAGTGCTGCCGGTTGTAATCCGCCTGCCAGGCCGTGGAGTTGTCGTTCTCCCGGTCCGGCTCGGCGATCTTGTTGTGCAGCGGGCCCGGCTTGCCGCCGTACTTCTTGACCGGGGCCTCCGGTCCGTCCGGGCCGTCCGGGTCGTACATCGTGGTGTCGTCGACCTTGTCGCCGAACTCGACCAGGATCGTGAAGATCTTGTCGGTCTTCTCCCGGCCCAGCTCCACGTACTTGCCGTCGTCGAGCTTCACCACGTTCGACGCGCCGCGCTTGGTCGGCTTGGCCTCGCCGGATATCACCTGGCGCAGGGCGTCCTCGCGCTGCTGCGCCTCGGTGTCGCTGAACGGGCCCTTCAGGTCGTGCTCGCCGTGGCCCGCGTGGCCGTCGCCGGGCGCCGGGTCGTGGCGCTCCACTCCGGCGGCCTGCCGCCCCGTGTCCTCGTCGGCCTGCGCGAGGCTGTAAGCCGACGCCGTGGCGCCGACGGCGGCGAGCGCCGTGGCCACGGCCGCGGCGCGGAACGCCCGGCGTCTGCCGGACTTGGTCCTCTGGATCACTTCGTACTGTCCTCCCCCGCGACCGCGCCTGCGGAGCCTGCGGATGGGGGGTCAAAGGGATCCGGGCGCAGTGCCGCGTCACAAGTGACGACATTCGACCGGAGTTACGCGAGAAAAGACAGACCTTGACTTGAACTGGTCAAGTGCACTATGCGGTGGCCGAGTTGTGCTATCCGGACGCCGACCGTCGTACGCGGGCCGGGCGTTGGGGCGCGTACGTCTCGCTGCGTGGACGACGCCGTGAGCCCGTGCGCCCCTCATGCTTCGGCGCCGCACCCGCCGTGCCCAAGCTCACGCTTACACGCCTCTTCGCTCGGGAATCCAGCGGAATAGCATGAGTTGACCGCGTGCTCGGCCCGTTCGGTACACGTTCACCGCACCCCCGCATCTGCTGTCCAGAGGACGACGGAGTTCGCCATGCCCCGCCCGACCGCCGCACAGCTCGCCTACGGTTCCGCCACCGTGGTCTTCGCGACCCTCGCCATGCTGCTGCTCTTCCAGACGCGTTCGGGCCTCGGCGTCGCCGTCATCGCCGTCGCCTCCCTCGCGCTCGGGCTGCTGGTCGCGGTGGCCGTGCCCACCCGGGGCGCGGCGGCGGGGCGTTCGGGTCAGCCGGCTCAGTCGGTCCGGTCGGTTCAGCCGGGGCCCGAGCCCGTCTCCGTACGGCCGGTGCGCGCCGGGGCCGAGGCGCGTACGGCGGAGCACTCGCTGCACTCCTGACGGGGGCCGCACACGCCGGCGGGCCCGCGACTCCTTCCGTCGCGGGCCCGCCGGTGCACGTACCGGGTGCCTCGTCAGCCGGTGCTGACCACCACCGTCTTCGCGGCCTTGTCGTGCAGGCCCTGCTTGTACGGCTTGTCGAAGAAGCTCCAGCCGCCGCAGATCGCGGTCCAGATGCAGTAGCAGCAGAACGAGAACGGCAGCCACAGCACGGCCGCCCGCACGAGCGAGGTCTGCACGCTCGGCGTCGACCCGTTGTCCAGGTTCGCCGTCCGCAGCTTCATCAACTGCTTGCCCGGCGTCTGCCCCGTCCTGGACGTGAACCAGGTGTCGTACGCCAGGTACAGGACCGCCGACAGGATCGAGCGGCCGAAGGTCGTGCCGTACTCGACCTCGTCGGCGTCGACCTCCACCTGCGTCCAGCCGAACGCCCAGGAGAGCAGGGCGACCACGACGCCGACGATCAGCATGTCCACGATGCGGGCGAGCACGCGCCGGCCGCTGTCGGCGAGCGGCGGCATCCCGGCGAGCGGGTCGGCCCCGCCGTAACCGCCGCCGTACGGGTCACCGCCGTAGGGCCCGCCTCCGGGGGGCGGAGGCCCGAAACCCCCGCCTCCGGGCGGGGGCGGGGGCTGGTCGTACGGCGAACCGCCGCCGGGGGGCGGCTGGTCGTACGGGGAGCCGCCGCCCGCGGGTGGCTGCTGCGGCTTGCTGAACGGGTCCTCGTCCGGCGGGCCCTGGCCTGGGGGCGGCGGTGGTGTGCTCATGGGCCGAGTCGACCGCGGCGCACCTGCGGTCGCATCCGGCGAGGGGCTGAACGGGGGATCCGTTCAGCGCGCACCTAACCTGCGACGAACGTCCTCGCCGCCTTGTCGTGCCAGCACTGCCGCCACGGGCGGTCCCACGTGCACCAGAGCACGCCGAGCGCGCCGATCGCCAGGACGCCGGGCACGCAGTAGACCAGCCAGCGGCGCAGGGCCGCGGAGAACGTCGGGGCCACGTGCTCCTCGATGTCCCGGACCTCGATCTTCATCAGCTTCTTGCCGAGCGTGAAGCCCCACTTCGAGGTGGGCAGCGCCTCGTACAGCGCGCCGAAGACGAGGAGGACGGCGAGGACGATGCCGAGGTACACGGACGTGGTGCCGTCGAGCAGCCACACCGTGCGCTCCATGCCGGACAGCTTGGCTTCCTCGATCTTGCCGTCGATGTGCTCGACCGCGCTGGTCAGCAGCGGCACGGCGACCGCGCCGGTGACCGCGCCGACGACGACCGTGTCGATCAGACGGGCCACGAGCCGCTTGCCGAGGCCCGCGGGCCGGGCTGCGGCCTGGGCCTGGGCGGCCGCGAGGAACGGGTCGTCGGCGACGGGCTTGAACGGGGTGACCGGACCGCCCTCCGCCTCCGGGCCCTGCGCCAGGTTCTGCACCTGCTGCGGCCAGGACGCGGCACCGCCACCGGCACCGGCGCCGACCGGGCCGCCGGACTGCGGCTGCGGGTAGCCGTAACCGGAACCGGGTGCGCCGTGCTGCGGGGCGCCCTGCGGGTAGCCGTAGCCGGACGGGGCGCCCTGCTGCGGGGTCGCGGGCGGGGTGGGCTGGATCGGGTTCTGCTGGCCCGGCAGCGCACGGATCGCCATCGTGCCGGGTTCGGGCTGCTGTTGGGGGGTGCCTTGGTTCTGGCCGGGGGTCTGGCCGGGGGCCTGGCCGGGGTTCTGTCCCGGGCGAACGGCGCGGACCATCATCGTGCCGTCGGCGGGCGGCTGTTGGGCCTGCGCCTGGTTCTGTCCCTGTCCCTGGCCCTGGCCCGCTTCGGAGGCGGGCTGCTGCTGCGGGTCGCGGCCCGGCTGTACGGCGCGGATCGCGACGGTGCCGTCGGTACGGGCCGGGGCGGCCGGGTGCACGGGAGGGGCGGACTGCTGCTGCTCGGCCGGCGGCTGTTGCTGCGGCTGCTGCTGCGGTTCGGGCTCGCCGCCCCAGGAGACGCGGGCCTGCTCACCGCCGAAGCCGGTCTGCCGGGAGGCGTCGGCGCCCCAGGCGGAGGCGGGCTCGGGCTGACCGGACCGCTCGGCCGCCGGGTTCGCCTCGGGGGCGGCCGCGGGTCCCTCGTCGAGGAACATCGGGCCGGTCTCCTCGGCCGGGGCGACCTGCTGCTCGGGGACGACACCCGGCGCGGGCTCGGCGCCGCCGGGCGGCACGGGCATCGGCTCACCCTCGGCGGGTGCGGGGCGGCTGGTGCCGGGCACCCAGGCGGCGCCGTTCCAGTACCGGATGTATCCGGGGATGGAGGGGTCCGGGTAGTACCCACTCGTGGGGCTGCTGTCGCCGGGGGCCGGGGTAGGGGCGCTCATGGTCCGTCCGTAGTCCCGTATCTGCTGGAGGGTGTTGTGGAAGACCCACATCTATCAGACCGCCCGGGGCCACCGGGCGGCTCCTGCCGTTCCGTCCACTTTCCGGGCACCACAGGGCCACAGCCCTGCCTCCCCTCCCGCCTGCCCACACATCCCCCGACCCACTCCCCCGGCACGCCCCACCCGCCCGAGTACGCCTGATACGGGCCCGTATGCCCGACAGCCCGTGGACCCCACCCACCAGAACCGACGAACAACCGCCCCGCACCCTCCGCCCCGCACCCCGTCAACCGCACGCCCCCGAGCACCCGAGAGCGGTACGGCCGAGAACGCGCCCCGCGAAACACTCGCCCGCGCACGACCGGAGAAACCCCACCGCCCCCGCGGGAACAGCCACGGCGAGGGGGGGCGGGTCCGCCCGAAGGTCCCGCGCAGGCAACATGAAGATTCCCGGCAACGGGCCCAGCGAACGCCCCGGCGAAGGGTCCCACCATCAGCCCGGCGAACGACTCCGGGGACTGACCCGCAAAGGGCTCGGCACCGACTCCACGAAAGGGCCGGCAATGGCGCCGGGAACGGCCCGGCGGAGGGGGCCGGGAGCGAGCCCGGGAAGAAGCCCGAGAGCGGACCCGCCGCGGCGCCCTGTGCCGGGGCCCGCGAACGGCCCGGCGAAGGACCCGCGAGGGCCGCGATGGCCTCGTGAAGGAGCAGCCGGAAACAACCCGTCACAGGGCCCCGCGAACGCCCCGGAGAGGGGACCACGAGCGGCCCCGCGAAGGAGCCCGGGACCGGGGGCCCCGCCACCGCCCCCCGGGATGGGACCCGCTGACGGAACTGGCCCGGCAGGGAGCCCGGGGCCGGACCCGCCGCAGGGCCCCGAGACGGGACGCGCGAAGGGCCCCGCGAAGAGGGCGGCAGCGGTCCGCCGGAGGTTCGGGAAAAAAGTTTTGGAAAGTCGCGTAAGCATCTGCGACCTGCGCGCTCTCTCCCAGTGCGGGCCTGAGAAAGGGCCCCCGACGCGGAAGAGAGGCACGACATGCAGCACACCATGGTGGAACGCGAGCTCGAGCTGAAGCTGGTCCTGTCGCCGGAGCGCAGCATCCCCGTTCCGGCGCGGCTGACGTACCGGACGGACGACCCGTACGCCGTGCACATCACCTTCCACATCGGCTCCGAGCAGCCGGTGAACTGGACCTTCGCGCGCGAGCTGCTCGTCGAGGGCGTCTTCCGGCCGTGCGGACACGGGGACGTGCGGGTGTGGCCGACGAAGATGGACGGGCGCAGCGTCGTCCTGATGGCGCTCAGCTCGCCCGACGGCGACGCCCTCCTGGAGGCCCCGGCGGCGGCCGTCTCGGCGTGGCTGGAGCGCACCCTGCGCGTGGTCCCGCCCGGCTCGGAGTCCGACCACCTCGGCATCGACGACGGTCTGGCCGAACTCCTCACCCCGACCCCGGCGGACGACCTGTGGCTGCGCGACCCGTGGCCCTCGGACGAGTCCAAGGACGGTGAGTGAGCCACGTGCCGTACGCCGGTACGGAACGAACGCGTGCGTGCGGGAGCGGGCCCGCGGGGCGTCAGAACAGCTTGCCGGGGTTGAGCAGGCCCAGCGGGTCGAAGGTCTGCTTGATGCCGCGCTGCAGTTCGACGCCCACGGGCCCGATCTCGCGCGCCAGCCACTCCTTCTTGAGGACGCCCACGCCGTGCTCGCCGGTGATCGTGCCGCCGAGTTCCAGGCCGAGGGCCATGATCTCGTCGAAGGACTCGCGGGCCCGCCGGGACTCGTCCGGGTCCTGGGCGTCGAAGCAGACGGTGGGGTGCGTGTTGCCGTCGCCGGCGTGGGCGCAGACGCCGATGGTCAGGTCGTACTTCTCGGCGATACGGGCGGTGCCCTCCAGCATGTCGGCGAGGCGGGAGCGGGGCACGCACACGTCGTCGATCATCGTCGTGCCCTTGACAGCTTCGAGCGCGGTGAGCGACAACCGCCGTGCCTGGAGCAGCAGTTCGGACTCGGCGTGGGTGTCGGCGGGCACGACCTCGGTGGCTCCGGCGGCGGCGCACAGCTCCCCGACGGCGGCGAGGTCGGCGGCCGGGTCGGCGGTGTCGAAGGCGGCGAGGAGCAGCGCCTCTGTGGTCTCCGGGAGGCCCATCTGCGCCAGGTCGTTTACGGCCCTGATGGTCGTGCGGTCCATCAGCTCCAGCAGGGAGGGCACGTGCCCTCCCTCCATGATCTTGCAGATGGCGGCGCAGGCGGCCTCCGTCGAGGCGAACTCCGCTGCCAGGGCGAGCTGCTGGGGCGGCTCGGGCTTCAGGGCGAGCACGGCGCGGACGACGATGCCGAGGCTGCCCTCGGAGCCGACGAAGAGGCGGGTGAGGTCGTACCCGGCGACGCCCTTGGCGGTGCGGCGGCCGGTCTGCAGCAGGCGGCCGTCGGCGAGGACGACGTCGAGCCCGAGGACGTACTCGGCGGTGACGCCGTACTTGACGCAGCACAGGCCGCCGGAGGCCGTGCCGATGTTGCCGCCGATGGTGCACTGCTCCCAACTGCTGGGATCCGGCGGGTAGTAGAGGCCGTGCTCGTTCACGGCGCGGGACAGGACGGCGTTGACGACGCCCGGTTCGACGACGGCGATCCGGTCGACCGGGTTGATCTCCAGGATGGCGTCCATCCGGGTCAGGGAGAGCACGATGCACCCGTCGGAGGCGTTGGCGGCGCCGGACAGGCCGGTGCGGGCGCCCTGCGGGACGACGGGGACGCGGAGCGCGGTCGCGGTGCGCATGACGTGCTGCACCTGCTCGACGGTGCGCGGCAGGACCACGGCGGCGGGAACGCCCGAGGGGCAGAAGCTGGCCATGTCGTTGGCGTACGCGGCCATGACGTCCGGGTCGGTGAGGACGGCCTCGGCGGGGAGGTTCTCGCGCAGCATCTCGACGAGTCGGGCGGGGTCGACGGGCTGACCTGAGGGGCGCTCGGAGACATCGTTCATGATTCAAGCGTGGCACCGGGGGCCATCGGTGTGAACCCGTCTGCGTCGCCCGGCGCATGCCGCGCTGCGTTCGTCGTATTGGCCCACTTTCTGACGCACAGTGTCCGCCATGGAGATCGATCAGGATGCGCGCCGGGACACGCCTCAGCACTCCCCGGCGCCTCAGGACTCCCCGGCGCCTCAGGACTCCCCCGCGCCGCGTCGGCGCCGGGCCCCTTCCGCGCGCCGGGTGCTGCTCGCCTCGGTCGCGGGTTCCGTGGTCCTGGCCGGTGTGGTGACGCTCGTGCCGCTGCTCGCCGCGGAGTCGGCGCCGCCCGCGCTCGGTCCGGTGGGGCGGGCGCAGGCCGCGTACGGGGCGGGGGTGCCGGCCGCGCTGCCCGATCTGGCGGCGCTGATCGGCGACCGGGAGGCGCATGTGCGGCGGCACCCGGCGGACGAGGAGTCCTGGGCGGTGCTCGGCTCGGCCTACGTCGAACAGGGCCGCAGGACCGCCGACCTGACGTACCTGGCGAAGGCCGACGACGCCCTGAAGCGGTCCCTGGCGACCCGTTCGGGCGAGGCGGGCAACGTGGAGGCGCTCGCGGGGATGGCGGTGCTCGCGAACGCGCGGCGCGACTACGCGGCGGCGAAGAAGTACGGCGAGGCCGCGGCGGCGAAGGCCCCGGAGCGCTGGACGCTGTACCCACAGCTGATCGACGCGTACACCGGGCTCGGCGACGACAAGGCGGTCGGCAAGGCCCTGGAGAAGCTGCAGGAACTGCGGTCGGGCAGCGCGGTGATGGCCCGTACGGCGCAGGTGTACCGGGACCGCGGCTGGCGCGAGGACTCGGCCGCGCACCTCTACGACGCGGCGGCGCTCGCCGAGACCCCGGCCGAACAGGCCGCGTACCAGCACCGGTTCGGGGAGCTGCTCTTCGAGCGCGGGGAGCCGGAGCAGGCGCTCCGCTACTTCGAGGCGGCGCTGCGCACCGAGCCCGAGCACCACGCCTCGCTCGCGGGCAAGGGCCGCGCCCAGCGCGCGCTCGGCCGCACGTCGGAGGCGATGGTCAGCTACCAGGCGGCGATCGCGAAGCAGCCGCGCCCCGAATACGCCCTGGAACTGGGCGAGTTGTACGAGTCCCTCGGCATGGAGCCGGCCTCGCAGGCGCAGTACGAGCAACTGCGGGCGCGGGTCGAGGAGGAGAGCGCGGTCGGCGTCAACGACGCGCTGGTGCTCGGCCGTTTCGAGGCGGACCACGGCGACCCGGAGGCGGCGGTACGGCGCCTCACGGCGGAGTACAAGCGGCAGCCGGGCCGCGAGGTCAGCGACGCGCTCGGCTGGGCGCTGCACCGCGCGGGCAAGAGCAAGAAGGCGCTCGGGTACGCGAAGCGGGCGATGAAGGACGGCCCGATGAGCGCGCTGTTCGCGTACCACCGCGGGGAGATCGAGCGGCAGATCGGCAAGTACGGCGCGGCCCGCCGCCATCTGGAGCAGGCGCTGCGGATCAACCCGCACTTCTCGCCGCTGCTCGCCCCGTACGCCCAGGAGGCCCTGGACGCGCTCGGCGAGCCCCCGGAGGGCGGTCCGGAGAACATGCACGGCAAGGGGACGCAGCCGACGGAGCCCACCGCTCCGACCCCGACCCCGGCGCCGGTCAACTCGGCCCCGGCGGCGCCGAGTTCGAGCCCGAAGCCGACGGGGACGCCGAGCGCGAGCCCGAGCCCGAGTCCTGCGGCGACGCGTTCGCCCTCGAAGTCGGCGGCGCCGAGCAAATCGCCTGAGCGGCCGCTGAGATCACCGGATCCGGCTGATGAGCGGGGACCGAAAATCAGCCCGTCCGGCGCCTGAGGACGAGGCCGGAGGCCGATGATCGAGCCCGTCCGGCGCTTGAGGACGAGGCCGGGGGCCGATCGACCCGGCGCCGGACGGGGTGCGCCTGAACCCCGACCTACAAGTTGCCCCGCTTCGCCTGCTCGCGCTCGATCGCCTCGAAGAGGGCCTTGAAGTTGCCCTTGCCGAAGCCCATCGACCCGTGCCGCTCGATGAGTTCGAAGAACACGGTCGGCCGGTCCTGGACCGGCTTGGTGAAGATCTGCAGCAGGTACCCGTCCTCGTCCCGGTCGACGAGGATCTTCAGCTCGCGCAGCGTCTCGACGGGCACGCGGGTCTCGCCGGCCCACTCGCCGAGGGTGTCGTAGTACGAGTCGGGGGTGTCGAGGAACTGGACGCCGCCGGCGCGCATCGTGCGTACCGTCTCGACGATGTCGTTGGTGGCGAGGGCGATGTGCTGGACGCCGGCGCCGCCGTAGAACTCCAGGTACTCGTCGATCTGCGACTTCTTCTTCGCGATCGCGGGCTCGTTGATCGGGAACTTCACCTTGAGGGTGCCGTCCGCGACGACCTTCGACATCAGCGCGCTGTACTCGGTGGCGATGTCGTCGCCCACGAACTCCTTCATGTTCGTGAAGCCCATGACCTTGTTGTAGAAGGCCACCCACTCGTTCATCTTGCCGAGCTCGACGTTGCCGACGCAGTGGTCGATGGCCTGGAAGGTCCGCTTGGCCGGCGGTTCGACGATCGGCTTGGCGGCCACGAAGCCCGGCAGGTACGGGCCGTCGTAACCGGACCGCTCGACGAGCGTGTGCCGGGTCTTGCCGTACGTGGCGATCGCGGCGCGGACGACCGTGCCGTGCTCGTCCTTGGTGTCGTACGGCTCCTCGATGCCGGTGGCGCCGTGCTCGATCGCGTACGCGTAGGCGGCGCGGGCGTCCGGGACCTCGATGGCGAGGTCGATCACGCCGTCGCCGTGCTCCGCGACGTGCGCCTCCAGGAAGCGGCCCCAGTCGGTGGTGGCCTTGATGACGGAGGTGAGGACGAACCGGGCTCCGCCGTTCTCCAGGACGTAACTGGCCGTCTCGCGGCTGCCGTTCTCGGGTCCCGAGTAGGCGACGAGCTTCATGCCGAAGGCGGTCGAGTAGTAGTGCGCGGCCTGCTTGGCGTTGCCCACGGCGAAGACGACCGCGTCCATTCCCTTGACCGGGAAGGGGTCGGCCTGCCGGGCGGTGTCGGGGGTGGCATGTGTGGTCTCAGTCATGTCCGCAGGTTCTCTCCGTTCCACAAGGTGCGCAATAGTTCGCTGAATCCCTGGGCAATGTGCATAGCGGGCGGCCAATATGTCCGGACGATCTGTGCAGGATGACCATCGGGAGTGTGATCCACGCCATGTCCGTCGGAACCCCGCAGGGACGGCCGGCCGGAACGCCGGTCGGCGCCACGGTCGACGAGCTCGACGGCCGCCTCATCGTGCTGCTCGCCCGTGAGCCCAGGATCGGCGTCCTGGAGGCGTCGCGCAGGCTGGGCGTGGCCCGCGGCACGGTGCAGGCGCGGCTCGACCGGCTGCAGTCGAACGGAGTGATCCGCGGCTTCGGCCCGGACGTCGACCCGGCGGCGCTCGGCTACCCGGTGACCGCGTTCGCGACCCTGGAGATCAAGCAGGGCCAGGGAGCGGACGTACGCGCGCATCTGGCCACCGTGCCAGAGGTGCTCGAACTGCACACCACGACCGGCAGCGGCGACATGCTCTGCCGGCTCGTGGCCAGGTCGAACGCGGATCTCCAACGGGTGATCGACCGGGTGGTGGGTTTCGACGGCATCGTCCGGGCCGCGACGGCGATCGTCATGGAGAACCCCGTTCCGCTGCGGATCATCCCGCTGGTGGAGCAGGCGGCGTCGCTGGAGCCGGGCGCCCGCTGAGCCGAGCCGAAGGCCGATTCGGCGGGGGCGTAGTTACAAAGAGTTCCTTGCAAAGGGGTCTTTGCAAGAAACCCTTTGCATGCCATGCTCAGGGCATGACGGAACGGCACGAGCACAAGGTCCGGGATCTCGACCCGCGTTCGCTGCGGGGGCTTGCACATCCGCTGCGAATCCGGCTCCTGGAGAGCCTGCGCCACGAGGGACCGGCCACCGCGTCCCAACTCGCCGCGCGGCTGGGCGAGTCGAGCGGGGCCACCAGCTACCACCTGCGCCAGCTCGCCGCGCACGGCTTCGTCGAGGACGCCCCCGAGCACGGCAAGGGGCGGGAGCGGTGGTGGAAGGCGGCGCATCAGGGCACGCGGATCGGCGTGGAGCTGATCACCGACGGATCGCCCGAGACCCGGGGCGCCGTCACCGCCATGCTGCACGAGCTGGCCACCCAGCACGCCCACGAGCTGTCCACCTGGCTCGGCACCATGCACGAATGGCCCGAGGAGTGGGTCGCCGCGTCCGAACTGAGCAACTTCACCCTGAGCCTCACCCCCGGGCAGAGCCGCGAGCTGAACGAGAAGATCACCCAACTCATCGAGAGCTACCGCGAGTCGGCCCCGGAACCCGGCACGCCGAACGCCGCCCGGGTCCGCCTCCATCTGCACGCCCTGCCCACGGCCCGGAACCGAGAGGACACGGAATGAGCCCCGTAGACCCCCACACCCACCTCCTCCTGCACGCCCGCCGGGCCGTCGAGTTACAGGAGGCCGCGTACCGGCCGGTGCCGCGGCGGGTGTCGTTGCGGGCTCAACTCGGCTGGGCGCTGGTCGAGTTGGGGCTGCGGCTGGCCACGCCTCGGGCGGCCGTCGCGGCGCCGCTCAGCAGGTAGGGACCTTCCCGTTCCTGTTGAGGGCGCGCAGGGAGTCCACCGTGCCGTCCAGGGTCGTGACCGGGATCAGGCGCATGCCCTCGGGGAGTTCCGCCTTCGCGTCCGCGCACTCCGCCTTCGGCACCAGGAACACGCTCGCGCCGTCCCGGCCCGCCGCCTGGGTCTTCAGGGCGACGCCGCCGACCGCGCCGACCTTGCCGTCCGCGGTGATCGTGCCCGTACCGGCGATGGTGCGGCCGCCCGTGAGGTCGCCGCCGCTGCCGTCGCCGTCGAGCTTGTCGATGATGCCGAGGGTGAACAGCAGGCCGGCGCTGGGGCCGCCGATGTCGGCGAGCTTCAGCTCGACCCGTACGTCCTTCGGGCTCAGGCCCAGGTGGCCGAGGGCCGCGGCGACCGCCTCGTCCTGGGACTTCTTCATCTCGCCGAGGTTGTGCTTCTCGATCTCCTCGGTGGTGTCGCCGGTCGGGTAGACCGCCTCGCGCGGCATCACGGCACGGTCGGTGCGGAACCAGCCGTCGAGCACGTCCCCGAGGTGGATCCGCATGTCCGGGCCGGTCGCGACGATCGTCGTCATGAGCAGCTCGCCCTTGGTCGGCCGGGTCGGCTCGCCCTCGACGGTGATCACCTGCTCGCCCTTGTTCTCGCCGAGCACGTTCGCGGTGGAGCCGGGCTGCGCGACGGCGAACGGCAGCGGCGCGAACGCGGTCGCACCGAGGAGGGCCAGTACGGGTACGGCGCTGATCGCGAGGGCCGTACGACGGGGAAGGGCGGCGAGGGCGGAGAGCACGGGTCCAATTTAGTCCGTGCCGGGTCCGCCACCGTTGTCCGGGGCGTCGTCCGGGGCCGCGCACGCCGGCTCGGACCGCGCCCCGCCCAGGAAGCTCAGCGCAGCGCGTCCGCGACTTCCTTCGCCGCGTCCAGGACGCGCTGGCCCACCCGTTCCGGGACCGCGTCCGCGAGCATGACGACGCCGACGCTGCCCTCGATGCCCGTCACCCCGATCAGCGGGGCGGCGGCACCGGCCGCGCCCGCCTCCAGCTCGCCGTGGGTGAGCGTGTAGCCGGGCTCGCCGATCAGGCCCTGGCGGGCGGAGAGTATGGCCTTGCCGGCGGCGCCCCGGTCGAGCGGGTGCCGGAAGCCGGTGCGGTACGCGACGTGGTAGTCGGTCCAGGTCGGCTCGACCACCGCCACCGCGAGCGCCTCCGCCCCGTCGACCATCGTGAGGTGCGCGGTCGCCCCGATGTCCTCGGCGAGGGCCCGCAGCGCGGGCAGCGCGGCCTCACGGACCAGCGGGTGCACCTGCCGGCCGAGGCGCAGCACGCCGAGGCCGACGCGGGCACGGCCGCCCAGGTCGCGGCGGACCAGGGCGTGCTGTTCGAGCGTGGCGAGCAGCCGGTAGACCACGGTCCGGTTGACGCCGAGCTTGTTGGACAGTTCGGTGACGGTGAGGCCGTGGTCGGTGTCGGCGAGCAGCTTGAGGACCCTGAGGCCCCGGTCGAGCGTCTGAGAAGTCTCCGCGGTCACGACGCCCTCTCCTTCGGAGGTGAGTCGAAAGGGGTGCGTCGAAGGAGGGTCCGGGGCAGGCTCGCCCCGGCGCCACCCCGGCACCGGCTGCGCTCCGAGGCGGCGCTGCCACGGGGCGTGTGCGTTTCCGGGGGACAGTAGCGAGACCGTCCCGCTGAGCGGAAGAGTTAGTCCAGAATCCGGGCACCCGGGTCGACGGAAAGGCGTCGATCGGATGCGGTTTGCCCCTTTGGGGACCTTGGACATCCCACGTCGCACGTGCCCCGGGACCTCCGGCCCGCAAGTGGGGACCTTTGGTGCGGCGGGCGGGTGCCGTCCGCACATTACGTTGGCGCCAGGGGCTGTGAGACGCCCCGGCCGGTCCGTCGACGGGCCGGCGCCCAGCTAGAGCCGCACAGCAAAGGCCGCCGCATGAAGCTCCGCCGTACCGCCCCCTGTGTCGCCGTCGCCGTCGTCGCCGCCGCGGGCGCGCTGTTCTGGGCGCTGCCCGCGTCCGCCGCCACCGCCGCGCTGACCCTGGCCGTGGGTGCGGGGATGGTCGCGATGGGCCGGCACCGGCCGGTCCGGCAGTCGGCGCGGTGACGCGTGCGGGGTCGGTGACGCGCGCGGGGGCAGGGACGCGTACGGGGACAGGGGCGGGCCGCAGGGCCAACTGCCCCTCCCCCGGGCTCACTTCATCCGGGTCGCCCACTCCTGGACCTTGGCGATCCGCTGCCGGATCTGGCCCGCCGTCGCCTCCGCGCTCGGCGGGCCGCCGCACACCCGGCGCAGCTCGGTGTGGATCACGCCGTGCGGCTTGCCGGACTGGTGGACGTACGCGCTGACCATCGTGTTGAGCTTCTTGCGGAGTTCGAGGAGCTCCTTGTGGGAGACGACCGGGCGGCGCTCGGCGGGGAGTTCGAGGAGGTCGGCGTCCTCGTCGGGCCGCTTGCGGCTGTGCGCGATCTGCCGGGCCTGCCGCTTCTGCAGCAGCAGCTGCACCTGGTCGGGTTCGAGCAGTCCGGGGATGCCCAGGTAGTCCTGCTCCTCCTCGCTGCCGGGGTGGGCCTGCATGCCGAACTCGGCACCGTCGTAGAGCACCCGGTCGAAGACGGCGTCGGACTCCAGGGCCTCGAAGGGCAGCATGTCCTGCTCGCCGGTGTCCTCGTCCTCCTGCCGGTTCGCCTCCTCCATCTCCTTCTCGGACTCGGCGTACGGGTCCTCCTCGCCGCCCTTCTTCGGCTTGTCGAGGACGTGGTCCCGCTCGACCTCCATCTCGTTGGCGAAACCGAGCAGGTCGGGGATGGTCGGCAGGAACACGGAGGCCGTCTCGCCGCGCCTGCGGGAGCGCACGAAGCGGCCGACGGCCTGGGCGAAGAACAGCGGCGTCGAGATGGTGGTCGCGTACACCCCGACCGCGAGGCGCGGGACGTCGACGCCCTCGGACACCATGCGGACCGCGACCATCCAGCGGTCGTCGTTGCCGCTGAACTCGTCGATCTTCTTGGACGCGCCGGTGTCGTCGGAGAGGACGACGGTCGCCTTCGTGCCGGTGATCTCGCGGATCAGCTTGGCGTAGGCGCGGGCCGAGTCCTGGTCGGAGGCGATGACGAGGCCGCCCGCGTCCGGGATGCCCTTGCGGACCTCGGTGAGGCGCTGGTCGGCGGCCTTGAGGACGTTCGGCATCCAGTCGCCGCGCGGGTCGAGCGCGGTGCGCCAGGCCTGGCTGACGGCGTCCTTGGTCATCGGCTCGCCGAGCCGGGCCGCGATCTCGTCACCGGCCTTGGTGCGCCAGCGCATGTTGCCGCTGTACGAGAGGAAGATGACGGGCCGCACGACGCCGTCGCCGAGCGCGCTGCCGTAGCCGTACGTGTAGTCCGCGGACGACTTCCGGATGCCGTCGTCGCCCTCCTCGTACGTGACGAAGGGGATGGGGTTGGTGTCGGAGCGGAACGGGGTGCCGGTGAGGGCGAGCCGGCGGGTGGCGGGCTCGAAGGCCTCCAGGCAGGCCTCGCCCCAGGACTTGGAGTCGCCGGCGTGGTGGATCTCGTCGAGGATCACGAGGGTCTTGCGCTGCTCGACGCGGTTGCGGTGCAGCATCGGGCGCACGCCGACGCCCGCGTACGTGACGGCGACGCCCTGGTACTCCTTGCTGAGCGGGCCCGCGCTGTACTCCGGGTCCAGCTTGATCCCTATGCGGGCGGCGGCCTCGGCCCACTGCTTCTTCAGATGCTCGGTCGGGGCGACGACGGTCACCTGCTGGACCACGTGGTGGTGCAGCAGCCAGGAGGCGAGGGTCAGCGCGAAGGTCGTCTTGCCTGCGCCGGGCGTCGCGACGGCGAGAAAGTCCCGCGGCTGCTCCTGGATGTACCGGTCCATCGCCCCCTGCTGCCAGGCGCGCAGCTTGTTGGCGGTGCCCCAGGGGGCGCGGCCGGGGAAGGCGGGGGAGAGGTGGTGGGAGGAGGTGGCGGCGGTCGAAGTAGTCACGGTCTCCGTCAGGGTTCCTGCGCACAGCGCTCGGCTACGTATGACAACCGGGCCACCTTACCGGTGCGGCGTTGACGGCTCCGGCCGACTTGTCCGGAGCCGCCGGGGGTGGGACAGGAGTCACACGGGGCACGCCGGGGTTCCGGTCCGGCACCTCCGGGGCGCCGAGGCGGGCGGCCTCCTCGAACGGGCGGGCCCGTCAACACCCTCCCGGACGGGCGTACGTGAACGGGGTGTGGCAGTCGCGTTGCGGCCCTCGCCGTTTCCTTGAGCGGGGCCCGCGCACCGGCCTACGTTCGATGCACAGCACACGGCCGTGTGCCCGAGTGGTTGAGGGAACCGCCTGCAAAGCGGTTTACGCGGGTTCGATTCCCGCCACGGCCTCCGAGCGGGCGGGGCTCACTTCCCGTCGGCGGCGTCGAGGAGCTCCTGGACGTCCAGCTTGCCCATGCCGAGCATCGCCTTCATCGCCCGGTCGGCGCGGGCCGGGTCCGGGTCGAGCAGCAGGTCGTTGAGGACGCTCGGCACGATCTGCCAGGACAGGCCGTACTTGTCCTTGAGCCAGCCGCACGGGCCCGGCTCGCCGCCGTCCGCGGTGAGCGCCGACCACAGCCGGTCGACCTCCTTCTGGTCGTCGCAGTCGACGGCGATCGAGCAGGCCTCCGTGAACGAGAACTGGGGCCCGCCGTTGAGGGCCATGAACTCCGTCCCGGCCAGCTCGAACGTGACCACCAGGACGCTGCCCGGCTCCCCGGGGCCGGCCTCGCCCCAGCGCTGCACCAGCGTCACCCGGGAGTCGTCGAACAGCGACGTGTAGAACTCCGCCGCCTCCTGCGCCCGGCCGTCGTACCAGAGGCATGTCTTGATCTTCTGCGGAGTGGCCATGGCGGGTTCCCTTTCCTCGGGCGCGCGGGGCACGCGCGGTCACAGGGGTAGACCGCGCCTCCCCCGCGAACTCATCGCCCGCGCCCGCCGCCGCCCGGCCGCCTCAGCGCGTGTGCTCCCAGACCTGGAGTTCGTAGGTACGGCCCTTCTGGGTCACCTCGGTCGTCGGGACGTCCTCGCGGAGGCGGTACCCGGCCGCGCGGGCCACGCCGGTGCTGGCCGCGTTGTCCGCCTCGATCTGCAGGCGCAGGCGGCCGAGCCCGAGCTCGTCGTGCGCGTACGCGGTGAGCAGCCGGGTCGCGCGCAGGGCGAGGCGGCGGCCGCGGTGGGCGGCGCCGATCGCGTACCCGAGCGTGACCGCCCCGGCCGGGCGCTCCGTGCCGAGCGAGGCGAGCAGCACCTCGCCGAGCGGGGTCGCGCCGTCCTCGGTGACGGCGAGCTGGAGGCGGGTGCCTTCGGCGCGGTTGGCGCGGGCCCGGTCGAGGTAGGCGCGGGCGGCGGCCAGGTCGAAGGGTGAGGCGAGCGGGGTGCGGTGGGCGATGCCCGGCTCGTCGAACAGCTCGGTCATGGCGGGCAGGTCGGCCTCGGTCCACTCCCGCAGCACGAGCCCGTCACCGCGCAGGACGACGGGGGTGGAGGGGAGTTCGGGCACGGGGTCCTGGTCGTCGGGCGTCGGCTCCAACTCCCGTTCCTGGTCGGCCACTTGGCTCGGCGCGGCCGCCCGGCTCGCGTCGCCGACCCACGCCCCCTCCCGTACGAACAGCTCCTCCTCCGCACCTTCCACAGCATCTCCACCTTCGATGTGCATGAAGCCCATCCGCCCCTTCCGGCCTGCGTTTACTCTGCACGGACGGTACGCACCACGGGTCACGGGAAACCTCTCCCGCCTCTCCCGCCGCCGCGCTTCGCCCGCCTCGCCCCGAATCGTCGCCTGTGGGCCGGGGGGCCGTCACACCGGGGGTGTCCTGGCCTTGCGGCATGATGTGCGCATGGCAAGCACGGGGGATCTCATAGCGGGCCGGTACCGCATCTCGGCACGGCTCGGACGCGGCGGCATGGGCACCGTCTGGCGGGCGCAGGACGAGTTGCTGGGCCGGGCCGTGGCCGTCAAGGAACTCCACCTGGACGACGGACTGGCGTCCATGGACGCGGAGTTGGCGCGCGAGCGCACGCTGCGCGAGGCCCGCTCGGTCGCGCAGGTGCGGCACCCCAACATCATGGTGCTGCACGACATCGTCGAGCACGACGCGCAGCCGTGGATCGTGATGGAGCTGATCGACGGCCGCTCCCTCGCCGACCGCATCGCCCTCGACGGCCCCGTCTCCCCCGCCGAGGCCGCCCGCATCGGACTGGCCCTGCTCGACGCGCTGCGCGCCGCGCACGCCGCCGGGGTCCAGCACCGCGACCTCAAACCGGCCAACGTGCTCCTGGAGGCGCGCACCGGCCGCGTCGTCCTCTCCGACTTCGGGATCGCGCAGGTCGCGGGCCAGACGACGCTCACCGAGACCGGCTCGTTCGTCGGCTCGCCCGAGTACACGGCACCCGAGCGCATGTCGAACCGGCACACCGGCCCCGAGTCCGACCTGTGGTCGCTCGGCGTGCTGCTCTGCGCGGCCGTCGACGGCGCCTCCCCGTTCCACCGCGACTCGGTCGCCGCGGTCCTGCACGCCGTGGTGATGGACGAGATCCGCGTACCGGCCGCCGCGGGCCCGCTCACCCCGGTCGTACGCGGGCTCCTGGAGCGGGACGTGGAGCGGCGGATCACCCTCGACGAGGCGGAGCGGCTGCTGTGGCCGCTGGCCGAGGACGCGGCGACAGCCCCGCTCGCCACGGCCGGCGCCCGCGCGGCGGCAGCCGCCCCGGCCCCTGCCGCCACCGCGCCGCCCGCCTCCGCCTCCCCTTCCGCCCCGGCCGCCGACCCGCGCATCGCGCACGCCGCCGCCCCGTCGAACGCCGTGCCCTCGCAGGCCACGCCCACGCACCGCGCCGCCACGCAGGCGTCCGGCCCCGGCGGTGAACCGCGTATCCCCCGGCAGTCGCAGGGGCCGGGGAGCCGGGCGGCCGGAACGCCCGACGGGCCGGGGGCCGGCGAGCCGCTCGTCGCGTCGACCGTGCCCGCGCCGCCGCCGTCCCGGCGCCCGAAGGTGCGCACCGCCGTCCTCGCGGCCGCGCTCGCCGTGGCGCTCGCGGCGGGCGGCACGGGCTTCGGGCTCTGGTACGCGGGCCGCGACCAGGCCCCGAAGGCCGAGTCGGCCGGGCAGGCCGAGGACGCCGAGCCCACCCCGTCCGCCGACGGCCCGAAGGGCGACCGCGTCCCCGACGCCAAGCCGAACCCCACCGCGTCCGACAAGGCGAAGCCCACCGGCCCCGCGGAGAAGGAGCGCCCGGGAGGCGCCGGGGGCGGCGGCACGACCGAGGCGCCGGACGACGGCGGCTCGGATGCGCCCTCCGCCGACCCCGCGCCCGCCGGGTACCACACGGTCACCGACCCGCTCGGCTTCACGGTCGCGGTGCCCGACGGCTTCACCCGTTCCTACGAGGCGCCGCGCGTCTACTACTACTCCCCCGGCAAGAAGTTCCGCCTCGGCTTCCACCCCCAACCCCAGGACCCCGAGGGCCCGTTGGCGGTCATGCAGCAGGCGCACCAGGACGGCCCGGACGACTACCCGGGCTACCGGAACGGCTCCGTCACCGAGACCTCGCACGGCGGAAATCCGGCCGCGCTCTGGAAGTTCGCCTGGGACGGCACCGCCGCCGACGGCGGCCCCCGGCAGACGTACGACCTGAGCTGGGACGAGGGCGGCAGGATGTACGACCTGTGGATCTCCGGGCCGCTCGCCGAATCCGCCACCGCCAAGGCGCACTTCGACGTCGCCGTGGAGACGTTCACCGCCGGCTAGTCCGGCACGGGGACGCCAACTGCCCCGCCCGCAAAGCCACTTGACCCACTTCGTCCCCTTCTGCTGCCGCGCGCGCTCTCGTACCGTCAGGGCCGTCTCTTGTGATGGCCATGCCGAAGAAGAGAGGTCCCCCGTGCTCAGACCTTCCACGGCCAGACCGGCCGCGCGCGGCCGAAGAACCCTCCGCCGGAACCGGCTGCTCCACCTCGTGCTCGCCCCGCTCGCCGGACTCGCCCTGCTCGCCGCCCCGGCCGACGCCGCTCCCCCGCCGACCGAGGACGAGTACCGGCCGGTGCGCGGCCCCTCCGCCCCCGCCGAGTACCGCTACCGGCAGAAGGCCCTGCCCGGCGAGACGCTGCCCCGGCACGCGCACGCCGAGGCAGCCGCCGAGGCGCGCAGACTCCCGGTGGGCGGCGGCGACTGGAAGTCGATCGGCCCCACCAACATCGGCGGCCGGATCGTCTCCCTCGCCCTCGACCCGAAGCGCGCCGACACCCTGTACGCGGCCGCCGCCAGCGGCGGCATCTGGCGCAGCACCGACGCCGGGAAGACCTTCGAACCGGCCTGGCCGGACGACGCGACCCAGGCGATGGGCGCCGTCGCCACCGGCCCGGACGGCACCCTGTACGCAGGCACCGGCGAGCCCAACCCGGGCGGCGGCTCCATCACGTACGAGGGCACCGGCCTGTACCGGTCGACCGACGGCGGCAAGAGCTGGAAGCCCAGCGGGCTGCGCGACTCCGGCGCGATCAGCGCCATCACCGTCGACCCCGACAACCCGAAGCGGGTGTACGCGGCGGCCGCCGGGTCGCTGTACAACGGCGGCGGCGACCGGGGCGTGTACCGCTCCGAGGACGGCGGCAAGACCTGGAAGCGGATCCTCCGGGGCGCCAACGAGTTCACCGGCGCCACCGAGATCTTCGTGCAGGACGAACGGCTCTACGCGGTCCTGTGGGACCACCGCCGCACCCCCGAGAAGCGCACGTACGGCGGCGTCGGCTCCGGCGTGTTCCGCAGCGACGACGACGGCAGGAGCTGGGAGCGGCTCGGCGGCGGCCTGCCCGAGGCGGGCCCGGACGTCGGCCGGATCGGACTGACGGTCGCGGGTGACCGCGTCTACGCCCTGGTCAACACCACCGCCGGCCCCTTCGAGGGCTTCTACGCCTCGGACGACGGCGGCGACTCGTTCACGAAGAGCGTCGCCGACGACCGGCTCAAGGGCTCGCAGTCGTCGTTCGGCTGGTGGTTCGGGAAGATCTGGGCCGACCCGGCCGACCCGACCCATCTGCACGCGGCGGGCGTGCCGTTGATGACCTCCAAGGACGCGGGCGCGACCTGGACGTACGACGACACCTCGATCCATGTCGACCAGCACGCCATGGTCTGGGACCCGCGCAAACCCGGCCGGGTGTACCTGGGCAACGACGGCGGCGTGTACCGCTCGGACGCGAACGGCGACGGCGGCTGGGTGAAGGCCGAGCACCAGCCGTACACCCAGCTCTACAGCGCCGCCATCACCCCGCAGGACCCGTCCCGGGTCTCCGGCGGCGCGCAGGACAACGGCTCGATCCGGTCGTGGGGCGGCGAGCGCTTCAACGAGTACCTGGGCGGCGACGGCGAGGAGAACCTGATCGACCCGACCGACCCGGACAAGGTGATCGCCTGCTACCAGTACGGCAACTGCTTCCGCTCCGCGGACGGCGGCGACACCATGACGTACTTCGCCGACGCCACCACCTACCAGCGCCGCAACTGGTTCACGCCCGTCGTGCACGACCCGGCCGACCCGAAGGTGCTCTACTACGGCGCCGAGGTCGTCAACCGGTCCACGGACGGCGGGAAGACGTGGAAGGCGATCAGCCCCGACCTGTCCGGCGGCCCCGGCGACGACCCCAACTACCCGAACTACGGCACGGTTTCGTCGATCGCGCCCGCGGGCGACGGGCGCACCGTGTACGCGGGCACGGACGACGGCCGGGTCTGGGTCACCGAGGACGGCGGCAAGAACTGGACGAGGATCGCCGAGGGGCGGCCCTGGACCACCCGGGTCGTGGTGGACCCGGCCGACCCGAAGCGGGTGTTCACCACCCACTCCGGCTACCGCTCCGGCTCGCCGCTGGCGCACGTGTACGGCTCCACGGACGGCGGCCGCACCTGGGACGACCTGTCCGGGAACCTGCCGGACGCGCCGGTCAACGACCTGGTGGTGGGCGAGGGCCCGGCCTCCGGCGCGCTGCTCGTCGGCACCGACCAGGGTGTGTTCCGCTCCCCGTCGGGCTCCGGCGACGACTGGCAGCGGTACGGGCACGGGCTGCCCGCGGTGCCGGTCGACGACATCGAGTACGACCCGTCGCGGGGCCGTCTCGTCGCGGCGACGTTCGGGCGGGGGTTCTACGAGCTCTCGATGAGCTGACCGCGCGCCGAGGCCGCCGACAGACTCGGCAACTCCCCTGCTGCGGCCGCCTGTTGGGGCGCACGCGTGTGTACCCCAGGTTCACAGTCCGGGCGGATCTTGTGATCCGCCCGGACCGGGCACGCGACACCCCCTAAACTCCCCGCGTGGCGATCACGCGTGAGTTATCCACGGATGCAAATCAGCAACTTCGCTTAGCCCTCCTCGGCCCGCTCCAGGCCTGGCGCGGCACCACCCCCGTGGACCTCGGCCCGGTGCGCGAACAGGCCCTCCTCGCCGCACTCCTCCTCCGCCCCGGCCGTACCGTCACCCGGCAGCAACTCCTCGACGGAGTCTGGGGATCGGAGCCGCCCGGCACCGGCGCCAAGGTCATCCCCGTCTACGTGCACCGGCTGCGCAGGCGCCTCGACACCCCCGGCCGGGGCGCCGCCGAGTCCGTGCTCGGCACCGCACGCGGCGGCTACTGCTTCACGCCCGCGAACGCCCCGGGCGGCGCCTGGGTGGACGTCGTGCGCTGCGCGGAACTCGCCGCCGAAGGCCGGACGGCCCGGGACGCCGGCGACCTCGACACCGCGTCCGCCGCCTGGTCCGCCGCCCTCGCCCTGTTCCGCGGCGAGCCCCTGGCGTCCGTGCCGGGCCCCTTCGCGGCGGGCGAGCGCCTCCGCCTCACCGAGCAACGCCTCACCCTCGCCCAGGAGTTGGCGTCCGCCCGGCTGCGCCTCGGCCGGCACGCGGAGGCGATCGGCGACCTGTACGCGCTGACCGCGGAGCACCCGTACCACGAAGACCTGGCCGCCCTGCTGATGCGCGCCCTGTACGCCGCGAACCGCCAGTCCGACGCCCTCGACACCTACGCCACGACCCGCCGCCGCCTCATCGACGACCAGGGAGTGGAACCGGGGGCGGAGCTACGGCGGGTGCATGAGGCGGTGCTGCGGGGAGAGCCCACGCCGACGCCCCCCACCCTGGGCCCGAGCCGCACTTCGGGCTCCGCCTCCACTCCGGGGCACGGGCAGGTGCCGGGATCCGGGGAGGGCTCAGGCTCAGGCTCCAGGCAGACCCCGGGGTACGCCGCCACTCCCGGGCACGGGCAGGTGCACGATGCGGGCGATGCGTGGGACCCGGGCTCCGGCCACGTACCGGGTCGCGCCTCGGCCTCGGGGCACGGACAGGGATCGGGCTCCGGGCAAGTCCCGGGCCGCACCTCGGCCCCGGGCCACGGACACGTTGCGGGCCAGGCCTCTGCCCCGGAGCACGCCCAGCCCCCGCACCCGACCACACCCCCCGGCCCCGCCCCCGAGGCGTCCGTCCCGATCACCGCGCCCCGCGGGACTCGGCGGCAGGAGTTGCCCGTCGACGTCGGGCGGTTCGCCGGGCGGGAGTGGGAGCTCGGGCTGTTGCTCGCGGACGCCGAGCCGGGGGTGGTGACCGTGCGGACCGTCGACGGCATGGCGGGGATCGGGAAGACCGCGCTCGCCGTGCACGCCGCCCGGTCGCTGTCGGACGGGTACCCCGACGGCTGTCTCTTCGTCGAGCTGCACGGGCACCGCGAGGGCCACGAGGCGGCGGACCGCCAGCGGGTCCTGCGCCGGCTGCTTCGCGCGGTCGGCGCGGGCGAGGGCGAGGACTCCGAGGACCTCGACGAGCTGGCCGCGTCCTGGCGTGCCGCGACCGCGTCCCTGCGGCTGCTCCTCGTACTGGACGACGCCTCCGCCGCCGAGCAGGTGCGGCCGCTGCTGCCCGCCGGGCCCGGCAGCATGGTCCTGGTGACCAGCCGCAGACGCCTGACCGGCCTGGACGCGGACCGTCGGATCTCCCTCGCCCCGCTCGCCCTCGACGAGGCGGCCGGGCTGCTCACCCGCATCGTGAGCGGCACGGCCTCCGACCGTGCGGACGCCGCGCGCCGGCACGCCGCCGTACGCGAACTCGCCGCGCTCTGCGACCGGTTGCCGCTCGCCCTGCGGATCGTCGGGGCGCGGATCCAGGACCGTCCGCTGTGGGCGGTGGAGGCGCTCGCGGCGCGGCTCACCGACGACGAGCGCCGCCTGGACGAGCTGTCCGTCGAGGACCGCAGCGTCGAGGCCGCCTTCCGGCTCTCGTACGGGCAGCTGCCGCCCGGCGAGCAGCGGGCGTTCCGCGCCCTCGGCCTCTCGCCGACCGTGCAGTTCGACCGGCTCGCGCTCGCCGCCCTGCTCGGCCGCACTCCCGCGGAGGCCGAGCGGGCGCTGCAGCACCTGACGGACGCGTCCCTCGTCCAGCAGATCACCGCCGACAGGTACCGCCTGCACGACCTGATGGCCGTCTACGCCCGCCGCGTCGCCGCCTCCCACCCCGAGGAGGCGGCGACCGCCCGCGGCCGGCTCTTCCGGCTGTACGTGACCGCCGCCCGCTGCGCCAGCGACTGGGGCTCGTCCGTGCCCGACGCCGACGCCCGCGACACCGGCCCGTTCACCGACTGGGAGGACGCCGCGGCCTGGCTGGACGCGGCGGGCGCCGAACTCGTCGACGTGATCGGGCAGTCCGCGGCCGCCGGGCACCCCGACGACGCGTGCCGGCTCGCCGAGGCCCTGGTCGACTACCTCACCCGGCAGGGCCGCTTCCACGAGTGCCGTACCGCCCTGGAGACCGCCCTCCCCCTCGCCGACCGTTCCGCGGAACGACGCTTCGCGTCCGCGCTGCGCACCGGCATGGGCATCATGTACGGCCTCCAGGGGCGGTACGGCGAGGCCCGCGGCTGGTTCGCCCACGCCCTCGACCTCAGCCGCCGGGCCGGCGACCCGCACGAGCAGGCCCGCGCGTCGGCCGGCCTCGGCACGTTCGCCAACCTGGAGGGCGAGGCCGCCGAGTCCATGACCCACTTCGCCGAAGTCGCCCGCCTGATCGGCGCGTTGGAGCACGACGACTGGCTGATGGGCTCCGTGATGACCCGCGTCGGCGACATCCACCACCAGCTCGGCGAGCACGACAAGGCGTACGAGCGGTACACCGACGCCATCGCGCTCGCCGAGCGGAACGGCAGCCCCAGGCTCCTCGGCAAGACCCTGCTCCGGCTCGGCCGGCTCCAGCTCGACCTGGACCGGCCGGCCGAGGCGGCGGGCACGCTCGGC
This sequence comes from Streptomyces sp. Da 82-17, assembly GCF_046098215.1. Classification (NCBI taxonomy): domain Bacteria; kingdom Bacillati; phylum Actinomycetota; class Actinomycetes; order Kitasatosporales; family Streptomycetaceae; genus Streptomyces; species Streptomyces sp. Da 82-17. The sequence goes on from NZ_JBJURH010000001.1 coordinate 546,107, forward strand.
AAGGCCGAGGACCTCGCCCGCCGCCTCGGCGACGTACCGCTGCACTCCGCCGTCCTCGACCGCCTCGCCGGCGCCGAGACCCGCCTCGGCAACCCGGCCGCGGCGGCCGACCTGCGCCGCCGCGCCCGGGCGATGCTCGACGAGCAGACCGGCACCGAGTCGGAGATCGCGATCCGGCACCAACTGGTCTGGTACGGCGCCGCGTCCGAGGACCTCGCCGGAGCCCGCGACTTCTTCGCCCACCCCACGAACCTCCCCGCCACCCAAGCGGGCCGCGCCCGCATCCGCCGCGTCCTGGACGCACTGGGGCGGCGGGGGCGGGAGCAGGGGAGGTAGGTCAGCGCTGGACGGGGTTCCCGTTGTCGTCCAGCCACTGCACGCCGTTCGGGCTGTCCTCGGTCAGCGTCCGCTCGATGGCGTTGCCGGGCTTCGGGTAGTTGCCGTGCTTGGTGACGTAGCCGGGCGCGTTCAGCGGGGCGGCGTCGCAGATCGGGTCGCCGACGATGCAGTACCGGGTGACCGGGATCCCGTTGAAGTCCGCGGGGCCGGCGCCGGGCGAGGTGAAGAAGCCGGGGATGCCGATGCCGCGCGGGGCCTGTGCGCCGAGTCCGGTGCCGGGCTGCATCGGGTCGGCGTAGAGCTTGCCGGTGACCAGCTCGCGCGGGATGGACGTCTCGCCGCGGGCGATCTTCTGCAGGATCTCGTCGGCGGCCTGCGCGCCCTGCGAGTAGCCCGCGATGGTCAACTCGGCGTCCGGGTGCGCCCGGTGGGTCTCCTCCGCGACCCGCAGCCCCTCCTCGATGCCCTTGCGCACGCTGGCGTCGTACGTCGGCGCGGTGAGGGCCTCCGGGTGCACGCCCTTGTCGTCGACGACCGGGCCGCCGGGGCCGATGATCGGTCCGGCCGAGGCCGGGTAGCAGACGGTGACGGCCCTGTCCCCGAGCTGGTTGACCGCGTTCGCGGCGTCGTACGAGTACGTGCAGTGGGGCGCGGGCGGGGTGGCTCCGGTGCCCCCGATCTCGATGTAGTACCGATCCCCCTCAGCCGCCTGCGCGGCCCCCGGCAGCGCGACGACGGACCCGAACGCCAACGCGGCGGTCGCCGCCGCGGCACCGAACGCCCGCTTCCCCTTGCTCGTCTTGGCCATGCCTGTTTCCCCCTAGGAGTGGTGAACGCACGCGGCTCGGGGTTCGAGCCGGGCAACTCACAAGCTAGGGAGGGGTGTTGGCATCACGATGACATGAGGATGACTTGGCTGGCAGGGGGCTCACCCCGCGGCGTGATCGACGGTTGAGTAGGCTCGTCGCGTCCTGCACAGACCAAGGGGGAGTTTTGCGCATGACACGTCCGGGCCCGCCCACCGGCATACCCACCGCCCGAGTCCCGTGAGGCCTCTCGGCACCGGCGACCCGCTCCGCCTGGGCCCGTACCGCCTGTTGGGCGTTCTCGGCGAGGGCGGCATGGGCAAGGTGTACCTCGGCCAGTCCACCCCCGGACAGGGCACCGAGGGCGGCACCGCAGCGGTCAAGGTCCTCAAGCCCGAGCTCGCCGGGAACCACAATCTCGCGCAGCGGTTCGTCCGCGAGGCCCGCATGGCGCAGGCCGTCACCAGCGCGGGCGTCGCGCAGGTCCTGGGCGCGCAGACGGAGGGCGGTCGGCCGTGGATCGCGGTCGAGTTCCTCACCGGGCCCACCCTGGAGCAGGCCGTACGGACCTTCGGCCCCCTGGACGAGCCGTCCCTGCGGGCGCTGGCGGTCTCGGTGGCGGGCACGCTCGGGGAGATCCACGCGACGGGCCTGGTGCACCGCGACCTGAAGCCGGACAACATCGTCCTCACAGCGGACGGGCCGCGCATCATCGACTTCGGCATCGCCCGCCCCGAGCACGGCCTGACGCTCACGACCACCGGCCAGATCCCGGTCACCCCGGGCTACGGCGCACCGGAACAGGCCCTGGGCCGCCGCGTCGGGCCGGCCGCCGACGTGTTCTCGCTCGGCGCGGTCCTCGCGTACGCGGCGTCCGGGCAGCGGGCCTTCGAGGGCGGGCATGTGGCGGCCGTGCAGTACGAGGTGGTGCACGGGGAGCCTCAACTGGGCGGATTGAGCGCGGAGTTGCGGGCGCTCGTCGAGCCGTGCCTGGCGAAGGAGGCGGCGGCGCGGCCGAGTCCGGCCGAGGTCGCGGACGCCTTCGGGCCGGTTCCCGCCGATGCCGCATGCGCCTGGGCGCACGGCGCGTTGGCGGAGGACATCGAGGAACGGGCCCGGTCGGTCCACGAGTTGACGACGGTCCTGTCCGCTTCCGGTGACCCGACGCGCAGCGGGCTCTCCCGGCGGCGGCTCGTCACCGCGCTCGCGGTCGGCGGGACCGTCGTCGCGGGTGGCGGCGGGGCCGGGGTCTGGTGGCTGCGGGACCGCGCGGAGGACCGGGCTCGGGCGCAGGCGCGCCGGGAGCGGGAGCGGCGGGCGCTGTTCGAGGTGCCGCCCGCCGCCGAGACACCGACGGCGCGGGCCGTGCCCCTCACCGGCGAACCCCCGGAGCCGCTCTGGGAGTTGGGCTCGGCGCTGCACGAGAAGACCGGCACCCCCCTGCCCGTACGGGACGTCCTCGTCGTCGCCGACCCGGACGGCGGCCTCACCGCGCACGCCGTCACCGACGGCCGGGTCCGCTGGCGGGCGGACCGGGCGAAGGCCACGGCGACGGGCGGATACCTCGCCCTGTCGGAGGCGCTGATCGCCGCCGTGGACGCGGAGGGCAGGCTCGTCACCTTCGTGGCGTCCACCGGGGAGCCCCGCTGGACGGCCCCGGCCGGGGCACGCAGGGTCCTCGCCGCCGACGACACCGCCGTGTACGTCCTCACCGCGGACGGCCGGATCCGGAGCATCGCGCGCGCGAACGGCCAGGTGCTGTGGACGAAGCGCGTGGGACAGACCGACCGGGACACGAAGTGGGGGCCGGCCACCGCGGGCCGGAGCCGTCTGATCGTCTCCACCAAGCAGGGCCATGTCGTCGCGCTCGACGCCGCGTCCGGCCGTCAGGTGTGGGACGTGGCCGGACAGGCCTCCGGCGACGAGACGTCCATCAGCTCCGTCGTCACCGGGGACGTGGCCGTCCTCAACGGCCACAAGCTCACCGCCCGGCGGCTGTCCGACGGCCGCGAGCTGTGGGCCGAGAACCCGGTCGTGAACGGCAAGACCATCCCGGCCGGACCGCCCCTGCTGCACGACGGGACGGTGTACGTCACGCAGGGCGAGGCGCTGACCGGCTACGACCCGGACACCGGAAAGGTGCGCTGGAAGGCGCCGAAGTCGTACCACATGTACAGCCCGGTGGCCGTGCAGGGCGACGGGGTGTACGCCTTCCGCAGCGACCCCGTCGGCCTCAGCCTCTGGGCGTACAGCCGCAAGGGCCGCCGCAAGGCGTGGACGCTGCCGCTGCCCGACGAGCCCGGGCTGCACTGGATACAGGGGGACGGCAACCGCGTCTTCGTCCGGGACTTCACCCGGCTGATCGCCCTGCCCGCCCTCGCTTGAGGGCATCGCCTCCGCTTGCGGGCGCCGGACCACAACAGGCCGTACACGAGGGGGAGTTGGACATGGAGCATCTGCGTCCGGGGGACCCGGAGCGGATCGGCCCGTACATCGTGCTGGGCGCGCTCGACCCGGCGGACGGGCCGCGCCCGCCGACCGAGCTGCGCCATGTGGCGCGCACGGCGGACGATCTGCGCACGGTCCTGGCCGTCACGCCCCGGCCCGGCGTCGACCCGGTGCGCTGGGCCGTCGAGGCGGAGGGCGCCCTGCGGCTCTCGCTGCCCGGTCTCGCACCCGTCACCGAGACCGGCGGCACCGCGGCCGCCCCCTGGTACGTCCACCCGTACCTGCCGGTGCTGCCGCTCCCGCAGGCGCTCGCCCGGCACGGCGGCCCGCTGCCCGAACCGACCGTACGCGCGCTGGGCGCGGCCCTCGCCGGCACCCTCGCGGCGCTCCACGCCGAGGGCCGCACGCACGCCGGCCTGTCGCCCACCGCCGTGCTCCTCGGCGCCCAGGGCCCGCTGCTCACCTCGTACGGGGCGGTGCGTGCGGCCGCACCGGACGGCGAACCGCGCACGGACGTACCGGAGTTGGACCAGGCGTGCATGGCTCCGGAGCAGGCGCGGGGCGGGCGGCCGCGCCCCTCGGGGGACGTGTTCGCGCTCGGCGCGGTACTGGCGTACGCCTGTTGCGGGCACACCGTCCCGGAACGCGCGGAGCTGCCGGAAGGACTGCGGGCGCTGATCACCGCGTGCCTGTCGCGGGACCCGGTGAAGCGGCCCGCCGCCGGTGAGGTCGGGCGGGCGCTGGCGCCGCGGCACGCGGGGGCCGCCACCGTCCTGGACGGCGCGGCGGATGCCGGCCCGCCGGACACGGCGACCCTGGCGTTCGGTGCGGCCCCTGTCCCGGCCGACACCTCGACCCTGCCCTTCGGCGCCGCGAGCGCCTCGGCCGACCAGGCGACCGTCGCGTTCGGCACCGCCGACGCGGGCTCCGCCCCGCAGGGCGCGGGCGGGTCGGCCCCGTTCCCGCTGCCCGCCGTCCTCGTCGACGCGCTCGTCCGTGACGCGGCGGAGCTGTTGGCCGCCGAACTCCCCGACCCTGCCACCGCTTTGGACTGACCGCCGATGTTCTCGCCTCTCGCCCACGACGACCCGGAGCAGCTCGGGCCCTACCGTCCGCTGGCCCGCCTGGGCAGCGGCGGCATGGGCACGGTGTTCCTCGCCCGCTCGGACCGGGGCCGCACCGCCGCCGTGAAGACCCTGCACGCCGCCCTCGCCGACGACCCTGCCTTCCGCACCCGCTTCCGCCTGGAGGTGGACGCCGCGCGGGTCATCGGCGGTGTCCACGGCGCCCGGGTCTTCGACGCCGATCCGCTCGCCCCGACCCCGTGGCTGGCGACCGAGTACGTCATCGGACCGCCCCTCGACGACGCCGTGGAGCTGGCCGGGCCCCTGCCCGAACCCCTGGTGCGCGCGCTCGGCTCCCGGCTCTGCGCGGCCCTCGCCCAGCTGCACGGCTCGGACGTCGTGCACCGCGACCTGAAGCCGTCCAACATCATGGTCACGCTCGACGGTCCCAAGGTCATCGACTTCGGCATCGCCCGCGCCATCGGCGACGAGCACCTGACCCGCACGGGCACCGCCGCCGGCACCCCGGCCTTCATGTCCCCGGAACAGGCCACCGGGCAGGAACACACCCCGGCGGGCGACGTGTTCGCGCTCGCCGGGGTGCTCACGTACGCGGCCTCCGGCGCAGGCCCGTTCGGCTCCGGCCAGGCCGCCGACCTGCTCTACCGCGTCCGCTACGCCGAACCCGACCTCAGCGGCGTGCCCGATCCCCTGCGGCCGGTCCTGCTGCGCTGCCTGCACAAGGACGCGGACCGGCGCCCGGACACCACCGAGCTGGCCGCCCAACTGGCCGGTGCCGAGGGCGAGTTCGTACGGCTCTTGCCGCGGCCGCTGCTCGACGAGATCGGCCGCCGGGGCACCGAGGTCTGGGGCGTGGCCGGTGACCGCACCCCGGACACCGCGGACGCGGATGCGGCGGCCTCGCCGCGGGCGGCCTCACCCGGACCGTCCCGCAGGCGGCTGCTGCTCGCGGGCGGCGGCTCGGTGCTCGGGCTCGCCGCGGCCTCGGCGGGCGCATGGGCCTGGCTGGGCGGGCGCGCACCGCAGGGCGCCCCCGGGCCCGCGGGCCCGGCCGTGCCGTCGCCGAGCGCCTCGCTGCCGCCGAAGACCCCGTACGAGTGGAAGATCGACCTCTCCCCCGCGCCGGGGCTCCTCGTGCCGCCCGCGCTGATCGGTCTCGGCGGCGACCAGCTGGCCGTCGCGGACGGCCGGCGCGTGCAGGTCGTCGAGACCGGGCAGGGCGAGGTGAAGGTGGCGTCGGTCGGCACGGCGCCCCCGCACCGCTGCACGGGCCAGGGCCCGCTGGGCGGCCTGCTCTACCTCAGCGAGACGGCACGGGGCGCCGACGGCCCGCTGACCCTGAAGGCCATCGACCTCCTCGGCAGCGACCTGGATCCGGACCCGGTCGAGGTCGAGGGATACAACGGCAGCCTGGCGCCCACCCAGTTGCTCTGCGCGGAGGAGGGGGACGGCGGCAGCGTGTTCCTCGTCGCGGGCCAGGGCAAGCCGCCCGCGCGTGGCTTCGGCTTCGACGCGGACCAGAAGTGGTTCCTGCTCGCCGTCGACTCCCGGACGGGCAAGGTCGGTTGGCGGGTACGGCTGCCGCGCCGCCCCGCCTCCTCCAGGCGGCTGCACTTCCTCGCCGCGCAGGCCGTCGACAAGCACCTGGTCCTGCTGCAGGAGACAGCCGACGGCGGCGTGCTGCTCTCCGTACGCGACCTCCGCACCGGCAAGCTCCGCTGGGACCAGCCGCTGCCCGGCGCGGACCCCGACGCGCTGCGCGGCCCACTCCAGGTGGAGCCGTCGTACGAGCAGGTCTACCCGCCGTCCGGGCCGCTGCGCGCGCTGGGGCTGAGCGACGGGCAGGAGCAGTGGCGCCACCGGGCGAAAGGCCCGCGCCGGACCGGTCCCCCCGCGCTGACGCAGGGCACCGGCGATCCGGGGGTGTGCGTCGTCGAGGAGGGCATCGGCCTGGTGAAGTTCGAGCTGTTCGAGGGTGCGGTGCTCTGGCGGGAGCAAGGGGGCCCGGCCCCCGGCGCCGAGGATCTGCCGACGCCTCCGCTGGCCGCCGACGAGTACATCTTCCGCAGGAGCGGCAAGGGCTTCCTCGCCCTGGACACCGACTCCGGGCTGCGCCGGAAGCGCGGGCTCAACCTCGCCGGAGACCGCTTCTTCCTCCATGAGTCGGCCCTCGACCACGGCGGCCGCATCCTCGCCCTCGGCGAGAACTCGCTCGCGGGATACGCCCTTGACTGAGCGGACCTCGGGACAGAGCACCGGCCGGCGCCGCACCGGCGGCCGGCGAGAAGAAGGCAGCCACCTCATGAACCCTCTCGGCAGCGCCGACCCCGACCGGATCGGCCCCTACCGACTGCACGGCGTCCTCGGCGAGGGCACGACGGGCCCGGTCTACTTCGGCCTGGACGACCTCGGCGGCACCGCGGCGGTGAAGCTGATCCGCAGCGAACTCGCCGCGGACCGTGGCTTCGCCGAGCGCGCCCTGAACGAGGCCGAAGCGGCCCGGACGGTGCTGGCCACCGGCGTCGCACGGGTCCTGGAAGCCGGGACGGAGGGCGAACGCCCCTGGATCGCCGCCGAGTTCGTGGCGGGCCCGACGCTGGAGCAGGCCGTCACGTCGTACGGCCCCCTGCCCGAGCCGACCGTACGCGCCCTCGCCGCCTCCCTCGCCCGCACACTGGAGGACATGCACGCGGCGGGCCTGGTCCACCACGGCCTCGCGCCGTCCGGTGTCGTCCTCACCTCCGAGGGCCCGCGCATCGTGGGCTTCGGCATCGCCCGCCCGGAACGCCGGCTCGCCCTGACCGCCACGGACTCGCTGCCGGTCACCCCCGGATACGCCGCTCCGGAACTGGTCCTCGGACAGCCTGCCGGTCCCGCAGCGGACGTGTTCTCCCTGGGCGCGGTCCTCGCGTACGCGGCGGGCGGACGTCCCGCGTACCCGGGCGACCGACCGGTGGCCGTGCTCCACGAGACGGTGCACGGCGAGCCGCAACTCGACGCCGTGCCGGGCGAGTTGCGGGAGCTGACCGCCCGCTGCCTGGCCAAGGACCCACAGGCCCGGCCCACACCGGCCGACGTGGAGGAGTCGACGGCGCGGCCCTCGTCGACGGCACCCTCGTCGACGGCCGGTCCGCTACCGGCGGCCGAAAGCCCGTGGCTCCCGGCCCCCTTGGCCGAGTACGTCACCCGACGCGAGCACACCGACTCCGGCCCCGGGGCCGCGGTCTCCGACGCACGACAGCGGCCCGCCTGGTCCCGTCGGCGGCTCCTCGGCACGCTCGCCGCCGGTGCCGCCGTCACGGCCGCAGCCGGGGCGGGCGGCCTGTGGCTGCTCGACCGCCACCGCGAGCAGCAGGCCTTCGCACTGCCGCCCGCCGCCAAGACCCCGAGGGCCAGGCCCCGGCCCCTGCCCGAGAACTCCAACAGCATGGACGGCGAGAAGATCGGTCCGCTGTGGGGCCCGTCCAAGCTCGTGTCCGACGACCCGATCCCGCCCCTCCTCGTACGCGACGTCATCGTCTTCGCCGCCAAGGGCGGCGGCCTGGCCGCCCACAGCGTCGTCGACGGCGAGCGGCGCTGGACGGCGCCCCGCGCCAATGCCAGGGCGAACCTCCTCTCCCTCTCGGACGCCCTGGTCGCCACCGCCGACGCCTCGGGCACCCTGCGCACCTACGTCGCCGCGACCGGCGCACCCCGCTGGACCGCCGACGCCGACGTGGCCACGCTGCTCGCCGCGGACGAGGACGCGGTGTACGTGGTGACGCGCCAGGGCCGGCTGCGCAGCATCGGCCGCTCCGACGCCCGGGTCCGGTGGACCGTGCGCGCCTCCGGCGACCTGCGGACCGAGCGGCCGCCGCTGGGCGTGGCGGCGAACGGGAGGCTGCTGGTCGCGACGGCAGCCGGTGACGTCTTCGCCGTGCACACGTCCGACGGCAGGAAGGCGTGGCGCCTGCCGGGCCAGTCCGTCGCCGAGGAGACCATCCGCCCTGCGGTCTCGGACGGGACGGTCGTCCTCAACGGCCACACCCTGACCGCCCGCCGCCTCGCCGACGGCAAGGAACTCTGGACGGCCCGCGTCGGCCCCACCACGAGCACCGAGGACCTGCGTCCGTGGTCCAAGCCGACGATCCACGGGAACGCCGTGTACGCCACCTGCGGTGTGGACGCCACGGCCCTCGACCTCCGCGACGGCACCCAGACGTGGAACGACCACAGGCCGGGCAGCGCGGGCAGTCCCCTGCTGGTCGCGGGCCGCGGTGTCTGGAGCTACGCCGCCGACGACTTCGGCGGCGAGAAACGGCTCGGCCTGGTGCAGGCCGTCGACCCGAAGGCGTTCAACAACCCGGTCTGGCACTTCGACTTGACGGACAAGGGCAACCACTGGCTGCTGACGGGCGGCAACCGCGTCTTCGTCCTGGACGGCCCGATGCTGTCGGCGCTGCCGGTGTTCTGACGCGCTCGGCGCGCCTGAGCGGCCCCGACGACGCAACGAGACGGCGCGGGCGAAGCCCGACTGCTCGTCACCCGACCGGGCGAAGTGGGCCCCGGCCGGGATCAAGGTGTTCGCGCAGCGGCTCCCCGAGGGGGAGGTGCACATCGCTGCCGCCCTGCGGGAGTTGGAGGCGTACGGGTGGCGTGGGCGTGGGGCCGCCCCCGGCCCGGGCGTCCGCCAGACCGGAGGGCGGCCCTGCGGGCCTAACCCTCCTGCACCACAGCCGCCTGCGGCCGGATCGGCAGCCGGTTCACCGGGCGGCCCGTCGCCGCGCGGACGGCGCTTGCGACCGCTGCCGGGGACGTCACCACCGGTACCGCCGAAGCGGCCTTCGCGCCGAAGGGGGCGACCACGTCCCGTTCCTCGACCAGTTTCACGATGCGGATGTCGGGGGCGTCGAGGGCCGTCGGGAGGGCGTAGCCCGTCAGGTCGGGGTGGCGGACGAGGCCCTTCGGGGTGCGGAGGTTCTCCGTGAGGGCCGCGCCGACGCCCTGAGTGACCCCGGCCTCGATCCGGGCCCTGAGCTGGGCGGGGTTCAGGACGCGGCCGACGTCCTGGGCGACGGCCAGCTCGACCACCCGCACCGAGCCCATCTCCACGTCCACGTCGACCACCGCGCGGATCGCGCAGAACGCCAGGCCCACGAACGCGTCGCCCTGGCCGGTCTCGTCGAGCGGCTCCGTGGGGTGCGGGCGGCACTGGGCGGTGGCCCAGAGTTCCTTGCCGTCCATGGCCTCGGTGACCGTCGTGGAGAGGACCCCGTCGTACGACGTGATCTTGCCGTCGGTGATCTGGAGCAGCTCCGTGGACATGCCGAACTTGGCGGCCAGGGGCTGGAGCAGCTGGGTGCGGACCATTTTCGCCGCGCGTTCGACCGCTCCGCCCGAGACCCAGGTGTGGCGGCCGCGGCAGGCGGGTCCTGCGGGCGGCTGGTCCGTGTCCACGGACGCCACGTGGACCTCCTCCAGGCCCAGGGTCTCCTGGACGATCTGCCGCGCCAAGGTGGAGAAGCCCTGGCCGGTGTCGACGGCCGCGCAGATCACCGTGGCCACGCCGTCCTGCACCTTCACGGTGGCCGTGGACACCTCGTCCGCGCCCTCCGCGCCGAGCATGTGCACCATGCCGAGCGCGTAGCCGACGCCCCTGCGGATCGCGCCGGGCTCGCCCGCGCCCTCCGGGCCGCCGGGCAGCAGCCACTCCTCCTCCGGGGTGTCCTTGGGCAGGGCGGGCAGCGGGAAGTCCCGTACGGCGCGCAGGAGTTCGGCCACCGGTGCCGGGCAGGTGACGGTCTGGCCGGTGGGCAGCAGGTCGCCGGTCGCGAGGACGTTGCGCAGCCGCAGCTCGGCCGGGTCGACGCCCAGCTTCCCCGCGAGCTTGTCCATCTGCGCCTCGTAGGCGGCGCACACCTGCATCGCGCCCTCGCCGCGGACGTGGCCGGAGGGCGGGTTGTTCGTACGGACCGCCCAGCCCTCGATGAAGGCGTGCGGCACGACGTACGGGCCGCAGGCGAACGAGACGGCCGCGGCCAGGGACTCCGACGAGGCGTCGGCGTACGCGCCCGCATCGAGCAGGATCTGCGCCTCCACCTTGACGAGGCGGCCCTCGGCGTCGGCGTGGTGGCGGTAGCGGAGCAGCGTGGGGTGGCGGTGGGCGTGGCCGAGGAAGGACTCCTCGCGGGTCGCCGTCAGCTTGACCGGGCAGCCGGTCTTCAACGCCAGGAGCCCGAGCGGGAGTTGGAAGCCGGGGTCCTCGCGGTCGGCGGTCGCGCCGGGCACGCCGGTGACGACGACCTTCACGCGGTCCGGCTCCAGGCCGTAGCAGGCGGCGGCCAGATCGCGGTCGGTGTGCGGGTCGGTGGACGCGACGTACAGCTCGACGCCGCCGTCCGGGCGCGGCACCGCGAGGCCCGCCTCCGCGCCGATGGGCGCCGGGTCCTGGCGGCCGATCCGGTACAGGCCCTCGACGACGACCTCGCCGGTGACCTCCGGGTCGCCGTAGCTGAGCGGGATGTGCCGGATCAGGTTGCCGTCGGGGTGCAGGGGTTCGGCGGCGAAGGCCTGCTCCGGGTCGGTGATCGGCTCCAGGACCTCGTACTCGACCTGGATCGCGGCCGCCGCCATGCGGGCCGTGTCCGGGTGGTCGGCGGCCACGGCGGCGATCGGCTCGCCGTGGTGGCGGACCAGGTCGGCGGCGAAGACCGGCCGGTCGTGGACGCGGCGGCCGTGCCCGGCGTCGCCGGGGATGTCGGCGGCGGTGACGACGGCGCGCACTCCGGGCATCGCGTGCGCCTCGGTGGTGTCCACGGACACGATCCGGGCGTGCGCGTGCGGCGAGCGCAGCAGCGCGGCCCACAGCAGGCCCTCGGCCCACAGGTCGGAGGCGTACGGGAAGGTGCCCTCGGTCTTGGCGCGCGCGTCGGCGGGCGGCAGCGAGGCGCCGAGGCCGTGCTCGGGCTGCGGCGGGTCGGCGGGCGGGGCGGGGCTCACGGCCTGGGGGGTCGCGGTGGCGGCGGCATCGTTGCTCACGCCGTTCCTCCGTCCTGCGCGTCGTGCTGCGGGTCGTACGAGGCGTCGTACGGGCCGTCGTTCGGGGCGCCGTTGGGCGCGTCGTACTGCGGGTGCGCGCCGCCGGCGCCGGGTGCGGCCTGGTGCGGGATACGGGCGGCGGCGGCCTCGGCGTCCGCCGACTCGGCCGCGCCGCCGTCGAGTTCACCGCCCTCGTCGGCCTGGGCCTCGGCCGCCGCGGAGGCCCGGCGCTCGGCCACGACCTCCCGTACGGCGTCGAGCACGCCGCGGTAGCCGGAGCAGCGGCAGAGGTTGCCGCAGAGCGCCTGCCGCGTCTCGCGCTCGGTCGGGTCGGGGTTGCCCTCGAGGAGGTCGTGCACGGTCATCGCCATGCCCGGCACGCAGAAGCCGCACTGCACGGCGCTGCCGCACGCCAACGCCCGCTGCACGTCGGAGGGTTGGCCGTCGGCGGCGAGACCTTCGACCGTACGGACCTCGCTGCCCGCGGTCGTCGCGGCGGGCACCAGGCAGGACGCGACGAGCCGCCCGTCCACCTGCACCGCGCACGCCCCGCACTCGCCCTGCGAGCAGCCGTCCTTGGCCCCGGCGAGCCCGAGCCGCTCGCGCAGCACGTAGAGCAGCGACTCCCCGATCCACGCATCCGTCACGGGCCGGTCGACCCCGTTCACCCGCAGCACGTACGCGGCGAGCGGGTGCTCGTCGTGCGGTACGGCGGGGTGCTCCTGGGTGCTGCTGACGGCGGGGGTGGAGGCGGGGGCGGGGTCGGGCTCGGGGGCGGGGGCCGCGGTGGCCTCGGCCTCCGTGCCGGTGTCGGCGTCGGACTCGGGGGCGGCCTCGGGGGCGGCCTCGGGAGCGGCCTCGGGAGCGGCCTCGGTGGCGGTCTCGGTGGCGGTCTCCGCCTCGGCTTCCGGCTCGGGGTCGGCCTCCGGCTCCGGGTCGGCCGACTCGCCCTCGGCGGCCGCGAGTTCAGCCTCGGGCTCGGCCTCCGGCTCGTCGGCGGCCTGCGGTACGTCCCGTACGATCCCGAGCTCGGCCGTCGTCTCGGCGGGCGACTCCGCGGGCTCAGGGGCGGGGGCGGGGGCAGGCTCGGGCTCGACGACCGGCTCGGCCGCCGCCTCGGCCTCCGGCACCGGCTCAGACGCGGGCTCCGCCACCGGCTCGGGCACAGCCTCGACCACCGGCTCGGGCTGAAGCTGCGGCTCCGGCTGCGGCGCGGGCTCGACCACCGGCTCCGGCTCCGGAAGCCCGGGCTCCGGCGTGCTCGCCCACGGCGCCGCCGCCCCGCCCGGCAGGGTCGCCGGCGCGTCGCCGCCCCACTGCTCGATCAGCGAGGACTGCGTGAACTCGCCGGACTCGTCCGGAAGTTCACCCTGCGCGAGTGGGATCGACCACTGCCCGGTGACGTTCGCCTGCCCGGCCTGACCCGCCGGGTCCGGGTACGCCGACACGTCCTGCGTCCCGTACCCGGCATAGCCCTGCGGGTCCTGCGGGCCGGGCGAGCCCTGCGTCGGGTCGCCGTACCCGGCCGCCGGGTCCTGCGGGTAGGCGGCGGGCGCCTGCGGCGCGTACCCGGAGGGGTCCTGGTAGGCGCCCGGCTGCCGGCCCACATACCCGCCGAAGTCGGCCTGCCCGTACGGGTCCTGGACGTACTCGCCCTGCGGGTAGGCGGCCTGGCCGTACGGGTCGTGGGCGTAGCCCTGGTCGTAGGGCTGCTGCGGGGCGTCCGGGTCCGGCCAGGCGACCGCCTCGGGGGACGGCTGCTCGGGCTGCGGGCCGCCCAGCGTGGGCACGACGAACGCGCTGGTCGCGGCCGGGTCGGTGGCCGCGCCGCCGGTCACGGAGATCTGCGGCGGGACATACCCGCCGGGTGCGGCGAGCGGCGTGCTCGTGCCGCCCTCCTCGAAGTCGGCGAGGCCGAAGCCCTCCGGGATCTGCACGAACGCCGTCGCGTCGGCGTCGTACTCGCCCTGCGGAATGGGCTGCCAGCCACCGCCGTTGTTGTCGACACCGCCCCCGGTGTTGCCGTTGGTGTCGCTCACGACAGCGCCCTCCCCAAGGCTCGTCGGGCCAGCACGGCGACGGTGCGCCGCAGGTGCAGTACGGCGGGCGGCAGTTGCTCCTGCGTGCCGTCCGGTGCCTGGTCGGGAATGCACGCGGCGGCGACGTAGTCACCGAAGGCATGCAGGGCCTGTGGGTCGAGGGCGCGTTCGGCGTCCCAGTCGATGAGCGAGGCCACCCAGTTCTCGGCGTCCAGGGGGCGCAGCGGCATCGGTGCGATGGCGCCGACCGCGCAGCGCACGCCTCGGCGTGCCGGGTCGAGGACGAGCGCGACGGACGCGGTGGCGCGGCCCGGGCCGGTGCGCCCGGTGGCCTTGAGGAAGACCTGCGGGGCGTGCAGGAGGGGCACGCGGACGAAGCCGATGAGCTCACCGGCGCGCAGCATGTCCATCCCGGCGAGCAGGTGCGAGACGGGCACCTCGCGGCGGGCGCCGCCGGGTCCCGCGATCACCAACGTGGCTTCCAGGGCGGCCAGTACGGGCAGCGAGTCGCCGGTCGGCGCGGCCGAGGCGATGTTGCCGCCGAGGGTGCCGGCGTTGCGCACGGTGGGCGGCCCGGCGGAGCGGGCGGCGGCGGCGAGCGCGGGCATGAGGGCGGCGAAGTCGGGGCGGCCCATGCGGGCGTGGGTGAGTCCGGCGCCGAGGAGGGCGTGACCGTCCTGGTACTGCCAGCCGCGGATCTCGCTGATCCGGCCGAGGCCCACGAGGGCCGCGGGCCGCAGGAGTCCGGAGTTGACCGAGGCCATCAGATCGGTGCCGCCCGCCACGGGCACGGCGGCAGGCATGGCGGCGAGCGCCGCCACGGCCTCGTCCAGCGTGGCAGGCAACTTCACCGCATGTGCAGCCTGTGGCGCCTGCGGCGACTGCGGTGCGTGCGTGGTCAAACCGGCTGCCCCTTCCCTATGACCGAGCAAGTGAGCCAGGGTGTGCCTACTGCGCCGTACGGTACGTGCTCACAGGCCGGACGTGGCAACTCTGGCACATGTTCCGGGCCGTCCGACGCGGGGGTCCGCTAGGAGCGTTTTCTCCCTCGTCAGGGGGTTACGTCCGCTTTCCGGCGTTCACGGATCCCTACGCTCCCAGGGCCGCACCCCCGGGGCGTACGGGTTCGCGGGGCCTCACACGTTCGGGGGCGCTCCCTCGATCGGGCGTCCGAGCACACCCGGGCGCCGCTGCCACGGGTGAGGTCCGGACGGCGGCCGGTAGTCGACGCCGAGGGCGTCAAGTCGGGCCAGGTGGGCGGTCATTCGGCGCTCGAAGTCCGCGTAGTCGCGTTCGGCGGCGGGCGGCAGGGTGCTCCAGACGACCTCGGCGAAGGCGACGAGGCGCGGGAACACCTGGTAGTCGACCCGTTCCCGGCTCTCCATCACCTCGGTCCACACGTTGGCCTGCGCCCCGAGCACGTGCCGCGCCTCGTCGGCGGTGAGCTGCGGCGGCACGGGCTCGAAGCGGTAGACGTCCTCGAGGGTGCGGACGTACCCGATGGGCACCGGTTCGTCGGCGCCGCCGTCCTGCCGGTGGTCCAGATACACCTGCTGCTCGGGGCACATGACGACGTCGTGGCCGGCCCGGGCGGCCGCGATGCCGCCCGCGTACCCGCGCCAGGAGGAGACGGCCGCTCCGGGCGCGAGGCCGCCCTCCAGGATCTCGTCCCAGCCGATGAGGCGGCGCCCGCGCGCGCCCAGCCAGCCGTCGAAGTGCCGGATGAACCAGGACTGCAGCTCGTCCTCGTCGGCGAGGCCCAGCTCCTCGATGCGGGCCTGCGCGGCGGGCGACTTGCGCCACTGGTCCTTGGGGCACTCGTCGCCGCCGATGTGCAGATACGGCGAGACGTCCTCGGGGAAGAGCTCCAGGATCTCCTCCAGGACCCCTTCGTAGAACCGGAGTACGGCGTCGGTGGGGGCGAGGACGTTGGGGGTGACGCCCCAGGTGTCCCAGACGCCGAGGGCGGCGGTGTCGACGACGTCGGTGTTGCCGAGCTCCGGGTACGCGGCGATGGCGGCCTGCGAGTGGCCGGGGACGTCGATCTCGGGGACGACGCGGATGTGCCGCTCGCGGGCGTACGCGACGATCTCGCGGATGTCGTCCTGGGTGTAGAACCCGCCGTGCGGCTTGTCCTCCCAGAGCGGGGAGGCGCGGTGGCCGTACTTGGTGCGCGGGCGCCAGGAGGCGACCTCGGTGAGCCTGGGGTACCGCTCGATCTCGACGCGCCAGCCCTGGTCGTCGGTGAGGTGGAAGTGGAAGACGTTCAGCTTGTGCGCGGCGAGCAGGTCGAGTTGGCGCAGGACGTCGTCCTTGGGCCGGAAGTGCCGGGCGACGTCGAGCATCATGCCGCGCCAGCCGAACCGGGGCGCGTCCTCGATCACCGCGCCGGGCAGCGTCCAGTCGCGGCCGGGGTTCAGGGGTGCGCGCCGGAAGGCCTCGGGGCCCAGGAGTTGACGCAGGGTCTGCGCGGCCCAGAACACTCCGGCGGGGTCGGCGCCGGTGAGGGTGACGGCCTCGGCGTCGATGTGCAGCCGGTGGCTCTCGGGTGCGTGCCCCAGCTCGTCCGGCGCGATCCGCAGGCGTACGGCGTGGCCTTCGGTGCCGGGGGCGAGGGGGAGGGCGGTCGCGGCACCGAGGGTGGCGCGCAGCCAGCGCGCGGTGCGTTCGGTGCCGGGGGCCGCGTCGATGACGGTCGACTCGTCGAGGACGAAGACGCCCGCGGTGCTGCGGGCGGTGCTGGGGGCTGGGATGAGGTCCGCAAGTGTCATGCGACCTGGGTAGCACGTGGAGGTGGCCGTCGTCCGGGGCTCGGGAACCTGGGGGCTGCGCCCCCGGGCCCCGCTCCCTCCGCGGCCTGGCGGCCTCGTCCTCACATGCCGGACGGGCTTACTTCTTGCCGCCGTCCTTGCCCTTGTCCTTGTCGCCGCCGGCGCCCATGGACTCGTAGATCTCCTTGCACATGGGGCAGACCGGATACTTCTTCGGGTCGCGGCCCGGCACCCAGACCTTGCCGCAGAGCGCGACGACGGGGGTCCCGTCGAGCGCGCTCGCCATGATCTTGTCCTTCTGGACGTAGTGGGCGTAGCGCTCGTGGTCGCCGTCGCCGTGCGACACCTGTGGCGTCGGCTCTACGAGGGTCCCCGTACCTGCCCCGCGCTCGGGCTCTTGAGTGCTCATAACTGCCAAGGGTACCCAGGCTCCGCGGGTGCGGGGCAGCACCCGCTCGCGGCCGCCCGCCGGTCAGTTGAGCGACGGATCGTCCGCGTACGTGGCCACCATGGCGAGTTCGCTGCGCTGGCGCCGGAGGACCGCCCGCCACAGCGACTCGGGCACCGGCGACGACACGTCCCCCGGCTCCGAGTCCACGACGTACCACGCGCCGTCCGCCAGCTCGTCCTCCAGCTGGCCGGGGCCCCAGCCCGCGTACCCGGCGAAGATGCGCAGGGAGCCGAGGGCGGCGGCGAGGAGTTCCGGCGGGGTCTCCAGGTCGACCAGGCCGATCGCGCCGTGCACGCGGCGGAAGCCGAGCGGGTCCCGGCTGCCGGTGCGGCCGCCGGCGCGCGGGGCGGTGCCGTCCGGGGTCTCCTCCTCGCCGGGGATCACGCCGACGCCGAGCGCCGAGTCGAGGGAGACGGGCCCGCCCTGGAAGACGACGCCGGGTTCGCCGGCCAGTGCGGCCCAGCCCTCCAGGATGTCGCCGACGCCGACCGGGGTCGGGCGGTTCAGGACCACGCCGAGGGAGCCCTCGTCGTCATGGTCGAGGACGAGCACGACGGCGCGGTCGAAATTCGGGTCCGCCAGGGCCGGTGTGGCGACGAGCAGCCGCCCTGTGAGCGAGGACACCTCGGTCATGGCAGACATGATCCCGCATCTTCGCCCTCGGTGGGGAGCGGACGGCGGTACGTGAGCCGTCGCAGCTCACAGCGCAGGGATGCACGTCGGGCGCACGGGGCGGGCACATGTCGGGAGCGTCCGATTTCGGTGACCGTATGCGCAGGAAAAGGCACGGTTCGTGTTGTGGCGAAGTCATGACGTACGAGAGCCCCCCGGGCCTTACTTGAAGGGGGTGGAAGCCCATTACTCTGTCTCTTCTGCCCCCTGCCCACCTCATCGGAACGCGAGATAGATGACCGTCAACGGCATTGACGACGTACTGCTTGTCCACGGCGGCACCCCGCTGGAGGGCGAGATCCGGGTCCGCGGCGCCAAGAACCTGGTGCCCAAGGCCATGGTCGCGGCGCTGCTCGGCAGCGGTCCGTCCCGCCTGCGCAATGTCCCGGACATCCGCGACGTGCGGGTGGTGCGGGGCCTGCTGCAGCTGCACGGCGTGACCGTCCGTCCGGGCGACGAGCCGGGTGAGCTGGTGCTCGACCCCTCGCACGTGGAGTCCGCCAACGTCGCGGACATCGACGCGCACGCGGGCTCGTCCCGCATTCCGATCCTGCTGTGCGGCCCGCTCCTGCACCGCCTCGGCCACGCGTTCATCCCGGGCCTCGGCGGCTGCGACATCGGCGGCCGTCCGGTCGACTTCCACTTCGAGGTGCTTCGGCAGTTCGGCGCGACGATCGAGAAGCGCGCCGACGGCCAGTACCTGGAGGCCCCGCAGCGGCTGCGCGGCACCAAGATCCGGCTGCCCTACCCGTCGGTGGGCGCGACCGAGCAGGTGCTGCTGACGGCCGTCCTGGCCGAAGGTGTCACCGAGCTGTCCAACGCGGCCGTGGAACCGGAGATCGAGGACCTCATCTGCGTGCTGCAGAAGATGGGCGCGATCATCGCCATGGACACCGACCGGACGATACGCATCACC
Organism: Streptomyces sp. Da 82-17; assembly: GCF_046098215.1. NCBI lineage: Bacteria > Bacillati > Actinomycetota > Actinomycetes > Kitasatosporales > Streptomycetaceae > Streptomyces > Streptomyces sp. Da 82-17. The sequence continues at coordinate 564,651 of NZ_JBJURH010000001.1, forward strand.
GGTGTCGACAAGCTCGGCGGCTACAACCACCAGGCCCTGTCCGACCGCCTGGAGGCGGCTTCGTGGGCGTCCGCGGCGCTCGCGACCGAGGGCAACATCTACGTGCGCGGCGCGCAGCAGCGCACGATGATGACCTTCCTCAACACGTACCGCAAGGTCGGCGGCGCCTTCGAGATCGACGACGAGGGCATCCGCTTCTGGCACCCGGGCGGCTCGCTCAACGCCATCGCCCTGGAGACGGACGTGCACCCCGGCTTCCAGACGGACTGGCAGCAGCCGCTGGTCGTCGCCCTGACGCAGGCCGCGGGCCTGTCCATCGTCCACGAGACGGTGTACGAGTCGCGGCTCGGCTTCACGTCGGCGCTGAACCAGATGGGCGCGCACATCCAGCTGTACCGCGAGTGCCTCGGCGGCTCCGACTGCCGCTTCGGCCAGCGCAACTTCCTGCACTCCGCGGTGGTTTCCGGCCCGACGAAACTGCAGGGCGCGGACCTGGTCATCCCCGACCTGCGCGGCGGCTTCTCGTACCTGATCGCGGCGCTGGCCGCGCAGGGCACGTCCCGGGTCCACGGCATCGACCTGATCAACCGGGGTTACGAGAACTTCATGGAGAAGCTGGTGGAGCTCGGCGCGAAGGTGGAGCTGCCGGGCGGGGCGCTGGTGTAGTTCCTCTTCACCTGTACGTCGACGGAGCGGCACCCCTGGTCGTGGGTGCCGCTCCGTTGTCATTTCCCCACCCCGCCCCTTCCCGAAAGCCTCCGGCGGTGTTCGCTTTCCCGCCGTCGTGGCTGGTCGCGCAGTTCCCCGCGCCCTGACGGGGCCCGCACAATCCAGCCCCACCGGCGTTTGAGGAGCGGGGTCTGGGGCGGAGCCCCAGTTACGGGAAGGGGCGGGACTGGGGAAGAAGCAACTAGCCCGCCACCAGCGCCCGTTCAGCCACCAGCACCGGCAGATCGCGCGGAGCGACCGTGCAGGCCGCCCCCGGCGTGAGTTCCGCCGCCACGGAGCTGGGAACGTCGACCTTGACCTCGGCCCCCGACGGAGTCGCCACGTGCAGCCGAGTCGTCGCCCCGAGGAACGTCGCCACCCGCACCACCGAGTCCCCGCCCGCCGTAACCGCGAACCCCTCCGGCCGGAGCAGCACGTCGACCTCGGTACCGGCGCCGAACCCGGACTCCCCCTGCACCGGCAGCCGCCGTCCGAGCAGCTCGACCACGCCCCCGTCCCGCACGACCCCCCGCACCCGGTTCATCGTGCCGACGAACTCCGCGACGAACGGCGTGGCCGGACGGTCGTACAACTCGGCGGGCGGCGCGCACTGTTCGAGGCGGCCGTCCTTCATGACGGCGACCCGGTCCGCCATGGACAGGGCCTCCTCCTGGTCGTGGGTGACGAAGACCGTGGTGATGCCGAGCTCCAGCTGGATGCGCCGGATCTCCTCGCGGAGGGTGAGCCGCACCTTCGCGTCGAGCGCCGACAGCGGCTCGTCGAGCAGCAGCACCCGCGGCCGGATCGCGAGGGCCCGCGCGAGCGCGACGCGCTGCTGCTGGCCGCCGGAGAGCTGGTGCGGGTAGTGCCCGCCGCGCCCCGGAAGGCCGACGAGGTCGAGCAACTCGCTTGCCCGCGCGGCCCGTTCACCGGACGGGACGCCCCGTACGCGCAGCCCGTACGCGACGTTCTCGGCGGCCGTCATGTTCGGGAACAGGGAGTACGACTGGAAGACCATGCCGATGTCGCGGCGGTGCGCGGGGACCTGTGTGACGTCCTGGCCGTCCATGAGGAGCTCGCCGCTGTCGGCCTGTTCGAAGCCCGCGACGATGCGCAGCGCGGTCGTCTTGCCGCAGCCGGACGGGCCGAGGAGGGCGACGAGTTCGCCGGGCGCGATGTCCAGGTCGAGCCCGTCGAGTGCCGTGGTCGCCCCGAACTCGCGGCGCAGTTGCTTGAGTTGGACGGGGACGGTCATGAGGTCTTCCTTTGCTGACGGGAGGCGGTGCGGGTACGGCCGCCCGCGAGGGCCGTGAGCAGGAGCAGCAGCCCCCAGGTGAAGAGCAGGCTCAACATGGCGGCGGCGACGGAGAGCTGGGCCTCGCTGTCGCCGACGTTCACCATCCACACGGCGAACGGCTCGAAGCCGAGGACGGACGCGACGGAGTACTCGCCGAGCACCATGGCGAGGCTGAGCACGGCGCCGCCCATGACGGCCTGGCGCAGGTTGGGCGCGATCACCTGGAGCAGGGTCTGGGTGCGGGACGCGCCGAGGCTGCGGGCGGCCTCGACGAGGGTGCGCAGGTCGACGGAGCGCAGGCCCGCGTCGAGGGAGCGGTACAGGAATGGCAGCGACATCACCGTGTAGACGATGACGAGGATGAGCGGGAAGTCGCGGTCGATGAGCGCCTGGAAGGTGCCGTACAGCGGGGTCGCGGCCAGGTCCTGCTGCCAGGAGAGGACGGTGGCGACGCCCGCGACCAGGGCGATCGGCGGGACGACGAGCGGCATCATGCAGAGGATCTCGACGAGCCGGCGCAGCTTCGGAAGGCGCAGGGCGACGGCGACGGTGGTCGGCACCATGAGCAGCAGCCCGAGCGCCACGGTGGCCAGGCCGATGGAGACGGAGCGCAGCAGGCTGGTGGTGAGGCCTTCGGAGCCGAGGCCCTTGCTGTACACGTCGAAGCTGATGCCGTCGGCGCCGTCGATGGTGAACCACAGCGAGGCCGCGACGGGCACGAGGAAGTAGAGGGCGGCGATTCCCAGTACGGGGCCGCGCGACGTCATCCGAGCCATCGGGCACTCCTGCGCTGCAGCGGTATCTGTACGGCCATGACGAGCAGCGCGACCAGGACCATGTTGAGGCTCATCGCGAGCGCCAGGTTCTCCTGCCCGGCGAGCACGTTGCCGTTGAGGGCGTTGGCGATCTGAATGGTGATCAACTGCACGGATCCGCCGACGAGCACGGCCGCGGTGGCGTGCGACGCGAAGGCGGTGCCGAACATCAGGACGGCCCCGCCGAGCAGCGACGGCGTGAGCACGGGGATGCCGACGTGCCGCCAGAACTGCCCGCGGGTCGCCCCACAGGACGCGGCGGCCTCCCGCCACTGGCTGCGCAGCCCGTCGAAGGCGGGCAGGACGGTGACGACCATCAGCGGCACCATGAAGTAGAGGTACGCGAGGACGAGCCCGGTGAAGGTGTAGACGCTGAAGCCGGTCGACTCCAGGGACAGCATCCGGGTCAGGGTGCCGGTGGTGCCGAGCGTGGCGATGAACGCGAACGCGAGCGGCGCCCCGGAGAAGTTCGCGAACACCCCGCAGGCGGCCACGACGGCCCGGCGCAGCGCGGGCCTGCGCGAGGCGACCAGGGCCTGCGCGACGACGGCGCCGACGGCGGTCGCCGACAGGGCGGTGACGAGGGAGAGTTGCACGCTTCCGGCGAGGCCTTCCGCGTACACCCCGCTCAGCGCGCCGGTGACGTTGTCGGTGGTGAAGCGGGTCGCGCCGGTCGCCGGGTCGGTCGCGGTGAACGCGCCGTACGCCATGGTCCCGGCGGGCAGGCCGAAGCCGACGGCGAGGAACGCGAAGAACGGGACGACGGCGAGCCAGGGCGCCCGGCGCCGGCGTACCCGGCGCCCGGACGCGGCGGCGGGCGCGGGCGCGGGGGCGTCCGTACGCGCAGGGGGGTGGTCGGCGCGTACGGACGCCTGCTGGAGAACTTGCTCCGCCATGCTCAGCCGACCGCCTTGCCCCAGCCCTGCACGACCTTCTCCTTGGCCGCGGCCTCCTGCTCGGGAGTGGCGGACTTCGGGGTGCCGGTGACCTCGGGGAGCTTGGCGTTGGCGGCCTTGTCGACGGTGCCGTCCTCGACCATGCGGTCCAGGAGGGCGGGCCGCGAGTAGCCCTTGAGCCAGATGTTCTGGCCCTCCTCGCTGTAGACGAACTCCAGCCAGAGGCGGGCGGCGGCCGGGTGCGGGGCGTACTTGTTGACGCCCTGGTTGTAGTACAGCGAGTACTGGCCGTCCTCCGGGACCGTCACCTGCCAGTCGACGCCCTTGCCCGCGAGCTTGTCGGCGTAGCCGAGGTTGAGGTAGTCCCAGTCGATGGAGATCGGGGTCTCGCCCTTCTGGATGGTGGCGAGGGTGGACTCGGCGGGCACGTAATTGCCGCTCTGCTTCAGCTTCTTGAAGAAGTCGAGGCCGGGCTGCACGTCGTCGAGCGAGCCCCCGTTGGCGAGGGACGCGGCGAACACGGCGGACAGCGCGGAGCTGGACTCGGTCGGGTTGCCGTTGAGGGCGACCTTGTTCTTGTACGCGGGCTTCAGCAGGTCCTTGAAGGTCTCCGGGCACTTCTTGACGGCCTCGGCGTCGCAGCCGATGGAGATGTAGCCGCCGTAGTTGTCCGCGAACGACCCGTCGGCCTCCTTCTGCCCCTTCGGCAGCCCGTCCCAGCCCTCGACCTTGTACGGGACGAGCAGCTGCTTGGCCTTGGCGTCCTGCATGTACGCGGTGCCGAGGTCCAGGGCGTCGACGGCGCGGGGCTGGCCCTTGCGCTTCTCGGCGGCGTTGAGGGCCTGCTGGCTGCTGCCGCCGGGGTTCTCGTTGTTGACCTGGATCCCGTACTTCTTCTCGAAGGCCTTGACCATCTCGCCGTAGTTCGCCCAGTCGGGCGCGAGGGCGTAGACGTTCAGCTCGCCCTCCTTCTTCGCGGCCGCGGCCAGCTTGTCGAGGCCGCCGACGTCGGCGGCCGAACGGGCCTTGCCCGCCTTGCTGTTCTGCGCGTCCGCGGTCGGCGCGGCACCGCAGCCGGTGGCCGCGGCGGCGGTGACGAGTGCGCAGGCGGCGACGGTCAGGGCGCGCCTCGAACCACGGGGACGGTATGCCTTCACGATGGGTACTCCTGGGTCTTTGGCATGCCACCTGTCTGGACAAGCCATCGTCAGTAAGCCGGATGAAGATAACCGTGAAGTGACTGCGGGGTAAAGCTCTCGGTGAGGAAAAAGTGCAGGTCAAAAGCGTTATGAAGAGAAGTGTTTACCTTCCGGGCAAGCGGTTATAAGCAGAGTCCCGCATCCTGGACGGTGTGCACATCTGCGCACAGTACGGAGGTGCGCAGAGCCGTAGCCGGATGACATGATCGAGGTCCTGGCGTCCCCCGCCCGCGCCGCCACCAGCACGAACCGTCCGAGGAGACAAGTGACCCGACGGCATGAGGAAATCGCCGACGAGCTGCGCCGCGCCATCGCCGACGGCCGCTACCCGGTGGGCGCCGTCCTGCCCTCGGAGGCCGAACTCGCCGCCGCGCACGGCGTATCGCGCGGCACGCTGCGCCAGGCCTTCGGCGCGTTGCAGTCGGAGGGCCTGATCGGCTCGCGGCAGGGCGCCCGCCGTGTGGTGCTCGCCGTGACGCCCAGCCAGAGCTTCACCGAGCTGCGCAGCTTCGCCCAGTGGGCCCGCGCGGGCGGCCGCACCCCCGGCGGCCGGGTGCTCTCCACGCGCCGCGGAAAGGCCACCGAGGCCGAGGCCGCCCAGCTCCAACTCGCCCCGGGCGAGCAGGTGTTGCACGTCCTGCGGATCCGCACCCTGGACGGCGAGCCGGTCCTGCTGGAGCGCACGGTCTACGCGGGCTGGTGCGCCGAGGCCGTCGAAGCCCTCCCGGACGACTGCGAGTCGGTGACGCAGAGCCTGTACGACGCGGTCGGCCTGGTGATGTCGCACGGCGAGCACCACCTGGACGCGGTCCCCGCCGGCACGGTCGACGCCCGCGAACTGTCCGTCCGCCGCGGCTCCCCGCTCCTTCGCGTGCGCCGTACGACGACCACCGCGGAGGGCCGCCCGGTGGAGACGTCCGACGACCGCTACCGGCCCGGCACGGTGGTCTTCACCGTCCGCAACTCCGTGCAGGCCAACCCCCTGGCCCGTACGTCCCCTCGACCCTTGAGGAACCGCAGTTGAAGAACCCCGCCACGGAACTCCCCGCGTCGGACGCCCCGTTCGCCCTGCCGCGCCCCGCGGCCCTGCTGTGCGACATGGACGGCACGCTCGTCGACACCGAGCACGCCTGGCTGGAGGCGGTCGCCGAGTTCCTGCACGCCCAGGGCTCCCCGTCGACGGGCCCGACCCTGGCCCCGTTCGCGGGCGCCGCGCTCGCCGACGCCGCCGACCACCTCGTACGGCACGGTCTGACGGCCCTGACGGCGGCTCAGAGCGCCGAGATCCTGGACCGGGCGTTCACCTCCCGGGTCGCGGCCGGTGTGACCGTGCAGCCCGGCGCGCTGCAGCTGCTCGACGGGGCTCGGGCGCTCGGCGTGCCGACGGCCCTCGTGACGGCCTCGGAGCGGCACGTGGCCGAACTGGTCCTCGACACCCTGGGCCGGCACCGCTTCGACACCTCGGTCACATCGGGCGAGACGGAGCGCGGCAAGCCGCACCCGGACCCGTATCTCGCCGCGGCCCGGGCCCTCGGCGTGGCCCCGGAGGACTGCCTGGCGGTGGAGGACACCCCCACGGGAGCGGCGGCGGCCCTCGCGGCGGGCTGCAGACTCCTCGCGGTGCCCTCGGTCCCGGGGATCGCGCCGGGGCCCAGGACGACGGTGGTGCGGACCCTGGAAGACGTCGGTCTGGTCTGACCGCCGGTCAGGGGCCACTTGAACGCCGACCCACGGCAAGCAAAGAGGGCGGCACCCGGAACGTACCGGGTGCCGCCCTCCGCGCTTACGACGAGGCTTACTTGCCCTTCGCCGCTTCCTTCAGCTTCGAGCCCGCCGAAACCTTCACGCTGTAGCCGGCGGGGATGTTGATCGGCTCGCCGGTCTGCGGGTTGCGGGCGGTGCGAGCGGCACGGTGGGTGCGCTCGAAGGTCAGGAAGCCGGGGATGGTGACCTTCTCGTCGCCCTTGGCAACGATCTCGCCGACGGTCTCGGCGAACGCGGCCAGCACGGCGTCGGCGTCCTTGCGGGTCACCTCGGCGCGGTCGGCCAGCGCGGCCACCAGCTCACTGCGGTTCATGTTTGTACTCCCGTGTTCTTCTTGCCGTTGAGGCGTGCCACGCGGTCGAGCCGCATGTTCAGCACAGCGAAGCCGATGCTGCCAGGGTCCTTCGTGGGTCCCCGGACCCGGGTCCGTCAGTCGGACCCTCCCGCCTAGAGACGCATCCTGCCCCTAAAAATGGCGGGAAAGCCAATCCGGCACCCTTGGGAGTCACACGAAAAGCGCCACTTCGTCTAAATGGTGACGAAGTTGGCGACAGTCCGTCCAGCTCCGAGCCTCGGACGCCCATGATTCCAGGGCGCGACGCCCCGTAACCCTAGAGGGCGGGGCGACGGCGCGGGTTCCGCGACGCGCCGCCCCGACCGCCGTGGGAACCGTCACATCAGGCGGTGGGCGCGGCCCCCGCGGCGACCCCGGCGGCCTTCGCGGCGTTGCGCACCGCTCCGGCGACGGCGCCGGCGACCTTGTCGTTGAAGACGCTCGGGATGATGTAGTTCGGGTTCAGCTCGTCCTCGGTGACGACGTCCGCGAGGGCGGTGGCGGCGGCCAGCATCATCTCGGTGTTCACCGTGCGCGACTGGGCGTCGAGCAGGCCGCGGAACACGCCCGGGAAGACCAGGACGTTGTTGATCTGGTTCGGGAAGTCGGAGCGGCCGGTGGCCACGACGCCCGCGGTCTGCCGGGCGATCGACGGGTCGACCTCCGGGTCCGGGTTCGCGAGCGCGAACACGATGGCGTCGTCCGCCATGGCCGCGACGTCGTCCCCGCCCAGGACGTTCGGGGCCGAGACGCCGATGAAGACGTCGGCGCCGACGACCGCCTGCTTGAGGGTGCCGGTGACGCCCTCGGGGTTGGTGTTGTCCGCGATCCAGCGCAGCGGGGAGTCCTCCGCCGCGTCCTTGAGGTCGTCGCGGTCGGCGTGCACGACGCCGTGGATGTCGGCCACCACGGCGTGCTTGACGCCGGCGGCGATCAGCAGCTTCAGGATCGCCGTGCCGGCCGCGCCCGCGCCGGACATGACCACGCGGACGTCGCCGATGTTCTTGCCGACCACGCGCAGGGCGTTGGTCAGGGCGGCGAGCACGACGATGGCCGTGCCGTGCTGGTCGTCGTGGAAGACCGGGATGTCGAGGGCCTCGCGCAGGCGGGCCTCGATCTCGAAGCAGCGGGGCGCGGAGATGTCCTCCAGGTTGATGCCCGCGAAGCCGGGGGCGATCGCCTTGACGTGCTCGACGATGGCGTCGGTGTCCTGGGTGTCCAGGCAGATCGGCCAGGCGTCGATGTCGGCGAAGCGCTTGAAGAGGGCGGCCTTGCCCTCCATGACGGGCATGGCGGCCATCGGGCCGATGTTGCCGAGGCCGAGCACGGCCGAGCCGTCCGTCACGACCGCGACGGTGTTGCGCTTGATGGTGAGGCGGCGGGCGTCCTCGGGGTTCTCGGCGATGGCCATGCAGACGCGGGCGACGCCGGGCGTGTAGACCATCGAGAGGTCGTCGCGGTTGCGAATGGGGTGTTTCGACGCCATCTCGATCTTGCCGCCGAGGTGCATCAGGAACGTACGGTCGGAGACCTTGCCGAGCGTGACGCCCTCGATGGTGCTGAGCTGCTCGACGATCTCGTCCGCGTGCGCGGTGGAGGTCGCGGCGATGGTGACGTCGATACGGAGCTTCTCGTGGCCGGAAGCCGTGACGTCGAGGCCGGTGACCGAGCCTCCGTGGGACTCGACGGCCGTGGTGAGCTGCGATACGGCCGTGCCGCTCGCAGGCACCTCGAGCCTGACCGTCATCGAGTAGGAGACGCTGGGCGCCGTTGCCATGCCGACTTCCTCTTTCACCTGTATGTCGCGTGCGTCATCCGATCGTCGCACCTACCGCTGGGTACGTGGTAGCCGCCCCGGATTGAGAACGTTTTGTTCACGTCCCCGGCCGGTACGGGCTCGGACGCTCACCGAGTGGATTCGGAAAACATATTCCACCATACGAGAAGTGGAGGATCGTGGGAAGTCCTTGCCGCTCCACGGGCCAAACCCTGGAGGTATCGACGAAGAGGGCGACGAGCCGGGCGCCGGGCGAAGCAACGACGAAGAGGCCCGCGCCACCGTGGGTGACGCGGGCCTCTCCTGACGTTCGATGACACCGACCCGCCATGCTCGCCTCGCGGCAAGTGGTCGCTCGTAGCGACGAAGGTTGGGCCCGGGGGCTTGGATCGGGCCGGTGCCACGTCCAAGGTAACAAACGATCCCCGTAAGGCAATTCCCGTGCGGGGTGGCACTTTTCCGGCTTCTGTGCAAGGCCGGAAGTGACCGTTCCGCCGTCGCCGTCAGTCCCGCAGCAGGTCCGGTACGCCCGCCGCGTCCGGCTCGTCGCGCTCGCCCGAGACCACCGTGAGCTGCTGGGTGGCGCGGGTCAGGGCGACGTACAGGACGCGCAGGCCCGCCGGGGACTCGTCGGCGATCTCCGCCGGGGAGACCACGATCGTCGCGTCGTACTCCAGCCCCTTGGCCTCCAGGCTGCCGAGGGCGACCACGCGCTCCCCGAGCCCCGCGAGCCAGCGGGCGGCCTCCTCGCGGCGGCGCATCGCGACGACGACGCCGATCGTGCCGTCGACCCGGTCGAGCAGCGCCTCCGCCTCCGCCCGGACGCGCGCGCCCAGGTCGCCGTCGGACACCGCGAACCGCGGCTCCACGCCCGTCGACCTGACCGCCTTCGGGGACGCGCTGCCCGGCATGGCGAGGGCCAGCACCTTCGCGGCGAGCTCCGCGATCTCCGACGGGTTGCGGTAGTTGACGGTGAGTTCGAAGCGGCGCCGGGGGCGGGTGCCGAGCGCCTCGTCGCGCGCCTCGGCCGCCTCGTCCGGGTCCGACCAGGAGGACTGCGCCGGGTCGCCGACGACCGTCCATGTCGCGTGCCGGCCGCGGCGGCCGACCATCCGCCACTGCATCGGCGTCAGGTCCTGCGCCTCGTCGACGATGACGTGCGCGTACTCGACGCGTTCCTGGGCCAGGCGCTCGGCGCGCTCGCGCTGGGTCTCCTCGCGCTGCGGCATCAGCTCCTCCAGGCCGGTGAGCTGGTCCAGCGGGTCGAGCTCACGCTTCTTCTTCGGGCGGGCCGGGGCGCCGAGGATGGTCTGCAGCTCGTCCAGGAGCGCCACGTCGTGCACGGACAGGCCCTCGCGGCGCAGCGAGCGGGCCAGGCGGCGGGTCTCCCCCGGGTTGAGGACGCGGCGGGACCAGCGGCCGAGGCGCTTCTCGTCGGCCATCGCGGCGAGCACCTGGCGCGGGGTGAGCTCGGGCCACCAGGCGTCCAGGAACGCGAGGAAGGCGTCCTCCGTGGAGACGTCCTCGTCGAAGGAGGAGCGCAGCTCGGCGGCCAGCTCCGGGTCCGAATGCCGGTTCGCCGCACCGGACTTGGCCCACAGCGCGTCCAGGAGCAGCTTGCGGGCGCGCGGGCGCAGCAGGTTCACGGGCGCGGTGCCGCCGAGCACGGCCTGCCGGATGCGGGACAGCTCGGCCGCCTCCAGCTCGATGCGCCGGCCGAAGGCCACGACGCGCAGCAGGTCGGGCGCGTCCGGGCGTTCCAGGACGCCGCGGGCCGCCTTGCGCAGCACCTTCAGCATCCGCGAGGAGCCCTTGACGCGGGCCACGGGCGGCTCGTCGTACACCGTGGCCTCCGCGCCGTCGACGAGCGAGCCGACCGCGCGGATCGCGACCTGCCCCTCCTCGCCGAGCGACGGCAGCACGCCCTCGGTGTACGCGACGAGCAGCGGGGTCGGCGAGACGATCAGGATGCCGCCCGCGTACCGCCGCCGGTCCTGGTAGAGCAGGTACGCGGCGCGGTGCAGGGCGACGGCGGTCTTGCCGGTGCCGGGGCCGCCCTCGACGTACGTCACGGAGGCGGCGGGGGCGCGGATGACCAGGTCCTGCTCGGCCTGGATGGAGGCCACGATGTCCCGCATGGTGTGCGAGCGGGCCTGGCCGAGCGCGGCCATCAGGGCGCCGTCGCCGAGGACCGGGAGCTCCTCGCCGTCGAGGTACGCGGTCAGCTCGGGGCGCATCAGGTCGTCCTCGACGCCGAGCACCTTGCGGCCCTTGGAGCGGATGACGCGGCGCCGCACCACCCGGCCCGGGTCGACCGGGGTGGAGCGGTAGAAGGGCGCGGCGGCCGGGGCGCGCCAGTCGATGACGAGCGGCGAGAAGTCCGCGTCGAGCACGCCGATGCGGCCGATGTGCAGGGTCTCGGCGATGTCGGCGGTGTTGTCGGGCCGGATCGCGTCGTCGGCCGGTTCGACCGAGGTGTACGCGCCGTCCGGGCCCTTCTTGCCGTCCTTGCCGAGGAGCAGGTCGATGCGGCCGAAGAGGAAGTCCTCGAACTCGTTGTTGAGGCGGTTGAGGTGCACACCGGCGCGGAAGACCTGCGCGTCCCGCTCGGCGAGCGCGCCCGGCGTGCCGACCTGGCCGCGCTTGGCGGCGTCGTGCATGAGGAACTCGGCCTCGTGGATCTTCTCCTCGAGACGGCGGTAGACACGGTCGAGGTGGGCCTGTTCGGCGCTGATCTCCCGGTCGCGTGTGCCTGACGGCATGGTTCCGTTGTCGACGGCCACCGCGTTCCCCTTCTGCTGTACTGGGCAGCCGTCAACCGTACGCGAAGTTACGCGCCGACCTCCACAAGGCGTCGTCCGTCCAGCGTGCGGACCTCGAACCGGTCGATCTCGGACGCGGCCATCGCGGCGCCGCCGTGCACGTAGAGCGGGGCGCGGGCCCGGGTGTGCGGGCTGTCGTCGATCCCGTACCCCCACTTCGGCACCGACCACGTGGTGACGGTCTCCTCCGCGCCGTCCCGGCCGACGGCGACGAGCCTGCACTTCAACGGGCCCTTGACGTTCTTCAGCTCCAGGACGGCGTGCGTGCCCCACGGCTTGGCCTCGGTGCCGACGGTCGCGGTGACGCCGGTCGTACGGTCGGTGGCCGCGGCCTTGTCCTCAACGTGGTGGAAGAACGCGTCCTGCGCGGGACTCGTCGGATGCGCCTCCGGCGTGCGCGTACCCGGGTCGTCGCCGCTCGCGCCGAGGACGGCGAGCGGGACGGTGACGATCAGCGCGGCCGCGGCGGCGAGCAGCAGGCGGGCGCGCCTGCGCCGGCCGGTGCGCTCGCGGGCGGTCGCGGCGAGCAGCCCGTCGAGGAGGCGGTCGGACTCCGGGCGGGGCGACGCGGGCGACGGGACCTGGCCGGGCACGCCGTCGGCGGCGAGCGCGGCGAGCATCGGCTCCATCCCGGCGAGCTCGTCCAACTCCCGCACGCAGTAGGCGCATTGGGCGAGATGCGCCTCGAACGCGGCGGCCTGCGGCTCGTCGAGCACACCCAGGGCGTACGCCCCGACGGCCTCGTGCACGGACTCCTGCCCGGACTCCCCCGCCCCGGACCCCCCGTACGCGCTCACGGCGTCACCCCCCGCTCCTGCAGTGCCAGCTTCATCGAGCGCAGCGCGTAGAACACCCGCGAGCGGACCGTGCCGGGCGGTATGCCGAGCGACTGCGCGGCCTCGTTGACCGTACGGCCCTTGAAGTACGTCTCCACGAGGACCTCGCGGTGCGCCGGCGTCAGGTCGTCGAGCGCGTCCGAGAGCGTCATGAGCCAGAGCGCCTTGTCGATCTCGTCCTCCGCGGGCATCACGTCGAGGGGCGAGGGGTCGACCTCCTGCGGCCGGGCCTGCCGGCTGCGGTGGCCGTCGATGACGATACGCCGGGCCACGGTCACCAGCCAGGGCCGCACCGACCCGGAGCCGCCCTGCAGCCGCCCGGCGTTCTTCCACGCCCGGATGAGGGTCTCCTGCACGACGTCCTCGGCCCGCTGCCGGTCGCCGGCGACCAGGCGCAGCACGTACGAGAGCAGCGGTGCCGCGTGCTCCCGGTAGAGCGCGCGCATCAACTCCTCGTCGACGCCCGCCTGTCGGGGCATGCGATGGCGTGCCCGCGAGCGACGGTCGGCTGCCGCTGCCACGCCGGAATCCTCCCGCACGCGCACCTCCACTGTCCCGGCCCGGGGCCCTGGTTTTCCAGAGGTACGTGGGAGCGGGCGAGAACGTTCAACCGCACCGCGCCCTTTTCCCCACCCCGCCCCTTCCCGGGCCCGGGGCGTGCCCCGACAGGGGCGCGGGGAACTGCGCGAGCGACCACGACGGCGGGAAAGCCGAACGACGGGGGGCGGACCCCAAAAGGGGCGCGGGGAACTGCGCGAGCGGCCACTACGGCGGGAAAGCCAAGTGACGGCCCCGACGGGGCACTGCGCGAGCGACCCGCGACGACGCCCGGGCCGACCGCAGGTCAACTCCCGGGTACGTCCGCGTACTTGGACTCCGCCGCCGGGTCGAGGGCGAGCCGATACCCCCGCTTCACCACCGTCTGAATCAGCTTCGGCACCCCCAACGCCGTCCGCAGCCGCGCCATCGCCGTCTCGACCGCATGCTCGTCCCGCCCCGCCCCCGGCAGCGCCCGCAGCAGTTCCGCGCGGCCGACGACCCAGCCGGGGCGGCGGGCGAGGGTGCGCAGCAGGGACATGCCGGCGGGCGGCACGGCGCGCAGCTCGCCGTCGACGAGGACGGCGTGGCCGCGGATCTCCACGCGGTGCCCGGCGAGGTGCAACGTACGGGCGCGGGCCGGGAGTTCGACGCAGAGGAGCTGGACGAGGGGGCCGAGCCGGAAGCGGGCCGGCTGGACCGTGTCGATGCCGTGGGCCTCCAGTGGGAGGGCGGTGACGGGCCCGACGCAGGCCGGCAGGACGTCGTGGCGCAGGGCGTCGAGGAACGGGTCGAGCCGGTCGAGTTCGCGGGCGCGGTTCAGCAGGGACGCGGCGGCGGGCGCGCTGGTGAAGGTGAGCGCGTCCACGCCGCGGGCGAGGGTGGCCTCGATCAGCCGGTCGACCGGCGCGAGGTCCTCCGGCGGCATCCAGCGGTAGACGGGCACGCCGACGACCTCCGCCCCGCCCGCCCGCAGCGACTCGACGAAGCCGGGGAGCGGTTCGCCGTGCAGTTGGAGGGCGATGCGGCGGCCCTCGACGCCTTCGGCGAGCAGCCGGTCGAGCACTTCGGCCATGGACTCGGAGTCGGGCGACCATTCCTCGGTGAGCCCGGCGGCCCGGATCGCGCCTTTCACCTTGGGCCCGCGGGCGAGGAGTTCGAGCCCGCGGAGCCGGTCGAGGAGGGCGTCGCCGAGCCCCCAGCCGTCGGCGGCCTCGATCCAGCCGCGGAAGCCGATGGCGGTGGTGGCGATCACGACGTCGGGCGCGTGGTCGATGATCTGCCGGGTGGCGTCGAGGAGTTCGCCGTCGTCGGAGAGCGGCACGATCCGCAGGGCGGGCGCGTGCTGGACGGCCGCGCCGCGCCGGGTGAGCAGCGCACCGAGCTCGTCGGCCCGCCGTGCGGCGGTCACGCCGACGGTGAACCCGGAGAGGGGGCCGTGTTTCGCATGGTCATTGGGCTGCATGAGGGTCTCGTTCACTGAGGAGCCTTGAGCTCTGCGAGCATGTCAACGGGGCGTGACGGGCTCGGATCGCCTCGATGTCGTACGTGTTACATCGTCGCGCAGCACGCACGGCGGCCGCAGGGCGGGAGGGCCGACGGGTCGGCCGCTCCCGCGTGGGCTCACACCTGGGCGTAGCTGAGCTCCCGCTCCTTCTGCGGCTCGGCCGCCGTCGGCTTCGGGGTGCCGCGGCGCAGGTATACGGCCCAGGTGACGGCGAAGCAGGCGGCGTAGCAGATGAGGAACGCGACGAACGCGCCGGTGCCGGACCCGGCCGTCGAGAAGGACTGGCGGAAGGCCAGGTTGATGCCGAGCCCGCCGAGCGCGCCGACCGCGCCGATCAGGCCCATCGCGGCGCCGGAGAGCCGCCGCCCGTAGGCCGCCGCCTCCTCGCCGCCGAGCCCTTGGGCGAGTGCCTTGGCCTGGAAGATGCCGGGGATCATCTTGTACGTGGAGCCGTTGCCGAGCCCGGTCAGCACGAACAGGGCGATGAAGGCGCAGGTGAACAGGGTCAGCGAGGCCTGCAGGGACGCGACGACGATGACGGCGGTCGCGGCGCCCATGGCGACGAAGTTCCACAGCGTGATCCGGGCCCCGCCGAAGCGGTCGGCGAGCGTGCCGCCGACGGGCCGGATGAGGGAGCCGAGCAGCGGCCCGATGAACGTGATCGACGCGGCCTGCAGCGGCGTACGCCCGAACTGGGTCTGCAGGACGAGGCCGAACGCGAAGCTGTAGCCGATGAACGAGCCGAACGTGCCGATGTACAGGAACGCCATGATCCAGGTGTGCGGGTCGCGGACGGCTTCCTTGGCGGCGCCGGTGTCGTTGCGGACGGGCGCGAGGTTGTCCATGAACAGGAACGCGCAGACCGCGGAGACGGCGATGAGCGGGATGTAGATGCCGAGCAGCAGCCGCGGGCCGCCCGCCGCGCCGATCACGGCGAGGCCGATGAGCTGGACGACGGGCACGCCGATGTTGCCGCCGCCCGCGTTGAGGCCGAGCGCCCAGCCCTTCTTGCGGAGCGGGAAGAAGCCGTTGATGTTCGTCATGGACGAGGCGAAGTTGCCGCCGCCGACGCCGGTGAGCAGGGCGCACAGCATGAACGTGGTGTACGACGTGCCGGGCTCCATGACGAGGAACGCGGCGACCGTGGGCAGCAGGAGCAGGGACGCCGCGAAGACCGTCCAGTTGCGGCCGCCGAAGCGGGCCACGGCGAACGTGTACGGCACTCGCACCACGGCCCCGACGAGGGTGGCCATCGACACGAGGAAGAACTTTCCGGCCGGGTCGATGCCGTACTCGGGGCCCATGAACAGCACGAGCACGGACCAGAGGGTCCAGATAGAGAAGCCGATGTGCTCGGAGAGGACGGAGAAGGCGAGGTTGCGGCGGGCGACGCGTTCGCCGGTCTCCTTCCAGAAGCCCTCGTCCTCCGGGTCCCACTGCTCGATCCAGCGGCCCCCCTTGCGGGCGGGTGGGGTGGTGGTCGGGGCTGTCATCACGCCTCCACTGATGCGTCGGGTCGTGGAAGCGACGCTAGGGAGGGCGCATTTCAGCCCCGTGGCGTCAGGTGACCTCCGCGCAACCTTGCTCTCACCCGCCGCCCGCCCCGGATGTGAGCCCTCTCGTCCGGGTGCCGCCGTCCGGCCGGAGCCGCGGTCGCCGTCGCGCGGCCAGGTCCTCGGCCCAGCCGGCGCCGAGCACGGCGAGCGCGAGCAGCGGCCAGACGAGCAGGAACATCCACAGCGTGTACGTGCTCTCCAGGAACCCGGAGAGATGCGCGTCCACGTACGGGACGTCCCAGAGGAGGTCGAGGAGCGGGACGGTCGCGAGGATCAGGAGGTTGTGCCAGAGGTAGACGGTGACGGCCCGGTTGTTGGCGAGGGTGACGATCCGGTCCAAGTGCCGCAGCCTGCCCGGGAGTCGGCGCCAGGACGGCGCGTACCGCAGCAGGATCAGGACGAAGCCGGCGGACCAGGCGGCCTGGGCGGGCGGGATGTCGTTCAGGTCCCAGCCCTCCGGGCCGAGGTGCCCGGCGGCCCACCACAGGCCGAGGGCCATGGCGAGCGCGCCGCAGCAGAGGGCGATCCGGCCAGGCAGGCGCCGCAGCAGCCCGTCGTGGTGGGCGAAGCCGAGCACCCAGCAGGAGCCGTACGTCGCGAAGTCGGCGACGGCCTCGCCGGTCTCGCCGGGGACGCGCAGCAGGCCGGTGCCGACGACGGCGGTGAGCGCGAGCGGCGCGAGCAGCGTCGGCCACGGCGCCCGCCGGAACGCCCACAGCAGCAGCGGCGAGGCGACGACGAACCAGAGGTAGGCGCGCACGTACCAGAGCGGCCCGACCGCCTGCTCCGCCCACGTCCCGTCGACGAGCCCCGGGTCCCCGCCGAGCCGCTCCGGGAAGGGCGGTGCGCCCACCGGCACGAGATAGTTCAGGAACTCCACCGCCCAGGTGCCGGTACGGGCCGGCTGCCAGCCCGCGTACAGCATCAGCGGTACGACGACGGCGGCGAACAGCCAGACCGGCGGCAGGAGCCGGCGGAGGCGGCCGCGGATCACGCTCCACGCGGGGCGGCGCAGCGAGCGGGCCATGAGCGACCCGGCGAGCGCGAACATCACGCCCATCGACGGGAAGAGGACGGTCAGCCAGGCCCAGCCGAACACGTGGTACGCGACCACCCGGACCAGGGCGAGGGTGCGGAGCAGGTCGAGGTAGCGGTCGCGTACGGGAGGTGGCGCGGGGGTCGTCGGCGGGTCCTGGCGGGCGGTCGCGGTGGTCATCCGACGGGCCTCCGTTCGCGGGCGGCCGGGCGGTGCGCGGCGGGCACGGTCCCGCCCAGGGTGCCGCCCGGGGCGCCTCCGGGGGAGCCGACGGTTCCGGTCCGGCGGAGCTTCTGCCAGCGCAGCCGCCCACCGGACAGGGCGGTGACCCAGGACTGGAGCAGCACCACGTACATCAACTGCCGGTACAGCAGCTGCTGGAGCGGCAGCGACACCAGGTGGACGAGCCGCTCCCGGTCGAGCCGGAACGCGAACGCCGCGCAGGCCGCCTGCACCGCGAGCACCCCGAGCCAGGCCGCGACGGTCCGCAGGGTCGGCCCGAAGACCAGCCCGTACAGCAGGAACACGTCGATGAGCGGGGCGAGCAGCGGGGCCAGGACCATGAACAGCGAGACCAGCGGCAGGCCCACCCGCCCGAACCGGCCCGAGGCCCCGCCCTCGACCAGGGCACGGCGGTGCTTCCAGATCGCCTGCATGGTGCCGTACGACCAGCGGTAGCGCTGCGACCACAGTTGTCTGACGGTCTGAGGGGCCTCGGTCCAGGCGCGGGCGTTCTCGGCGTACACCACGCGCCAGCCCTCGCGGTGCAGGGCCATGGTGATGTCGGTGTCCTCGGCGAGGGTGTCGTCGCTCATGCCGCCGACCCGCGCGAGGGCGCTGCGCCGGAACGCCCCGACGGCGCCGGGGATGGTGGGCATGCAGCGCAGCACGTCGTACATGCGGCGGTCGAGGTTGAAGCCCATCACGTACTCGATGTGCTGCCAGGAGCCGATCAGGGTGTCCTTGTTGCCGACCTTGGCGTTGCCCGCGACCGCGCCGACCCGGTGGTCGCCGAAGGGCTGCACCAGCTCGCGGACCGTGGACGGCTCGAAGACGGTGTCGCCGTCCATCATCACGACCAGGTCGTGCCGGGCCTCGGCCAGGCCCCGGTTGAGGGCGGCCGGCTTGCCCGCGTTCAGCTGCCGGACCACCCGCACGCCGGGCAGGCCGAGGTCCTCGACGATCCGGGCGGTGCCGTCGGTCGAGCCGTCGTCGACGACGATCACCTCGACGGGATGCTCTCCGCCCATCAGCGACCGCACCGTGTTCTCGATGCACTTCGCCTCGTTGTACGCGGGCACCAGCACCGACACCGGTTCCGTGACGGGCGGGCCCCAGCTGAACCGGCTGCTGCGGGTGCGCCGGGCGTGCGCCCACGACAGCAGCAGCATCAGCCCGAAGCGCGCCAGGACCAGCACGCCGACGACGGCCAGGCACACGACGAGCGCGTCCGTCACGCCCTCCGACACCCCGACGGCGGCCACGAACGCGCGGCCCCGCCACAGCTCGAACCCGGTGACCGGGGTGTGCGCGCCGGGGGCGCCGAGCGCCTCGGTGAGGTTGGTGAACTCGTAGCCCTGCGCCCGGAGTTGAGGCAGCAGGCGGTCGAGGGCGGCGAGGGTCTGCGAGCGGTCGCCGCCGGAGTCGTGCAGCAGCACGATCGCGCCGTCGCCGCCGCGCGGGGTGGCGTTGGCGACGATCCGGTCGACGCCGGGCCGTTTCCAGTCCTCGCTGTCGGTGTCGTTGACGACCGTGATGTAGCCGCGGCCCCCGATGTATTCCGTGACCGGCCAGTTGGCGTTGTCGAAGGCGTCCGCGAACGAGGAGTACGGCGGCCGGAACAGCGAGGTCCGGATCCCGGCGGCGCCGGCGAGGGAGAGCTGGTTCTGCGTCAGCTCCCAGTCGATCCGGCCCTTCGACTGGTACGAGAGATCCGGGTGGTTGAACGTGTGCAGCCCCACCTCGTGCCCCTCCCGCACCATGCGTTCGACCAGGCCGGGGTGGCGGGCGGCCATCGCGCCGGTGACGAAGAAGACGCCGTGCGCCCGGTGTTCGCGCAGCTTGTCGAGGACCTTCGGGGTCCACACCGGGTCGGGTCCGTCGTCGAAGGTCAGCACCAGCTTGTGCCGGGGCACGCGCAGCGCCTCGGCGGGCCGCTCCGGGTCCCGCGCGTCGATGACGGGGCCGCCTTCGAGCACCTGCTGCGGCACCTTGTCGCTGGGCGCGGGCGGGCGCACCCGGTGGTCGGCGAGGATCTCGCTGTGCACGTAGCCGCGCAGCATCAGCATCGCGACGAGCGCCACGAGCAGCAGCACGGGCAGCAGAAACCGCATCGGGCGGCGGGACGGGAGCCGGGCGCCGGATTTCGTACGGCCGGGGGCGGCGGGTCTCGTACGGCTTGTTCCGCTCGCGCAGGTCGCACGGCTCGTGCGATCGGTCATCGGGCCCCGGCCCTGTGCTTGGCCTTCGCCTTGCCTTTGGCCTTGCCCTTGCCCTTGCCCTTGGCCTTCGCCTTGCCGTTGCCCTTGCCCTTGCCCTTGGCCTTGGTGGTTCCGGGCGCGTTCGAGGCGGGCGGTCCGGCCGGGCCCGGCCCGGGTGCGGTGCTGCTCGTGGGGCGCGGCTCGGGCCTGTGGCTGGGGCCGTGGCCGTGTCCGTTGCCGTGGCTCGGCGGGGGCGGGGCTTCGCGGGTGGGTTCGGGGCGGGGCGGCGGGCCGGGGCGGGTCGGCTCGCGGCTCGGCAGCCCGCCGCCCCCGCTCGTACCGCGCCCGGGGCCCCAAGCGGGCCCGCCGTTCGCGCCGCCCGTACCGCCCGTGCCGTGCCGGTCGCTCTCCGCCGGGCGGGGGGAACCCGCCTGCGGCGACGGGCCGTTGAGGCCGTCCGGCCCGGATCGCGCGGTGCCGCTCGGCGAGGGCGCCGGGCGCTTCCCTTCGGCCCCGCCCGCGCCCGGGCGCCGTACGTCCGCCGCGCCGCCCTTCCCGCCCTCGTCGTCCATGAGCGCGGCCGTCGACGTGGGTTCGGCGCGCCCGGCGGGCTCGTCGTACTCCTTGCCGATGCCGGGCATCCACGGCGCGTCGGACGTGCCGGTGAGCAGCGACACCCCGAGCACCCCCGCGTAACCCGCGCAGGCCAGGCCGACGACCCAACCCGCCCGGCGCAGCAGCCTGCCGCGGCTGCCGGACTCGTCCACGAACACCGGGCCGCCGGCGGGCGCGCTCGGAGCGGGCCCCCGCAGCCGGCGCCCCACGCCGTCGATCTGAACCGTGACACCGCTCGGGTCGTGCGTACGTCCGGACAGGACGTCTTCCCGCCAAGTTCCCACTGAAGTAAGCCCATTCCCCAAGGACCGGAAAATCGGGCGCACGCGCGAGACCGACACTCGCAGCCGGACCAAGCCCCCACCCGGTCCGGGCGCCCCCCAATGACCAACCAACGCGCCGGCGGACTGAAGGTAGCGCAACAAAGGTCACTATCGTATTTCTCGTTCTGATCCGACCCTTTGTGATCAGTTCTGGCCCGTCATGACCTGTTCATCCTCGGCCGGAATCCATCCGTCGACCGGCCTCCGCAGCCAGCCCTCCACGGCCGCCGCCCGCGCGCAGGCCGTCCGCAGCGCGTCCAGGGCGGGATGCCGCAGGCCCCGACGCCAGACCAGGGAGACCGGCGACAGCGGCACCGGGTCCACCAGCGGCCGCAGCACGCACCCCGGCATCGCGGGAAAGTCCACCACGGCGAGCACCGGCGTACGCGTCTTCGCCATGATCCGCCGGAACTCCTCGGCGCCGACGGCCAGCGGGGCGGGCGGCGCCACGTCGATACCGCGCCCCGCGAAGAGCCGCCGGGCGAGGTCCGTCCACTCCGGCGTGCGCGGATTCCCGGCGCCCGCGTACACGGCCTCGCCCGCGAGCGCGTCGAGCGGCACCTCGGCGAGGCCTGCCAGCGGATGGTCCTCGGGCAGCACGACGGCCATCGGCTCGTACCGCACGGGGAGGTGGTCGAGCCCGGCGCGCAGGGCCGCGTCGAGCCCGGCGTACCGGCCGAAGGAGGCGTCCAGGCGGCCCGCCACGATCTCCGCGGCGGCGCCGGTGAGGCCGCTCTCGTAGCGGGCCATCAGCTCGTGTTCCGGGGCGAGTTCACGGGCCTGCGCGAGCAGCCGCTCGAAGACCAGGCCGGGGCTGTTCACGTCGACGAGCAGCGGCCGCCCGCCCCCGGCCACGGCGGCGAGGAGCTCGTCCTGCGCGGCGAGGACCCGGCGGGCGTACGGCACGAGCCGTTCCGCGTCCGCCGTCGGCGTCACCTGCCGGGTGGTCCGGACGAACAGCTCGACGCCCAACTCCCGCTCCAGACGGCGGACATCGCGGCTCAGCGCCTGCTGGGCGACGTGCAGGCGGGCGGCGGCGCGGGTGAAGTGCAGCTCGTCGGCCACCGCCAGGAAGCAGCGCAGCAGCCGCGGCTCTATGTCACGGGGCATCGCCGCAATCTACAACCGCGGTGCGTGAATCGGGGGCCAGAAGGTGTTGGACGCCGGACACCGGCCGCCGCGAGCCTTGCCGCATGGCCTCAGCCTCCGTCCACGCGTACCTCCGGCTCTTCGAGTTCCCCGGCACCCGCGCCTTCACCCTCGGCAACCTCGTCGCCCGCCTCCCCATGGGCATGTTCGGCGTCAGCGCCATCGTCATGATCGCCGAACGGTACGGCTCGTACGCCCTCGCCGGCGCCGTCACCGCGACCGGACTCGCCGCGACCGCCGTGGTCGCCCCGTACACCGCGCGGCTCGTCGACCGGCACGGCCAGGCGCGGATCGCCCTGCCCGCCACGGCCCTCGCGGTGCTCGGCTCGCTGCTGCTCGCGCTGTGCGTGCACCTGCGGGCGCCCGCCTGGACGCTGTTCGCCGCGTACGCGCTGACCGCCACCACGCCCAACACCGGCGGCATGTCCCGCGCCCGCTGGCAGCACCTGTACCGGGGCGACGCGGCGCGGCTGCACACCGCCAACTCCTTCGAACAGGCCGCGGACGAGCTGTGCTTCATGCTCGGGCCGGTCGTCGCCGCGTTCCTGTGCACCGCGCTGTTCCCGGAGGCGGGCACCCTCACCGGCGCGCTGCTCCTGCTCGGCGGAATCGTGCTCTTCACCGCACAGCGCTCCACAGAACCGCCACCCCAAAGGGAAACGACGAAAACCGCCTCCCCTCTGCGCGCCCCCGGGATGCTCCCTCTGGTGACGGTTTTCGTCGCCACAGGTGCGGTTTTCGGCTCCATGGAGGTCATCACGGTCGCGTACGCCGACGGGCAGGGGCAGGCGTCCGCGGCGGGCCCGGTTCTCGCCCTGCAGGCGGCCGGTTCGTGCGTGGCGGGGTTGCTTTACGGCACCCGCGCGCCGGGTGGATCCGCGCAACGGCGGTTCCTGTTCTGCCTGTTGGGGATGGCGGCCCTGATGACGCTGCCACTGCTCGCCGCGGGCACCGGTTCGCTGCTGCTGCTCGCCGGGGCGCTGCTCGTGGCGGGCATGGCGACGGCGCCGACCATGGTCACGGGCATGGGCCTGGTGCAGTCCAGGACCCCCGAGGGCCGGCTCAACGAGGGCATGACCCTCGCCGTGACCGGCCTGCTCGGGGGCATCGCCTGCGGCAGCGCGCTCGGCGGCCAGGCCGTCGAGCACGTGGGTGCGCGGGCCGGCTACGTCGTGCCGGTCACCGCGGCCGCGGTCGCCCTCGCGTTGTTCAGCACGGTGACGGTTTGCGCCAGGAGCACTCGACGTCGGTCCCGCCAGGAGCCGCCGACCGCTGCGCGGCCGACTCGGGCCGTACGAGAACCGTCTCCTCAGCGGTGGATTTCGCGAGGGTCACCACGATCGCGTCCTCGATGCTCTTCACGGACGACGCGAGGTAGTTGTTGAGCACGACCGCGAACACCAGCTCCCGCCCGTCGGCGTCCTCCACGTACCCGGAGAGCGCCGACGCGCCCGTCAACGACCCGGTCTTCGCACGGGCGTTGAGCGCGGCCGGGGTGCCGCACATCCGCGACCGCAGCGTCCCGCCCACGAACCGGTCCCGGTCGCAGGCCACCGGCAGCGAGTCCAGCCAGTCCGCGTACCAGGGCGCGTCCCGCACCGCGAGCAGCAGCCGCACCAGCTGGTCGGCGGGGTAGTTGTTCATCCGCGAGAGCCCCGAGCCGTCGACCTGCCGCAGCTTCCCGGTGTCCACGCCTGCCTTCTCCAGGTACCCCTTCACCGCGTCGAGCCCCGAACTCCACGTCCCTCGCCCGGACTTGACGTACCCCATCTCCTTGACGAGCGCCTCGGCGTGCATGTTGTTCGAGAGCTTCATGAACGGTACGAGGAGGTCCTTCAGGGGCATCGACCGGTGCTCGGCGACCGGCCGCGCCCCCTCCGGGGTGCCCCGGCCGAGCCGCGTCCCGCCCTCGACCCGCACGCCGTGCCGGGCCAGCGCGTCCCGGAAGACGGCCGCCGCGTACCCGGTGGGCTCCCAGACCGCCACCCACTCCTTGGCCGGGGCGGCGCCGACGGGCAGATTTCCGCTGACGACCACGGTGTTGCCGCCGTGCTCCCGCTGCACGGACAGGGTGTCCGGCTCCCCGGCGGCGACGGTGCGGGCCCGGTTCTCGATCCGCACGTACCCGGTGCGCGGCGTGAGCCCGACCTGCGGCCGCTGCCCCGCCTCCGCGCCCGGGGCGACCTCGACGACCACGGTCCCGGAGTCGTAGTCGGTGTCCGGGGCGACGGTCAGCGCGGAGATCTGCGCCGAGTAGTACGCGGACTCGTCGTCGGCGGCCCAGGAGCGGCCGAGCCGTTCCGCGTCGAAGCGGGTGTCGTCGGCGACGAGCCGCCCGGTCACCCGGCGGATGCCGGACTTCGCGACGCCTGCGGCGAGTTCGTCGTAGTCCTCGGCGAGCGTGGTGGGGTCGCCGCCGCCGCGCAGATACAGGTCGCCGTCGAGCGTCGGGCCGCTGCGGTCGCCGTGCGCGAGGGCGTCGGTGCGGAAGCGGTGGTCGGGGCCGAGCAGTGCTGTGGCGGCGGCGGAGGTGGGGAGTTTGGTGTTGGAGGCGGGCATGAGACGGCCGGTCGGCTGGTGCCGGTACACGGTCTCGCCGGTCTCGGCGTCCGCGATCACGACACTGGCCGCGCCGCCCTGCAGCCGCGGGTCGCCGAGGATCGTGTCGATCGCCTCCGGAAGCCCGGCGCGCACCGCCGAGACATCCGCCCCGGCCGGTGCGCTCCAGGTCAAGGTGGCCGCGAGGCCGACGAGCGCGGGCCAAACGGCGGCGCGCGCAAGGAAGTTGGTGCTCCCAGGTCTGCTGAGGCTCATGCCACGGCAGGATCCCGCAATCCTCCGCACAGCGACAGACGCCCCGCAGCACAGGTCCCCCGTACGCCCGGTCCCTGGCCGAGCCCCCACGCCTTCCCCATCCGGTACGCGGCGCACAAGTCCACGTCCAGCAGGTACGGCCCGGCCGTCCCGCACTGGGTGTCCGCGCTGCCGGGGTCGACGGGCTGCCCGTGGCCCATGCCCGTGATGCTGTACGTCTCGACGACCGCCGTGCCGTCCGGCCCGTGGAACTCCTGGTGCGGGTGGCCGCCCACGGTGTCGCTGACGTCGGCGGCCTGGTCGGCGCCGTGCACATCGGTCCACTGCTCGACGAGGTCGCCCATGTTCACCGGCTTCACGGTGGTGTCGGCGCTGCCGTGCAGCACGGTCAGCCGCGGCCACGGCCCCGCGTACCCGGGCCGCGCGGCCCGCACCCGGTCGCCCCACTGCCGCGGCGTCTGCGTCGCCCCGACGTACATGCACACGTACGGCGACCCGGCGGCCTGCGCGCAGCCGTACGGCAGCCCGGCGACGACTCCGCCGGCACGGAACTTCTCCGGGTACGCGGCCATCATCACGGACGTCATCGCGCCGCCCGCGGACAGCCCGGTGACCTGCACGCGGGCCGGGTCGCCGGAGACGTCGGCGAGCTGCCGGTCCACCATCTGCGCGATGGACGCGGCCTCGCCCTGCCCGCGTGAACTGTCGCCGGTCTGGAACCAGTTGAAGCACTTGTTCAGGTTGTTGGCGGCCTGCTGCTCGGGCACGACGACGGAGAACCCCCACCGTTCGGCCAGCTCGGTCCAGCCGCTGCCGGGCCCGTACCCGGCGGCGTTCTGCGTACAGCCGTGCAGCACGACGACGACGGGACGCCCGGCGGGCAGCCCGTCCGGCACGTACCGGTACATCTTCAGGGCCCCGGGGTTGGACCCGAAGCCGGTGACCTCCTCCAGGCCCGCCGCGGCCTGGGCGCGCGGCACGTGGAGCAGCAGGGAGCAGAGGGCGGCCACCGCGGTCAGGGCGGCGAGAAGTGCGGCTCTGGTCGATGTCATGCGAGGGAAGGTAGGAGCGGGAGTCACCGGCGGACATGGGCTGGGGAACCACAAGGACCGCCCTTTTCCATGGGCCCGGCGCACATGAAAAGAGCCCCGACCGTCGAAACGGCCGGGGCTCTTTCCTCACATGGGAATTGTGGAGATGGCGGGAATCGAACCCGCGTCCAACGGTGCGGAATCAGGGCTTCTCCGTGTGCAGTTCGCTGCGATTTTCTCGGCCCCGGAGATCACGCGAACAAGTCTCCGACGGGCTCAGTCACTGTTTGATGTCTCCACTACTCCCCGTGACCGGGCTTAGTGGATGAGACCCCTAGCTGATGCCAGGATCCGGGTCGGGATCATCCCCGGGCTGACACTTCGCAGGTCGCTACTTAGGCAGCGAGGGCGAAGGAATCGCGCTTGGTGTTGGCGATTATTGGTTGCGACATATGGTTAACGAGATCATTGCCGCTTCCTCGACACGCTTCCCCTGCTTCGACATCCGCTGTCGAAACCGATCATCCCCATGTTGATTTTTCAAAGTGGTCCCCGAGGGAACCGGCAGCTCCGTCACCTGCGGAGCGTGCTCCATCGTACGTGAACAACGCGCGACGGTGCCAGCTTATTTCCGGGGGCCCGGCACCCGGCACGGGCGGCTACGCCCGCTGGCGCCGCCGGACCGCGGACATCGCCCGCTCCGCCTCTCGGCGGTCCTGCTTCTCGCGCAGCGTCTGCCGCTTGTCGTACTCCTTCTTGCCCTTGGCGAGCGCGATCTCGACCTTGGCGCGGCCGCCCTTGAAGTACAGGGCGAGCGGCACGATCGTGTGGCCGGTCTCCTGCGACTTGGACTCCAGCTTGTCGATCTCCACGCGGTGCAGCAGCAGCTTGCGCTTGCGGCGGGCGGCGTGGTTGGTCCAGGTGCCCTGCGCGTACTCCGGGATGTGCACGTTGTGCAGCCACGCCTCGTGGCCGTCGATCTGCACGAAGCCGTCCACCAGGGAGGCCCGGCCCTGGCGCAGCGACTTCACCTCGGTGCCGGTCAGGACGACGCCGCACTCGTAGGTGTCGATGATGAGGTAGTCGTGCCGGGCCTTCTTGTGCTGGGCGATGATCTTCCGCCCGTCACCCGTGTCCTTGTCCTTCTTTTTCTTCGCAGCCATAGTGCGGTCATTTTCGCACTACGAGGGGGTGCCGAGGCCACTCAATACTGTGCGGGCCCGGGCCTCCGCGCCCTCGTCCACGTCCACGTCCGGCGTGATGCCGCGGCCGTCGACGCCGCGACCCGACGGAGTGCGGTAGTGACCGACAGTGAGCTCGGCGACCGAGCCGTCCGGCAGCCGGCTCGGCATCTGCACCGAGCCCTTGCCGAAGGTCCGCGAGCCCAGGACCACCGCCCGGCCACGGTCCTGGAGGGCGCCGGCGAGGAGCTCGGCCGCGCTCATCGTGCCGCCGTCGACCAGCGCCACCAGGGGCCGGTCGGTGTCCCCGCCGCCGCGTGCGTGCAGCGCCCGCTGCTCGCCCCGTACGTCGTACGTCGCGACGAGGCCGCCGTCGAGGAACGCGGACGCGGCGGTCACGGACTCGGCGACCAGACCGCCGGAGTTGCCGCGCAGGTCGAGGACGACGCCGCCGCCCTGCGGGGCGGTGCGGACCGCTTCGCGGACGCGTTCGCCGGTGCCCTTGGTGAACGCGGAGACCTTTATCCACAACGTGCCGTCGGCCCGCTGCTCGACGGTGACCGTCGGCCGCTCCAGGCGGGCCCGGCGCAGGCTCTCCGTCCAGGTGCGCGAGCCGCGCTGCAGGCCGAGCTCGACCCGTGTGCCCTCGCCGGAGCCGGTGCCGCGCAGCAGTTCGGCGACCTCGCGGACCGGCTTGCCCGCGATCGGGCGGCCGTCGATGGAGCGGAGCCGGTCGCCGGTGCGGATACCGGCGCGCTCGGCGGGGCCCCCGCGCTGCACCCGGTCGACCTCGATCCGGCCGTCGTCGCCGCTGCGGGTCCACAGGCCCACGCCGATGTACGCGCCGTCCAACTCCTCGGCGAACGCGCGGTACTCGGCCGGGTCGTACACCGCGCCCCAACGGTCGCCGCTGCGGCTGACCTCTTCCTCGGCGGCCGCGGCGGGCGACTTGCCGTCGGCCATGGCCTCGGCGGCGGCGTCCGCGACGCGTTCGCTGCTGGAGGCGGGGGCGGCCGAACGGGCCGACAGATCCCGGTCGTTGTGATCACGGCCGGAAGGATCGCCGCCGAAGGAACCGGTCGCGACGCCCGTGGCGAGGAGACCGGCGAAGACCAATGTCAGGGCTGCCCCGCGGCGGACGCTGCGGGGCCTGGGACACCGATCGAGACCCGACATGTCGGTGAGTCTAGGACAACGCAGAGCGCCGTACGGTCGGTTGTCCGTACGGCGCTCTGGTAGCTGCGTCACACCTTCAGGTACTTGCGCAGGGCGAAGAATGCGGCAAGTGCGGGCATCAGCAGGCCGATCGCGAGGACCAGCGGCAGCTTGGCGAGCAGCTGGTCCCAGCCGACGAACTGGATCAACTGCAGCTTGTCCGCGAGCGCGAGGCCGTGGTCGATGAGGAAGTAGCGGCCGACGACCAGCATCACGCAGGCGACGCCGGCGCCGAGAAGCCCGGCGAACGCGGCCTCCATGATGAACGGCATCTGGATGTAGAAGCTGGACGCGCCGACGAGCCGCATGATCCCCGTCTCACGTCTGCGGCTGAACGCCGATACGCGCACGGTGTTGACGATCAGCATCATCGCGACGATCAGCATCAGCGCCATCACCGCGAGCGCCGCGTAGTTCATGCCGTTGAGCAGCTCGAAGAGGTTGTCGACGGTCTTGCGCTGGTCCTCGACCGCCTGGACGCCGTCACGGCCGTCGAAGGCCGACTTGATCAGCTGGTACTTCTCCGGGTCCTTGAGCTTGATCCGGAACGATTCCTGCATCTGGTCCGGCGTAAGGGAGTTGACCAGCGGGGAGTCGCCGAACTGCTCCTTGTAGTGCTTGTACGCCTCGTCGCTGGACTCGTGGATGACCGTATCGACGGACGGCATCTTGTCCAGGTCGGCCTTGATGGCGGCCTTCTGGTCCGAAGTGACCGCGCCCTTGGTGCACTTGGGGTCGGTCTCCGCGTCTCCCTTGTTGCAGAAGAAGATCGCGACGTTGACCTTGTCGTACCAGTAGCCCTTCATCGTGGTGACCTGGTCGCGCATGAGCAGCGAGCCGCCGAAGAGCGCCAGGGAGAGGGCGACGGAGACGATGACCGCGAAGGTCATCGTGAGATTGCGGCGGAGACCGACGCCGATCTCCGACAGGACGAATTGGGCGCGCATGGCGTCCTTTCAGTGCTCGTTAGCTGCCCGGTACTGCGGGGGCTCGGGTCAGTGCTGGTAGCCGTAGACGCCGCGCGACTGGTCGCGGACGAGGCGGCCCTTCTCCAGCTCGATGACGCGCTTGCGCATCTGGTCCACGATCTGCTGGTCGTGGGTGGCCATCACGACGGTGGTGCCGGTCCGGTTGATGCGGTCGAGCAGCTTCATGATGCCGACGGACGTCTGCGGGTCCAGGTTGCCGGTGGGCTCGTCGGCGATCAGCAGCATCGGGCGGTTCACGAAGGCGCGGGCGATGGCCACGCGCTGCTGCTCACCGCCCGAGAGCTCGCCGGGCATCCGGTCCTCCTTGCCGCCGAGCCCGACCAGGTCGAGCACTTCGGGGACGGTCTTGCGGATGGTGCCGCGCGGCTTGCCGATGACCTCGAGCGCGAACGCCACGTTCTCGCCGACGGTCTTGTTGGGAAGCAGGCGGAAGTCCTGGAACACGGTGCCGAGCTGACGCCGCATGTGCGGCACCTTCCAGTTGGACAGGCGCGCGAGGTCCTTGCCGAGGACGTGCACCTGGCCGTGGCTGGCGCGCTCCTCGCGCAGCAGCAGCCGCAGGAAGGTGGACTTTCCGGAGCCGGAGGATCCCACGAGGAAGACGAACTCGCCCCTCTCGATCTCGAGAGAGACGTCCCGCAGAGCAGGACGCGTCTGCTTCGGGTAGGTCTTGGACACGTTGTCGAATCGGATCACGGATGCACCACGGGTCGCCGGGGGTAGGTGAGCGTGACCATACGCGAAGGCGTGCGCGCAGCGCAGTCGGCGTCCTGGGTTGCGCGTTTTATCACGGATCTGACCGGCGTGCGGCCCGGAACACTTCGGGCTGAACCAGATGAGTTCCGGCGGGGCGCGCCGAAAGCCGGGGAAGCTGGCACAGTGGTAGGGGGAACGGTCGCGTTCCCCCGAGCGTTGTGCGGAGGCAGAGAGGAGGCGGCATGACCTTTGACAGGTTGGTCTGCGCGAATTGCGCGGCGCCGGTGAGCGAAGGGCGCTGCCCCGTATGCAGGGCGAACCGCCAGCGGATGCAGCAGGAGGGCCCGCTGGCCGGGCTGAACCCGGTGACGCTGGTCGCGCTGCTGCTCGTCCTGATCGGCGCCCTGGCGCTCCTGGCGCACCAGGCCTGAGCCGCCGCCCCGACCACGCGAGAACACTTTCCCGTACGGAGATCACGTACGGCATGTCCCGTGCGAGGACGTCGAAAGGGCCCGGAGCTGGATGCTCCGGGCCCTTTCGGCTACTGCTGTCGCTCGGCTACCGCCGGTGATCAGGCAGCGGCGCCGCGACCGGCGACGAGGCGGGGCAGCATACGGAAGCCCACACCGCCCGCGATCATCGTGGCGGCACCGATGAGCAGGAACGTGGTCTCGGCGGCGCCCGTCTCGGCGAGCTCGCCCTTGTCCTTGCCCTGGTCCTCGGCGGGGACCTGCGGAGCGGTGTCCGTCAGGCCTTCCTTGCCCTGACCCTGCTCGACGGGCTCGTTGCCGCCGTCGGGGTCGGTGTTGTCGTTGCCGCCGCCGTTGCCGCCGCCGTTGCCGTTGCCGCCGCCGTTTCCGTTGCCCGGCTCGGAGGGCTCATCGGTCGGCTCGCTCGGGTCGGTCGGCTCGTCCGTCGGGTCCGTGGGGTCCGTCGGGTCGGTCGGGTCCGTCGGCTCGTCCGTCGGGTCCGTCGGGTCCGTGGGAACGTCGGTCGGCGGGTCCGTGGGGATGTCGGTCGGCGGGTCGGTGGGCTCGTCGTCGTCACCACCACCCGGGAGGTCGACGCCGACCTCCAGGCCGTTCTCGTCGACGCCGACGTCGGCGCCCACGCCGCCCAGGTCGACACCGATGCCCACAGCGGAAGCGGCGCCGGCCGCGGCCAGCGAAGCACCGGCGGCGATCACCGCACCGGCCGCTATCCGCGCAACGCGGATCCGCGTCTTCTTCGTCATCTGCTGCTACCCCCAGTAGCTGTTTCGTTTGTGGAGCAGCGCCCGGGGCAAAAGTCCGTTGGGAGACCGAGAATGGTCATTCGTCCCCCCGCCATGCATGCCCCAGTAATACGCATGCCGCGCGCAACCCTTCCCACAATTAAAGGCCGCGTCAAGGGCGTTGAGTTCCGTATGTCCGCTATCGCGGCAGTTGACCGTCGTACGGAGATCTGACTGTGACGGAAATGGCAACTGCCGCTCAAGAGAAGGCTCTTGAACGGCAGTTACCTTGTCGACAAAGCGGCGGAGTTCGCGCCGCTCGCCGTTACTTCTCCTGCTGCTTGCGCCAGCGGATGCCGGCCTCGAGGAAGCCGTCGATCTCGCCGTCGAGCACGGACTGCGGGTTGCCCACCTCGAACTCGGTCCGCAGGTCCTTCACCATCTGGTAGGGGTGCAGGACGTACGAACGCATCTGGTTGCCCCAGGAGCTGCCGCCGTCGCCCTTGAGGGCGTCCATCTTGGCGCGCTCCTCCTGGCGCTGACGCTCCAGGAGCTTGGCCTGGAGGACGTTCATGGCGCTCGCCTTGTTCTGGATCTGGGAGCGCTCGTTCTGGCAGGAGACCACGATGCCGGTGGGGACGTGCGTGATGCGGACCGCGGAGTCCGTGGTGTTGACGCCCTGGCCGCCGGGGCCCGACGCGCGGTACACGTCCACGCGGAGGTCGGACTCCTCGATGTCCACGTGGTCGGACTGCTCGACGACCGGGAGGATCTCGACGCCCGCGAACGAGGTCTGGCGGCGGCCCTGGTTGTCGAACGGCGAGATGCGCACCAGGCGGTGCGTGCCCTGCTCGACGGAGAGGGTGCCGTAGGCGTACGGGGCCTTGACGACGAAGGTGGTCGACTTGATGCCGGCCTCTTCCGCGTACGACGTCTCGTAGATCTCCGTGCTGTAGCCGTGGCGCTCGGCCCAGCGGAGGTACATGCGCTGGAGCTGCTCGGCGAAGTCGGCCGCGTCCACGCCGCCGGCTTCCGCGCGGATGTTGACGAGGGCCTCGCGCTCGTCGTACTCCCCGGAGAGGAGGGTGCGGACCTCCATCTCGTCCAGCGCCTTCCGGACCTCGGCCAGCTCGGCCTCGGCCTCGGCACGGGTGTCCGGGTCGTCCTCCTCCTCGGCCATCTCGAAGAGCACGCCCAGGTCGTCGAGCCGGCCGCGCAGGGCCTCCGTCTTGCGGACCTCGGCCTGGAGGTGCGACAGGCGGCTGGTGATCTTCTGCGCCGCCTCCGGGTCGTCCCACAGGGACGGTGCCGCGGCCTGCTCCTCGAGCACGGCGATATCGGCCCTCATCCTGTCCAGGTCCAGGACGGCCTCGATGGACGCCATGGTGGAGGCGAGGGACTTCAGCTCTTCGGAAACATCGACGACTGCCACGACACCAGCCTAACGGCTCGGGGAACCCGGCCCGTCCCCCCGTGGACAACCGGCCCCGGGCCCGGGACACCGGGGGTACGGGGCCGCTCCGCGGGGAGGTGCGGGCGGGACGGAACGGAGCGGATCAGAACGGAACGGATTCGGGGGGGCGCCCTCAGGGGGCGAGGGGCGCGGTGGGGCTGGCTCCCTTGTTGTCCTGCGGGACCGCGTCCGCGTCGTCCCCGCCCGCCGCGAGCCAGCCGCCCACGCCGACGGCCGCTGCCACGCCGACCGCCGCCGCGGTCAGGGCGAGGCGGCGGCGTCTGGCCTCCATGCGGTGGCGGGCCGAGCCGGGGCGCGGGGCGCCGGCCGCGCGCGGGGCGCGGGCCGTGCCCCGGGCGCCGCCCGCGAGCTCGTCCGGGCCCGGCACCCGCATCGACGTGTGGGTGTCGCGGTTGGAGTCCGTCTTGGTGCCCGGCACCAGCGGCACGGCCCCGCGCCGCGGCGCCCGCGGCTCGGCGGCCTGCGACTCGGTCTCGGCGTACGGCGCCGCCTCCTCCTGCGGCTCCGCGTCCGGCTCGTCCACGTCGAGCGGGCCCATGCCGGCGAGCAGCGGCAGCTGCTCGCGCAGGCGCGCGGCGAGCTCGGAGGCGCGCAGCCGGGAGGCGGGCGCCTTGGCCAGGCACTGCACGATCAGCTGCCACAGCTCCTCGGGGATGCCGGGGAGCGGAACCACGGTCTCCGTGACGTGCCTGCGCAGTACGGCTCCGGGGTGGCCGCCGCCGAACGGGGTGAATCCGGCGAGGAGTTCGTAGAGGACCGTCGCCAGCGCGTAGATGTCCACCGCGGCGCGCGGTGGCAGGCCTTCGATGATCTCGGGGGCGAGGTAGTCGGGGGTGCCGATCACCTTCGTCGCGCGCGTCCGGCGGGGCGAGTCGACCAGCTTGGCCACGCCGAAGTCGGTCAGGAGCGCGGGGTGCGAGCCGCCCGGGCCGAGCGGGCCCTCCATGTCCAGGAGGACGTTCTCCGGCTTGACGTCGCGGTGCACGATCCCGGCGGCGTGCGCGGCGGCCAGGGCGTCGGCCACGTCCGCCGCGATCGCCACGGCCGCCTCGGGGGCGAGCCTGCGCTCCCGGTCCAGGCGCGTACGCAGGTCGGTGCCGCGCACGAGGTCCATGACCAGGGCGAGGTCGTTGCCGTCGACGACGAGGTCGCGCACGCCGACGACGTGCGGGTCCGAGAGGCTGAGCAGCGCCGTGCGCTCCTGCACGAAGCGCCCCACCAGCTCCTGGTCGGACGCGAGGTCCTCGCGCAGCAGCTTGATGGCGACGGGCCCCTCGGGTCCCTCGCCGAGCCACACCGTGCCGGCGGAGCCGCGTCCCAGGATCTGGTTCGCGGTGTACCGGCTGCCGATTTTCCGTGCCAAAACTGCTCCTACGGGCTTCTGTTGGCAACAAAGCTACGCGGCCGGGTCGCCAACCTTCACGTCCCCGGCGGAAATCACCCTCTGGATGTCGACAAATCTCCAGGCCAGCGCACGAGTTGGGGGGGTCGGCGACCGTACGGGAGAGAGTCGGGGTAGCCGTACGAGAGAGGGCCGGGGTAGCCGTACGGGAGAGGGCCGGGGTACGAAAACGGCCACCACGCGTGCGTGGTGGCCGTTTCCCGGTGCTTCGCTCTCTACTGCGTGCCGCCCGTCGTACCGCCTGTGCTGCCGGTGTCGCCGCCGAGGTCGCCGATCCAGCCGGTCACCGAGGTGAACCAGTCGGAGAGCTGCTCCCAGTAGTTCTTGCCGGTGCCGATCCACTCCTGGAGCGGGCTCAGCTCCCAGATCAGCCAGCCCGCCACGAACAGGATGACCAGCGTGAACAGGCAGCCCTTGAGGCAGCCCAGGCCCGGGATGCGCATCGGGTTGGCGCTGCGCCTGCGCGGCTCGCGCGGCGGCCGGGGCTGCTGGGGCGGCGGCTGCTGCGGCGGCGCGTACCGCTGCGGCGGCTGCTGGGGCTGCGGCGCCGGGGCGTACCGCTGCGGCTGGTGCTGCTGTCCGTAGCCGGCCGGGGCCTGCTGCGGCGGGGGCTGGACCTGGCGCTGCGGGCGGCGCCTGCGCAGCGGGTCCTGGCTCGGGTCGAGGTACTGCTGGACCTGCGTCTGCTCGTTGCGGTCGCGCGCCGCGCGGAGCTGGTTCTCCCACGGGTGCGGGCCCTCCGGCTCCGGCGGGCCGTCCGGGCGGGGCGGCACGGGCGGCATGACGGAGGTCGGGTCGGCGTCGCCGGGGCCCGAGGGGCCGGTCTGCTGCATGACGCTGGTCGCCGCGTTCGGGTCGGCCTCGCCGTACGAGCCCGCGTTGCTCGGCAGGACCTGCGTCGGGTCGGCGGCGCCGGGGGTGTCCGGGACCGGGGCGGGCGCCGGGTCGGGGGCGAGCAGGGCGCCCACGCCCTCGGCGGCGGCGATCTGCGCGGAGTTCGCGTGCACGCCGATGCCCTCGGAGACGGTGCGCAGTCCGCGCGCGAGGTTCTCGGCGCTGGGCCGCTCGTCGGGGTTCTTGCGCAGGCAGCGCTCGATGACCGTCCACAGCGGCTCGGGGATGGTGCTGGGGCGGCGGGGCTCCTCGCTGAGGTGCCGGTGCAGCACTTCGAGGGAGGTGCCGCCGGCGAACGGCGGGCGTCCGGTGACCAGTTCGTAGAGCAGGATGCCCGCGCCGTAGATGTCCACGGCGGAGGTCTGCGGGCGGCCCTCGGCGGACTCGGGCGCCACGTACGCGGGCGTGCCGACGAATTCGTGGGTGCGGGTCAGGCCCGGGGAGTCGGCCAGGCGGGCGATGCCGAAGTCGGTCAGCATCGGGCGCATGGCGCCGTCGGCGTCCTCCTGGAGCAGGACGTTCGCGGGCTTGAGGTCGCGGTGCACGACGCCGTCGGCGTGGCTCGCGGCGAGGGCGTCGGCGATCTGCGCGGTGAGCAGGGATGCGGCGACCGGGGTCATCGGGCCGTTCTCCCGGATGTACCGGTGCAGGTCGGGGCCGTCGACGAGGTCCATGACCAGGGCGAGCAGATCGCCCTCGACCACGAGGTCGCGGGTGCGGACGATGTTCTCGTGCGTCAGGCGGAGCAGCACGGAGCGCTCGCGCAGGAAGCGCATCACGACGTCCGCGTCGTTCGCCAGCTCCTCCTTGAGGACCTTGATCGCGACGGTCTCGCCGGGCTGTCCGGCCACCGCGGCCTCGGCGCCCGCGGTCTCGCGCTGGCGGGCTCGCCAGACGGTGCCCGTGGCGCCGCGTCCGAGCGGCTCCTCGAGCAGGTACTTGCTGCCTACCGGCCGCACGTCATGCGCTCCCTGTCGATCTGGTCCTGCTGATGGTCTGGATGTCGGTGTCCCCGTAGGTGTTCCGATCCACTGTAGTGCGGCACCGGCGGGCACCGTTCCGGCGTTGTCTGCCCAGGTGCCACCCTCGTACACCTCTCTGTGAATCGCATGAACGGGGCGGCCGGGCGGCTGGAGGGGAAGACGTGCGGCCGGGGCCGATGGTTGCGCGGGGGCGGGTCGGCCGCTCGGGCGGGGAGAGGTTTTCCACAGGCAGGGGACGGGTCGGTCGCAACGATCTCATCCGGCCTGTGCAGGCACTTTTGCGAGCAGACCCAGCCAATCAAGATCACTTGATGGTGGGCGGCGGGCGTGTTGTCGGTGCCAGGTGCGAGGATGCACAGCAGCACGGAGCCATGCCGTGTTCGGTGGGGGGAGTCACATGGGCCGACCTCCTGCCGGGCACCCGCGCAGAAGGGACCGCTGACGGCGATGCAGATCCGGCTGACCGTCCTCGGGCCGCCCAGCGGCCGGGCCAAGGAGCCCGGTCAGGGCGCGCCGCCGCGTGCCTGTGACGTGCTCGTCACCGCGCCCGCCGGGACCGCGCTCGCCGCCGTGGCCTCGGGCCTGGCGGCCGCCGCCGGAGCCCCGGACGGCCCGACGGTGGTGTACGCGGGCTCGGACCGCCTGGACGCCGCCACGGCCACCCTCGGCGAGCCCCCGCTGATCGACGGCGCCGTGCTGTCCCTGCAGGGCCCGGCCGAGCCGGAGCCGACCACGGCGGGCGCCGCCGCCCGGCTGCATGTCGTCGCGGGGCCGGACGCGGGCGGTGTGCATCTGCTGCACGGCGGCCGGATCAGCATCGGCCGCTCCGCCGACGCGGACGTCCCGCTGGACGACCCGGACGTCTCCCGGCTGCACTGCGCG
Organism: Streptomyces sp. Da 82-17; assembly: GCF_046098215.1. Classification (NCBI taxonomy): domain Bacteria; kingdom Bacillati; phylum Actinomycetota; class Actinomycetes; order Kitasatosporales; family Streptomycetaceae; genus Streptomyces; species Streptomyces sp. Da 82-17. Next base: position 601,016 of record NZ_JBJURH010000001.1, read on the forward strand.
GTCACGGTCGGCGAGGACGGCCGCGTCTCGGTGACCGACCTGAACTCCACGAACGGCACGTCGGTCGACGGCCGCCCGGTCGGCGACCGCCCGGTGCGGCTCTCGCCGGGCGCGCTGCTGCGGATCGGCGAGTCCACGCTCCGGATCGGCACCGCGCGGGACGAGCCGCCGCTCTCCGCCCTCGCGGACGGCGAGGGCCAGCTGCGGGTAGGCCCGGAGCCGGAACCGCCCACCGCGCGTGCCGACGCAGGCGCCCGGCCGCCGATCGGCCCGACGGCCCGGGGGTACGGGGCTTCGGGGCCCCTCTCCGGCGGCGGCCCCGGCGAGGGGGCGTACGAGGACGAGGCGACGTACGCGCGCGGCTTCTCGGCGGACGGCGCGGGGCTGGACGCCGAGGCCGTGGGACTCGACACCTCGGCGGGGAGCGGGAGTTCGGCCGCTGCGGGGGACGCGCGGGAGGCGCAGGACGCGTACGGCGCGGCGCCCGGCGGCCCCCTGGGCGAGGACGACGAGGCGTACGAGCGGAATCGGACCGGGACGCCCGCGCGGGGCACGACGGTGCCGCGGCAGGTGCGCAGGCGGGGCGGGATCGGCGCGTGGGCGCGGCGGTTCACCGGCGCGCGGACCGAGCGGGAGGCGCCGGATCAGGCGCCGGCGGCGCTCGCGCCCGTGGAGCCGGCCGTCCCGGAGGCGTGGCCCGACCCGTCGGCGCTGCTCCTGACGGCGCTCGGCCCCGGGCCACGGCTGTGGGAGCGGGACCTGACGCACCCGGAGGCGCTGGCGGTGCGGCTCGGCACGGCGGACCGTACGGCGCCGGACGGCGGGCTGCTGCCCGCGGTGCCGGTGACCGTCGGCCTGCGGGAGGCGGGCGCGCTCGGGCTCGCGGGGCCCCGGCCACGGCTCGCGGGGCTCGCACGCGCGGTGCTCGCCCAGCTGGCGGCGCTGCACTCCCCCGCCGACCTGGAGATCGTGCTCGTCAGCACGGACCGCGCGCGCAGCGTCGAGGAGCGCACCGCGCAGTGGTCCTGGCTCGGCTGGCTCCCGCATCTGCGCCCCGCCCACGGCCAGGACTGCCGGCTTCTGCTCGCGTACGACCGTGAGCAGGCGGCCGCACGGACCGGTGAGCTGCTGCGGCGGCTCGACGAGCACCTCCAGGAGGAGGGGCGCGCGGCGGGCCCTGCGGCGGTGGGCGCCGCGGCGGACGTGCGGGCGGCGGAGTCCATAGCCGCGGCCGGAGCCACGGCCGGTCCGGCCGGAGCCACAGCAGGCCCGGCCGGAGTCACCGCGGGCTCGACTGTCCCGGTGGGCGGCGCGGCGGAGGTGAGGGCCGCGCAAGGCGTTCCGCCCGTCGCCCAAGGGGCCCAAGTAGGCGCCCGGGGCGGCGAGTTCAGCGGGCCGCTGACCGTGCTGGTCGTCGACGGGGACCCCGGTTCGGCAGGGCTGCGGGAGGCGACGGTGCGGCTGACCGCGGAGGGCTCCGCGGCCGGGATCCATGTGCTGTGCCTGGCGGAGACGCCCGCCGCGTCGCCCGCGTCACCCGTGACGGCGACGTACGAAGCGGCCTGTGCGGCTTCGCCCGCCTTCCGCGCGTGCGGCGCTGTGGCACTGCTGAGCGGGGACGTGGCCACGGCGCTGCGGCTGCTGCGTACGTCGCAGGGGCAGCCGGTCGGCCACGGCACCGTCGCCTCGGTGGACGCCGTGTCCGCGGCCTGGGCCGAGCGCTTCGCGCGTGCCCTCGCGCCGCTGCGTCCGGCCGACGCGGGCGGCGAGCGGCACGCGCGCGTGTCGGCACCGCTCCCCCAAGCGGCCCGCCTGCTCGACGAGTTGGGCCTCGCCCGCGCCACCCCGGCGTCCCTGATGGCACGGTGGGCGGCGGCAGCGGACGACCCGGACGCGCTCGGCGGCCGCGCCCAGGCCGTGCTCGGCGCGGGCCCGCGCGGCCCGCTCTGCGCCGACCTCGCTGCGGCCGGGCCGCACCTCCTGGCGGAGGGCCCGGCAGGCAGCGGGCGTACGGAACTGCTGCGTTCCGTGGCCGCCGCGCTCGCCTCCGCGGAACGGCCGGAGCGGCTGCGCCTGGTCCTGGTCGACGGGGCGGGCACGGAACGCGGGGACGGGCTGCGGGTGTGCACGGACCTGCCGCATGTGACGGCGCATCTGGCCGCCAACGACCCGGTGCGGATGCGGGAGTTCGCGCAGGCCCTGACGGCGGAGCTGAAGCGGCGGGCGGAGCTGCTCGGGCGGATCGACTTCACAGAGTGGCACTCCCAGCAGCTGGTCGCGCAGCGGCTCGTCGCACAGCGCAGCCGCTCGGGCGCGGCGGCCGGCCGGCCCGCGCCGGGCGGCGCGGACCTCGCCGGGGGCGGGGCCGGAGATCTGGACAGCCCACCCAGTACGACGGTCAAGTTGCGGCCGCCGCAAGGCCGTTCGGGCGGCGCCGGGGCTCGCGGGGCGGACGGCGCCGGGAGGCCCGCGGCCGTCGCCGAGCCGCAGCCGGATGCGCCGCTGCCGCGGCTCGTGGTGGTCGTGGACGACCTGGACGCGCTGGTCGCGCCCGCGCTCGGCGCGCCCGGGAGGCCGTCGGCGGGTTCGGTGGTGCGTGCCCTCGAGGCCGTCGCGCGGGAGGGCGGGCGGCTCGGCGTGCACCTGGTGGCGGCCACGGGGCGACCCGAGCGCACGGCCGAGACGGAGCTGGCGCGCCGGGCGACCCTGCGGATCGTGCTCGACGCGCCGTCGGCCGCGCCGGAGGACCCGGCGCCCGGGCGGGGGTGGCTGCACACCGCCGACGGGGCGGAGACGCCGTTCCAGGCGGGGCGGGTGACGGGGCGCATTCCGCGTACGTCGACGCTCAGGCCCACGGCCGTGCCGCTGGAGTGGCACCGGATGGGGGATCCTCCGGAGCGGCGGCCCGTACGGGAGTTGGGGAACGGGCCTACGGATCTGGCGCTGTTGGCGAGTGCGTTGGAGCGGGCGGCGTCGGTCGGGGCGAGCTGAGCCCCGACGCCCGCACCCTCAGGGGGCTCCGCCCCCGACCCCCCCGCTCCTCAAACGCCGGAGGGGCTCCATCCGGGTCGTCTTTCGGCTTGCCCGCCGTCGTGGCTGGTCGCGCAGTTCCCCGCGCCCCTTGCCAGGGGCTACGCCCCTCGCCCCGCCTTCGGCTCCCCCCACCGCCCTGCGGAACCCCTGCCCACAGCAAGGTGCGCCCCGTCAGGGGCGCGGGGAACTGCGCGAGCCGCCACCGCCGCGCCGCCAGACGACGGACGACCGCGATGGAGCCCGTCCGGCGATCGAGGACGCGAGCCCGCAGGGCGAAGAAGGGCGTGGGCCGGAGCCGGAAAGCCGGGCCACAGGGGTCACGAGGGGATCACGATCCACTCGTCGTCGCCCTCCGCGCTCTTGCCTCTCCTCAACCCCCGGGCGTACACCTGTCCGCACGGGACGTCGCCGGACGGGACGGGGCAGTGATGCGTACAACTCTGCGTACACGCAAGGCTGTTGGGGGCGGGAGAGCCGTCGCGGCGGTGGTGGCCGTCGGCGCGCTGGTGCTCGCCGGGTGTGGTTCCCCGGAGGAGGGGAAGGGCGCGGAGGGCAAGGGCAGGGGCGCCCCCGAGCAGACCGTCGACCTGCCGAAGCTGGACGGGCAGAAGGTGTCCGTCGCCGCCGTGTGGGGCGGGGCCGAGCGCAAGGTCTTCCTGCAGGTGCTCGACGAGTTCGAGAAGCGCACCGGCGCCGAGGTGTCGTTCGTACCGGCGCAGGACCCGATCATCGGGTTCCTGGAGTCGAAGGTCGCGGGCGGTGAGCCGCCGGACGTGGCGATGCTGCCGCAGGTCGGGGCGATCGAGCAGGCCGTGGCCAACAAGTGGGCCAAGCCGGTCGGGCCCGAGGCGCGGAAGCAGCTGGAGAAGAACTACAGCGACGGGTGGCGGGAGCTGGGGGCCGTCGACGGCGAGCAGTACGGGGTGTACTTCAAGGCCGCCAACAAGTCCCTGGTCTGGTACAACACCGCGGTCATGAAGAACGCCGGCGGGCAGGAGCCGAAGACCTGGGACGAGTTCCTGGAGACCGCGCGGATGATCTACGACTCGGGGATCGCGCCCGTGTCCGTCGGCGGCGCCGAGGCCTGGACCCTCACCGACTGGTTCGAGAACGTCTACCTCTCCCAGGCGGGCCCGGAGAAGTACGACCAGCTCGCGAAGCACGAGATCAAGTGGACCGACCCGTCCGTGAAGAAGGCGCTCACCACGCTCGGCGAGCTGTTCGGCGAGAAGGACCTCATCGCGGGCGGGCCGCAGGGCGCGCTCGGCACGGAGTTCCCCGAGTCCGTGAAGCAGACCTTCGTCGGCGGGGACCAGCCGAAGGCGGGCATGGTCTTCGAGGGCGACATGGTCTCGCTCGCCATCGCGGAGACGGACGCGAAGGTCGGCACGGACGCCAAGGTCTTCCCGTTCCCGGCGGTCGGCGGCGAGTCCCCGGCGGTGGTCGGCGGTGACGCGGCGGTCGCGCTGAAGGACAGCAAGGGCGCGCAGGCCCTCCTCACCTACCTGGCCTCGCCGGACGCCGCCGCGATCTGGGCGAAGGCGGGCGGCTTCGTCTCGCCGAACAAGAACCTGGACTTCGCGACGTACCCGAACGACGTGCAGCGGGACATCGCGAAGGCGCTCATCGCGGCCGGCGACGACATCCGCTTCGACATGTCGGACCAGGCCCCGCAGGCCTTCGGCGGCACGCCCGGCAAGGGCGAGTGGAAGGCGCTGCAGGACTTCCTGAAGAACCCGAAGGACGTCGCGGGCACGCAGAAGGCCCTGGAGGACGCCGCGGCCAAGGCGTACAAGGACTGACGCGGTGACCTCGGGGGCACGGACCGAAGCACCGGCACGGACGATCCGCACCCGCAAGCGCATGGCGGCCGCCTTCCTGCTGCCGGCGCTGGTGCTGCTCGGGGCGCTCGTCGTGTACCCGATCGGGTACTCGGTGCAGCGCAGCTTCTTCGACAAGTCCGGCGACTTCACCGGCTTCGGCAACTACGTCACGCTGTTCACCGACGACACCATCCTGACCGCGATCCGCAACAACGCGATCTGGGTGGTGCTCGCGCCGACCATCGCCACCGCGCTCGGCCTGATCTTCGCGGTCCTGACGGAACGGGTGCGCTGGGGAACGGCGTTCAAGCTCCTTGTGTTCATGCCGATGGCGATCTCGATGCTGGCCGCGGGCATCATCTTCCGGCTCGTGTACGAACAGGACCCGGACCGGGGCGCGTTGAACGCCGTGTGGGTGGGCGTGCACGACACGTTCGCGGAGTCGTCGGCGTTCCCGAAGGCGCATCCGGGCCAGAAGTCGCCGCTGAAGCCGGGCGGCGGCGGCAGCTTCGTGACGCGTACGACCGTCGAGGCGGGCGTGCCCGTGGCGTTGCCGCTGCTCGGCGTGGCGAAGGAGCAGATGCCGGACGAGGCGGCGCCCGCGAAGGCCGCGGCGGCGGAGCCCGGCAAGGTCACCGGCACGGTCTGGCAGGACTTCACGCTCGGCAAGGGCGTGGGCGAGCGCAACGCCCCGGACGCCTCGGAGTCCGGCTACCCGGGCATGACCGTGCAGGCCGTGAAGGGCGGCGAGGTCGTCGCGTCGGCGAAGGCCGCGGCCGACGGCACGTTCACCCTCCCCGAGGCGGCCGACGGCGCCCAACTCCGGCTTCCGGCAAGCAACTTCAGGGAGCCGTACAACGGGGTGGACTGGCTCGGCCCGGACAAGGTGCTGCCGTTCGTCGGGGTCAACTTCGTGACGCTGTCGGTGATCCTCGCGTACGTGTGGATGTGGGCGGGCTTCGCGATGGTGCTGATCGCGGCCGGGCTCGCGGGCATTCCGCGGGAGCTGCTCGAAGCGGCCCGTGTCGACGGGGCGAACGAGTGGCAGGTGTTCCGGCGCGTCACGGTGCCGCTGCTCGCTCCGGTCCTCGCGGTCGTCCTGGTGACGCTGATGATCAACGTCCTGAAGATCTTCGACCTGGTCTTCATCATCGCGCCGGGCGACGTGCGGGACGACGCGAACGTGCTCGCCCTGCAGCTCTACAACTCGTTCGTGGACCGCGACTCCGGGGTCGCCAGCGCCATCGCGGTGCTGCTGTTCCTGCTCGTCGTCCCGGTGATGGCGTTCAACGTACGGCGACTGCGCAGGGAGGTGCGGCGATGAGCGCCGACGGAGCGGTGGCCGCTGAAGCGACGGCGGCCGGCAAGGCCGAGCGGTCCGCCGCGTCCCGGGTCGCCGGGGCGGTCAGCGGCGGGCTGATGCGGGTGTTCCTGCTGGTCGTGGGCCTGTTGTGGCTGGTGCCGACGATCGGGCTCGCGCTGTCCTCGCTGCGCGCGCCGGCCGACATCAGTGCGGGCGGCTGGTGGGAGGTGTTCTCGGTCCCCGCGCAGATCACGTTCGAGAACTACTCCCACCTGCTGCAGGACGAGACGATCACCAACTCGCTGCTCTCGACGGTGGCGATCACCGTCCCGTCGACGCTGCTCGTCGTGGTGATCGGCTCGCTCGCCGGGTACGCGTTCGCGTGGATGGACTTCCCGGGGCGCGACTGGTGGTTCCTCGGGGTCGTGGGGCTGCTCGTCGTGCCGGTGCAGGTGGCGCTGCTGCCGGTGTCCCAGCTGTTCGGCACGATCGGCATCTTCGAGACGACGCTCGGCGTGATCCTCTTCCATGTGGCGTTCGGCCTGCCGTTCGCGATCTTCCTGCTGCGGAACTTCTTCGCGGAGATCCCGAGGGAGCTCCTGGAGGCGGCCCGGCTCGACGGGGCGGGTGAACTCCGGCTGTTCTTCCGGGTGGTGATGCCGCTCGGCGGTCCCGCGATCGCCTCGCTCGGCATCTTCCAGTTCCTGTGGGTGTGGAACGACATGCTGGTCGCGCTGATCTTCGCCGACTCGAAGAACCCGCCGATCACGGTCGCGCTCCAGCAGCAGGTACGGCACTTCGGCGACAACGTGTCGATCCTCGCGCCCGGCGCCTTCCTGTCGATGGTGATCCCGCTCGCGGTGTTCTTCGCCTTCCAGCGGCAGTTCGTCTCCGGGGTGATGGCGGGCGCCGTCAAGTGACCGCCGCCCCGGGTCACCGTCAACCGGACGCTCACGCACCGCACACCTTTCGGGTCAACTACCCGGATTCGTACGTGAGTTGATCCCGTACCCCACGAGTGCGGTCTGCGGCAAGTATCCGCAGGCCGTACTCACCCCTTTGGCACATTCGGCGTAACCGGAGCCGCCATTCGGGGGTTGGCGTGCAGATGCCCGCGCCGACCCATGGATGTGCCTTGCCCCGGTTCAGTGTCATCGTCCCCGCATACAACGTGCAGGCCTATCTGCACGAGGCGCTCCACTCCGTCCTGAGACAGTCCTTCACGGATCTGGAGCTGATCGCGGTCGACGACTGCTCACCGGACGGCTCGGGCGAGATCATCGACGAGCTGGCGGCGGCCGACCCGAGGGTCAGGCCCGTGCACCTGACGGAGAACGTGGGCCTGGGGCGGGCCCGCAACGCCGGCATGGAGCACGCCACCGGCGACTACCTGGTCTTCCTCGACGGCGACGACACCCTCACCCCCGGCGCCCTCGCGGCCACCGCCGACCGCCTCAAGGAGACCGGCTCCCCGGACGTCCTCGTCTACGACTACGCGCGCACCTACTGGACCGGCCGCGAAGTGCGGAACATGCAGGCCAGGCAGGTCACCGAGGACGGCCCGGCGCCCTTCCGGCTCGCCGAGCGGCCGGGGCTTCTCAACCTGCTGATGGTGGTGTGGAACAAGGCCTACAGCCGGGAGTTCATCGCGCGGGAGGGCTTCCGGTTCCCTCCCGGTTACTACGAGGACACTCCCTGGACCTATCCAGTCCTGATGGCAGCGGAAACGATCGCCACCCTGGACCGGGTGTGTGTGCACTACCGGCAGCGCCGCCAGGGCAACATCCTCGGTACGACCAGCCGGAAGCACTTCGACATCTTCGACCAGTACGACCGGGTGTTCGCACAGCTCGACGCCCGGCCGGAGTTCGCCGAGTGGCGACCCGTGCTGTTCCGGCGCATGGTCGACCACTACGCGACGGTCTTCGCCAGGCCCGACCGGCTGCCCCGCGGCAGCCGCCCCGAGTTCCTGCGCAGGGCCCGCGAGCAGTACCGCCGCCATCACGTCCCCGGGCTCCGGCTCGATCCGCGCACCCGGCTGCGGCACGGCCTGGTCCGCTTCGCCGCGCACCGCACGTACCGCGCGCTGCGCCTCGCCAAGGCCGCGAAGCTCCGGTTCGGCCGGGCCTGGACGGCCGTGCGGGGAGGCCTGCGGGCGTCCCTGATGCGGCTGCACTACCGGGTGCAGCTGCGCCTGCCGGTCTGGGACGACCTCGCGGTGTTCACCGGCGCCCGGATGACCGGGCACGGCGGGGACGCGGGGGCGATCGAGGAGAAGGTCCGCGATCTCGCCCCGCACCTGCGCACCGCGTGGCTGACCGGCCCCGCCCACCACCACACCGTCCCGACGGCCACGAGGAGGATCACCCCCGGCACCGCCGCGTACTGGACGGCCCTGGCCCGCGCCAAGTACCTGGTGCTCGGCGGCGAACCGGGCCACCCGGTCGTCAAGCGCCGCGCCCAGGTCCGCGTGCAGCCCATGCCCGGCACCCCGCTCAAGCGGATGGGCCTCGACCTGCAGGACCGCCCGGCCGCCGCCCGCGGCACGGACTTCGCGGCCCTGCTCGACGACGTCGACACCTGGGACTACGTCCTGTCCGCCAACCGCCACTCGACGCTGGTCTGGGAGCGCGTCCTGCCCGGCTCGTACACCACCCTGGAGTACGGGCGGCCCGCCAACGACCGCCTCCTGCAGGCGAGTTCGGAGGACGTCGCCGCCGTACGGGAGCAGCTGGGCATCCCGCACGGCACCGTCGCCGTCCTGTACGCCCCCACCTTCCGGGACCACCGGCGCAGCCAGCACCGGCCCCTCGACCTCGACCGGGTGCTGCGCGCACTCGGCCCCCGCTTCACCGTCCTGGCCCGCGCCCACCCCTCGTACGGCGAACCGCTCGGCGGCGGGGAGCACGCGCGGCTCGTGGACGTGTCCGGCCACAGAAGCGTCGAGTCGCTGTGCCTGGCGAGCGACGCGCTGCTCACGGACTACTCGTCGCTGATGTTCGACTACGCCCACCTGGACCGCCCGATCGTCCTGTACACCGACGACCAGGAGGTCTACGAGGCGACCCGCGGCACCTACTTCGACCTGCGGTCCTGCCCGCCGGGCGCGGTGGCGCGGGACGAGGACGAGCTGATCGACATCTTCTCCACCGGCCACTGGCGCGGCTCCCGCTCGGCGCAGCTGCGGGCCGCGTTCCGTACCCGGTTCTGCGCCCTGGACGACGGTCGGGCCGCGGAGCGCGTGGTCCGCCATGTGTTCCTGGGCCAGTACGCGGGCATGCCGGGCCCCCGCCCGGCGGAGGAGCAGCACCCCCAACCGGCCGCATCCAGCGGCCTGTTGCCCCCGCCCACAACTGAACACAGCTGAGCACAACCACAACTGAACACAACTGAAGAGAACGCTCACGACAGCGAGGCCCGGGACCACACAGGTCACGACCGGGCCACCGGACCGTCACCCCCCACACGCACCACGACTGCCCATCGCACGCACCTGACAACAGGAGCACCCATGAGCACCACGTCCGCCACCGAGGCACTGCCCCGCCCCACGCGGCTCTCCGATGTGAAGGGCTGGTTCTTCCCCGCCGACCAGCTGCTCTTCGACTGGTTCCTCGGCCGGCAGCGCGACCGCGAACAGCGCGGCGACCTTCTCGAACTCGGCGCGTATCTCGGCAAGAGCGCCATCTTCATGGGCTCCTATCTGCGGGACGACGAGACCTTCACGGTCTGCGACCTCTTCGACTCCCCCGCGCCCGACGACCCCAACTCCAAGGAGATGAACCGCTCCTACTCGACGCTGACCCGCCGCGCCTTCGAGGCCAACTACCGCTCGTTCCACGACGAGCTGCCCACGATCATCCAGGCGCCGTCCTCCGTCGTCGCCGACGAGGTCGAGGCGGACAGCTGCCGCTTCGCCCACATCGACGCCTCGCACCTGTACGAGCACGTCCACGGCGACATCCTCGCCGTACGCGAACTCCTCGGCCCCGACGGGATCGTGGTCCTGGACGACTTCCGCGCCGAGCACTGCCCCGGCGTCGCCGCCGCCACGTGGGGCGCGGTCGCCACGACCGGCCTGAAGCCGCTGTGCATCACGGCCACGAAGTTCTACGGGACGTGGGGGGCGTACGACGAGGTGCACGGGGAGCTGCTCGACATGCTCCGCACCCGCAAGGATCTGTGGCACGGGGCGGAGGGGGTCGCCGGGTACCCGATGATCCGCATCGACGGCAAGAAGGCCAAGGCCCCGGCCCAGCCGCGGTCCCGGTACGAGGGCGAAGCCCCCGCCGCACCCCCCACCGAACCGACGACCCGCACGGGCGGCTTCTCCCGACTGACCCGCACGCTCAAGGGCCGCCGCTGACGACCTGGGGCTCCGCCCCAGACCCCGCTCCTCAATCGCCGGAGGGGCTCCCTTCCACTTCGGCTCTCCCGCCGCGGTGGGGCAGTTCCCCGTGCCCCTGGGGGGCGCGGGGAACTGCGCGCTCAGCCACGACGGCGCCGCAGGCTTTCGGGAAGGGGCGGGGCGGGGAGAACTACAACTCAAGCAGCGCGAACAGTTGCTCCCAGCGCCGCAGGATCTCCCCCTCCGAGAACCGCTGGACGTTCCGCCGAGCCCGGTCCCCCATCGCATCCCGCATCCGCGGATTGCCGGTGAGCCGCAGCAACCGGTCCGCCAGAGCCGCACTGTCCCCGGCGGGGGCGAGCAGCCCGTCCTCCCCGTCCCGGACGATCTCCCGCACCCCCGGCGCGCAGTCGAACGCCGCGCACGGCAGTCCGCTCGCCATCGCCTCCATGAGGGCCAGCGGAAACCCCTCCCCGCGCGAGGACTGCACGAACACGGACGCCGCTGCCAGTGCCCCCGGCACGTCGTCCGTACGCCCCAGCCACCGCACCGACCCGTCCAGGCCGAGCCGGGTGCACTGCGCCCGCAGGTCGGCTTCCTCGACGCCCGCGCCGTGGATCCGCAGCGTCCAGTCGGGCCGCTCCCCGGCGACGAGGGCCCAGGCGTCGAGCAGCATGTCGATGCCCTTCTGGTCGTGCAGCCGGCCGATGGAGACGACGGCCTTCTCGGTGCGCGGCGAGGGCTCCTCGGGCAGGTGGGCGAGGGCGTTGGGCATGAAGCCGACGTTGTGCATGCCGTCGGCGATCCAGTCGTCGGCGTCCTCCTGGGTGAGGGTGAGCCAGCGGTCGACGTGCGGATAGTTCTGCTTGATCCAGCGGTAGCGGTGACAGGCCTTGGTGTACGCGTACGACTCGTGGCTCATGCCGATGACGGTGAGGCCCGCGGTGTCGGCGGCGCGCACCCACTCCATCGGCCAGACCTGCGTGACGATGACGACGCCGCCGGGCCGGGCCGACCGGAACAGCGCGGACAGCTCGTCCACGGCGCGCTGTTTGTCGGCGGCCCGCGCGGCCTCCCGGCGCCGTTCGGCGGGCCGCAGGCGGCGCAGTCCGGTGAGGCGGCGCGGGGCGGGCGGGTGCGCGGGGTGCAGGGCGGTCATCGGGTAGCCGAGCGGCTCGGGCAGGGTCAGCTTGAGCTCGGCGGGGTGCACGCCGAGGGTGTGCACGCGGTGCCCGGCGGACCGGAAGAGCCGGGCCGTCTGGTGCATCCAGGCGGTGACGCCGCCCAGTTCGTCGGTGCTGTTGGAGAACAGGAAGATGTCCCGTTCCCGGACGTCCAGGGCCGTGGTCATGCGCGTTCCCTCCTGCCGAACAGGGCGTCGACGACGGCGCGCGCGGACCCGCCGTCGTCGTGCGTGCCGAACTCCGCGGCGAACTCCCGGCGTCGCTCGGCGTGTTCGGTGTCGGCGGGCTTGAGGTCGGCGAGTGTGCGGAGCAGTGCGTCCTCGGTGTCGACGACGGGTCCGGGCGCCCGCTCCCGCAGGTCGAAGTAGCTGCCCCGCTCGGCGGCGTACGCGTCCAGGTCGGGCGCGAAGAGCACGATCGGGCGGTCGAGGAGCGCGTAGTCGAACATGATCGACGAGTAGTCGGTGACCAACACGTCGGCCAGGCAGAGGAGTTCGCTGACGTCGTGGTGCCCGGAGACGTCGACGAGCGTGCCCGGGGCGCACACCGGAAGCTCCGCCCGCTCCATGTAGTGGGCGCGCACGAGCAGCGTGTGCTCGTCGCCGAGTTCCTCGGTGAACCTCCGTACGTCCAGCTGGAGTTGGTGCTTCCGGCCGTCCTTGGGGGTGCCGCGGAAGGTCGGCGCGTACAGGACGGTCTTCTTGTGGTCGGGGATGCCGAGCCGGGCGGCGAGTGGGGGGCGCGGGAAGCGGCCTTCGCGCTCGTCGCGGGCGCGGGCGGCGACGAGGGCGTCGTTGCGGGGGTAGCCGAGCGGCAGGAGTTTCTCGTCGGGCAGGCGGTAGGCCCGCGCGAGGGTGTGCACGTCGTGCTCGGAGCGGACCAGGAAGTGGTCGAAGCGGTCGACGGCGCGCTGCAGCTTGGCCCGCTGCGGCGTGTTCTGCATGCGGACGCGGGTCTCGTCGAACCCCATCCGCTTGTACGCGCTGCCGTGCCAGGTCTGCAGGTACGTGGTGCGGGCGGGCTTGTCGAGGGCGTGCGGGAAGCCCTGGTTGTCGATCCAGAACTCGGCGCGGGCGAGCGCCCACAGATACCGCCAGGACCAGCGCCGCACGCGCCTCGCGTCGTCCGGGAACCCGGCCGGGGAGCCCGCGTACGACCAGGTGGCGCGGATGCGGCGGCCGTCGACCTTGTGGCCGCGGGCGCGCAGCTCCTCGTGGATCGCGCGGGGGCTGTCGCCGTACGCCTTGCCCATGTGGGCCTCGAAGACGACCGATCCGCGGCGGGCCGGGAGTTTCACCAGCAGCCGGTTGTACACCCGGGTCTTGACGTGTCCGGAGTGCAGCCGGTCGCGCTTCTTCTTCAGCGCGTTCAGGAGCTTGCGCGCCTTGCGGGTGGGCCGGAAGTGGGTGACGTACGTCTGCAGGCGGCGCAGGGTGCGGGCGGGGCGGCGGCAGGCCTGCAGTTCGAGGGCGAGGTGGTGGCCGGCGGTGGCGTACGGCAGCCAGGTGTCGGCGGAGAGCCGGCCGAGCAGGCGGGGTGCGGCCGGGAAGCGGCTGCCCTTGCCGACGACCTCGCGCTCGGCGAACACCTCGGCGAGGGCGCTCTCGCCGCCGGCGGTGAGCACGATGCGGGTGTCCCAGATCCGCTCGCTCATGCCGCGCACGGGCAGCAGCCCCGGGTCGAGGCGGATGCGCCAGCCGAGCCGGTCGCCCTGGTGGACGGCGTCGTCGACGGGCAGCCGGAAGACCCGCTTGCCGCCGCGGAGCCGCAGTTCGAGCTCGACGGTCACGTCGGTGGCGGCCGGGAGCTTGTCGAGCGGGAGGACGATCTCGCCCTCCAGGTGCAGGCGGCCGGCCTCGGAGATGCAGCGGGTGAGCCGGTTGAGGAGCCGGAGCCCGGCGAACGGGCGGTGCTGGTGGCCGAGTTCGGTGACGTCGGAGGGCCGGGCGTCGCTCCACAGGACCCGCCCGTCGCGTTCGACGAGCGGGGCGACGACGGTGCCGGGCCGGGCCAGGGCGTACGCGGCGGCCTGCACGCCGTCCGCGTCGCCGGCGGCGAGCAGCGTCACGCACATCCGCTCCTCCGCCGGCAGGTCCGCCCAGTGCTCGGGGCGGATGTGCGCGGTGAGGCGGGCGGCGGCCTGGGCGGCGATCTCGGCGCGCTCGCCGCGGGGCAGCTTCAGGAAGGTGCGGGCGAGCGGCAGCAGATGGTCGACGACGAAGGCCCGGTCGCGGGCGTCCCGCAGCTCGGTCAGGCCGCGCCGCGCGAGCTGGAGCCCGATCCGCCCGGACGCCTCGAGCAGGGCGGTCAGGTCGGCGCCGTGGTCGGCGGGGGCGCGGTGGGTGACGATCAGGTTCGGCACGAGGGTGATGCGGCGGGCGGCGAGCGCGGCCCGTACGCCGAAGTGGACCTCGCTGCGGGCCAGGTCCTCGGCGTGCCGCAGCGCGTGCCGGTCCATGGCGTCGCGGCGCAGGCAGAAGCCGCTCACCAGGGCGTCCCGGGCGACGAGTTCGGGCGCGTCGGCGAGGTCGGTGACGGTGCGGGTGCGGGCGTGCAGGGCGTCCTGCCAGTCCGGGCCCTGCTGTTTGCCGCCGGGTCCGGCGATGCGGGTCCAGCGTCCTGCGACGAGGTCGGCATCGGTGCGGCGGGCGGCTTCCAGGAGGTTGCGCAGGGCGTGCTTCTGGAGCCGTTCGCCGGAGTCGAGGATCAGCACGTGCCGGCCGTGGGCGGCGTCGAGCCCGAGGTTGCGCAGGGCGGCGGCGCCGCGCACCTCCGGCGGGGCGTCGATGACGCGGACCCGGTCGGGGTGGCGGGCGGTGAGGAGGGTGGCGGTGCGGCGCACGTCGGCGTCGGTGCGGTCGCCGACCAGCACGACCTCGACGGAGCGCAGGCTCTGGCCGAGCGCGGAGTCGGCGGTGGCGGTCATCGCGTCGGGGTCGTCGCCGAGGGTCACGACGACGCTGAACTCGGGGGTGTTCACGCCCGGCCTCCGTTCTGCGCGGCTGCGGTCGCCCCTTCCCGGGCGCAGCGGTCGAGCAGGTAGTCCGCGACGCGGGCGGCGGCGCGGCCGTCGTCCAGGTCGCAGTACGTCTCGCGGAACGCGGCGTACGCGGCGGCGTGGCCGACGGTCGCCACCAGCGGGTCGGCCAGCGCGGCGAGCAGTTCCTCCTGGTCGGCGATGAGCGGGCCGGGGGCCTTGGCCTCGAAGTCGAAGTAGAAGCCGCGCAGGGTGTCGCGGTAGTGGTCGAGGTCGTGGGTGTGGAACAGCATCGGGCGGCCGGTCTGGGCGAAGTCGAACATCAGCGAGGAGTAGTCGGTCACCAGCACGTCGCTGATCAGGAGGAGTTCGACCACGTCCGGGTAGCGGCTGACGTCGCGCACGGAGCGGCTGCCGGGGACGGTGCCGCCGACGAGGTAGTGGCGGCGGACCAGGAGCACGTGGTTCGCGCCGAGGGCGCGTTCGGCGGCGGCGAGGTCGAGTTGCAGGTCGAGCCCGTACCGGCCGCCGGTCCTGGGCTGGTTCTCGCGCCAGGTCGGGGCGTAGAGGACGACCTTGGCGCCCTCGGGGACGCCGAGGCGTTCGCGTACGGCGGCGGCGACCTTGGCCCGGTCGGGGGCGTGCAGCAGGTCGGCGCGCGGATAGCCGTACTCCAGGACCTCGCCCTCGTAGCCGAAGGCGCGGCGCAGGATGGGCGTGGAGGCGCGGTTGGGGCTGACGAGGGCGCTCCACTGGGCGGCCCGGCCGGGCAGGGTGGCGATGTAGGCGGGGTCGGCGGAGACGCTGCCGGCGACGTCGCGGCCGATGCGCTTGAGCGGGGTGCCGTGCCAGGTCTGGACGACGGTCTGCCCGTCGGCGCGCTCGAACCACTGCGGCAGCTGGGTGTTGGTGACGATCGCGCGGCAGCGGGCCAGGGCCTCGTACCACTCGGCGCTCCACAGGACGACGGGGCGGGCGGTGGGCGGGACCACGGCCTGCTGGTCACGGACCACCCACAGGTGCTCCAAGGAGGTGTCCCTGCGGGCGAGTTCCTCGTGGACGGCGCGCGGCGAATCGCTGTACTGGCGGCCGTCGAAGCTGCTGTAGAGGACGGCCTCGCGGCGCGGCGCGGTCCGCAACTCCTGGTAGCGGGCGCGGAGTTCGCCCTGCCGGGGGCCGCCGCGGTCGGCGGCGGGCAGGGCGCTGCCGGAGGCGATGAGCAGCCGGTCGTGGGCCCGCCGCTCCAGACTGAACTCGCGCCCGCCCAACTCCCGCACGAGGGGCAGGAATTGGTGCTGCCCGGGGGCGACGTGCATGGGCAGGGCCTCGCCGGTGCCGCCCGCGACGCGGAAGTACAGATACCAGCGGCCCTCGGCGAGCGGCAGCTCCCCGGCGAGCCCGGCGACGGCGGCGGGCGCGAACGTGGCGTGGAACCGCCCGTCGGCCAGGCGCACGGGCAGGGTGATCTCCTCGTCGTGGCCGCTGTGCCTCAGGACGAGGTGGACGGGCCCCTTGACGAGGGCGGGGAAGCTGCCGCCGACGGTGAGTTCGCCGTCGGCGTCCCAGGCGAGGGTCTCGGCGATGGGGCGCACGGTCTGGTCGCGCAGTTCCAGGTTGCCGCTGGAGTTGGCGGTCAGATACAGCTCGCGGCCCTGGCGCAGCGGGTACCGCCCGGACGGCAGGGTGTCGCGGGCGCCGACGGGCGCCCGGGTGCCGTCGGCCCGCACGAGGTACGCGCCCCACGGCTCGGCCTCGCGGGTCTCGGCGTCCTCGGCGGGGGCGAACGCGGCGATCGGGACGCGGGCGGTGAACTCCTTGCCGGACACGTCGAGTTGGATGTCGACGCCGTCCTTGGAGTGCCAGTTCTCCACGCGCAGGGTCAGCCCGGCGGCGGGTTCCAGGAGGCTGCCCTCGACGACGATCTCGTCGCCGTCCAGGCGGTGCCCGGTGAGCTGGGCGGCGGTCCGCTCGACCTTCAGCTGGAGCCGGCCGCGGTTGAGCAGGGGCACCACGCGCGCGTGGTCGTCGAGGTAGTGCACGGCCGCGGGCGCGGCGCCGCCCGGCATCCGCAGCGGCCCGCGCCGCAGCGCGCCGCCGCCGAGCACGGCCGTCTCGGCCTGCCAGACGGCGCTGCGCCGCCGGGTGAGCAGCTTCGCCGGGTCGACGACGGCCTCGAACCCGGCCCAGTCGTAGCGGTGCAGCCCCTGCCGGGAGGCGTACGTGGCCTCGCGCAGGAAGGTCGTACGCGCCTTCAGCGGCACCAGGCGCCGTCTGCCGAGCCGCAGCCAGAGGAACTTGACGCGTCCGCCGAGCCGCCCGGCGGGCAGGTTGCGGCGGTAGGCCCAGCCCTTCAAGTGCAGCTTGCCGTCCCGCCATTCGGCCTGGGAGACGCGGGTGACGAGCGGGATCTCGGATCGTTTCAGCGCGGCCACGTCGCGCGGCAGCGCCCGCTCCAGGACCGGGTAGTCGGCCCGCCGCCGGCGCAGTCCCCGCACCCGGAACGCGCCGGGGTGGCCCTTCTCGTACGCGAGGAGGGCGAGGAGTTCGTCGAGGCGGCGTTCGGTGACGAGCTGCCACTTGACCCGCAGGTGCAGCGGCAGGCCGGTGAGCACGGAGCGGTCGACGGCGGCGGCGTAGCGGCCCGCGTGCTCCAGGAACGCCTGGTGGTAGTCGGGGTCGCCGTCGGGCAGGACGTCGAGGAAGTAGCGCAGGTCGGCGACGAGCACCGAGGAGTCGTAACGCCGTTTCCCCTCGGCCCACTTGGTGTGTTCCTCGGTGCCGGACTCGGCGGCTGCGGCGCGCTCGGCGAGGAACGCGGAGGCCTTGGTGCAGGCGGCGGTGCGCTCCTCGACGGCGCGGGGGGTGGTGCGGCGGTTGGTGATGGAGCCGTCTCGGTCGCGCCACAGGTAGACGGTGTCGTGCAGGACGTCGACGGCGTCGGCGAGGAAGTGGGCGGGCACGATGACGGGCGTGTCCTCGAACAACACACCTTCGGGGAAGGCCAGTTGATGCCGGTCCCAGAACTCGCGCCGGAACACCTTGTTGCAGGCGATCCGGTCGGCGAGCAGGGACCAGTCGCGGGTGACATGGACGCCCGAACGCGTCGCGCGCATGGGCTTCTTGAACATCCACGACTGCTCGGTCCTCCCGCCGACCCGCAGCCGGTGCACGTTGCCGCTGACGAAGTCGGACCCGGACTCCTCCAGGGCGTCGAGCATCTTCTCGTAGGCGTCGACCGGCACCAGGTCGTCGCTGTCCACGAAGGCGAGGTGGGTGCCGCGGGCGCGGTGCACTCCGGCGTTGCGTGCGGCGCCGAGGCCGGCGTTCTCCTGCTGGAACAGCCTGAACCTCGGGTCGCGGGCGGCGTGTTCGCGGGCGATGCGGGCGCTCCCGTCCGTGGACCCGTCGTCGATCATGACCACCTCGAGGTCGGTCATGGTCTGGCCCGCGAGCGACTGCAGGCAGGCGCCGAGATAGTCCTCGACGTTGTGGACGGGGACGACGACGCTGAGGCGGGGTGCCATGCGGTGCACACGATCCTTCCGGACGGCAGGGCTACACAGACAAGCCCTATTACGGGCCTACGGGTTAACAACAGGTGGCGCTTCGCGCGGTCACCCCATGACGGCCGTTCGAGTGAAAATAAGCCGATCCCGCCCCCACGGCATGCGCGCCGCGTGACCGGGATCGGCCAACTCACTTGCGGAAACGGCCTGTTACGGCTTGACGGCGATCCGCCCCTCGTCCATGCGCAGGAGCAGCAGCCGCTCGCCGGTGCGCTCCAGGAACTCGTCGACGGCCTGCCGGGAGCCCTGCCAGTAGCCGTAGTCGTCGATGAGCAGGACGCCGCCGGGCGACAACCGGTCGTAGAGGTGGTCGAGTTCGTGCTTCGTGGAGGCGTACCAGTCGGTGTCGAGGCGGAGGATCGAGATCTGCTCCGGCGCCTGGTCCGGGACGGTCTCCTCGACCTTCCCGACGACGTAGTGCATCCGCTCCTCGGGGTACGGCACGCTCTCGAAGCCGGACTTGACGTCGTCGAGGTCGGCGACGGCCCAGATCGGGCGGTCCTTGCCCTGGATCTCCAGGAGTTCCTGCGCGGGCCGCCCGTCGCGCCGCACGTCGACCTCGGTGGGCGGGGTCATGCCCTCGTACGTGTCGAAGAGGTACAGGTGGCGGTCGGTGGCGCCGAGGGACAGGAGGGTCTTCGCGCAGGCCTGCATCGAACCGCCGCGCCAGACGCCGCACTCCACGATGTCGCCGGGGATGTCGTGGGCGACGACGTGCCGGATGGCGAGGATGAAGGCGTTGAGCTTCTCCGGCGAGGTCATCGTCCGCGGCTTGACCTCGCGGATGATCGCCTTCGCCTCGTCGTCGTAGTCGTCCGGGAAGACCAGGCCCTTCGGCTTCGGCTTGGCCTTGGGGGCCGGCGCGGCGGTCCTGGCCGCCGCGGCCGGCTTCTGCGCGGGGGCGGTCGCGCGGGTCAGGTGGTATCCGGTGAGCTGCTTCAGTACGCCGTTCACTGCGTTTCGCCATGCCATGCGGCGGGACGATACGCGCGCGCCGCCACCGATGTCACGTTTCGTCAATGCACCCTTACTGTCCGTGTGGGGCAGGGGTGTTGGGCTTCGCCGGTCCCGCGGGCTCGGGCACGGCGGCGGGCCGGCCGCACTGTCCGCGCTTGGCCAGCGGTTCGGGCAGCGGGACGCCCTCGACGCCGCCGACGCGGTTGGCCCACCACCGAGTGGTCGCCCGAACAAAGGTCATGGTGAGCCGGGGATAGCCCTTCGGCTTGCGGAAGACCCCGACCGTGTCGCCCCAGTAGGCGTGCTTGGCGTCGATGCTCTTGTAGCTGTGCCAGATGCCGTTCTTCGGCGGGAAGTCCGTGTACGCCTCGACGAGTTCGAGCTTCGTGTACGCGGCGAGGGCGCGGAAGCCGTCCGGGTAGTAGCGCCAGCAGTCCTGCTGGTCGTGCACGTGCCCGCGGGACGGCGCGGTCACGAAGGCGATGCCGCCGGGCCTCAGCACCCGGGCGATCTCCAGCATGGACGCCCAGAAGAACGGGATGTGCTCGAAGGCCTGCCCGGACAGCAGGAAGTCCGCGCTGTTCGACTTCACCGGAACGCGGTACGGCTTGGTCATCACGCGGTCGACGTTGGGCCCGTCCCACACGTCGACCCCGCAGTAGTCGATGTCACGGCCCTTCAGGAGCTCCTGGTGCGTGAGCTTCTGCCCGTCCGAGATGCGGGACCCGAGGTCGACGACCCGCTGCCGCCGGTCGGTGGGCATGTACTCCTCGATGCAGAGTGCCATCTGCTCGTACGCGGACCTGTGCACGGCGCCTCATCCTCAACTCGACTGCGTTGCGGTCATCAACGGGCGGGCGGGTGTCGAGGTCACGGGGAGGGGGCGCGCCCCGAAAGGGGCGCGGGGAACTGCGCGAGCAACCACGACGGCGGGAAAGCCGAACGCCCGGCGCCGCAGGCTTTCGGGAGGGGGCGGGTGGGGAACTGATGGAGCCCGTCCGGGGCACCTCCCAGCGGTAGCTGGGGGAGATTGAGGACGCGAGCCCGCAGGGCGATGCAGGGCCGGGAGACCCTCACAGCGGCAGCCGCCGGAAGACCGGACGCGGAACGTGCCGGAGGGCGGACATGACCACGCGGAGCGACCCCGGCACCCACACCACCTCCGCCCGCCTCCGCAGACCCCCCTCGATCGCCTCCGCCACCGCCTCCGGACTCGTCGCGAGCGGCGCCTCCTTCAGGCCCGCGGTCATCCGCGACCGCACGAACCCGGGCCGTACGACCATCACGTGCACCCCCGTCCCGTGCAGCGCGTCGCCGAGGCCCTGGGCGAAGGCGTCGAGGCCGGCCTTGCTGGAGCCGTAGATGAAGTTCGCGCGCCGGGCCCGCTCGCCCGCGACCGAGGAGAGCACGACGAGCGAGCCGTGCCCCTGCCGCTTGAGGGCGGCGGCGCAGACGAGGCCGGCGGACACGGCCCCGGTGTAGTTGGTCTGGGCGACGCGGACCGCGGCGAGCGGGTCGTCCTCGTCGCGCTGCTGGTCGCCGAGGATGCCGAAGGCGAGCAGCACCATGTCGATGTCGCCGGAGGTGAACAGCTTGCCGACGGCCTCCTCGTGGCTGCCGGGGTCGAGCGCGTCGAAGGGGTGCGTGTGCACCTCGGCGCCCATGTCGCGCAGTTCGGCGGCGGCCGACTCCAGGGCGGGGCCGGGGCGTCCGGCGAGGTGGACGGTGCGGGTGCGGCGGGCGACGAGGCGGCGCGCGGTGGCGAGGGCGATCTCGGAGCTGCCGCCGAGGACGAGCAGGGACTGCGGGGTGCCGAAGGCGTCCTTCATGGTTCGGGTTCTCCAAGGTGCGTGGGACGGCGGGCAAGCGGGTTCAGAGGGACAGGCGGCGTGCGAGGTCGGACGTGAAGACGCCCTCGGGGTCCAACTCGGCGCGCAGGGCCCGGAATCGGCCGAGCTCCGGGTACATCGCGTCGAGGAGTTCCGGCCGCAGCCGGGCGTCCTTGGCGAGGTAGACGCGGCCTCCGGCGGCGGCGACCTCCGTGTCGAGCTCGTCGAGGAAGCCGCCGAGCCCCGGCAGGCCTGCGGGGATGTCGAGGGCGAGGGTCCAGCCGGGCACCGGGAAGGAGAGCCAGCCGGGGTCGGCGCTGCCGAACCGCTTCAGGACGGCGAGGAAGGAGGGGCAGCGCCGCTCGGCGATGCGCTGCACGACCCGGCGGAGCGTCTCCTCGGCCCCGTACCCGACGACGAACTGGTACTGCACGAAGCCGCCGCGGCCGTAGATCCGGTTCCAGTGCGGAACGCCGTCGAGGGGGTGGAAGAAGGTGGAGAGGCGCTGGAGTTCGCCGGTGCGGGAGCGGGGCGCCTTGCGGTACCAGAGCTCGTTGAACAGGCCGACGGTGGTGCGGCCGAGCAGCCCTTCCGGGACGAACGCGGGCGGCGCGGGCAGGGTGCCGGGCCGGAAGGCGAGCGGGTCGCGGCGGGCCTTGTCCGGCAGCGCGTCGAGGGGGGCGTGCTCGCCGCGGGTGAGGACGGAGCGGCCGAGGGCGCGGCCCCGGGCGAGCAGGTCGATCCAGGCGACGGAGTAGCGGTAGCGGTGGTCGGTCTCGGCGAGCCGGGCCATCAGGTCGTCGAGGTCGGCGGCGCGTTCGGTGTCGACGGACATCAGCGAGGTCTCGACCGGAAGGAGCCGCACCGTCGCCCGCAGTACGACCCCGGTGAGCCCCATGCCGCCCGCGGTGGCGTCGAACAGCGGCTCCCCGCGGCGTACGGTGCGCACCTCGCCGTCGGCGGTGAGCAGGTCGAGCGCGGTGACGTGCCGGGTGAAGGAGCCGGAGACGTGGTGGTTCTTGCCGTGGATGTCGGCGCCGATCGCCCCGCCCACGGTCACGTACCGGGTGCCGGGCGTGACGGGCACGAACCAGCCGAGCGGGAGCAGGACTTGCATCAGCCGGTGCAGGCTCACCCCGGCGTCGCAGACGACGGTGCCGGCCTCGGCGTCGACGGCGCGGACGCGGTCGAGCCCGGTCATGTCGAGCACGGCCCCGCCGGCGTTCTGCGCGGCGTCCCCGTACGCGCGGCCGAGGCCCCGGGCGATCCCGCCGCGCGCCCCGCAGCCGCGTACGGCCTCGGCGGCCTCCTCGTACGTGCGCGGGCGGACGACGCGGGCGCTGGTGGGGGCGGTGCGGCCCCAGCCGGAGACAGAAACCGTTTCGGCAGACATGCGGCGACCATAACGCCGCAAGCCATATGAAATAGGACAAGCGCCGGGGAGTGGTGCGCCGCCCGGGCGGGCCCGTGCGGAGGCGGCAGAGTGGGCGGATGCTTCGACTCCGCATGGAGCGGCTCGTCGCGGGCCGCAGTCGCGGGCGGACGGAACTGCTGCCTCCGCCCGCCCATCTCTCGCTCGGGGACAGCCGTACGTTCAACCTCGCCGTCGACCCGCCGGAGCCCGTCGGAGGGGCCCGCCTGCTGCTGTCCCGGGGCGGTGCGCGCCACCAGGTGCCGCTCGTCGTGGAGCGGACGGCGCCGGGCGGCGGCAGGCTGCTCACGGCGACGGCCACGCTGCGCGGCCCCGGCGCCGAGCCGGACGCTGCGGGCCTCCATCTGACCTCCGGGGTCTGGCGGTTGACGGTCGAGACGACGGGCCCGGAGGGCCGCGTACGCCGCCGGGGCCTGCCCTTGGAGGACACGGCTTCGGCCCGGCGGTACGCGCCGGACTTCCGCACCGGCGCCCTGATCCGGCTCGTGCGCTGCCCGGGCGGGCGGGCCGCGCTGCAGGTCGACGAGGCCGGGCCGCAGGCCGAGCTGGTCCGGTTCGAGCCGCGCGGCGACGGCGTGACCCTGCGCGGCCGCCTGCTCGCGGCCCCGCCGACGGCCCGGCGCGCGGAGGCCGTACGGCACGCGGACGACACCGTCGTACCGCTCGAAGTCGCCTGGGAAGGGCGGGAGTTCAGCCTCGACCTGCCGCTCGGCGAGCTGGCGGGGTCGGCGGCGACGGGGCCGTGGACGTGGGGCTTCCGGCTCGTGCCCGCGCCGGCCCGGCACGAGCCGGAAGCCCCGGACCGCCTCGTCCTGGCCCGCCGCCTGTCCGGCCCCCGCAGCCCCCGGGCGGTCTTCCGCCACCCGGCCCGGCTCTGCGCGCTGCCCTGCGGCTCGCTCGTGCGGGTGCAGCCGTACTTCACGGCGTCCGGCGCGTTCGCCCTGACCTGCCTCGACCTCTCGAACTGACGGAGCACCGATGAAGATCACGTATCTCCTCGCCCGGGGCGATGAGGCGGGCGGCGTCGAACGCGCCGTGCACGCCCAGGTCCGGCAGCTCGCCGAACGGCACGACGTGGAGGTCCTGTCGGCGACCAGGACCAGGCCCGAGCCGCTCCTCGGCCTACGGCCGCGCCACCTGATCGACCGCACCCGCACCCCGGCCCGCCCGCTCCGCGCCTCCCGGCTCGACGACGAGACCTGCCGCACGCTGACCGCGCTGCCGAGCCGACTCCCCGATCCGGAGGGCGACTTGGACCGGCTCGCGGACGTCGAGCTGGCCGCCGCCCTGTCCGCCCTCGACACGGACGTCCTGGTCACGACCGGCCCCGCGCTGCTCGCCGCCGCGGCGGCCCACGTGCCCGCGCGGGTGGTGACCCTGCACCAGGAGTTCCGGCCGCCGCGGTGCCGGGACGCGTCGGTCGAGGCGCTGCTGCTGCACGGGCCCCGGCTCGACGCCCTCGTCACGCCGACCGAGCCGGGCCGCCGCCGGCTCGCCGAGTTCCTCGGCCCGGGCGCACCCGAGCCGGCGGTGATCCCGCACGCGGCGCCGGACGGGTTCCGCCCCGCCGCCGACGGGGAGAGCCGGGTTCTCGTGACGGTCGCGCCGCCCGCCGGTGAGCACCGCGCCGACCAGGCCGTACGGGCCTTCGCCCGGGTCGCCGACGCCCACCCGGACTGGACGCTGCGCGTCTTCGCGGACGACGGCGCCGTGCCGGAGCTGCGCCGCCTGACCGACGGCCTCGGCCTGCACGACCGGGTCCAACTCCTCGGCCTCGTACGGGACATGGCGGCCGAGTGGGCCGAGGCGGGCCTCGCGCTGCTGACCTGCGCGCACGACGAGGCGTTCCCGCTGACGCTCCTGGACGCCCTGACGGCGGGGGTGCCCGTGGTCGCGTACGAGGACCCGGCCGGGCCCGCCGAGATCGTCCGGCACGGCGTCGACGGCCTGCTCGCCCCGCCCGGCGACGTCGACGGGCTCGCCGCCGCGCTGGGGTCCCTGCTCGGCGACCCGGAGACCCGGCACGGCTGCGCGCTCGCCGCCCGCCGCGGCGCGTACGACCGGTTCTCGCCGGTGCGCGTCACCGGACTCTGGGAGGAGCTGTGCGCCCGGCTCGTGGCCCGCCGGGACCGGCCCGAGCGGCTCGCCGAGCGGGCCGACCGGGTGGCCGCGGCGATCGTCGCGGGCGGCGGCGCCTTCCGCCCCGCGGCCCCGGCCGCGCCCGGCGCCCTCTCCGTCGCGGACGAATCGGCGCGCGAGAACGAGCTCCTCGAATGCGGCGCGTCCCGCCGCCTCGTCCGCAGCGCGGGCCGTCTAGCCGAGGAGCGCGACGACCTGACGCTCCCGGCCGCCGTCGACCGCAACCTCCAACTCACCGCGTCCGCACTGGAGTTGTACGGCATCCCGTATGTCCTCGTACGCACCGGCGGCACGACGCACACCCTGGCCGTGGACGCCGACGACCGCGACCGTGCCCTGAAGGCACTCGCCGAGGCGGCCTCCGGCGAGGCGGTCTACGCGGAGCTGCTCGGCCCGCGCGGCATGCCCCCCGGCGAGGTGCTCGCCGAGCGTCTGGACTGCGTCGGCGAGGTGGCGGGCGTCAAGGTGTTCCGCCCGGCGACCACGTCGACCCGGACGTTGCGGTACGGCGCGGACGCGGCCTGCACGGTGGAGTTCTGGCCGGCGGAGCGGGACGGCGGCCCCTGGCGCGCGCCCTTCGGCCCGACCCTCGCGGGCCCGCGCCTGCCGTCCCTGCGGCCCACGGCGCACCTGACGGTCTCCGGCCGCCCGTACCCGACGGTCGACGTCTTCACGCAGCGCCTGCTCGACGACATCGACTTCCCGGTGGACGCGGTGTGCGCGGCGACGACCGAGGCCGACCTCCAACTCCGCCACTGCCTGCGGTCGTTGAGCCAGTACGCCCCGTGGCTCCGGCGCGTCCACCTGCTCCTGGCGGGCCCTCGGCCGGAGTGGCTGGCCGAGGACCGCCCTGGCCTGACCGTCGTCGAGGACGCCGAGACGCCCCTCGCCCGTATCGAGGGCCTCGCGGAGCACTTCCTGTACCTGGACGACACGATGTTCCTCGGCCGCCCCACGACCCCCGGCACGTTCTTCCTCGGCTCGGGCCTCCCCCGCGTCTTCCGGTCGCCCACCGTGAACGCCCCGGCCGCGGACGCCGACCTGCTGCGCCGCGACTTCGGCCGCACCCTCGACCACGGCCTGCCGCACGCCCCGTACGCCCTGCGCCGCAGCGTCCTCGACGAGCTCGCCGAGCGGTACGGCCCCGCCCCGAGCCCGCACCTCCACCACCACTACGCCTGCCTGACGGGCCGCGCCGTGCCGGACGGCCTCGCGTACGCGGACGTCGACCTCGCCGAGCCGGCCGGGCACGCCCGGCTCGGGCGGATCCTGCACGGCCGCGACCGGACGGCGTTCCGCATCACCGCGTCCCCGCACGGCACGTGCGGCGAGCAGGAGCGGACGCTCGCGCTGCGGGCGTTCCTGACGGCGTACTTCCCGGTGCCGTCGCCCTACGAGCGGCCCCGATCCTCCTGATCGCCCGTCAGGAAGAGCCGCCGGACGACGCGTTCGGCGGCGTTGCCGTCGTCGTACGGGCAGAACCGGGCGCGGAAGGCGGCGCGCAGCGCGGTCGTCGCCGGGGTGTCCCAGGCCTCGGCCTGGAACAGGAAGGCCAGCTCCTCCTCGCTGGTGGCGACGGCGCCCGGGGTGTCGCCGGGGTGGCCGGAGAGGAGGTCGAAGTACGCCCCGCGGGCGAGCCGGTAGGCCTGCCAGTCGGGGGCGTACGTGACGATCGGGCGGTCCAGGCAGGCGTAGTCGAACATCAGCGACGAGTAGTCCGTGACCAGCGCGTCGGCGGCGAGGCAGAGCTCCTCCACGCGCGGGTGCGCGGTGACGTCGAGCAGCTGCGGGTGCTGCTCGATCCCGGCGTCGGCGCCGTAGAAGTAGTGGGCGCGGACGAGGACGACGAAGTCGGGGCCGAGGGCGCGCACGAACCGGCGCAGGTCGAGCCGCGGCAGGAAGCCCTTCTGGTAGTCGCGGTGGGTGGGCGCGTAGAGCAGCGCGGTCCGCCCGTCAACAATGCCCAGCTCCTTGCGGATGCGGGCGACGTCCTCCGAACTCGCCCGGAAATATGCGTCGTTGCGCGGGTAGCCGAGCTCCAGGGCCTCGTACCCGGACGGGTAGACCCGCTCCCACACCTCCGTGGAGTGCGGGTTGGAGGAGAGGCTGAAGTCCCACTGGTCGGTGTGGTCGAGGACCTTCCGGAAGCTGATGCCGTGTGTGCCGGCCGGGTAGCGGCGCTGGTCGAGGCCCATCTTCTTGAGCGGGGTGCCGTGGTGCGTCTGCAGGTAGACCTGCCCGGGCCGCTTCACGAAGCCGCCGGGGAAGCTGGAGTTGTTGACGAGGTACGTGGCCCTGGCCATGGTCTGCCAGTACCGCCGCGAGCCCTCGACGACGTACGCGACGCCCGGCGGCACCTTGTGCACGTTGCGGCTGCTCACCACCCACACGCCCCGCACGTGCGGGGCGAGTTCGCGGGCCTTCTCGTACACGGCGAGCGGATTGCAGGACAGCCCGCGGTTCCAGTACGCCCCGTAGACCGCGAGCCCCGGGTCGAGCGAGCGCCGCCGGTCCACGCCGTACGACACCTTCATGACCCGCGCGCGCAGCTTCTTCTTCCGCGCCCTGGCCTGCGCGCGCGCCGCCCGCGCCCGCTCCGCGGCCACTTCACGCGCCCGGAACGCGGCGTACGAGCCGAACAGTTCGGCACAGGGGATGGAGTGCGCACGACAGAAGGCGGCGGCCCGACGGAAGAACTCGGCCCGATCGTCGACTTCGTCGAGAACGCGGAGGAGGTGGTCGGCGACGACCGGGTGCAGCCTTCCCACCGTTGTGGGCAGGCGTTCCGCAGGGCGATGGGGGTCCCCCCTGTTCGAGCGGAGCCGAGAGCTTGGGGGCGGGTGGGCACAACGCCCCGGCGCCGAGTGCGCTGAACGACGACCTACCTCAGCGAAAAGCTCGCCGTACCTGTCAAGCAGGGCGAAGTGCCGCCGACTGTCCTCGCCCCGCACGCGCCGACGCCGCCACCGCACGCACACCCGCTCCAGCACCCCGACCCGCCCCACCGACGTCGCCAACTGCACCGGCACCACGTACTCGTACGGCTCGACCCCCGCCGTGAACGCCAACCCCTCCGCCGCCCAGAACTCCCGCCGGAACACCCGGTTCCACGCCGCGCAGGTGACGGCGAGCGGGTCGCCGTCGAACCGGTCGCCGCTGCCCCGCACGTTCTCCCACCAGTCGACCCGGTCGTGGTCGAAGAGCAGGACGTCGGGCTCGCCCGCGCCGCCGAGTCCCGCGTCGATCGCCTCCAGGGCGCCCGGCAGGAGCAGGTCGTCACCGTCGAGGAACAGCAGGTACGCGCCGCGCGCCCGTTCCGCTCCCGCGTTGCGCGCGCCGCCCGCGCCCGCGCGTGCGTCGAGGCGTACGAGTTGCACGCGCGGGTCGCGCTCCGCATACTCCGCGGCGATCGCGCCGGAGGCGTCCGGCGAGCAGTCGTCGACGACGATCAGCTCGAAGTCCGTGAAGCCCTGACTCAGCGTGGATTCCAGGCATTCACGCAGGTAGCCCTGGACGCGGTGGGCGGGGACGACTACGGAGAAACGGACCATGGGCACCGACCGTAGCCAGGCGCATACGTCCTGTCGAAGACCGATACCCACCCTTTCGGGCGACTTACGGCAAAAAGATTGACGCGAGAGGGCACATCGGCCACATGCACCGTCATGCCCGTCGGTGCGCTCCGGTGTCCCGCTGCGAAAGGCCCCTCATCGTGCGTTCAGCGCAGCCACGTCTCAGCGTCGTCGTCCCCATCCACAACGTCGAGGACTATCTGGAGGAGTGCCTGCGCTCCGTCGCGGAGCAGACGCTGCCCGCGGGGCACGGCATCGAGGTCGTCCTCGTCGACGACGGCTCCACCGACGGCAGCACCCGCATCGCCCGCGCCTTCGCGGCCGACGACCCGCGCTTCCGGTACGTCCACCAGGAGAACGCGGGGCTCGGCGCGGCCCGCAACACCGGCGTGCGGCACACCTCACCGGACGCCACGTATCTCGCGTTCGTCGACAGCGACGACATCGTGCCGCACGGCGCGTACGCGCGGATGCTCGCGAGCCTCGACGACACCGGCTCCGACTTCGCCACCGGAAACGTGTGGCGGCTCGGCGAGCGCGGGCGGCAGCAGGCCTGGCAGTACAAGTGGCTGACCCGGGCCGCCCGCCGCACGCACATCACCCGCGACCCGTCGCTGCTCTCCGACCGGGTCGCCTGGAACAAGGTGTTCCGCCGGGAGTTCTGGCTGCGCCACGCCTTCGAGTTCCCCGAGGGCAAGCTCTACGAGGACACCCCGGTGATGATCCCGGCGCACTTCCTCGCCTCCGCCGTGGACGTGCTGCGCGACCACGTCTACTACTGGCGGGTCCGCGAGGGCTCCATCACGCGGCGGCGCAGCGACGTCAGGGGCGTCACCGACCGCATCGACGCCTGCCGCGGCGTCAGCGCCTTCCTCGCCGAACGCTTCCCCGAGCACCGGCGCACGTACGACGTGTCCTGCCTGCGCGACGACTTCGTGTACTTCCTGGAGGGGCTGCCGATGGGCGGTCCCGAGTACCGGGCCGCGTTCCTCGACGGCGCCGGGGCCTTCCTCGACGCCGCCGACGCGTCCGTGGTCGGGGAGCTGCCGGTCGAGCTGCGGGTCAAGTGGCAGCTGGTCCGGGAGCGGCGGCTCGACGAGCTGATCGGCCTCCTGGAGTGCGAGCAGCAGGGCGGGACCGCCTTCCACGTCCGCGGCCGACTGCGCCGCCGCGCCGTGCACCCCGCCCCGGCGGGCGCCCCGCTCGCCGTCGACGCCGCCCTGACCCGGCTGCGGAAGGGCGAACTCCCCGTCGTGGCACGGGTGTCGGAGACCTCCTTCGACGACGCGGGGCGGCTGCGGATCAGCGGCTACGCGTACGTACGAAACCTGCCCGCCGGGCGGCGCGGACAGTCCGTGAAGGTCGGCGTGCTCAAGTCCGGGAGCGGGCGCGGCAGGCTGCGCACCGTGCCGACCAGAACCGTCGCCGCACCGCAGGCCACCGAGAACTCCGGGCAGCGGCTGCACGACTACGACCTGTCCGGCTTCGAGATGACCCTCGACCTCAAGAAGCTGAAGTCCAGGGGCCGTTGGCGGCCGGGCAGCTGGCAGCTCGGGGTCGTGGTCGGCGGCCACGGACGCGTGCGGCGGGCCGCCGTGCGCGCCCTCGACGGCTCGGCCGCGCAGCCCGTGGTGCACGACCTCGGCGACGGCATGCGCCTCGTCCTCGGCTTCAGCAAGGGCCGCCTGGTCCTCAAGGTGCAGGAGTACGCGGCCCGGATCGAGCAGCACGCACGCGTGGGCGAGGACGTGCTGCTCACCGGCCGCCTGTACGCCGACCTCGCACCCACCGGCCTGCACCTCAAGCACAAGCACTCCGACGCCGAGGTCACCTGCCCGGTCATCGTCGACGGCCGGGACTTCACCGCGCGCGTGCCGCTGCCCGAACTCGAAGCCGTGCCGCCGACGCCGCACCGCGCGCCCCGCGAGGTCGAGCCGCTGCCCGGCGACCGCTGGCAGGCCAACCTGCTGCTCGCCGACGGCTCGATGCGGTCCGTCGCCGCGCTCACCGACCTGCCGCCCGGCCGGTACGCCACGGGCCCTGGCCGCGAGCTGTGCGCCACCGCCAACGACACCGGGCAGCTGGTCGTCGAGCTGACCCGGCAGCCGATCGCGGACGCGGTGCGCTGGCCGGCCGACGGGGTCCTGGAGGTCGAGGGCAGCCTGGCGGCGGCCAGTTGGGGCGAGACGGAGCTCGTGCTGCGGCACAGCGCGCGCGGCGAGGAGGTCGCCGTTCCCGTCGAGCGCACCGGCGACCGGTTCCGCGCCGCCTTCCCGCCCGCCTCCGTGCACGCGGGGCTGCCGCTGCGCGCGGGGCGCTGGTACGCGTTCCTGCGCGAGACCGCGCCGGGCCCGGGCGTCGGGGAGGTGCACGCGCGGGACGGGATGCCGGTGCGGCTGCTCACCTCGCTCTGCGCCGAACTGCCGTCCCGGCAGACCCACGGCGGCCGCGAGTACGCCGCCGACCGGCGCTTCGGCGACCGCCTCCTGATCGAGGCGGGCCCGGCCCTCTCCCCCGCCGAGCGCGGCGCGTACCGGCGCGCGCGGCTGCGCGTCGAGCAGTACACGCAAAAGCGCGAACTTCCCTTCAGGGAGGCGATTTTGTGGTGCGACGGCGGCTCGCCGCGGGCCGTCCACGAGGAGCTGGTGCGGCGCGGCGTGGAGATCGAGCACCTGTGGGTCACGGACGACGGCCGGACCCGCGTCCCGCCCGCCGCGCGCGGCGTCGAACGGCACAGCGCCGAGTGGTACGAGGCCCTCGCCCGCTGCCGCCGCATCGTCACCGAGGACCACCTGCCCGACTGGTTCGAGCGCCGCGACGGCCAGACCGTCGTGCAGACCTGGCACGGCTCCCCCCTCAAGCGCATCGGCGCCGACCTCACCGACACCCTGTACGCCGACCACGGGCACCTCGACGCGCTGCCGCGCCTGTCCGCCCAGTGGTCGGTCCTGGTCACCCCGAACCGGTACGCGATCCCGCACATGACCCGCGCCCTCCACTACGAGGGCGAGATCCTGCAGGCCGGGTCGCCGCGCAACGACCTGTTCTTCGCCGACGACCGCGAGAAGGTCGCCGACCGCGTCCGCACCGAGCTCGGCCTCGACGAGGACCACAGGATCGTCCTCTACGCCCCCACCTACCGCGACCACCTCGCACACGCGCGGGGCCGCTTCCGCTACGAACCCGCCCTGGATCTGGCCGAGTTGGAACGCGAGCTCGACGACCGCCGGGAGCGGGACGGCGTCCGGCACACCGTCCTCGTCCGCCGCCACCCCCTCGCCTCCGGCCGCCTGACCGGGGCCCGCGCGCCCTTCGTGCGGGACGTGAGCGACCACCCGCAGCCCGCCGAGCTGCTGCTCGTCGCGGACGTCCTGGTGACCGACTACTCGGCCCTGATGTTCGACTTCGCGCACACCGGCCGCCCGATGCTGTTCCTCACCCCGGACCTGGAGCACTACCGGGACACACTGCGCGGCTTCTACGTCGACCTGGAGCGCCGCGCCCCCGGCCCGCTGCTCCGCAGCACCGCCGAACTCGCCGCCGCCCTGGCCGACTTGGACGCGGTGGCGGCCCGGCACGCGGACGCCTACGCCACGTTCCGGCAGGCCTACTGCGACCTCGACGACGGCCGCGCGGCCCGGCGCGTCGCGGACAGGCTGCTGCGATGAGCACGACCGCCACTCCGCCCTCTGCTCCTACCGAAAACCGTCACTACGCGCGCGTGGTGCGGGGCGCGACGGCGGTGCTCGGCGGCCGGCGCTCCCTGCGCCCCAGCCCCTACCTGGTGTTCGGCACCCTCTTCTGGCTGCTCGTCTCGGCGGCGGCCTGGCGGGTGCCGATCTGCTGCGACTTCGGCCAGCACGCCGCCGTCGTCGAACGCCTCAAGGCCGACCTCCTCGACCCCGCCCACCCGACCTCCGCGCTGCCCGGCGACGGCAGCGCCTACTACTCGCCGTACGCCGTGGTCCAGGGCCTGTTCGCGCAGGTCACCGGTCTCGCGGGCTGGCAGGTCGTCAAGCTCACCGGGGCCGTCAACCTGATCGTCCTCCTGACCGGCCTGAACCGCGCCGTCAAAAGCCTCACCACGCGCGCGTGGGCGCCGGTTCTCGCGCTCGGGTTCATGGTGCTGCTGTGGGGCACGCGGATGGCCTGGTGGTCCGGGTACCTGGGCCTGATGTCGCTGACCGGGCACCTGCCCTTCCCGTCGACGTTCGGGATCGGGCTCGCCTTCTGGGTGTGGGCGCTGACGGCCCGCCTGGCCCGCTCGGGCGGCTCCCCGTGGGCGTACGCGGGGCTCGGCGCGCTGTGCGGTCTGGTGCTGCTCGTCCACCCGATCTCGGCGGTCGCGGCAATGATCGGCGTCGTCGCCTTCGTCGTCGGGCGGCAACGGGACTGGCACGCGCGCGTGGTGGCGCGTTGGGCGCTCGCCGGTGCGGTGGCGGTTCTGGTGGCGGTGACCTGGCCGTACTACAGCGTGTTCTCGCTCGTCGGCGACCCGAGCGTGGACGGCATCCACGAGCAGCTGTACTCCGAGATGGAGGCCCGCTTCTGGCTGGCCCTCATCGGCCTCCCCGCCCTCTGGCTCCGGGCCCGCCGCGACCGCCGCGACCCCCTGGTGCTGATGTTCGCGGCCGAGGTCCTGGTCATCGCGTACGGCTGGTTCAGCGGCCACTACACGTACGGGCGGATCCTCGGACTCGCCCTCGTCCCCCTGCAGTTCGCGCTCGCCGTCGAGCTGGCCGAGCCGCGCCCGTGGCCCGCGAGCCGCCGCTTCCTCGCCCAGGCCGCGGCGGTCGGCACGGCCCTCGGCTTCCTCGTCCACGGCGGCGCGGTGGTGCCCCGCAGCGTCGACCCGGTCGGCTTCGACCAGCCGCCGCGCTGGCCGCAGTACGACTGGGCCGCGCGGCGCATCGGGCCCGGCGAGGTCGTCCTCACCGACGTCTACCGCGCCTCCCGCTCCCTGCCCGGCTACGGCCCGAACCTGCTCGCCCCGGCCTGGCCCGACGCGTCCCTGCCGGAACCGGAACGCGCCGAGCGCCAGGACGCCGTGAGCCGCTACCTCGCGAAAACGTCCACACGCGCGGAGCGTGCCGCGATCGTCCGTGAGTACGACGTGCGCTGGCTCCTCCTCTCCCCCGAGCAGCAGGCCCCGAAGGAGGCGGTGGTCGTCGCCTGGAGCCCGCGTACGGGGGAAGTCCTGGCACGCGTCGGCTGACGCGGACGGGCCGGCCGGACCAGTCGGGCGACTGGTCCGGCCGGCCCTGTGACACTGCCGCCTCAGTGGTGCGCCGGCGGCCACCCCACCGGCTTGTCGACGGGACGCCGGATGTAGTGCCGCAGCACCCCGCTCCGGGTCTGGTACTCGTCGCGCAGCAGGAACTCCTCGTTCACAGCGGTGAGTTTGGCCCGCTCGGCAGCGCTCTTCGGGTCCCAGCCCTCGCGCAGCGCGTACGGCTCGGCGAGCAGCCACACATGCTCCAGGTTCGCGAGCCTGCGCCGCAGTTCACCGGCGCCGGTCTCCTCGCCGTACAGCGTTCCCGAGGCCGCCGCGGAGCGGGCGAGGGCGATGTCGCTGGTGTTGGCGAACTCGTCCGGGTAGGCGAGCGCCGTGCGCCGCCCCGCCGACGGCAGGTACAGCATCGCGTCGCCCTCGCCGACCCGTTCGGCCACGACCGTGGCGACGGCCGCCGGGTCGTCGGGCCGCTGCTCCGTAGTGCGGTCGTCCAGGTGCAGCGGCAGCTGCCAGCAGAACGCGACCGCGAGGACCGCCGCCCCGAACAGCGCCCCGCCCCCGCGCCGGCCGGGCCGGGCCCGCAGCATCCGTACGACGCGCGCGGTCCGCTCGGCGCCGGCCGCGGCGAGCAGCGGGACGCCGGCGAGCGCGAAGTACAGGTAGCGGTCGTGGTGCAGCGGCGTGTACTGCGAGGCGGCGAGGAGCACCGCCGGGGGCAGCACCATCAGCGGCAGCGCGACCGCGTTGAGGGAGAGCCTGCCGGTGCGCTCCAGCGGCGAGTTGAGGGAGACGCAGGCGAGCAACAGGGCGCCGGTGACCACGAGTTCGGTCGGCCCGGCGAAGGCCTTGAGCAGGGAGGCGGCGCCGCCCTCGTCGGCCCCGGCGAGCCAGGCCGTGTGCTCGCTCTGGCCGAGGGTGAGCCGGGCGAGCGGCAGCAGCAGGGTGAGCGCGGCGCAGGCGCAGACGGCCCAGGAGCGCCAGGCCCGCCCGTCGAGCCGCCGCCAGGACAGCAGCAGCGTGACGGCGTGCGCGAGGAGGACGAGCGCGGCGAGCTGGTGAAGCAGCACGGTCACGGTGACGACGGCCCCGTACAGGCACCAGTCCAGGGCGCGGCCGCGGCGGACGGCGCGGACCAGGAGGAGGGTGGCGCCGGTGGCCCCGGCGGCGACGAGGGCGTAGCTGCGGCCCTCCTGGGCGTAGTAGCCGGTGAGCGGGATCGCCGCGTAGAGGAGTCCGGCCCAGAGTCCGACGCGGGGGCGGGCGAGGCGGACGCCGAGGGCCGCGACGAGTGCGGCGGTGGCGGCTCCGGCGAGCACCGACGGGAGCCGCAGGGCGACTTCGCCGGGGTGCACGGAGAGCACGCCGTGCATCAGGAGGTAGTAGAGGCCGTGGACGGCGTCTGCGCTGCCGAGGAGTCGCACGATCTCGGGGAGCGAGCGGGAGGCCACCTGGTGGGTGACTCCCTCGTCGCGCCACATCGATTCGCGGTCCAGGCCCCAGAGGCCGAGGACGAGCATGACGGAGGCGGGAACGAGCACGGCCGTGGCGGCCGGCCTGGCGGTGAGTGCCGCCCATGCGGTGCGGACGTGGCCCGGCGCGGCGGCCGTGGCGGACGGTCCGGCAGCGAGGGCCGCACGAAGAGTCGTGACCTGCATGCACCTCAGTTTGTGCTATTAACCGACCGTTCCTGTGGATTGACGGCGCCTCAGGCGGTTTGTGCGACCTACGCTGCCCTCGATGACCACGACACTCCTGCCGCCCCGGCCGGAACTCCCCGGACCCGGCCGCCGCAGCACCGCCGCCGCCCGTACCCGTCTCGTCCTGTCCGCCCTGGCCGTCTGCTGGGCGGTGACGCGCGCCGTCATGCTGGTCCTGCTCGCCCGTGACGGCCGCTTCCCGCTCGGCGTCGGCGGCATCGCCCGCGAGGTCCACGAGCTGTACTTCCACTGGTCGCAGGTGCTCGCGCAGGGCGCCTTCCCGCTCGACGACCCGCTGTGGCAGTACCCGCCGGCGGCGGGCCCGGTCCTGCTCGCGCCCGGACTGCTGCCCGGGCTCAGCTACTTCCAGGGGTTCGTGGCGCTCGCCTTGTTCGCGGACGCGGTCGTCGCCTGCGCGCTCGTCCGCGCCGGGCGCCGCCCGGGGTGCGGTCTCGCGGGGGCCGCGCTCTGGGTCGGCGGCCTGCCCCTGCTGCTGCACGTTCCGCTCGCGCGGTACGACGTGTATGTCACCGCGCTCGCCGTGCTCGCCCTGTTGTGCGTGGCGCGCAGACCGCGGGCCGCCGGGGTGCTCGCCGCGCTCGGGGCGCTGGTGAAGGTGTGGCCCGCGCTCACCCTGCTCGGCACCCCGCGCGGGCGCGGCACGCGTGCGGCCTGGGGCGCCGCGCTCGTGGCCGCCGCCGCACTGCTGCTCGCCCTGGCCGTGCTGTTCGCGCACCCCTTCGCGTTCCTGCGGCAACAGGGCGGGCGCGGTGTGCAGATCGAGTCGCTCGGCGGCACGGCCCTCGCGTTCGCGCGCCTCGCGGGGCAGCCGCTGCGGGTCGAGTACCGCTTCGGGGCGATGGAGTTCACCGGCCCGCAGGTCGCCGCCGTCGCGCAGGTCTCGCTGGCCGCGACCGTCCTTGCCTGCGCGGCGCTGCTGCTGTGGCGGGTGCGGGCACGGCACTGGACCGAGGCCACGCCCTTCGACGCGGCGCTCTGCGCGGTGCTGCTCTTCACCGTCACGAGCCGGGTGATCAGCCCGCAGTACCTCATCTGGCTGCTCGGCCTCGCCGCGGTCTGCCTCACCTCGCGTGCCACCTCGCAGCGCCCGGCGGCGGCCCTGGTCACGGCCGCGGCAGCGGTCAGCACGCTCGTGTACCCGCTGCTGTACGAGGACGTCATGACCGGCACCTGGACCGGCGTTTTGGCCCTTCTCGTGCGGAACGTCCTGCTCGTCACGGCCGTCTTGCTGTCGTGGAGGGGGCTTTGGCGGTCCACGGTGTCCGTCGAGCCGCCGCTGCGGACCGACAGAACCGGCAGAACCGGCAGAACCTGCGACTCCCTCATCAAACCCCACCAGTCGGACAATTCCTCGTAACAGCTAAAATTCCCACCTATGAACAGCGCTCCGTCTCAGCAGCCCCAGGTCTGCGTCGTCGTGATCGGCTACAACGACGCGGGCCACGTGGCGGACGCGGTGCGCTCGGCGCTGGATCAGGGCGCCGCGGTCCGCGAGGTGATAGCCGTCGACGACTGCTCGACCGACGCCAGCCCCGAGATCCTCGGCCGCCTCGCCGCCGAGGACTCGCGCCTCAAGCCGGTGCTGCGCAGCGTCAACAGCGGCGGCTGCGGCACCCCGCGCAACGACGGCATCGACGCCTGCACGTCTCCGTACGTGATGTTCCTCGACAGTGACGACGTGCTGCCGCCGGGCGCGGTCGACGCGCTGCTCACCGCCGCGACCGAGCACGGCACCGAGGTCGCCGCGGGGCTGTGCGTCCGCCGCGAGCTGCCGTCGGGGCGCGAAGTGCCGTGGCAGCCCGAGCTGTACGACTCCCCGGCGATCGTCGAGCGGCCGGACCGGCGGCCGCGGCTCGTGCACGACACGCTCTGCGTCAACAAGCTGTACCGCACCGACTTCCTGCGCGAGCACGGCATCCGCTTCCCCGACGGCCGGTTCGTCTACGAGGACTTCGTGTTCACCGCGCGCGTCCTCGCCGCCGCCCCGCGCCTCGCCCTGGTCGCCAACACGGTGTACGTGTGGCACGTCCGCCGGGCCGCCGCGAAGCTCTCGCTGTCCCTGGACCGGGCGGGCGTCGCGAACTGGCAGGCCCGCATCGAGGCCCACCGCCAGGTGGTGGAGACGCTGCTCGACGCCGGGGAGAAGAAGCTGGCCCGCTCCGCCCGCGCCAAGTTCCTCGACCACGGCCTGCGGATGTACGCCAAGGAGCTGGACCAGCGCAGCACCGAGTACCGCCGCGCTTGGTGGGACAGCGCGCGCGCATACCTGCGGACGTTCGACGAGGCCGACTTCGCGCTCGCCCCCGCGCCGGGCCGCGTCATCGGCCGGGTCGTCCTGGCCTCCCCCGAGCCGGTCGATCTGGACCGCCTCAAGCAGGTCGCGGCCCGCCCGGCCCGGCTGGTGCCGCCGTACACGCTGGTGGGCGACGGGGGCGGCGAGGGCACGCCGGTCTGGTCCGAGGAGCTGCCGCAGGTGCCGCTCGACCACCTCCTGGTGCGGCCGATGCGGCTGCTCCCGCTCGCGGTCGAGGGCGAACTGCACCCGCGCGCCCGCGCCTCGGCGCTACGGCTGCGCCTGCACGACCTGTACGGCAGGGTGAGCGCGGCCGGCCCGACCACGGTCGACGTCGAGTTCCGCCACCGCGACAGCGGCCGCTGCGGACTGCGCCGTACTGCGGCCTGGTCCCCGCAGGCGGGCGCGGACGCGTGGACGGCTCTGCTCCTGGTCGACCTCGGCGCGCTGGACACGGGCGTGTGGGACATCAAGGTGCGGGTCCGGTTCGCCGACGGCTCGGCACGCGACACGACGGTGCGGGCGGTCCCCGGCCCCGGCCTGCTCCGCCCCACCGCCCGCCCGCACGCCCGACGCGGGGTCCTGCTGCTCCGCCCGTACGCGACCACGTCCGCGAACCTCGCCCTGCGCCTGTCCATCGGCCCCCGCAGCGCAACCGCCATGCTGCGCCGCAAGGCGGCACGCCTCTTCGCGACGGCGGGGCGCAGGGGCTGAGCGGGCGGGGCGGGCCCAGGCCCCACCCCGTCCCCCGCCCGCCGGAACCCCCGGCAGGGGTCACGCGTTACCGTCGCAGCAGGACAGCAGCACATCTGCACGGCAGCACAGCAGCAGCACACACATCGCACGCGGAACAGGGTGACCATGACCTGGCTGATCACCGGCGGAGCCGGTTACATCGGGGCGCACGTCGTCCGCGCCATGACCGAGGCGGGCGAGCGGGCGGTCGTGCTCGACGATCTCTCCGCCGGTTTCACCGAGCGCATCCCCGAGGGAGTGCCGCTGGTCCAGGGCTCCACCCTCGACCGGGCGCTGCTCGACCGGACCTTCGCGGAGCACGGCATCACCGGTGTCGTACACCTGGCGGCGAAGAAGCAGGTCGGCGAGTCGGTGGAGCAGCCGCTGCGCTACTACCAGGAGAACGTGGAGGGGCTGCGCGTCCTGCTGGAGGCGGTCGTCGCCGCGGGCGTGCCCAGCTTCGTCTTCTCGTCCTCCGCCGCGGTGTACGGCATGCCGGACGTCGACCTCGTCACCGAGGAGACGCCCTGTGTGCCGATGAACCCGTACGGCGAGACGAAGCTCGCGGGCGAGTGGCTGGTGCGTGCGGTCGGCCGGGCGCACGGCCTGTCGACGGCCTGCCTGCGGTACTTCAACGTGGCGGGCTCGGCGGCCCCCGAGCTCGCCGACACCGGGGTGTTCAACATCGTCCCGATGGTCTTCGAGCGCCTCACCGCGGGCGAGCCCCCGCGCATCTTCGGCGCCGACTACGACACCCCGGACGGCACCTGCGTCCGTGACTACATCCACGTGGCCGACCTCGCCGAGGCGCACGTGGCCGCGGCCCGTCGCCTCGCCACGGCGCCGGGCGCGGACCTGACGGTCAACATCGGCCGCGGCGAAGGCGTTTCGGTGCGCGAGCTGATCGACCTGATCAACGACGTGACGGGGTACGGGATCGCCCCGCAGGTCGACCCGCGCCGCCCCGGCGACCCGGCCCGCGTCGTCGCCTCGGCCGAGCGGATCTCGGCGGAGCTGGGCTGGAAGTCGCGGCACGACGTACGCGCGATGATCACGTCGGCCTGGGAGGGCTGGGTCCACCACCACCCGGAGGCCGCGCGCGACTGAGCGAGCCCGGCCCGCCTACCGCTCCAACACCCCCACGGGGGCGCCCAGTTCACCGGAACCGGACGCCCCCGTTCGCATGCCCGCCCGCGCACGACCCCGTCCGCGCCGCCGCTGTACCCGTACGCCCCGCCCCGGTACGCCCCACCCCGGCACGTCCGCCCCCGTACGTTCGCCCCGCCCTACAACTCCCGAAGCGCCGCAGCCGTGGCCGAGGCCAGTCGGCCCAGGTACCCCTTCGGCAGGTCGGTGCGGACGACGACCGAGCGCCAGTACAGCGGGCCGGAGACCAGGTCGAGGGCCAGGTCCTCGTCGATGCGGGCGCGGAGTTCGCCGCGGGCGACCGCCGCCTGGACGATGCCGCTGGCCACGCTGTGCTGCCCCTCGCGCAGCGCCTTCTGCAGGGCCTGGGCGATCTCCGGGTTCCGGGCCGCCTCCGCCTGCAGGTCGGGGATGATCTGGCCGGCCACCGGATGCTTCAGGGCGCGCGAGGTCACCTCGTAGAGCAGCCGCAGGTCGCCTTCGAGGGTGCCCGTGTCCGGAGCGGGCAGGCCCTGCACCGCCACCGCCGAGACCAGGTCGAGGACCAGGTGCAGCTTGGACTTCCAGCGGCGGTAGACCGCCGTCTTGCCGACGCCCGCGCGGCGCGCGATGCCCTCGATGGACATCCGCGCGTACCCGACGGCGGCGAGCTCCTCGAAGACCGCGGCGCGAATGGCCTCCGTCACATCCTCCCGGAGCACGGCGGCGCCGG
Organism: Streptomyces sp. Da 82-17; assembly: GCF_046098215.1. NCBI lineage: Bacteria > Bacillati > Actinomycetota > Actinomycetes > Kitasatosporales > Streptomycetaceae > Streptomyces > Streptomyces sp. Da 82-17. Next base: position 641,016 of record NZ_JBJURH010000001.1, read on the forward strand.
CGGGGGCTCTGCGGCGCGTACCGGCGGGGCGTTCGGGGCTTTCAGTCATGGGTCCAGCATAGGACGCTACGACGAAACGGTTGCGTTCCGACGTCGCCCGGCCCTACTCTCGACGTGACGACGATACGGGTCCGTCCCGACGTTGGTCCGCACGTAAGGAGCCGGTCGGCAGTGAGTCAGACACTGGACACCCCCCGTACACCCACACCCCCGCAGGCGCCCCTCGACGCCGCCGAGCTCGCCGCCCTGCACGGGCTCACGGTGAGCAACGCGCGCCCCTCCCTGCCGGCGTACGTGCGGCAGCTGTGGGCCAGACGGCACTTCATCGGCGCCTTCGCCACCGCCAAGCTCACCGCGCAGTACAGCCAGGCGAAGCTCGGCCAGGTCTGGCAGGTGATGACGCCGCTCCTGAACGCCGCCGTCTACTACTTGATCTTCGGCCTGCTGCTCGGCACCAGCCGCGGCATCGCCGACTTCGTGCCGTTCCTGGTCACCGGGGTCTTCGTGTTCACGTTCACGCAGAGCTCGGTCCTCGCCGGTACGCGGGCGATCTCCGGCAACCTCGGCCTGGTGCGGGCGCTGCACTTCCCGCGGGCGTCGCTGCCGATCGCGCTCTGTCTGCAGCAGTTGCAGCAACTGCTGTTCTCGATGGCCGCGCTCGCGGTGATCCTGCTCTGCTTCGGGGTGCCGCCCACCTGGTCCTGGTTCCTCGTGGCCCCGGCCCTGGCGCTGCAGTTCGCGTTCAACACCGGCCTCGCCCTCGTCATGGCCCGGCTCGGCAGCAAGACCCCCGACCTCGCACAGCTGATGCCGTTCGTGCTGCGCACCTGGATGTACGCCTCCGGCGTGATGTTCAGCATCAAGAAGGTGCTGCCCGAGCACGGCGTCCCGCAGTTCGCCCGGGTCCTGCTCGAATGCAACCCGGCGGCCGTCTACATCGACCTCGTGCGGTTCGCCCTGATCGACAGCTTCGACGCGGGCCAACTCCCGTACGGCGTGGGCGCGATGTGGGCGCTCGCGCTCGGCTGGGCCGTGGTGCTCGGCGTCGGCGGGTTCATCTGGTTCTGGAAGGCAGAGGAGACGTACGGCCGTGGCTGACACCCTCATCGACACCGCAACCGAAGCAGGGGCGGGGACCGCGTCCGACACCCGCACCCCCACCGTCATCGCCGACCGCGTCGACATCGTCTACCGCGTCACCGGCACCGGAGCCGGCCGCGGCAGCGCCACCGCCGCGCTCAACCGCATCGTCCGGCGCAAGAAGCACGCCGAGCGCGGGATGCGCGAGGTGCACGCGGTGAAGGGCGTCTCCTTCACCGCGTACAAGGGCGAGGCCATCGGGCTCATCGGAACCAACGGCTCCGGCAAGTCCACCCTGCTGCGGGCCGTCGCGGGTCTGCTCCCGACGGAGAACGGCCGTATCTACACGAACGGCCAGCCCTCCCTCCTCGGCGTCAACGCCGCCCTGATGAGCGACCTGACCGGCGAGCGGAACGTCACCCTCGGCGGGCTCGCGATGGGCATGTCCCGCGAGCAGATCCGCGAACGGTACGACGGCATCGTCGAGTTCTCCGGCATCAACGAGAAGGGCGACTTCATCACCCTGCCGATGCGGACGTACTCCTCCGGCATGGCCGCCCGGCTCCGCTTCTCCATCGCCGCCGCCAAGGACCACGACGTCCTGCTCGTCGACGAGGCCCTGGCGACCGGAGACCGCAAGTTCCAGAAGCGCTCCGAGGCCCGCATCCGCGAACTGCGCGCCACCGCGGGCACGGTGTTCCTGGTCAGCCACAACAACAAGTCGATCCGCGACACCTGCGACCGCGTCCTGTGGCTGGAGCGCGGCGAACTCCGCATGGACGGCCCGACGGCCGAAGTCCTCAAGGAGTACGAGAAGTTCACCGGCGCCGCCAAATAGCCCCCCCCCCCCCCCGGTCGGCCCGGGCGGCTCAGCGCTCCAGGAACGCGAACAGCTCCTCCCAGCGGCGCACGATCTCGTCGGTCGTGTACCGCTGGATGTTCTGCCGCGCCAGGTCGCCCATCTTGTCCCGCAGCTCCTTGTCGGACATCAACGTGTCGAGTCTGCGGGCGAGTTCGCCGGTGTTGCCGAGCCCGGCGAGCAGCCCGTCCTCGCCGTCCTGGACGATCTCGTGCACGCCGGGCGCGCAGTCGAACGCCGCGCACGGCACGGCCGCCGCCATCGCCTCCATCAGCGCGAGCGGGAAGCCCTCCCCGCGCGAGGACTGCACGAACACCGAGCCGCCGCGCAGCGCCCCCGGCACGTCCCCGGTCCGCCCCATCCACTCGACGGAACCGTCCAGGCCGAGCGCCGTGCACTGCGCCTTCAGCATCTCCTCGTCCTCGCCCGAGCCGTAGATCCTGAGCCGCCAGTCCGGGTGCAGCGGCGCGACCTCCGCCCACGTGTCCAGGAGCATGTCGATGCCCTTCTGGTCGTGCAGGCGGCCGATGCTCGTGACGACCTTCTCCGTGCGCGGCGACGGCACCTCGGGGAAGAACGGCAGCGGGTTCGGCATGAACGACGCGTTGTCCATGCCGCCCTTGCGTATCCACAGGTCGGCGTCCTCGCGGGTGAGGGCGAGCATCCGGTCCACGTCCTTGTAGAACCGCTTCACCCGGCCGAAGCGGGACGAGGCACGGGTGTACGCGAACGACTCGTGGCTCATGCCGATCACCGTGTGGCCGCCGGTGTCGGCGAGCGTCACCCACTCCATGGCCCACACCTGCGTGACGATCACGACGGCGCCCGGCCGGGCCCGCCGGAACAGCGCGGTCAGCTTGGCCGCCTGCTCGTGCATCCCGGCCTCGCGCGCGGCCCGCAGCCGCCGCTCGGCGAGGTTGAGCCGCCCTCTGATGCCGCGGGCCGGGCCGACGCGCGGCGGATGCTCGTCGTACAGCGTCGTCGTCGGGTACGGCAGGTCCGTGCCGATGTCCTGCGGTTCGGCCGGTTCCGTGATGCCGATGACGTGCACCCGGTGGCCGCGCTCGGTGAAGAGGCGGGCCATCTGGTGCGACCAACTGGTGATCCCGCCGAGCTCGTTGACGCTGTTGTTGACGAAGAAGACGTCCCGCTGCGGGTGTTCACGGTTCTGGGTGCTCATGCACGGCTCCAGTGGGAGAAGAACTGCTCGACGATGCTGCGGGCGGCGGTCCCCTTGTCGTACTCGCCGAACTCGGCCACGAACCGCTCGCGCTCCGGCTGGTACTTGGCGTCGTCCTCGGCCAGCGAGTCGAGCGCGCCGTACAGCTCGTCCTCGCTGCGCACGACCGGGCCCGGGGCGCGTTCGAGCAGGTCGAAGTAGGTGCCGCGGCCCTCGTGCACGTACTCCTCGTAGTCGTACGCGAAGAACAGCATCGGGCGGTCCAGGAGCGCGTAGTCGAACATCACCGACGAGTAGTCCGTGATCAGCGCGTCCGACAGCTCCATCAGCGGGTTGACGTCGTGGCGGTCCGAGACGTCGACGACGGTGCCGCGCACGGACGGCGGGAGCACCACGTGGTTGAGGTAGTGCGAGCGCACCAACAGCACGTAGCGGTCGCCGAGTTGCTCCGCGAACCGCTCCACGTCGAAGGGCAGCTCGAAGCGCCGGGTGCGGCCGCCGTGCTGCCGGAACGTGGGCGCGTAGAGCAGCACCTGCTTGTCGTCGGGGATGCCGAGCTCGGCGGCGAGCGGGCCGCGCGACCGGCGCCCCTCGGCGAGCTCGCGCTCCCTTGCGTGCACCAGTGCGTCGTTGCGCGGGTAGCCGACGCGAAGCAGCGTCTTCTCCTGCAGCCGGAACGCCTTGGCGAGCGTGCGCACATCGTGCTCGGAACGGATCAGGAACCGGTCGAACCGGTTCAGGACCCGCTGCTGCTCCTCCTGCCGTGCCTTCGACCTGAGCTTCCAGGCCGGCTCGTCGAACCCCATCCGCTTGAGCGCGGAGCCGTGCCAGGTCTGGATGTAGGTGGTCTCGGGCCGCTTGGTGAGCTTCAGCGGATAGCTCTGGTTGTCGATCCAGAACTCGGCCTGCGCCAGCGCCCTGAGGTACGGCAGCGACCAGCGGCGTACGAGCGTGGCGTCCTCCGGGAAGCCCTCCGGGGAGCCCGCGTACGACCAGACCGCCTCGAAGTCGAGGCCCTGGCGGCGCATCTCCTCGTAGATCGCCTTCGGGCTGTCGCTGTACTGCTTGCCGAGCTGGCTCTCGAAGACGACCAGACCCTTCTTCACGGGCAGCCGGCTGAACACCTCGTCGTAGACGCGGAGCCGGGTGTCGCCCGAGGTGAGCTTCTTGCGCAGCTTCTTCGCCCGCTGGAAGCCGGACTTCGCGAGCTTGCCGGGACGGCCGTGGATGCCGCGTACGACGAGGTCGCGCACCCGCTCCTTGTCCTCGACGCGGTCGCGGGTGACGAGGCGGAAGGCGAGGTGGCCGCGCTGGGAGACCTCGGGTTCGACGTGGTCGGCGACCAGCCGGGTCAGCCGCGGCCGCACCGGAAGCAGGCCCTCCGCCAGGTCGGGCTCGGCCGCGGTCAGCCGGGTCGTCGTGCGCACCCCGTCGACGTCGAGCCGCAGCCGCACGTCCCAGACCTCGTCGACGATACCGAGCGGGCGGAGCTTGGCGGCGAGGTCGGCCTCGGCCTCCCAGCTCACGACGTCGCCCTCGTGCCGCAGCGCGGCGACCGGGAAGCGGAAGCTCTGCAGGCTGCGGCGGCGGGCGCTGAACTCCAGGTGCCCGGCGAGCCGCGCGCCCTCGGGGATCACGCCGAGCGGGTTGACGATCCGCCCGCCGAGCCGGAGCGTGCCGCTGCGCTCCTCGTACGCGGTGAGGGCGTTGCGCAGGAACATCCGGTCGACGGTCTTGGTGTGGTACCCGAGGTCGGTGACGTCCAGGACGTGTTGGCCGAAGGGGTCGTCGAGGTGCTCGGCACACCAGTACACACGGCCGTCGCGCTCCACCAGCGGGGCGGAGATCTTGTCGCGGTTGGTGAGCGTGTCGACGGCGGGGAGCAGGTTGTCCCAGTCGTTCTCGCGCAGCAGACAGGCGCAGATCGCCTGGATCGGCTGGACCTCGTCGTAGACCTCGGGGGTGAGCGAGGTGAGGTAGTCGCGGGCGATGCCGGCGAACTCCCGGCGGTAGGAGTCGTCGCGGAACGGCAGGTCGCGCAGGTGCAGCACAAGGTCGTGCTTGAGGAACTTGACGTCCTTGGCGAGCTTCAGCTCGTCCAGACCGCGCTCGGCGAGGAGCGCGTCGATGCGGCGGTGGATCTCCATCCGGTGCACGAAGTTGGTCATCTCGTGCCGCCGGTTGGTGACCGACTTGGCGGCCGCCTTCTCGTACACGTGCCAGAAGTACACCTGGTTGGGTATGAGGGTGATGCGGTCCGCGGCCAGATAGGCCTCGGCTATGAACATCAGGTCCTCGTAGAACATCCCCTTGGGGAACCGGAGTTGGTTCTCCAGGAGGAAGTCGCGGCGGTACATCTTGTTCGTGGAGAGCGTGTCCCAGACGAACAGGTCCGGCAGCTCGGTGACCGACTCCAGGACCCGCGTCTGCGAGTAGAGCCACGCGTACCACTCGTCGCGCTTCTTGTTCCGGCTGTCCAGATGCAGCCGTACGCAGAGGCCGGACACGATGTCCGAGCCGTCCCGCTCGGCGGCCTCCAGGAGGTTCCGGCAGGCGTTGCGCTCCAGGACGTCGTCGCTGTCGAGGAACATCACGTGCCGGCCGCGGGTGTGCCCGATGCCGACGTTGCGCGGCTCGCCGGCCGCGCCGCTGTTCTCCGGCAGCTGGAAGGCGCGCACCCGCTCCGGGTGCGCGGCGGCGATCCGCTGCGCCACCTCGTACGAGCCGTCGGTGCTGCAGTCGTCGACGATCACGATCTCGACGTCGCGCAGGGTCTGGTCGAGCACGGACTGCACCGCGGCGGGGAGCCGGGCCTCGTCGTTGTAGACGATCACGACGACGGAGACGTCGAAGTCGGCGCCTTCGGAGCCTTCGGGACCTTCGGGGCCCTCGGGGCCGGGCTTGGGCTCGGTCTCGCGCTCAGCCTCTGAGATCAAACCCATATGTACCTCCAGGCAACCTGCACCGCTCGTTCAACATCCTCTCGATTGTCCGACATGCCCGGTACGCGAGCCCGGGCATGTACGGCCGTTCCGGCGACAGGTACCAAATGTGCCATACCGGAAAAATTAGACCTATTCGGGGCCTTAGGAGGGGCTTAGGAGGGGCTTGGTAGGAGCTCGGGAGGGGCTTGGTAGGGCCTCGGGAGGGCCTCGGCAGGGGCTCGGGAGGGCCTTGGCAGGGGCTCGGGAGGGGCTCACGGGCGCCGTCCGGGCCGGCAACGACAAAGCGCCCCCGACCTGAACCACAGGTCGGGGGCGCCCAGTTGGGGCCGCTCGGGTCAGCCGTGCGTGCGCAGCAGCGTCCTCATCGTGCGCATCGCGACCGACAGGTTCGCCAGGTCGAAGTCGTCCGAGCTCTGGATCTCGTCCAGCGTCGTCTTGGCGCGGCCGAGGATCGCGGAGTTCTGGCCCTCCCACGACTTGTACCGCTGCTCGGGCGTCGACGTGCCGTTGCCCACCGCCAGCACGTCCGCGGTGAGGGCCGCGTGCGCCGCGTACAGGTCCTCGCGGATCGCCGCACGCGCCATCGACTGCCAGCGGTCACTGCGCGGCAGCGCGCTGATCCGGTCCATGAGCTGGGTGATCTGCAGGCGGTCCGCCAGGTCGTAGTAGACCTCGGCGACGTCCAGCGGCGCCTTGTCCATCCGGTCGGCGATCAGCACCACGTCCAGCGTCGGGAACGCCGAGGAGAACCCGGCGACGCGCTGCGCCAGCTCCTCCGGCACACCGGCGCCGGTCAGCTCCTCGAAGATCTGCTGGTACCACTCGAGGTCCGCGCCGCGCACCAGCTTCGGCAGCTCCGCCCAGACCTGCGTCACGCCCTCGCGGAAGAACTCGATGGTCTCCGCCAGGTCGATCGGCTGCGGCCGGTTGTTGAGCAGCCAGCGCGTGCCGCGCTCCACCAGCCGGCGCGAGTGCAGCCGGATCCGGGTCTGCACGTCCGCCGCCACGACGTTGTCCAGCGCCTCGACCGCGTCCCAGACCTCGCCGAGCCCGAAGATCGCGCGGGCCGCGGTGTGGGCGCGCACCACCTCTTCGAGCGAGGCCCCGGTCTCCTCCCGCATACGGTGCAGGAAGCTCGTGCCGCCCGTGTTCACCGTGTCGTTGACGAGGACCGTCGTGACGATCTCGCGGCGCAGCGCGTGCGCGTCGATCTGGTCGAGGAACCGCTCGCGCAGCGCCGTCGGGAAGTACGCGTGCAGCAGGCCCTGCAGGTACTTGTCGTCCGGCAGGTCCGTGCCGAGCAGCTCGTCCGCGACCGTGATCTTCGTGTACGCGAGCAGCACGGCCGTCTCCGGCTGCGTCAGGCCCAGGCCCGCGTTGAGCCGCTCCCGGATCTGCCGCTCGGTGGGCATGAACTCAAGGGCGCGGTCCAGGTGCCCCTCGCGCACCAGCGTGCGCAGGAAGCGCTGCTGGGCGTGGAGCATGCTCGACGACTGCGCCAGGGCGTTGGCCAGGGCCGTGTTCTGCGCGTAGTTGTTGCGCAGCACCAGGCGGCCGACCTCGTCGGTCATCTCGGCGAGCAGCTTGTTGCGCTGCTTCACCGTCATGTCGCCGTCCGCGACCACGGAGTTGAGCAGGATCTTGATGTTCACCTCGTGGTCGGAGGTGTCCACGCCCGCGCTGTTGTCGATCGCGTCCGTGTTGACCCGGCCGCCCGCACGCGCGAACTCGATCCGGCCCAGCTGCGTCAGACCGAGGTTGCCGCCCTCGCCGACGACCTTGACCCGCAGCTCCGCACCGTCGACACGGATCGCGTCGTTCGCCTTGTCACCGACGTCCGCGTTGGACTCGGCGCTCGACTTCACGTACGTGCCGATGCCGCCGTTCCACAGCAGGTCGACCGGCGACTGCAGGATCGACTTCATCAGCTCGGCCGGGGTCATCTTGGTGATGCCCGACTCGATGCCGAGGGCCTCCCGGATGTGCGCGTTCAGCTGGATGGACTTGGCGCTGCGCGGGAAGATGCCGCCGCCCGCGGAGAGCAGCTCCTTGTTGTAGTCCGCCCAGGACGAGCGCGGCAGCTCGAAGAGCCGGCGCCGCTCGGCGTACGAGGTGGCCGCGTCCGGGTTCGGGTCGATGAAGATGTGCCGGTGGTCGAACGCCGCGACCAGGCGGATGTGCTCGGACAGCAGCATGCCGTTGCCGAACACGTCACCCGACATGTCACCGACGCCGACGACCGTGAAGTCCTCGTTCTGCGTGTCGTGCCCGAGCTCCCGGAAGTGCCGCTTCACGGACTCCCAGGCGCCGCGCGCGGTGATGCCCATGCCCTTGTGGTCGTAGCCCGCCGAGCCGCCGGACGCGAAGGCGTCCCCGAGCCAGAAGTTGTACGACTCCGCGACCTGGTTGGCGATGTCGGAGAACGTCGCCGTGCCCTTGTCGGCCGCGACCACCAGGTACGTGTCGTCCCCGTCGTGCCGCACCACGTCCGCCGGCGGGACGACCTCGCCCGCGACCATGTTGTCCGTGATGTCGAGCAGCGCCGAGATGAATGTCTTGTACGAGGCGACGCCCTCGGCCAGCCACGCGTCCCGGTCCACGCTCGGGTCGGGCAGCTGCTTGGCGACGAAGCCGCCCTTCGCGCCGACCGGCACGATGACGGTGTTCTTCACCATCTGCGCCTTCACCAGACCGAGGATCTCCGTGCGGAAGTCCTCACGGCGGTCCGACCAGCGCAGACCACCGCGCGCGACCTTGCCGAAGCGCAGGTGCACGCCCTCGACGCGAGGCGAGTACACCCAGATCTCGTAGGCCGGCCGCGGCTCCGGCAGGTCGGGGATCGCCTGCGGGTCCAGCTTCATGGAGACGTACGAGTGCGGCACGCCGCCGCCGGCCTCCTGGAAGAAGTTGGTGCGCAGCGTCGCCTTGATGACCGTGAGGAAGGAGCGCAGGATCCGGTCCTCGTCGAGCGAAGCGACCTGGTCGAGGGCGCCGTCCAGCTCCTCGAGCAGTCCGTCGATGAGCTCCGTGCCGGCCCGCTGGCGGTCCGGGGACATCCGCGCCTCGAAGAGGCTGACCAGCAGGCGCGTGGTGTGGACGTTGGTGCGGAGGGTGTCCTCCATGTAGTCCTGGCTGAACGTGGCGCCCGCCTGGCGCAGGTACTTGGCGTACGCGCGCAGCACCATGGCCTGCCGCCAGCTCAGGCCGGCGCCCAGGACGAGGGAGTTGAAGCCGTCGTTCTCGGCGAGCCCGGTCCAGACGGCGGCGAACGCCTCCTGGAACCGCTCACGGGCGTCGTCCGCCAGGTAGTCGCCGTTGCCGGCGGCCTTCGGCATGCGCAGACCGAAGTCGTAGATCCATGCCGTGGTGCCGTCGCTGGCGCGCAGCTCGTACGGCCGCTCGTCGACGACCTCGCAGCCCAGCCGCTGCAGCACCGGGAGGACCGCCGAGAGGGAGACCTGGCCGCCCGCGCGGTAGATCTTGAAGCGCCGCTCGCCGGGTCCGGCGCCCACGGGCTCGTACAGCGAGAGCGCGAAGTCCTTGGGGCCCTGGGTGAGTTGCTCGACGCGCACCAGGTCGGCGACCGCGGACCGCGGGGTGTGGTCCGCCTTGTACCCCTCCTGGAAGGCGTTGCCGTAGCGGCGCAGCAGCTCGGCGGCACGCTCCTCGCCGCACTCGGCGGTGAGCGCCTCGGCGAACCCGTCGGCCCAGGACCGCGCGGCCTCGACGAGGCGGGCCTCAATGCGGTCCTTGTCGGACTCGGACAGCTGCGGCAGCTCGGTGCCGGGCGGGACGCGGACGACGAAGTGCAGCCGGGAGAGGATCGACTCGGTGTTCCAGGCGGTGAAGTCGACGCTGGTGCCGCCGAGCTCCTCCTTCAGGATGTCGATGATCCGCAGCCGCACACCCGTGGTGTAGCGGTCACGCGGCAGGTAGACCAGCGCGGAGTAGTACCTGCCGTACTCGTCCTTGCGCAGGTACAGCCGCAGCCGGCGGCGCTCCTGGAGGTAGAGCACGGACGTCACGATGGAGCGCAGCTCGTCGACCGGGGTCTGGAAGAGCTCGTCGCGCGGGTACGTCTCGAGGATCTGCAGCAGGTCGCGGCCGTCGTGGCTGTTGGGCGAGAAGCCGGCCTGCTTGAGGACCTCGGCGACCTTGCGGCGGATCACCGGCACGCGGCGCACGGACTCGGTGTACGCGGCGCTGGAGAAGAGGCCGAGGAAGCGGCGCTCGCCGACGACGTTGCCCTCGGCGTCGAACTTCTTCACGCCGACGTAGTCGAGGTAGCTGGGCCGGTGGACCGTGGCGCGGCTGTTGGCCTTGGTCAGGACGAGCAGCTTGTGCTCGCGGGCCTTGGCGCGGGCGTCGGCGGGCAGCCGGTTGAAGGACGGGCTGACCGGGTGGCCGTGCACGTCCTCGCCGCTGTGCTTCGGGTCGGCGCGCAGGATGCCGAGTCCGGTGCCGGGGACGGCGCCGAGGGAGTCGTCCTCGTTGAGCTCGTACTCGCGGTAGCCGAGGAACGTGAAGTGGTCCGCGGCCAGCCACCGGAGCAGCTCGCGGGCCTCCTCGACCTCCTGGTTCTGCAGGTCGTCGGCGGTCGGCTCGCTGGGCAGCTCGTCGGCGATGCGCAGCGCGGAGTCGCGCATCTTCTCCCAGTCCTCGACGGCCTCGCGGACATCGGACAGGACGCGCAGGAGGTCGTTGCTGATCTGCTTCAGATCGGCGCGGTCGGTCTCCCGGTCCATCTCGACGTGGATCCAGGACTCGGTGAGCGTGTCGTGCGCGTCGGTGGGCGCACCGGCCGGGAGGACCTCGATGAGCTTGCCGGTGAGGTCACGGCGGACGACGACCTGGGGGTGGATCACGACGTGGATGCCGCGGCCCTGGCGGGACAGCTCGTTGGTGACCGAGTCGACCAGGAAGGGCATGTCGTCCGTGACGACCTCGACGACGGAGTGCGAGCACGTCCAGCCGTTCTCCTCCACCGTCGGGGTGTGCACCCGGACGTTGGCGGTGCCCTGCGGGCGGTCCTCCGCGAGGCGGTAGTGCGAGAACGCGGCACCGAAGATGTCGACCGGGTCCCGGTCCGCCAGGTCCTCGGGTGCGGTGTGCAGGTAGTAGCGCTGGAGGTACGAGAGAACCGTGTCCTCGTCCGGACGGTCTCCCGTGTTGGCCCCCGTCGGAAGTTGCCCCCCGACCGGGCTGTGCTCAGCTACCCGGGCAGCCCGTGTGAGCAGCTCGGCCTTGGCTTCGTCCAGCTTGGTCTGCATGTCCTCTGGCTCCTGTCGCGCGCCGTTGCGTGACGTTGAAGGTGATTTTTACGCCGGTGTGGCGGGCAAGCGCACTACGTCGCGACACGGGGTTCCCGGTCGGGGTCGACGCTATGCCTTGGCTGAGGGTGGCAGGGGCTGTCTCGGCCATTTTCGGCCGCATGCCCCGCACGGGAAGCGCGACGATCGCCCGGGCACGCCGACGTACCGGGCACGGGCCGGGGGCTACGTCGCCCCCGAGGGATATCGCGCTGATCACGGGTCCAGGCTATCGCCCCGCACCGGGCCCACGTCATGGGCTGTATGTGTACAAAAGACTGGCCCTTACTTTGACACTCTGGACAGGGACAACGCCCCTGATTCATGCGTGCGCCCGCGGCCAACGAATGGATCACGCCAAACGAGCGGGACCCGCCCGAGGCCGCGCACCGCATCCGCTCGCCGCCCCCTCAGGCCGCGAGCCGGGTCGCCTCGGTGACCGCCTCGGCGAGCGTGTCCACCACCGGGACGCCCGCCTCGGCGAGGCTGGCCCGGCTGTGCGAGCCGCCGGTGTAGAGCACCGCGCGGGCCCCCACGTGCGCCGCCGCCACCGCGTCGTCCACCGCGTCCCCGATGACCACGGTGCGGGCCGGGTCGACGGTCGAGGCGAGCGCCGCGACATGCCGCTCCATGTGCTCGGCCTTGCCTCCGGTGGAGTTCCCCACGCGCCCGTCGACGCGTATGAAGTGGTGCTCGATGCCGTGCGTTCTCACGATCGGCAGCAGGCGGTCGTGCGGCGCAAGGGAGCACATGGACTGCGTGAGCCCGGCCGCCTGCCAGTCGGCGAGGAGCTTCCCGGCCCCGTCGGCGAGCGCCGCGCCGTCGGCCAGCGACCAGTAGTGCCGGTGGAAGGCGCCGTCCATGACCTCCCACTCCGCGTCGGTGGGCATCCGGCCCAGGAGCCGCTCGTAGAAGCGGGGCACGGGCACGCAGTACAGCTCGCGGTACCGCTCGAGCGTGATCGGCGGCAGGCCGATCTCGGCGAACGAGGCGTTCGTGGCCTGGATGACCACGTCGATGTCGTGGAACAGCGTGCCGTTCCAGTCCCAGACGATGTGCGGTGCTTGCTGCTTCCCCATGCCCAAGACCGTACCTGCCCGGCGCCGTCCGCCTCCCGGCCTGTGGATAACTCGTCCGAAGGCCTGGTCAGAGGCGGTCCGGGCGGCCTCGCAGGGCCTACTCGACGAGGTTCGGGATCTCCTGCGTGGCGAACCAGAGCAGCTCGTGGTCCTCGGCCCCGTCGACCGTGAACTGGGCGTCGTCGTCGCCCTGGTCCGCGGCGCCGAGCGCGTCCGCCGCCGCCCGCACGTCGGCCTCGGCCTCGTCGGAGTCGACGTGCACCGCGGCAGCCTTCGCCAGCGGCACGGCCCGCTCGAGGCGGACCTCGCCGAGTGTGCTGACGGTGAGCCCGTGGTCCGGGTCGACGCTCGCCTCGGAGTCGGGCACGTCCACCGCGACGACGACCCGGCGACGCGGGGCCGCGGGGCTGCCGGCGAGCTTGCGCAGGGACGCCGACGCGGCCCGGTTCAGCGCCGCGTACTCCAGCTCCTCGATGTCGTCCGAGACGTACCACTCGCGCAGCGCGGGCGTGACCGCGTAGGCCGTCAGCGGGCCGGGGCCCAGCTCGCCCGCCTTGTGCGCCTCGGCGAGCCCGGGAAGGGTCAGGGGTACGTAGACGCGCATGGCCGCCGCTTTCTTCGTCGTGGGACGTGGGCTTGAGGACCTCAGGATACGTGCCGGGGGTCCCCCATCGAGGGGCTGGTCCGAGACTCCTCACCATGCCTTACGTCCGGAATTGTCCGCCGAGGGAGGTGCTCCGATCCCAGGCGCCCCTTGGCCTCTCACCCTGATAGGTGATCCTTCGGAAGAGCCTCACGGAGCGTGACGCCACATTGCGGAGAAGGCCCCCGTACCCCTACAAGAAGTCCGTGGCTACTGCCCGGTAGTAATGCCGGGCCCAGCAGATACGGGGAAATGATCATGAGCGTCACTCACAACGACTCGGGCGGCTTCAGGGGATCCAGGGGGCCCGGCCGCCCCAAGCCCGGCGGCGCACGCTCCGCCGGCTCAGGCCCGGCAGGCGCACGCTCCGGCGCCCGGTCGGCGACCAGGCCCGCCAACCGGCGCGACCAGCGCAGGCCCGCGACCGTACCGGCGCAGCGGAGGCGGTTTCTGCCGCACGAGCTCTTCGCCGAACGGCTGCTCGCCGTGCTGAGCGGCGAACGTCCGGTGCACTGGATGCTCAACCACACCGTCGGGCACGGCTACCAGCAGCTGGTCGAGCTCGCGCCGCACGCGCCGTTCCAGGCGCACGGCCCGCGTCCCGTCGTCCGCACCTGCAGGGCGCTTCCGCTCAGCCCGGGGGTGGTCGAGGCGAGCGCGTGCATCGGCTCCGGCGACCAGGTGCGGGCGATGGCGTTCCGCCTGGAGCGCGGCGCGGACCTGCGCTGGCGCTGCGCCGCGGTGGAACTCGGCGGCGAACGGCAACCGGCCTGAGACGCCGGGCGTGGACCGACGCCGAGGGGCCGGGCTCAGCACTGCGCTGAGCCCGGCCCCGTACGACCTGGGTACTACCTGCCTGCCGTCCGCGTCACTTCTTGCGGCGGCGGCCGCCCTTCTGGGCCTTGCGGCGCTCGGCGCGCGTCATGCCGTCCGCCGAGGAGCGGACCGCACCGTCGCCGTCGTTGCTGAAGTCGCCCTCCACGACGCCGCCCTCGCCGTCGACCGTCGGCGCCGAGAAGTGCAGCCGGTCCGGGCGCTGCGGGGCCTCGAGGCCCTTGGCGTGGATCTCCGGGCGGCCGGCGCCGGCGGGCACCGCGTCCTCGACCGGAGCCTTCTCCAGGGACGGCGCCTTGTCCTCGACGGGGACCTCCTCGACCTGCTGCTCGACCTGGACCTCCAGGTTGAACAGGTAGCCGACGGACTCCTCCTTGATGCCCTCCATCATGGCGGTGAACATGTCGAAGCCCTCGCGCTGGTACTCGACCAGCGGGTCCTTCTGCGCCATCGCGCGCAGGCCGATGCCCTCCTGGAGGTAGTCCATCTCGTAGAGGTGCTCGCGCCACTTGCGGTCGAGGACGGAGAGGACGACACGGCGCTCCAGCTCGCGCATGATCTCCGAGCCGAGCTGCTCCTCGCGCGCGTCGTACTGCGCGTGGATGTCCTCCTTGATGGACTCGCTGATGAACTCGGCGGTCAGGCCCGCGCGGTCACCGGCCAGGTCCTCCAGCTCCTCGATGCTGACCTGCACCGGGTAGAGCTGCTTGAACGCGCCCCACAGGCGGTCCAGGTCCCACTCCTCGGCGAAGCCCTCGGCGGACTCCGCCTGGATGTAGGCGTCGATCGTGTCGTCCATGAAGTGGCGGATCTGCTCGTGCAGGTCCTCGCCCTTCAGGACGCGGCGGCGCTCGCCGTAGATGACCTCGCGCTGGCGGTTCAGGACCTCGTCGTACTTGAGGACGTTCTTACGGGTCTCGAAGTTCTGCTGCTCGACCTGCGACTGGGCGGAGGCGATGGCGCGGGTGACCATCTTGTTCTCGATCGGGACGTCGTCCGGGACGTTGGCCATCGCCATGACGCGCTCGACCATCTGGGCCTTGAACAGGCGCATCAGGTCGTCGCCGAGCGAGAGGTAGAAGCGGGACTCGCCGGGGTCGCCCTGACGGCCGGAACGACCGCGGAGCTGGTTGTCGATCCGGCGCGACTCGTGGCGCTCGGTGCCCAGGACGTACAGACCGCCGAGCTCCTTCACCTCGTCGTGCTCCGCCTTGACGGCCGCCTCGGCGCGCTCCAGGGCGGCGGGCAGGGCCGCGGCCCACTCCTCGATGTGCTCCTCGGGGTCGAGGCCGTGCTGGCGCAGCTCCGCCTCGGCGAGGTCGTCCGGATTGCCGCCGAGCTTGATGTCCGTACCACGACCGGCCATGTTCGTGGCGACCGTGACGGCGCCCTTGCGGCCGGCCTGCGCGACGATCGTGGCCTCACGGTCGTGCTGCTTGGCGTTGAGCACCTCGTGCGGCACGCCGCGCTTGGCGAGCTGCTGCGACAGGTACTCGGACTTCTCGACCGAGGTCGTGCCGACGAGGATCGGCTGGCCCTTGGCGTGCTTCTCGGCGATGTCGTCCACCACCGCGTCGAACTTGGCCTTCTCCGTGCGGTAGATCAGGTCCGACTGGTCGGCGCGCTGCATCGGCCGGTTCGTCGGGATCGGGACGACGCCCAGCTTGTAGATCTGGTGGAACTCGGCGGCCTCGGTCATCGCCGTACCGGTCATGCCGGAGAGCTTGTCGTAGAGACGGAAGAAGTTCTGCAGGGTGATCGTGGCGAGCGTCTGGTTCTCGTCCTTGATGTCCACCCCTTCCTTCGCCTCGATCGCCTGGTGCATGCCCTCGTTGTAGCGGCGGCCGGCGAGGATACGGCCGGTGTGCTCGTCGACGATCATGACTTCGCCGTCGATGACGACGTAGTCCTTGTCCTTCTTGAAGAGTTCCTTCGCCTTGATCGCGTTGTTGAGGTAACCGACGAGCGGGGTGTTCACCGACTCGTAGAGGTTGTCGATGCCCAGCCAGTCCTCGACCTTCTGGACGCCGGACTCGTGGATGGCGACGGTGCGCTTCTTCTCGTCGACCTCGTAGTCCCCGGTCTCCTCGATGCCCTTGAGCTGGTTGCCCGCCTCGCCCCTGGTCAGCCGGGTCACCAGCTTGGCGAAGTCGCCGTACCACTTCGTGGCCTGGTCGGCGGGGCCGGAGATGATCAGCGGCGTACGGGCCTCGTCGACGAGGATGGAGTCGACCTCGTCGACCACCGCGAAGTTGTGGCCGCGCTGGACGAGTTCCTCCTGCGACCAGGCCATGTTGTCGCGGAGGTAGTCGAAGCCGAACTCGTTGTTCGTGCCGTACGTGATGTCGCAGTTGTACTGCTCGCGGCGCTGGGCCGGCGTCATGTTGGCGACGATGCAGCCGACGCTCAGGCCGAGGAACTTGTGGACGCGGCCCATCAGTTCGGAGTCGCGCTCGGCCAGGTAGTCGTTGACCGTGATGAGGTGGACGCCCTTGCCCGAAAGGGCGTTGAGGTACGCCGGCAGCGTGCCGACGAGGGTCTTGCCCTCACCGGTCTTCATCTCCGCGACATAGCCGAGGTGGAGCGCGGCACCACCCATCAGCTGGACGTCGTAGTGCCGCTGGCCGAGGACACGCTTGGCCGCCTCCCGGACGGTGGCGAAGGCCTCCGGCAGCAGGTCGTCGAGGCTGTCACCGGACTTGCCTTCGCTGTCGACCCACTCCTGGTACCGCTCTTTGTACTCGTCCGTGAGGGCGCGCAGCTCGGCGTCGGAGAGGTTGACGAAGTCCTCTTCGATGGAGTTGACCTGGTCCGCGATGCGGTGCAGTTTGCGCAGGATCTTTCCTTCGCCTGCACGCATGAGCTTGTTGAAGACGGACACGAGGGTTGGTCTCCTTGCCGGTCGGGCCTGGCTCGGTCGGTTTCTGTCTCGGATTCGCGGCGGTTCGGGCACAGCAGGTGGGCCCCACCGCAACGGCCATCGTAAGCGAGGACGACTGCGGCTCGGGAGGGTCGTCGTGACGAAGGCCACCCGCCATTCTCTTGGAGAACGCTTCAGGGTCCCGGTAGGTGCCCGTGCGCTCGGCAAAAGTTCTGGCGCCCGCGGTCGGAACGGTCGAGAATCGGCCGATGGAACCGGTCACCCTCACCACCGAACGCCTCGTCCTGCGCCCCCTCGGCCCGGACGACGCGGACGACTGCTACTCCGCGTGTCAGGACCCGGAGATCCAGCGCTGGACGACCGTCCCCTCTCCTTATGAGCGCGCACACGCCGAGACCTTCGCGCACCACTTCGCGCCCGACGCCTGGCGCGACAGCAGGGAGTACACCTTCGCGATCCGCACACGCGCGGAGGGCGTTCTCGCCGCGGTGATGGGCGTCATGCTGCGCGGCGAGGGCGCCGCGGAGGTGGGTTTCTGGGCGGTGAAGGAACAGCGCGGGCGCGGCTACGTCACCGAGGCGCTCCGCACGGTGTCCCGCTGGGCCTTCACACGCGCGGCGATCGATCGGCTGGAGTGGCGCGCCGAGGTGGGCAACACCGCCTCACGCGCGGTGGCGATTCGCGCCGGCTTCACGATGGAGGGCACGCTGCGCGCGGGCTCCCTGCACCGCGGCACCCGACGCGACTGCTGGATCGGCTCGCTGCTTCCCTCGGACCTCCAACTGTCCCCGCTGGACCCGTACTTGCCTCCGAAATCCGCGGGCGGGGCCTGATTGTCAGTGGCGCGCAATACGGTACGGACATGACCTCCGCCGTGCCCTCAGCCGCGACCACAGCCGTCCCCGAAGTCGAGCTCTCCGCCGATGAGGCGCGCCGTATCGCCCTGCGCGCCCAGGGCTTCCTCGGTGCGCCCGACCGCCGCGGCGGGGTGCGCGGCGTCCTGCGTCACCTCGGCGCCGTCCAGCTCGACACGATCTCGGTCCTCGCCCGCTCCCACGAGCTGATTCCGTACGCGCGGCTTGGCGCGGTCGGCCGCAAGCCGGTGGAGGAGGCGTACTGGACGGACACGCACGCGTTCGAGTACTGGTCGCACGCGGCGTGCATCCTGCCCATCGAGGAGTGGCCGCACTTCGCGTTCCGCCGCCGCGCGTACCGCTCCCGGCCGCACTGGCACCACGACCTGAGCCAGTCGGCGTACGACCAGGTGGTGAAGCAGCTGCGCGCCGAAGGGCCGCTCACGGCAACGGAGTTGGGCGGCGCGAAGAACAAGGGCGAGTGGTGGGACTGGTCCGAGTCGAAGGTCGCCGTGGAGCGCGCCCTGATGTACGGCGAGGTGGTGTGCGTCGAGCGCAGGGGCTGGAAGCGGGTGTACGACCTGGCGGAGCGTGCCGTGCCGGGCGAGCTGCTGCATGACGATCTGGACGACCTGGAGTGTCTGCGCCGGCTGGTGCGGCTGGCCGGCGAGGCGCTCGGTGTGGGCACGCGCTCGGACATCGCGGACTACCACCGTCTGAAGAGCGAGCAGTTCGACGCGGTGGTGGCGGATTCGGGTCTGGTGCCGGTGCGGGTCGAGGGCTGGTCCAAGCCGGCCTGGGCGGACCCGGCGGCGCTGGCGAGCACTCCGCGCGGCCGGCATCGGACGACGCTGCTGTCGCCGTTCGACTCGCTGATCTGGGAGCGTGCGCGCACGGAGCGCATCTTCGGCTTCACGCACCGCCTGGAGGCGTATGTGCCGAAGCCGAAGCGGGTGTACGGCTACTTCGCGATGCCGCTGCTGTCCGGTGGCCGTCTCCTCGGCCGCGTGGACCCGGCGCGCGAGGGCAGCACCCTGGTCGCCAGACATGCCTCGCTCGATACGCCGAAGGCCGTGGAGCCGATGGCGCGTGCGCTGCGGGAGGCCGCGGAGTGGGTGGGCTGCGACCAGGTGCGGGTGGAGCGGGTGACTCCGGTGGAGTTGCGCGCCCCGCTGGCGGCGGCGCTCGCCTGAGCCGCCGCCGTACGGCGCTGCCTGCTCCCCCGGGTCCGGCGTGTCAGCCGGGCCCGGCGTGTCAGCGGATCTCGAGGATCTTCTCCCGCATCGCGTAGACCACGGCTTCCATGCGGGAGTGCAGCTGCAGCTTCTCCAGGATGTTGCGCACGTGGTTCTTCACGGTGTTCTCGGAGATGAACAGCTCCTTGGCGATGTCCCGGTTGTTCATGCCGGTGGCGACGAGCTTGAGCACTTCGAGCTCGCGGTCGGTGAGTCTCGGTGCGGGCACGAGCCGGCGCTCGTCGGTGCGCTGGATCATCGACTTGAACTCGGTGAGCAGCTTGGACGCCATGGAGGGGCTGATCTGCGATTGGCCGTCGGCGACGGCGCGGATCGCGGTCGACACCTCGTCCGTGGAGATCTCCTTGAGGAGATAGCCGGTGGCACCGGCCTTGATCGCGTCGTAGAGGTCGGCCTCCTCGTCGCTGATCGTCAGCATGATGATCTTGGCGCTGGGGGCGACTTCCTTGATGGCGGTGCACGCCTCGATGCCGCCGCGCTTGGGCATGCGGACGTCCATGAGAACGATGTCCGGCAGCAGGTCGGCCGCCTTGTCCACGGCCTCGGAGCCGTCCCCCGCCTCTCCGACGACCTGGATGTCCTCCTCCTGTGCAAGGACGATCTCCAGCCCCCGCCGGAAGAGCGCGTGGTCGTCCACCACGAGGACCCGGATGGGCTCCTTCCGTGGGGCTTCCGCCTCCGTCCCGATGCTTACGACGTCGTCGTCCGCACCCTCGTCACGCAGTGGTCCAAACGTGCCCGCCATCGTTCCTCCCCCTGAAGGCCGAGGCCTGTTCAAGATGCCGCAACCCGCTTCCGTGGCACACGGGTTGGCCTGCTCGGCCATGATTTCATGCCCCGACGGCGCACCTGTGCCGGAAGGGGTCGCACGATGGTGCCCCTGGGGGCGCACATGCGCTCCAGGGGCACCACCGTCGCTGTCATCGAGGGTCAGCCGCCGAGCGAGCCGCCGGGCGCGGTCGACTGGGCCTTCGACACCATCGGGTCCGTGCTGAGGTGGATGACGCCGTAGTCGTAGGCGTGGCGTCGGTAGACGACGCTGGGTTCCTTGGTCTCGGAGTCGACGAACAGGTAGAAGTCGTGCCCGACCAACTCCATCTCGTAGAGCGCCTGATCGAGTGACATGGGTGTCGCGACGTGGGTCTTCTCGCGTACGACGATGGGGCCGTCGCCCTGGATCTCGAGGGAACCGATCCGCTTCGTCGGTACGCCTTCTTCCTCTTCGGCCGGGACGGGCGTGCCGTCGCCGTTGAGGGTGGCTGCGCCGGGGACTCGGTCGGCCACTTCGGCCGCGGAGAGTCGGCCGTTGCCACGGCGCGTGGAGCGCTTGCTGTGCTGCTTGCGCAGTCGTGCTTCCAGCTTCTCCTGGGCCAGGTCGAGCGCAGCGTACGGATCGCTGGCCGAGGCCTCTGCCCGGATCACCGGGCCGCGCGTGCGCAGAGTGATCTCTACGCGGTCAGAACGGTCGGCCTGTCGCGGATTGGGCTCCTTGGACACCTCGACGTCGAGGTTGATGACCTTGGCATCGAGCTTCTGGATCTTGTCCAGCTTCAGCTTCTCGGCCACGTGCTTGCGGAACCGCTCGGGCACCTCTGTCTTGCGGCCCTTGACGACGATGTCCACGCAGAACTCCGTTCCCGGATCGCTCCGCGGTCTTGGGCGGAGCGTCTCCCTTTTGCACCAGACTCCGGTGTGACCCCGGAGTCACGGACTCGGTGACTTCCACCTCCTCCTCCCCCATGGGCAAGATCTCCACCCCACCGGTGCGGGTGATTGCGGAAAATCCACGCACCAGCATTCCGATATACGAGGTCAGGCGGCTGGCCTTTCCTCACAACCGAACATATCTCGCCCGGACGGATGTCGTCACCCTCTACTGCGGCGTACCTCCGTTCAGGTGTATTTCGACTCTCACTACCTGCAACGATGCAAGTTCTCGCTCAGTTCCGGTTTATTTCGAAGGAATCCGGAGAAGTGGCGATCACCGCCGCGCGCAGCCGGAACATTCCTCGGTGTTCGATCGTTCTCGGTGCTCCCGCCAGGGCGTTGGGTGCGCTTGTATCCACTGTTCCGCCCCGACTTGCTGCCCGCGACCCGGCTTGTCCTCCGGCTCGGGTTACTTGTGTTCTCCTCACACGTACTCGCGTCCCTGCGGCGGCAAGAGCGCGGGCTCCTTCCGCCAGGGATGCGCCTGTCGTCATCAGGTCGTCGACCAGGACCACGCTGCGGCCCGCGAGGAGCCGTTCCGCGCCCGGCACGACCTCCAGCGCGCCGCTCATGTTCGCCATCCGCTGCCGGGAGTTGAGCCCCGACTGGTCCGCGACGGTGCGCCGCTGTCGCAGTGCGGGGAGCACCTGGGCCCCGATGCCCGTGCGCCGCAGCTCGCGCGCGGCGGCGCGGGCGATCCGCCGCACTGAGTCGTGCCCGCGCGCGGCGACGGCCCGCCCGGCCGACGGCATGGGCACCAGCAGGACCGGGTCCTCCGACAGGACCGGGTCCTCCGATTCGTACGCACCACCCCCATAGGCACCCCCATATGCACCGCCATGGGAACCCCCGCTGGTTCCGTCGGAGGCGTCCCTGTTGGTTCCACCGTGTCCCCCGTTCTCGTCGTCCCACACGTCCCACGTATCCCGCGCCTCATCCGCGCCGCGCCTGATGCCGTGGCCGGTCCCCGCACTCACCGCGCCTGCGAGGGCGGCGCCCAGTGGCTCCGCCAGTGCCAGGGCGCCCCGCTCTTTGTGGGCGAGCAGGATGGTGCGCACCGTGTCCGCATAGGGCGCGGCCGCGTGCACCACCGGCAGTCCGGCCGGCTCGTGGTTGGGTCGCGCACGGCGTGGCTCGCTGCCGTACAGCGCTGCCCGGCAGGTGTCGCACAGGAGGGTCCGGGGCCGCCCGCAGCCCGCGCAGTCGGCGGGCAGCACCAGGTCGGCGAGGTCGCGCCACCAACCCCGCATGCCGTTCACTCTGCCAAGGCGGCGAGCTCCCCGCCACCCCTGTGGATAACTTCCGGGAGGGCGTCGAAATCGCAGGTCAGAAGCCGAGCGAGGATCCCAAGTAGGCTTAGGGTGACGGGATTTGACGTACCGTCAAACCGCGAAGTCGTCCGAGCAGCACAGTCGCCAGCCGCCAGTCGCCTGGCGCCAGTCGCCTAGCCGGGATAGACCGGCGACGACCCGTCCTTGACCACCGGGCGCCAGTTCGCGCCCGGAGGCAGTCGGACGATGCCGTCCTCCTCGGAGCGGGCGACCATCGGCAGCCGCTCGTCCTCCGAAGCCGCGATGTCCGTCACGCCGGTGAGCGCGGGCAGCGTCGAGTCCTGCACGACCGAGCCGTCGCTCTGCACGTACTGCAACTGCTGGACGCCGCCTGCCTCCTTGCCGACCACAACGAGACGGCTGCCGCCGGCCCAGGACATGGCCGTGACGTCCTCCATCTGTGGTGCGCCCGGCCGGAGTTCGACGACCGACACCTCGGGGTCCTCGGACGTGCCCTGCCGCTCGACCCGGCCTATCTTCAGCTCGGTCCTGCCGTCGTGCTCGACGATCAGCGCGACGCGCACTCCGTCGGCCGACACCCGTACGGCGTTGATCCGGGCGTCGCCCAGACCGGCGACCTTGACCTCGACGGGCTTCCCGCCGCCCTGCGCCAGCCACAGCAGTCGCTGGTCGCGCGGGTTCCGGTCGGCCACCCACAGGTCGCCGCGGCCGTCCCAACTCGGCTTCGTCAGGCGGTCCTTCTCCTGCTTGGCGCTGCTGCGGACCTCGGTCTTCTCCAGCCGTTCGTCGGACAGCAGGGACCCCACGTACAGCGAGCGGCCGTCGTTCGACACCCCCGCCGCGCGGTCCTCCGCACGCGACACCGCGGCCGAGCGCAGTTGCCGTTCGCCGTTGCCGAGCGGGCCGGGGACCGGCTCCACCTCGTCGTCGTTCTTCGGCATCCGCACCAGGCGGTGCTTGTCGTCGATGAAGTACTGGTAGTCCGCGCCGTTCAGCGAGCGGTTGGGCGCGCTGGCCTCGGCCTGGTCGGCGTCGAGGGCGCACAGCTTGCGGCCGTCGGCGCGCTGCAGCTCCACCTGCTCGATACCCGCGGGCGTCAAGTCCCGGAGGGTGAAGAAGAGTTGAGCGGCCATCTTCGCGCAGCGGTCGGGTTTCACGGCGTTCGCCCGCTCGTTCAGCGGGACCTTCAGATAGTTCTGGTCGTCCGGCGCAAGGGACTTGACGCCCTTCTTCAGCCCGATGCCCGACGGGAAGCGGGAGTCCGCCACGTTGTCGAGCCAGTTCGTCGGGCCGTCGAGCAGCGAACGCACCGCCTGCGTCACCGGGTCTATCCGCTTGCGGACGTACACCGGGTCGGCCACCATCGCCGGCGCCTGCTGCACCTCGCCGCCGTCCGACGAGGAAGGCGACGCGTAGTAGTACTTGTTGACCGGCAGATAGAGGCGCTCGAAGTCCGACTGCGCCAGCACCACGCCGTTCGGCGGAACGTCGATCCGCCACTCGTCGCCGTCCTGCCGGACGAGATGCACCAGCGAGGAGTACTGCCCCTGCTCCGACAGATACGCGTGCTCGTCGTCGACCGTGCCGATCATCCGGCCCGTCAGCGCGTACAGATAGCCGTCCCCGTCCGGGTCCGTTCTCGTACGCGTCGAGTCCGTGTTGGGGCCGTCGGCCAGGACCGTCGTGGACCGCTCCGGCTCCCAGCGCTGCGACGCCTCCTTGGTCAGGTACTTCCTGGCCGTCGAGAACTCCGGATCGTCGCTGGTCAGCGCCTCGAGGAAGCCCTCGACGATCTCCGAAGGGCTCGCGTCCTTCTGCGGCGGCACGGCGAAGACCTGCACCTGCGGTTCCTGCGGCGAGGCGTCCACATGCTCGACGCCCCCGCTGTCCGGCATGGAGGCACACCCGGCGAGCACCACCGCGGCGCACGCGAACACCACGGCGGTACGCGAGGAGCGGATGAGCCCGGACCGTCCACGATCAGCGCCCACGCGCACTCTCCTCTTCCGCCGCTCTCGGTGCCGGTGCTTCGCGTTCCGACTGTGGCTCTGCCTCTGGCTCTGTCTCCGGCGCTGCCTTCGGCTCAGGCTTCGGCTCTGGTGCTGCTTCCGCCTCAGGCTCCGGCTTTGCCTCAACCGACTTGGCTACGGGGGCCGTTGACGTCTCCGGTGCGCCGACCTGCCGCGGTACGACGCGTGCCCCGCTGCCCGGCAGCGCCGTCGGGTCCGCGCTGGGCGGGGGCGCGAGCAGCGTCGACGCGGTCGGCGGCACGGCCACCGGCGCGCGCTCGGCCACCGGCTGGGCCGGCACCGTCGCCTGCTTGCCCTGCTCACCGTCGGCCGTACGGCCCGCTTCCTTGCGGGCGCTGTTGCGGCGCGAGTCGTCCGGCTCCAGCGGTATCGGGGAGCCTCGCAGGGCCTCGTCCGCGGTGCGCGGCAGCGTCAGGCGGAACTGCGAACCGCCGCCGGGCTCACCCCAGGCCTGCAGCCAGCCGCCGTGCAGCCGCGCGTCCTCGAGCGCGATGGACAGGCCGAGACCCGTGCCACCGGTCGTACGCGCGCGTGCCGGGTCGGCGCGCCAGAACCTGTTGAAGACCCGCGTCGCCTCCCCCGGCTTCAGGCCCACGCCGTAGTCCCGCACCGCGACCGCGACCGCGCCTCCCGCAGCGCCGAGGCGTACGACCACGTCCTTGCCGTCGCCGTGCTCCACCGCGTTCACCACGAGGTTGCGCAGGACCCGCTCCACGCGGCGCGCGTCCGCCTCCGCCACGACCGGCTGCTCGTCGCCGACGACCCGGATCCGGCCGCCCTTCGCCTCCGCCAGCGGCTCGGCGCCGCCGACCACTCTCCGTACGACGTCCCGCAGGTCCGTCGGCTCCGCCTCGAGCGCCGCTGCGCCCGCGTCGAAGCGGCTGATCTCCAGCAGGTCCGCGAGCAGCGACTCGAACCGGTCCAGCTGGTCCGCGAGCAGCTCCGCCGACCGCGCGGTGACCGGGTCGAAGTCCACCCGCGCCTCATGGATGACATCGGCGGCCATCCGTACCGTCGTCAGCGGCGTACGCAGCTCGTGCGACACGTCCGAGACGAACCGGCGCTGCATCCGCGACAGGTCCTCCAGCTGCTGGATCTTCAGCTGCAGGTTCTGCGCCATCTTGTTGAAGGCCTCGCCGAGCCGGGCGATGTCGTCCTCGCCGGTGACCTTCATCCGCTCCTGGAGCCGCCCGGCGGACAGCCGCTCCGCGATCCCCGCCGCCATCCGCACCGGCGTGACGACCTGCCGCACGACCAGCCACGCGATCGCCCCGAGCAGCACCACCACGAACAGCCCGGCCGTGGCCAAGGTGCCCTTGACCAGGCTCAACGACTTCTCCTCCTGCGTCAGCGGGAAGAGGTAGTACAGCTGGTACGGATCGTTGTTGATGTCCGTCAGCCGCTTGCCGACGACAAGGCCGGCGACCGGGTCCGGCCCCGACTCCGTGTACACGATCCGGGAGAAGCTCTGGTACGCGCCGTCGGCTCGGTCGACCTGCGTGCGCAGCTCGTTCGGGACGCTCTTCAGCGCGTCGACGTAACCGGAGGCACGCGGTCCGCGGCCCCGTCCGGCGTCACTGCCCGCGGCGAGCGCCACCACGTGGAACGCGCTCTGGCCGCCGCTCGACAGCTGCGTGACCAGGTCGGAGCGCCACAGGACCGCGTTCTGCTTGCCCATGTTGTTGGCGGCGCCGCCGGCGCCCGCGCCCTGACTGTCCGCCGCGTTCTCCTGGGCGACCTTGAAACCGCCGGTCGCCTGGATCTGTGCAGCCTTCTCCTTGGCGTCGAGCAGGCCGTTGCGCACCTGCCCGATGACCACGAAGCCGAGCAGCAGGACCACTCCGAGCGACATGACCAGGGTGGCCGCGACGACCCGCAGCTGGATGTTGCGCCGCCACAGCCGCATCACCGGCAGCAGCGGTCGCCGCACCCAGCGGGAGAACAGCCGCAACACCGGGCTGCCCTGCACACCGTCCTGCAGCAGCAGCCCACCGTCGATCAGCCGCCCGAACCGGGGGGTGCGCCCTGTCGGGCTCACCGGCCGCCCCTGGCGGTTCCCCGGCTCCCCGGGCGCCGAAGCGGCACTGTCCCGGGACATGTCAGCTGGGTCCGGCCTTGTAGCCGACACCGCGGACCGTCACGACGATCTCCGGGCGCTCGGGGTCCTTCTCGACCTTCGAGCGCAGCCGCTGCACATGCACGTTCACGAGGCGCGTGTCCGCCGCGTGCCGGTAGCCCCACACCTGCTCGAGGAGCACCTCACGCGTGAACACCTGCCACGGCTTCCTGGCCAGCGCCACCAGCAGGTCGAACTCCAGCGGCGTCAGCGCGATCGACTGGCCGTCCCGCTTCACGGAGTGACCGGCCACGTCGATCACCAGGTCACCGATCGCCAGCTGCTCCGGCGCCGGCTCCTCCGACCTGCGCAGCCTGGCCCGGATACGGGCCACCAGCTCCTTGGGCTTGAACGGCTTCACGATGTAGTCGTCGGCGCCCGACTCGAGGCCCACCACCACATCGACGGTGTCGCTCTTCGCCGTGAGCATCACGATCGGCACCCCGGACTCCGCCCTGATCAGGCGGCACACCTCGATGCCGTCCCGACCGGGCAGCATCAGATCGAGCAGCACCAGATCCGGCTTGGTCTCACGGAAGGCAGCCAGCGCCTTGTCGCCATCAGCTACGAACGACGGCTCAAAACCCTCACCACGGAGCACGATGCCCAACATCTCGGCCAGTGCTGTGTCGTCGTCGACGACAAGGACTCGTCCCTTCATGACTGACATCATCCCATTAGCTAATCGTTACCTGGCGTGACCTGTCACACAGCTCCACGAGCCCGTCGGCGGTCACCGGCGAGACGGCCCCGTACTCGGTGACGATCGCCGTCACCAGCTCCGGCGGCGTCACATCGAACGCCGGGTTGTACGCCCGCGTCCCCGCGGGCGCCACAGAGCGGCTTTCCGGCACCCCGCCGACCCCCGGCAGCGGCGGCACCATGACCTCCGTCACTTCCTGTCCCGCCCGCTGCTCGACCTCGATCGCGGCCCCGCCGGGCGTATCCGGATCCACCGTCGTGACCGGCGCCACCACGATGAACGGCACGTGGTGATAGCGGGCGAGCACGGCGAGCGGATAGCTCCCCACCTTGTTCGCCACCGAACCGTCGGCCGCGATCCGGTCCGCCCCGATCACCACCGCGTCCACCTCCCCCGCAGCGAACAGCGAACCCGCCGCGTTGTCCGTCAGCAACGTGTACGGCATGCCGTGCCGCGCCGCCTCGTACGCCGTGAGCCGGGCGCCCTGCAGCAGCGGCCGCGTCTCGTCCACCCACAGCCGCCGCAGCCGCCCCTCCCTGTGCGCGGCGAGCGCCACGGCCAGCGCGGTGCCCTCGCCGCCGGAGACCAGGGCGCCGGTGTTGCAGTGCGTGAGGATCCGGTAGCCGCCGCCTCCGGATGCCGGGCCGCTTGTGCGCGCGGAGCCCGCCACTGAGTGGCCCCCGGCCGCCGGGCGGCTTCCGGGAGCGGAGCCTCCGGCCGCCAGCAGCTCGTCGAGCAGCGCCAAGCCGTGCTCGGCCATCCGTCGGCTTCCGTCCGCGTCCTCCGCGTGCAGCGCCTTCGCCTCGGCCAGCGCTCTGGCCGCGGCTTCCGGCTGCCCGGCTCCGCTCACGACGGCGGCTCGGTACGCGGCCTGCGCCCGGCGCACTCCACGGGCCAGGTTCACCGCCGTGGGCCGCGCCGTCGCGAGCGCCTCGGCCGCCTCGTCCACGTCGTGCCCCCGCGCGGCGGCGAGCGCGACCCCGTACGCACCGGCGATCCCGAGCAGCGGCGCTCCCCGCACGGCCAGCGACCGGATCGCCTGCACCAGCGCCGGCACGTCCTTGCACGCCAGCTCGGTTTCCTCGGTCGGCAGCCGGGTCTGGTCGAGCAGGACCACCACCGGCCCCTGAGGCGAGGAGTCCCAGCGGATCGAAGGGATCCGTATCCGCCCGCCGTCCTCGTGGGATTGCGCGTACTGATCAGCCATCCGCCCAGTCTGCCCTTTCCCTGTCGGACAATTGAAGGTAAGCAGCTCATCCAGCACCCCGTCCCCGAACGAGCACACCGTGGCACGATGGCAGCCAACCTGCCGCCGCAACCGCGGTCGTGCACCGTGAAGGAGCGACGATGAACGACACTCCGGGCTGGGCCTCGCCCGGATCCACCCCCTCCGAAGGACCGGACGGGGAGACTCCCCGCCCCGCCGAGCCGACCGCCCCTCAGGACGGGCCGAGCTCCAAGTGGTCCAAGGAACAGCCTCCGCCCGCCCAGTGGTCGGCGCCCGGCGCTCCCGGCCCTGGCCAGACGCCCCCGCCCTCGGGCGGCCCGGGTGGTCAGGGCGGTTGGGGCGGCGGCCCCGGTGGGCCTCCCGGCCAGCCCGGTCAGCCGCGCGGTGGCTGGGGCGGCGGAGGCTGGGGCGCACCGCCTGCCGCGGCGAAGCCCGGCGTCATCCCGCTCCGCCCGCTCGGCGTCGGCGAGATCCTCGACGGAGCCGTCTCCACGATGCGCGCCCACTGGCGCACCGTCCTGGGCATCTCCCTCGCCGTGGCCCTGGTCACGGAGCTGATCGTCGTCCTGCTGCAGGGCCTCGTCCTCAACTCGCAGGCCACCACCGACGCCCTCAGCGACCCGAGCGCCACGGTCGAGGAGCTCACCAACGCCCTGACCACCACGCTCCTCGACTCCGGCGTCATCCTCCTGGTGTCCCTGCTCGGCAGTTTCGTCGTCACCGCGCTGCTCACCATGGTCACCAGCCGCGCCGTCCTGGGTAAGCCGGTGACCACCGGTGAGGCCTGGCGCGACGCCCGGCCGCAGCTCCCGCGTCTTCTCGGGCTCACCTTCCTGCTGCCCCTGCTGGCCGCCGCCATCGTCACCGTCGGCACCCTGCCCGGCATCCTCGTCGCCATCGCGGGCGCCGGTCGGGCGGGTACGTCGCTCGCGCTCCTGGGCGGGCTCGGCGGACTGATCGTCACCATCTGGCTGATGGTCCGGTTCTCCCTCTCCTCGCCCGCGCTGATGCTGGAGAAGCAGACCGTACGCAAGGCCCTCGGCCGTTCCGCGAAGCTCGTCCAGGGCTCGTGGTGGCGGGTCTTCGGCATCCAGCTGCTGGCGGCGATCCTCGTGAACATCGTGGTGTCGGTCATCCTGATCCCGTTCACCGCCGTCGCCGTGGCCCTCAGCGGCGACGGAGTCAGCGGGTTCCTCAACAGCGGTGCCGGGAACGTCGGTTGGACGTTCCTGATCATCACGGGCATCGGTTCCGTCATCGGCTCCATGCTCGCCTTCCCCATCACTGCGGGCGTCTCGGTGCTCCTGTACATCGATCTGCGGATCCGCCGCGAGGCCCTCGACCTGGAGCTGGCCCGCGCCGCCGGCGTCCAGGGCTACGGCTCCCCCTCCCCCGGCACCACACCCGGGAGTTGATGCGGTGACGACGGCGGGGGGATTCCACGGGGCGGGGGTCGTGCTGCCGCTGTCCGGCGACGAACCGCCGGTCACCATCGAGCGCGTTCCGGCACGGGAAGCCGCGGAGCGCGAACTGTCCAGGCCGATGTACCACGAGAACGATCCGAGCCTCCTCCAGCGAGCCCTCGACCGCTTCTGGGAGTGGGTCGGCGACCTCTTCGACGCCGCCGCGGGGGCAACTCCCGGCGGCGCCGTCGGAGTCGTCGTGCTCGTCCTGGTCGTGCTGCTCCTCCTGGGCGCCTTGTGGTGGCGCCTGGGGACTCCCCACCGCGCCCCGTCGTCCTCCGCCCCCGTCTTCGACGACCGCCCCCGCAGCGCCGCCGAGCACCGCGCGGCCGCCGAGGCCCACGCAGCGGACCAGCAGTGGAGCCAGGCCCTGCAGGAACGCATGCGCGCCGTCGTACGCTCCCTCGAAGAGCGCGCCCTCCTCGATCCCCGGCCCGGCCGCACCGCCGACGAAGCCGCTTCCGAGGCCGCCCGCTCCTTGCCCTCCCACGAGGCCGGACTGCACACGGCAGCCCGCGACTTCGACGACGTCACGTACGGCGGACGCAGCGCCGACGAGCGCGCGTATCGCCGGATCGCCGACCTCGACCGGGACATCGAACGCACCCAGCCCGTCCTCGCCCCCTCTCCAGGGGCCGCCGAATGACCGAAGCCGCCGCCTCCACCTCGGTCTCCACAACTCCTCGCCAGGTGTGGGCCCGTACGCGCGGGCTCCTCCTCGGCTTCGTCGTCCTGCTCGCCGCCGGCATCGCCATCGCCGCCATCCGCTCGGGCGGCCACCACGGCCGGCTCGACCCCCGCGCGGCAGACCCTTACGGCAGCCGAGCTGTGGCCGAACTCCTCGCCGACCGGGACGTATCCACCCGCGTGGTCACCACGAGCAAGGCCGCCGCCGCAGCCGCGGGCCCGGACACCACTCTGCTGATCGCCAACCCCGACCTGCTCACGAAGAAGCAGCAGTCGGCCCTCCGCTCCGCGACGAAGCGCTCGTCCGGCCGCACTGTCCTGGTGGCCCCCGGGAAGCCCTCCCTCCCAGGTCTCGCACCTGGTGTCAGCGCCATGCAGCCAAGCGACAAGACGACGCTCAAGCCCGCCTGTTCCCTCCCCGAGGCCCGCCGGGCAGGCAGCGCCGACACCGGCGGCATCCGCTACGACTCGACCCTCACGGCCACCACGTCCTGCTACACGAGCGAAGGCCTCCCCACCCTCCTTCGCATTCCGTCCGGCTCCGGGGACACCGTCCTCCTCGGCGCCCCGGACATCCTCTACAACGACCGCCTCGACGAGCACGGCAACGCGTCCCTCGCCCTTCAACTCCTCGGCTCCCGCCCGCATCTCGTCTGGTACCTCCCCTCGCTCAGTGACTCTTCGGCCGCCGCGGACGGCGACCGCAGCTTCTTCGACCTCATTCCGTCCGGCTGGAGCTGGGGTGCCCTGCAGCTCACGGTCGCCGCCGTACTTGCCGCCCTCTGGCGCGGCCGCCGCTTCGGCCCCTTGGTGCAGGAACGCCTTCCCGTGACGATCCGCGCCTCCGAAGCCGTGGAGGGCAGGGCCCGCCTGTACAGCAAGGCCAGGGCACGCGACCGCGCCGCGAAGGCTCTTCGCTCCGCCACCCGCATTCGCCTGGCCCCACTTGTAGGCGTCCCGCAGGCCCGCGCCCACGCCCCGGAGACGCTGCTCCCTGCCGTGTCCGCCCAACTCCCCGACAGCTACGCCGATCTGCCTGATCTCCTCTTCGGGTCTCCCCCTCCCGACGACGCTGCTCTGATCACTCTCGCCGACCGACTCGACGCCCTCGAAAGAGAGGTACGCACCTCATGAGCGCCCCGATCGCAGACTCCGCAGGGAACGCGGACGCCGCCCGTTCCTCCCTGGAGGCTCTGCGCACCGAGATCGCCAAGGCCGTGGTCGGCCAGGACCCTGCCGTCACGGGCCTTGTGGTCGCTCTGCTGTGCCGAGGTCACGTCCTGCTCGAGGGCGTCCCTGGCGTCGCCAAGACTCTCCTCGTGCGGGCCCTGTCGGCTGCTCTCGACGTCGACACCAAGCGCGTCCAGTTCACTCCCGACCTGATGCCCAGCGACGTCACCGGTTCCCTCGTCTATGACGCGCGTACTGCGGAGTTCTCCTTCCAGCCTGGCCCGGTGTTCACGAATCTCCTGCTGGCCGACGAGATCAACCGCACCCCGCCGAAGACGCAGTCCTCCCTCCTGGAGGCGATGGAGGAGCGTCAGGTCACGGTCGACGGCACGCCTCGCCCGCTTCCAGAGCCGTTCCTCGTCGCAGCAACTCAGAACCCGGTCGAGTACGAGGGCACTTACCCCCTTCCCGAGGCCCAGCTCGACCGCTTCCTCCTCAAGCTCAACGTCGCGCTTCCATCACGGCAGGACGAGATCGCCGTACTGACCCGCCACGCGGACGGCTTCAATCCGCGAGACCTTCAGGCGGCGGGCGTCCGGCCCGTTGCCGGCCCTGCAGACCTTGAAGCGGCCCGCGTATCGGTCGCCAAGACGTCCGTCTCCCCTGAGATCACCGGCTATGTTGTCGACATCTGCCGCGCCACCCGCGAATCGCCGTCTCTCACTCTCGGCGTCTCGCCCCGTGGGGCTACTGCTTTGCTGGCCACTGCACGCGCCTGGGCTTGGCTCACTGGTCGGGACTACGTGATCCCGGACGATGTGAAAGCTCTTGCTCTGCCTACGTTGCGACACCGGGTTCAGTTGCGTCCCGAGGCCGAGATGGAGGGAGTCACCGCTGACTCTGTGATCAGCGCGATCCTCACCAACGTCCCCGTACCCCGCTGAGGCCACTGCTCATGGTCCCCACAGGACGCGCCGCTCTTCTCGCGGCCATCGGCACGATCCCTGTCGGCTTCATCGAGCCGAGCTGGACAGGGATTCTCGCCGTCAATTCCCCTCTCGCACTGGCAATGATGTGCGACTACGCCCTCGCCGCGCCAGTGCGAAGGCTCCGTTTCACTCGATCCGGTGACACAAATGTTCGACTTGGCGAGGACGCCGAGGTCTCCCTGAACGTTGCGAACCCATCAAGACGCCCGCTCCGCGCCCGGCTTCGCGATGCGTGGCCGCCCAGCAGCCAGCTGCCCGGCAAGGAGCCCACGGCCTCCCGTCAACGCCTCATGGTCCCGCCCGGCGAGCGACGCAGGATCACGACGAGACTCCGCCCATCCCGCCGTGGTGACCACCAGGCAGAACGTGTCACGGTCCGTTCCCTCGGCCCTCTGGGCCTCATCGCGCGCCAAGGCGGCCACAAAATCCCTTGGACACTCCGCGTCCTGCCGGCGTTCCACAGCCGCAAGCACCTGCCGTCAAAGCTGTCCCGTCTGCGCGAACTCGACGGTCGCACCAGCGTCTTGACTCGCGGCGAGGGCACAGAGTTCGACAGCCTCCGCGACTACGTTCCCGGCGATGACACGAGGTCCATCGATTGGCGAGCCACCGCCCGCCAATCGGCCGTCGCCGTACGCACCTGGCGTCCCGAACGGGACCGCCACATCCTCCTGGTCCTAGACACCGGCCGCACGTCAGCCGGCCGCGTGGGTGACGCACCTCGCCTCGACGCATCGATGGACGCGGCACTCCTACTAGCGGCCCTGGCCACCAGGGCGGGCGACCGCGTCGATCTCCTGGCCTATGACAGGCGGATCCGCACCCTCGTTCAGGGCCGAACTGCGAACGAACTCCTGCCCGCGCTGGTCAACTCCCTGGCTGCCCTCGAACCGGAGCTCGTCGAAACCGATGCAAGAACTCTGGCCGCCACAGTCCTGAAGACTGCCCCGCGGCGCTCTCTGGTCGTACTTCTCACCAGCCTTGATGCAGCTCCTATGGAAGAAGGCCTTCTCCCTGTGCTGCCTCAACTCACGAAGCGCCATGCAGTTATCGCGGCATCTGTTTCAGACCCCCAGGTCGATCACATGGCCGCTGGCCGAGGAAATGCGGAAGCCGTATACGGAGCTGCCGCAGCAGCACAGGCTCAAGAGGAACGTCGGCGTACCGCAGAACGCCTGTCACGCCACGGCGTAACAGTGATCGATGCGCCCCCGAGTGAATTGGCGCCGGCTCTGGCAGATGCCTATCTCGCCTTGAAGGCTTCAGGCCGCCTGTGAATTGCGTTCAGAGAGTGACCCATTTCGGTTGGGACGAAAAATA